>NZ_CP092915.1:1211233-1816849 GCF_022557175.1 Mycolicibacterium sp. YH-1 | reverse complement strand
GCGATGCGCGGCAGCGCTGGCAGATACATGTCGATGGTCAGCGGCCCGAGCGCAACCAGCAAGCCCAGGACCACGATCATCTTGATTCTGTTGGGAGGCGCCGGGCTGGCGACCACCACGCTGTCGGCTGTCGTTTCCGCGCTCCTGAGGTCCACGTGCTGCGATGCTGCCATGAACTTGGTTAGCAATGCATATCAATATTTTCTTCCCGAATCGGCGCCGCCCGGCCAACAGTGACCGCGATCACTCCCGGGCAACGCGCACAGACCGCCGTACGTTGGACAAGCGATAGCCTGAACGTTCCTGCGGTTCACACATGTGGAGGCCGACAACTATGAGTGCTCGCTCTCGTGCCAAGGATTTGCAGCCCGTCGGCGCCGACGAAGACCCGAGCATGATGCTCAAGGCGCTGTCCCAGATCATCGAACGCGGGTCACGGGTGCAGGCGCCCGCAGTGAAGGCCTACGTCGACCGGTTGCGCGACCACAGTCCGGACGCGACACCCGCCGACATCGTCAAGAAGCTCGAGAAGCACTACCTCGCCGCGGTGATGGCCAGCGGCGCCGCCGTCGGATCGGCCGCAGCCTTCCCCGGCATCGGGACACTGGTCGCCATGTCCGCCGTCGCCGGTGAGACCGTGGTCTTCCTGGAGGCCACCGCGGTGTTCGTGCTCGCGGTCGCCGAGGTGTACGGCATCCCGGCCGATCATCGGGAGCGTCGGCGCGCACTGGTCCTTGCCGTGCTTGTCGGCGAGGACGGCAAGAACGCCGTGGCCGACCTGATCGGTCCGGGGCGCACCAGCGGCACCTGGCTGGCCGAGGGCGCCGCGTCGCTGCCGCTGCCCGCCGTGTCTCAGCTCAACTCCCGCCTGATGAAGTACTTCGTCAAGCGCTACGCGTTCAAGCGCGGCGCCATCGCGTTCGGCAAGATGCTGCCGGTCGGGGTTGGCGCGGTCGTCGGTGGCGTCGGCAATCGACTGATGGGCAAAAAGATCGTCGGCAACGCCCGCAGCGCCTTCGGCTCACCACCGCTGAGGTGGCCCTCGACGCTGGTCATACTCCCCGCGCCCAAGCAGTAGCAAAGAAAACGTGTCCCGGCGACCGGTCAAATCTGCGGCCAAAATGACCATAAGACGGTTGTCGTGGCCCGCACCGACCGCGGGGGATAGCCTTTAGGGCGGCGCAAGGGCGGGCCGACACACTAATAGATGGCGAGTGCTCCGTAGCTCGTCAGGGCAGAGGAATCGAGGCGACGGCTGCAGTGAGCAGTTCACCTTCACCATTCGGACAAAACGAGTGGTTGGTCGAAGAGATGTACCGCAAGTTCCGCGAGGACCCCTCCTCCGTGGATCCGAGTTGGCACGAGTTCCTCGTTGACTACTCCCCCGAGCCGACCACAGGCACGACCGCTTCGGTGAGCACCAACGGCGCGCGCGAGCCTCAGGCACCGCCGTCCCCCGCGCCCGCACCGCCCCCCGCCGCACCGTCGCCGGGCGCGAAGACGCCAGCGACCACCGCAGAGCCGAAGGCCCAGACCACGACTGAGCCGAAGGCCAAAACCGCCACCAAACCGGCGACGGCACCACGGCCCGCTGCGCCTGAACCCGCAGCAGCCAAGGCCCCCGCCGGGCCGGCTCCCACCGAGGACGAGACATCGGTGCTGCGCGGCGCCGCGGCCGCCGTGGTCAAGAACATGAACGCCTCGCTGGATGTGCCGACGGCCACCAGCGTGCGCGCCATCCCGGCCAAGCTGATGATCGACAACCGCACCGTCATCAACAACCACCTCAAGCGCACGCGCGGCGGCAAGATCAGCTTCACCCACCTGCTGGGCTACGCGATCGTGCAGGCGGTCAAGAAGTTCCCGAACATGAATCGGCACTTCGCCGAGGTCGACGGGAAGCCGAACGTCGTCACGCCAGCTCACACCAACCTGGGCCTCGCGATCGACCTGCCCGGCAAGGACGGCAAGCGCTCGCTCGTCGTGGCGGCCATCAAGCGTTGCGAGACGATGCGTTTCGGCCAGTTCATCGCCGCCTACGAGGACATCGTGCGCCGCGCCAGGGACGGCAAGCTCACCGCCGAGGATTTCGCCGGCGTCAGCATCTCCCTGACCAACCCGGGCACCATCGGCACCGTGCACTCGGTGCCGCGGCTCATGCGCGGGCAGGGCGCGATCGTCGGCGTGGGCGCCATGGAGTACCCCGCCGAGTTCCAGGGCGCCAGCGAGGAGCGCATCAACGAGATCGGCGTCGGCAAGCTGATCACGCTGACCTCGACCTACGACCACCGCATCATCCAGGGCGCCGAGTCCGGCGACTTCCTGCGCACGGTCCATCAGCTGCTGCTCGACGATGAGTTCTTCGACGAGATCTTCCGTGAACTCGGCATCCCGTACGA
This sequence comes from Mycolicibacterium sp. YH-1, assembly GCF_022557175.1. Next base: position 1,814,450 of record NZ_CP092915.1, on the reverse strand, counting down.
GCCGGTGCGCTGGCGGACCGACAACCCCGACCCGATCTCCGACAAGAACGCGCGGATCATCGAGCTGATCGCGGCCTACCGCAACCGCGGTCATCTGATGGCCGATATCGACCCCCTTCGTCTGGACAAGTCCCGGTTCCGCAGCCACCCCGATCTCAACGTGCTGACCCACGGTCTGACGCTGTGGGACCTCGACCGCGTGTTCAAGGTCGACGGGTTCGCCGGCGCCGAGTACAAGAAGTTGCGCGACGTCCTGTCGGTGCTGCGCGACGCCTACTGCCGCCACGTCGGCGTCGAGTACACCCACATCCTGGAACCCGAGCAGCAGAAGTGGATTCAGGAACGCGTCGAGGGCAAGCACGACAAGCCGACGGTCGCCGAGCAGAAGTACATCCTGAGCAAGCTCAACGCCGCCGAGGCCTTTGAGACGTTCCTGCAGACGAAATACGTTGGCCAGAAGCGCTTCTCGCTCGAGGGCGCGGAAACGGTCATCCCGATGATGGACACGGTGCTCGATCAGGCCGCCGAGCACGGCCTGGACGAGGTAGTCATCGGCATGCCGCACCGCGGCAGGCTCAATGTGCTGGCCAATATCGTCGGCAAGCCGTACTCGCAGATCTTCGGGGAGTTCGAGGGCAACCTCAACCCGAGCCAAGCCCACGGTTCCGGCGACGTGAAGTACCACCTCGGCGCCACCGGCACCTATCTGCAGATGTTCGGCGACAACGACATCGAGGTGTCACTGGTGGCCAACCCGAGCCACCTCGAGGCGGTCGACCCAGTCCTCGAGGGCCTCGTGCGGGCCAAACAGGATCTGGTCGAGGACGCCGAGAGAGCCGGCCGTTTCCCCGTCGTGTCGATGATGCTGCACGGTGACGCCGCATTCGCAGGTCAGGGCGTGGTCGCCGAGACCCTCAACCTGGCGCTGCTGCGTGGTTACCGCACCGGCGGCACCATCCACATCGTGGTGAACAACCAGATCGGTTTCACCACCTCGCCGCTCGACTCGCGGTCCAGCGAGTACTGCACCGACGTCGCGAAAATGGTTGGGGCGCCGATATTCCACGTCAACGGTGACGATCCGGAGGCCGCTGCGTGGGTGGCCAGGCTGGCAATGGACTTCCGTCAGGAGTTCAAGAAGGACGTCGTCATCGACATGCTGTGCTACCGCCGCCGCGGACACAACGAGGGCGACGACCCGTCAATGACGCAGCCCGGAATGTATGACGTCATCGACACCAAGCGTGGCGTCCGCAAGACCTACACCGAAGCGCTCATCGGCCGCGGCGACATCTCGATGAAGGAGGCCGAGGACGCGCTGCGCGACTACCAGGGCCAACTGGAGCGAGTCTTCAACGAGGTCCGCGAACTCGAGAAGCACGACATCGAGCCCAGCGAGTCGGTCGAGTCCGATCAGGTGCTGCCCGCGAAACTCAGCACCGCCGTGGACAAGTCACTGCTTGCCCGGATCGGCGACGCCCACCTGGCGTTCCCCGAGGACTTCACCGTGCACCCGCGTGTCATGCCGGTGCTGGAGAAGCGTCGCGAGATGGCCTACGAGGGCAAGGTCGACTGGGCCTTCGGCGAGATCCTCGCGCTGGGCTCGCTGGTGGCAGACGGCAAGCTGGTGCGGTTCTCGGGTCAGGACACCCGGCGCGGCACCTTCACCCAGCGGCACTCGGTGATCATCGACCGCAAGACCGGAGCCGAGTTCACGCCGATTCAACTGCTGGCCACCAACGCCGATGGCACGCCGTCGGGTGGCCGGTTCATGGTGTATGACTCCGCGCTGTCGGAGTACGCCGCGGTCGGTTTCGAGTACGGCTACTCGGTCGGCAACCCGGACGCGATGGTGTTGTGGGAGGCGCAGTTCGGCGACTTCGTCAACGGCGCGCAGTCGATCATCGACGAGTTCATCAGCTCCGGCGAGGCCAAGTGGGGCCAGCTGGCCGACGTGGTGTTGCTGCTGCCGCACGGTCATGAGGGGCAGGGTCCGGACCACACGTCGGGCCGAATCGAGCGATTCCTGCAACTGTGCGCCGAGGGGTCGATGACGGTGGCGATGCCGTCGACACCGGCCAACTACTTCCACCTGTTGCGGCGACACGGGATGGATGGCATCCAGCGGCCGCTGATCGTCTTCACGCCGAAGTCGATGCTGCGCAACAAGGCAGCCGTCAGCGATATCCGCGACTTCACCGAGCAGAAGTTCCGCTCGATCATGGAGGAGCCGACCTACACCGACGGCGACGGCGACCGGTCGAAGGTCAAGCGGGTCCTGCTGACCAGCGGCAAGATCTACTACGAGTTGGCGGCCCGCAAGGTCAAGGACAACCGCGAGGACGTCGCGATCGTCCGCGTCGAGCAGCTCTACCCGCTGCCCAAGCGCCGGCTCGCCGCGACACTCGACCAGTACCCGAACGTCGAGCAGTACTTCTGGGTGCAGGAGGAGCCGGCCAACCAGGGTGCGTGGCCGACGTTCGGTCTGGCGATGCCCGAGCAGCTGCCCAATCACCTGACCGGCATCAAGCGGATCTCGCGGCGTGCCATGTCGGCGCCGTCCTCAGGCAGCTCGAAGGTGCACGCCGTCGAGCAGCAGGAGATCATCGACGAGGCGTTCAGCTGACCCTGTCCCTACCGCGGACGTGAAGAAATGCGCGAGATTTCATGGAAATCTCGCGCATTTCTTCACATTGGAGCGCGTTGAAGGCTAGATGCCGAGCAGTCCCAGCGGGATCGGCCCCAGCGGCGACTGGCCGTTGGCCAACGACGTCACCGCAGCCGGGCAGAAGATCGAGATCGCGATACCGGTGAACATGGTGGCCGGGCCCAGTGGCCTGCCGATGGCATCGGAGACGTCGGCGGCGACGTTGGCGACCTGCTGACCGGGCTCGGCGAGCATGGGGCACACCGACTGCCCGACAGAGACCGCGGTCGCCGGATCGACCCCGGCCAGGCCGGCCGATGTCAGTGCCGCCACGAAGGCGTCGGCACCGGGATCGGCCGCTGCAGGTGCTGCCAGAGATGTCGCTGCGGCCATGAGGCCGGCCGAGACCGCCATGGAGGCGATGGTCGCGGTACGGATGAACGTCATGATGTGGGAATCGGGCCCCGGCCCGGATTCGTTACCCGGCAAGCCCCGTGCCACCGGTACCGCCGGTACTGTCTAAGCTCGACACAAGTCGACGAGGAGTGTGGGTATGCAGGGTTTCGCGGGCAAGGTAGCGGTGGTCACGGGGGCTGGCTCGGGTATCGGGCAGGCACTGGCCATCGAGTTGGGGCGTTCGGGCGCCAAGGTCGCGATCAGCGACGTCAACACCGAGGGCCTGGCCGCCACCGAGGAGGCCCTCAAGGCCATCGGGGCACCCGTGAAGTCAGACCGGCTCAACGTCACCGAGCGTGAGGCGTTCCTGCTGTACGCCGACGAGGTCGCGGCCCACTTCGGCAAGGTCAACCAGATCTACAACAACGCGGGCATCGCATTCGTCGGCGACGTCGAGGTCACGCCGTTCAAGGACATCGAGCGGGTGATGGACGTCGACTTCTGGGGCGTCGTCAACGGCACCAAGGCGTTCCTGCCTCACCTCATCGCCTCGGGCGACGGGCACGTCGTCAACGTGTCGAGCATCTTCGGTCTGTTCTCGGTGCCCGGCCAGGCGGCCTACAACTCGGCCAAGTTCGCCGTCCGCGGCTTCACCGAGGCGCTGCGCCAGGAGATGTTCGCCAACGGCCATCCGGTCGCGGTGACGACGGTTCATCCCGGCGGCATCAAGACCGCGATCATGCGCAACGCGACGGCCGTCGACGGCGTCGACACCAAGACACTGACCGACTTCTTCGACAAGAAGCTGACGATCACCACGCCCGAGAAGGCGGCCAAGATCATCCTCGAGGCGGTGCGCAAGAAGAATGCCCGCGTACTCGTCGGCCCCGACGCGAAGGCGCTCGACGTCATCGTGCGGCTCACCGGATCGGGCTACCAGAAGCTGTTCTCGATGGTCACCTCGAAGCTGATGCCACCGGTTCACTGACCAGATGGGCTAGTGACCGAGCGGGTGCGAGGCCAGCCACTCCGCGGCCACCGCACCAGGTTCGGCGCCCTCATCGACCTTGCGCAGCATGTCGGCCAGCGAGCCGGTGTCCAGTTCGCCCGCGATCTGGTTGAGCGCCAGCACCTGCCGTTCGGTCAGCTCGTTGCGCCGATAGAGCGGGACGACGTTCTCCGCCCGGATCAACGCGGTGCGGTCGGCAAGCACCACCACCTCGTCGGGGACGTCAGGTGCGGCGGTCGACGTCCAGGCGACGTCGATCCCACCCGCGCGAAGCGACGCGAAGAGCGCGGCCGAGTCGCCGAACTGACGCGGCGCCGCCAGCGTGCACGACCCCACGGAGCGGGGCGTGACCGCACCCTTGACCGAACCGACCGTCAGCCCATCGCAGTTGCGCACCAATGCGGTGACATCGCGTCCGCCCCAGGCACGCTCGGTCGCCTCGGTGATCGCCACGGCGGGTTCATCCCCCGCGGACTGCGCGTAGTCCCCCGCGCCGACACCCTCGGGTAGCGAGGAGATCATCGACCGGTAGACCTGTTCGGGAGCCCGAGCCGTCGAGCCCGGGTCGAAACGCGCCAGCAGGCGTCCGGTCAGGCCGGGAACCACCAGGACATCGCCGGTGTCGAGATCGGCCACCGGATCGGGGCTGGTCTCGACGTGCGCGGGGCTGCCGTAGTACCGCAGTGCTGCCGCATACAGCTGACCGAGCAGCGCGGACTCGGAATCCTCTGCCGTGCCAACGGCAACAGAGGGCGCGGACGCCTCACCACCGCACCCTGCCAGCAGCAGCGCGACGAGCGCCACCGCCAGCCGGCGCATCGGACGACTCAGACCTTCGAGGCTTCCGCGACCGCTTGCGCCACCGCGGGTCCGACCCGCGGGTCGAGAGCGCCTGGCACGATGTGGTCGACCGCGAGATCATCACCGACGACCCCGAAAATGGCATGTGCCGCAGCGACTTTCATCGCCTCGGTGATACGCCGCGCACCCGCGTCCAGCGCGCCGCGGAACACACCGGGGAACGCGAGCACGTTGTTGATCTGGTTCGGGAAGTCGCTGCGCCCGGTGGCCACCACGGCGGCGTACTTCCTGGCGGCATCGGGGTGGATCTCGGGGTCGGGGTTCGACAGCGCGAACACGATCGAGTTGGGCGCCATGGTCGCGATGAGTTCCTCGGGCACCAGGCCGGCCGAGACACCCAGGAAGACGTCGGCACCGTCGAGTGCCTCGGCGACACCACCGGTGAGGCCCCGCGGATTGGTGCGGCCCGCCAGCTCGGCCTTGAACGAATTGAGGTCGCTACGACCGTTGTGCACGATGCCCTTGCTGTCCAGCACGACGATGTCGGTGACACCGCTGTTCAGCAGAATGTTGGTGCACGCGACACCGGCTGCGCCGGCACCGGAGACGACGACCTTGAGGCTGTGGATGTCACGGTCGAGGACCTTGGTGGCGCCCAGCAGCGCGGCGAGAACCACGATCGCGGTGCCGTGCTGGTCGTCGTGCATGACGGGGCAGTCCAGCGCCTCGATGACGCGTCGCTCGATCTCGAAGCAGCGCGGTGCCGAGATGTCCTCGAGATTGACCGCGCCGAACGTCGGGCGCAGGCGGACCAGGGTCTCCACGATCTCGTCGGGATCCTTGGTGTCGAGCACGATCGGGATGGAGTCGAGGCCACCGAAAGTCTTGAACAGCGCGCTCTTGCCCTCCATGACGGGCAGCGAGGCCGCGGGACCGATATCGCCGAGCCCGAGCACGGCGCTGCCGTCACTGACGACGACGACCAGGCGGTTGGCCCAGGTGTACTTCTTCGCCAGCGTCGCGTCCGCGGCGATCGCGCGACTGACCTGCGCAACCCCCGGGGTGTAGGCGATCGACAGCGCGCGCTGCGTATCGAGCGGCGAGTTCAGCGCGACCGAGAGCTTGCCGCCCTCGTGGGCCGCGAAGATCTCCGCATCGTCGATGACTACCTGTGGGGTGCGCACCGCTGACGAATGCTCGCGCGAGGAATCGATGGCTCCGTTAGACACGGCGCCAGGGTACTTCAGTCGACTTCTCACAGGTTCAGGTTCCCCGCTCGTGAGGAGCCGTGCCCCGTTTGGCGGCGTAGCATTCCGCCTGTCGTGTCGGGCCGGATCGGGTCGCCACGCCCGCCGAGGGAGGTTGACGTATGCCATCGTTCCGCGCGCTGCAGCCCTCGATGCTGCGCAACACCGGCCGGCGTCCTGCCGGCCCGGACGCCGCCTCGATTCACGTTCCCGTGGCCCGGGCGATGGTCGACTGCGGCGTATACGCCGACGGCAAGAGGGTTCCCGGCAAGTTCACCCATTCCGCGGCATTGGCGAAGGTCCGCGAACTCCAGGCCGACGGTGTGAGCGCATTCGTGTGGATTGGTCTGCACGAACCCGACGAACACCAGATGCAGGCCGTCGCCGACGTCTTCTGTCTGCACCCCCTTGCGGTCGAGGATGCCGTGCACGCCCACCAGCGACCCAAACTCGAGCGCTACGACGACACCCTGTTCCTGGTGCTCAAGACCGTCGTCTACGTCGAACACGAGTCGGTGGCCCTGGCCCGCGAGATCGTCGAGACCGGCGAGATCATGGTGTTCGCCGGTGCGGACTTCGTGGTCACCGTCCGCCACGGTGAGCACGGCGGGCTGGCGACGGTGCGCAAGAACCTGGACGCCTCATCCGAGACAGTCGATCTGGGGCCCTACGCCGTCATGCACGCGATCGCCGATCACGTCGTCGACAGCTACCTCGACGTCACCGATCTCATCGAGACCGATATCGACTCGATGGAGGAGGACGTCTTCTCACCTCGCGCTCACACCAACATCGAGTCGATCTACCTGCTCAAGCGCGAGGTGGTCGAAATGCGGCGCGCAGTGAGCCCGCTGACATCGGCACTGCTGAAACTGCTCACCGAACACGAAGATCTGGTGTCGATCGAGGTGCGGCGCTACATGCGCGACGTGCACGACCACAACAGCCGCGCGGCGGACCGGATCGCCGAGTACGACGAGATGCTCAGCTCCCTCGTGCACGCCGCGCTCGGCAAGGTCGCGATGCAGCAGAACGTCGACATGCGCAAGATCTCGGCCTGGGTGGCCATCGCCGCCGTGCCGACCGCACTGGCCGGCATATACGGCATGAACTTCGACCACATGCCCGAACTGCACCAGGTTTGGGGCTATCCCGCGGTGCTGATGGTCATGGTGACCGTGTGCTCGCTGCTCTATGTGACCTTCCGCCGCAACAACTGGCTGTAATCCCTCTGCGGGTGGGGCCTAGCTGGGTTGTGCAGCCGGGCGACCGGGATTGGTCACGTCGACACCGTCGGTGCGCCACGCCTCGCGCATGGCGTCAGCGCCCTTGAGTCTGACCCACGCCGCCTCCGTGGCGGTTATCGGCGTCGCCGACAGCACGGCCACCGACTCATCGGAGCCGCCGATGGCGATGTCCGCAATGCCACTGTGGCCCATAAGCATTGCGGTGAACGGCGCGCCCGGCCACAGCGGCGTCTCGAGGTCCACCAGTGCGTCGGGCACCAGGATCAGACCCTCCACGGCGGGCGCAGAGGCGACCACGGCGATGGACCGGGCCAAACCCGTGGGCGTCGGACCTCGCAGAGCCACCACCACTTCGGCTCGGGGACCCGACGACTGATCGACGTGGAACTCCAGCGGGTCGACCATCGGGTGTCGCGAACAGCCAAGGGAGACATAGTGATAGATGCCCTCGGCGTCGGCACCGTAGCGCAGCACCGTCATCGGGTCCGTGCCGAGGAACGTCACATTCGCCGCCACCGGCTCACCCACCACACCCACGGAGGTGAAGTGGTCACGCAGTCCCGCGCGGACCTCGGCGAGGACGTCGGACACTATGCAGGTGGGATCGACAGGTTGGTACCTGTGTCCGCGTCGAACAGTGTGAGTTTCGAGGTGTCGAAGGCCAATTCGGCGGGCTGGCCCGCTCTCAGCTTCGAATCAGTAGAGACCCTCGCCACGAACTCGTTGACGCCAGCCCCGGATTCCGCCGCCAGCTCGGCCAGTTGGGCGGCCTCCGCGCCCGCACCCTCACTGTGAAAGTGGACGTACTTCTCGGCGCCGAGTGACTCCACCAGGTCGACAGTGACCTCGAACGTCAGCGCCTTGATCCTGGTGTATGTGTCGATCAGCGCAGCGTCCTCGATGTGCTCGGGGCGGACACCGGCGATGAGGTTGGTCGCCTTGGGGTGCTTGGCGAGCTTGTCGTGCACCTCCTGGGTGAGCGTCACCTCGCCGATGGGAAGCCGCACACCGACGTCGGTCAACTTCGCCGGGAAGAAGTTCATCGCGGGAGACCCGATGAAGCCCGCCACGAACAGGTTCGCCGGCGAGTTGTACAACTCCTCCGGAGTACCGATCTGCTGCGCCACGCCGGCCAGCATGACCACCACACGGTCACCGAGCGTCATTGCCTCGGTCTGGTCGTGAGTCACGTAGACGGTGGTGGTGTTCAACCGATTCTGCAGCCGCGCGATCTCCGAGCGCATCTGCACGCGCAGCTTCGCATCCAGGTTGCTCAGCGGCTCATCCATCAGGAATGCCTTGGGGTTTCGCACAATTGCACGCCCCATCGCGACCCGCTGCCGCTGCCCGCCGGACAACTGCGCGGGCTTGCGATCCAACAGTTCGGTCAGGTCGAGGACCTTGGCCGTCTCCTCGACCTTGGTGGCGATATCGGCCTTGCTCATCTTGGCGAGCGTCAGCGGGAACGCGATGTTCTGGCGGACGGTCATGTGCGGATAGAGCGCGTAGGACTGGAACACCATGGCGATGTCGCGGTCCTTCGGTGCGCGCTCGTTGACGCGCTCACCCCCGATCGTGAGTTCACCGGAGCTGATGTCCTCGAGACCGGCGATCATGTTGAGCGTGGTCGACTTTCCGCAGCCCGACGGTCCCACCAGGATGATGAACTCGCCGTCGGCGATGGTGAGGGACAGGTCCTTGACCGCGGTCGCACCGTTGGCATAGCTCTTCGACACGTGATCCAACACGATTTCGGCCATCGGTTATCCCTTCACCGCACCGGACGTCAAACCGGCGACAATCCGTCGTTGGAAGATTAGTACGAAGATGATGATGGGCACGGTGATGACCATCGCGCCCGCCGCGATGGAACCCGTCGGCTCCTCGAATTGCGAGCTGCCGGTGAAGTTCGCGATGGCCACCGGTGCGGTGATCGCCCGTTCGGTGGCCGTCAGCGACAGTGCCAGCAGCAGGTCGTTCCACGCGAAGATGAACACCAGAATCGCGGCGGTGACGATGCCGGGGGCGGCAAGTGGTGCGATCACCCTGCGGAATGCCTGACCGGGTGTGGCGCCATCCATCTTCGCCGCCTTCTCGAGGTCCCACGGGATCTCGCGGAAGAACGCCGACATGGTGTAGATCGCCAGCGGCAGCGCGAAGGTGATGTAGGGAATGATCAGGCCGGGCCAGGTGTCGAACAACCCGATCCTGCGCTCGATGTTGAAAATTGGTGTCACCAGCGAGATCTGCGGGAACATCGCGATCAGCAACGCGACCCCAACCAGAGCCTTCTTGCCAGGGAACGCCAGTCGGGCGATCGCGTACGCGGCCATGCCGCCGACGATCACGGCGATCACCGTGGTGATCAACCCGATGCCGATCGAGTTGATCAGGGCCGAGCTGAAGATACTGCCCTCGAAGATCGCCTTGTAGTTGTCGAATGTCACCTGTGTCGGAATCAGCTTGCCGTCCTTGACCGATGACGTCGGCTTGAGTGACAGCGACAGAATCCACAGCACCGGGAACAGCGCGTACACCACTACCAGCACGTTGATGACGGTCCAGCCCGTCGCGCGGCGCGCATCCACCTTGTCGCTCATCGACACCCTCTGCTCTTCGCGCAAGCGCTCATCGGTGCGCCTCTCCTCTTCGCGCAAGCGCTCATCGGTGCCCCTCTTGATCCGAGCCGGGAGCTGACGCACCGAAGATCTTGATGTAGATGAACGCGATCACCGCGACGCACAGGAACACCAGCACGCTGATCGCCGACCCCAGGCCGAGGTTGAACGCCTTGAAGAGGTTGTCGTAGCCCAGGATCGACACCGATCCCGTGTCGTTCGCGCCGCCGGTGAGCACGTAGATGTTGTCGAATATGCGGAACGCGTCCAGGGTCCGAAACAGCAGCGCCACCAGAATCGCGGGCTTGATCAGCGGCAGAATGACCTTGACCAGACGCTTCCAAGCGCTCGCGCCATCGACCTGCGCGGCGTTGAGCAGGTCCTGCGGGACCAGCGCGAGGCCAGCGAGCAGCAGCAGTGCCATGAACGGCGTCGTCTTCCACACCTCAGCCAGCACCACCACGGCCAGCGACGGAATCTGCTCGGTCAGTGGCGCACTGCCCTCGGGCAACAGGTTGGCCAGATAGCCCGTCCCCGGCGTCCACGCGTAGTACCAGCTGTAGGAGGCCGCCACCGTGACGATGCCGTAGGGCACCAGGATCGCGGTGCGCACCACGTTCTTGCCAAAGATCGTGCGGTGCATGACGAGTGCCAGCGCCATGCCGAGCACGAACTCGATGGCGACCGAGACGATGGTGATCGCCAGGGTCACCGCGAACGCCGTCCACCAGTACCGGTCGGTGAGGATCGTCTGATAGTTCGCCAGCCCGACGAACTCGGTGTCGTCGGGGGCGGCGAGGTTGTACCGCTGCAGGCTCAACCAGACGGCGTAGAAGATCGGATAGGCCGTCACCGCAAGCATGAGGAGCACGGCGGGACTGACGAGCCAGAACGCGAGCCTGCGCTCGGAGCGCTTGTCGTCGCCGGCGCGGGCGGCCTGGTCGGTCGCCGGCGACACCGGGACATCCTGCGCCGAGGCCGTACTGACTGGAGGGGTCACGGGATCAGCCCCTTTCCGTCAATGGCCTTCTGCACCTGTTCGGCGAGCTCGTCGGCCGTGCGCTCGGGATCGATATCGGTGACGGGAGCCAGGGTCGCCGAGATACGCGTCGACACCGCTTGGTAGACGGGCGTCGCCGGCCGCACCGCGGCATTCGTCAACTGTTCGCGGATGATCGCGTACTGCGGGTACTTGGCCTGGAAGGCCGGGTCGTCGTAAAGCGACGCCCGCACGGCGGGCAGGCCACCCTCAACCGAGGTGTAGCGCTGGTTCTCGACACTGCGCAGGCAACGAATGGCCTCGAACGCCTCTGCCCTGTGCTGAGTGTTCTTGCCCACCGCCACATTCAGGCCGCCGAGCGTGACCTTGGCCGGTTGACCCGGCACCACTGCCGGGTAGTTGGCGAAGCCGAACACCTTCTTGCTGGCGTCATAGGCCATCTCGAACTGCTCGTCAGTCGGAGAGAACGTGCCGACGTCATTGATGCTGCCGCTCAGTTCCGGCTGCTCGTTGAGCGGCAGGAAGGAGACACCGCCCTTGACCGCGTTCTCGAGCATCGACGGCAGCACGAAGGGCCAGTTCACCTCGAGCGCGGCTTTGCCCTGTTCGAGTGCCAGGCGCGCCGTGCCCTCGTCCGTCTGCGTGATCGATGGATCGGCGCCGGGCGCGGTGGCAACGGCCTTGATGATCTCCAGCGCCTTGACGGTCGCGGCGCGGTGCTCGGGGGTGTCGGTGAGCGTGACGGTCTTGCCGTCGTCGGAGAGCACTTGGCCGCCCGCGCTTTCCAGCAACGTGTTGAACCAGACCACGAGGCCCTCGTACTGCTTGGCCTGCACGGCGATCCAACTCGGTTCGCCAGCGGCGTGTAGTCGGGTGGCCTCAGACACCATTCCATCCCAGGTCGCCGGCGGCTCCGACATCAAATCCGGTCGGTACCAGAGCAACTGGGTGTTGGTCGTGATCGGCGCGGCGTAGAGCTGATCCTGCCACTTCGCCGTCTCGAGCGGCCCCGGCAGCGTGTTGGCCCGCGCATCAGCCTCCGCCTCACCCGACGGATCATCCGAAAGGGGCAACGCCCAACCAGCTTCGGCGAACTCCGCGGTCCACACCACGTCGAGTGCCATCAGGTCGAGCGTCTTGTCGTTGCCGGTGAGTCGACGCGCGAGCTGAAGGCGTTGGTCATCAGCACCCTTGGGCAAGCTGATCTGCTTGATGGTGAAGCGGCCGCCGAGTTCGTCGTTGCAGCGTTTCGCCACGGCAGTGAACGTCGCCATCTCGCTTGCCGGCGTGTAGTAGTTGATGACGATGCCCCCGCTGTCCGAACTGCACGCCGATACCATCGACGCCGTCGTCAGCGCAGCCAACGCCGCAGCCCTAAGCCGCAGAGCGCGCACCACTGCCTCCGTCCGAGGGGAACATCCCGCGCGCAAACCGTAGAGCCAAGGACGCGTGATGTGCAACACTATCGGCCGCGCGCCGAGATATCGGGCCGGAATCGTGACCTGTCACGCTCGCGTCAGCGCACTCCGCGCCCCCGGGGCGGCCACACAATTGGACGCCGCGCGGCAACGGTCAGATCGTCAAGCGCGCCAGCAGATCCCGCCCCTGCTCGGCGCTCTTCGGGTCGCACAGCACGTCGTAGCGACCAGCGACGAGTTGCATCGTCGAGCTGAAATCCCTTGTGCCACGCGCCATCGCATACTGAATGCCGGATGTGATGAGACCGAAGAACACGCCGGCGACCAAGCCCGCGACCAGTGAGCCCCACGGGCTGGGGCTGAAGAAGCCAAGGACCAGACCGATGAACAGACCGAGCCACGCACCCGTCAACGCACCGCCGAGCAGCACGCGCGGCCACGTCAGACGGCCCGTGACACGTTCGACCTGCATGAGATCGACGCCCACGATGGTCACCTGCTGAACGGGGAACTCCTGGTCGGACAGATAGTCCACCGCGCGCTGCGCCTCCGCGTAGGTGGGGTATGAGCCGATGGGCCATCCCTTGGGTGGTGTCGGCAACCCAGCCGGGCCCCCGCGTCCCGACTTCGGCCCAGGTTGAAGCGGGCTGGTCATGGTTCGTCTCCTCCGACTCTTCCGTGCAGGTCCTACTGATCCTCAACGAGACAACGCCCCGATAGCGACCATCGTGCCCCGAATGCGCTTCGATCACCGAGTATCGGCCGTTGCGCTAGGTTTGTCGGCATGACGAGTGAGGGTTCTGACGCGGACAAGTCGCCGTCACCCGAGACCACTGCGGGTGCATCGGAGCCGGTATCCGGCGGATACGAAGCGCGACCGATCGAGGACACCCAGCAACCGCCTGCGGACACCCCGCCCGCTTACGCGACGCCGTCGTATGAGCCTGCGCCGTCGTATGAGCCTCCGCCGCCGTACGACCCGAGCGCGTATGCGCCGCCCCCGGCCGACCAGGGTTACGGCGTGCCCGGATACCCCCCGCCGGCCGGCGATCCGGGTCTTCCTCCGGCTGGTTATCCCCCGCCTCCGCCCTACGGCGCCGCGCCGGGTTACCCACCGCCGGGATACGGGGCCCCCGGGTATGTGCCGCCGGGGTACCCACCGCCCGGCTACGGGGTTCCGGGCTACGGGGCACCCGGCTACGGGACACCGGGATATGCGGCCCAGGGCTACCCGCCGTACGGCGCCTACGGTGCGCCTGCCCCGAAGACCAACGGCCTGGCGATCGCCTCGCTGGTCGCGTCAGTCATCTCGCTGTGCGGTCTGGGTTCGATCGCCGGGATTGTGCTCGGCGTGGTCGCACTGAACCAGATCAAGGTCAGCGGCGAATCAGGCCGTGGCCTGGCCATCGCGGGCATCGCGGTGGGCGCCGTGACGCTGCTGTTCAGCTTGCTCTGGCTGGTGGGCGTAGCGGCCTCCTGATGACCGACGGCCCAGATCAGCCGTCGCGCGGCTCCGAGCCTGCGCCGCAGAGTTCACCGCCGGCCGTCGACCCGCACACCGCTGTCGACTACCCGCCCAACCCTGGCCTGCCGCCGCCGTATCCGCCGCCATACGCCGGCGGATACGCCTACGGCCCCGACCCATACGGCCCGTACCGCCCCACGAAGCCGTACGGCACCAACGGCAAGGCGATCGCGGCCCTCGTCACATCCCTGGCGGGCCTGACGTTCTGCGGCGTGCCCTCGATCATCGGTTTGATAATCGGCATCATCGCCATGCGCGAGACGCGGCGCACGGGTCAGGACGGCTATCGCCTGGCGTTGGTCGCCGTCATCATCGGCGCCCTGGTCGCGGTGGGCATCCTGCTGTACCTCCTGCTGATGCTCGCCATGTTCGTCAGCGACTATTCAGCGGTCTAGCGCAGAACCCGCCTACGCCGGCGGCTCGAACCGCGCTGCCATCCGGGCCATCCCGGCGGCCCGGCCCTTGCCCGCGATCACCAGCGCCATCTTGCGGCTCGCCTCGTCGATCATCTCGTCACCGAGCATCACCGCTCCCCTGGCACCGCCAGCGTGCGACGTGTGCCACTCGTAGGCCTCGAGGATCAGCTCGGCGTGGTCGTAGTCGTCCTGGCGAGGGCTGAAGATCTCGTTGCCCGCCACGATCTGGTCGGGATGCAGGACCCACTTGCCGTCGTAGCCGAGCGCAGCCGAGCGGCCGGCGATCCGGCGAAACGCCTCGACATCGCGAACCTTCAGGAACGGCCCGTCGATCGCGTTGATCCCGTGCGTGCGCGCTGCGACGAGAATGCGCATGAGGATGTGGTGGTAGGCGTCGCCGACGTCGTAGCCCTCGGGTTGCTCACCCACCACCAGGGTGCGCATGTTCAGGCTCGCCATCATGTCGGCGGGCCCCAGCACCAGCGCCTGCACACGCGGTGCGGCGGCGATGGCGTCAACGTTGGTCAGCCCCTGGGCGTTCTCGATCTGCGCCTCCACGCCGATCCGACCGACAGGAAGACCGTGCGTGATCTCGAGCTGGGTCAGCAGGAGATCCAACGCCTGGACGTGGGACACGTCGGACACCTTCGGCAGCACCACGAGATCGAGCTGCGCACCTGCCGTCGACACCACCTCGATTACGTCGGCGTGCGTCCACGGCGTGGTCCAGTCATTGACCCGCACACCGCGCAACTGACCGGCCCATCCCGGCTCAGCCAGCGCCGCGGCCACGCGGGTGCGGGCCGCCTCCTTCGCATCCGCGGCGACGGCATCCTCGAGGTCCAGGAACACCTCGTCGGCGGGCAGCTGCTTGGCCTTCTCAATCATCTTGTCGCTACTACCCGGAACCGAGAGACACGTTCGACGGGGGCGATAGAGGTTATTCACGCCCATACTCTCTACCCTTTGAGACATGGCGGCGGTGAACAGGGTCTACGCGGCCCGGCTTGCGGGGATGGTGGTGCTCGGCCCCGATGGCGAGTCCATCGGCCGTGTTCGCGACGTCGTGGTCAGTATCAGCGTCGTTCGCCAGCAGCCACGTGTCCTGGGCTTCGTCGTGGAATTGCTCACGCGCAGAAGGATTTTCGTACCGATTCTGCGGATCACCGCCATCGAACCCAACGCGGTGACACTGACGACGGGCAATGTGTCCCTGCGGCGCTTCGCACAGCGGCCCGGTGAGGTCCTCGTGCTCGGTCAGATCGTCGACACCAGGGTCCGGGTGAAGGATCCGGAGCTGCCGAATCTCGAGGGCGTCGACGTGGTCGTCGCCGACCTCGCCATCGAACAGGTCCGATCGCGGGACTGGGTGGTGACCCGGATCGCGGTGCGCAGCCACCGCCGCATCGGCCGCCGCACAACGGTCCACGTGGTCGACTGGCAGAACGTCATCGGGCTGACACCGTCAGCGCTGGCGCTGCCCGGCCAGGGCGTGGCACAGCTGCTCGCGCAGTTCGAGGGCCAACGCCCCATCGAGGTCGCCGACGCGATTCGTGACCTTCCCGCCAAACGCCGCTACGAGGTCGTCAACGCTCTCGACGACGAGCGGCTGGCCGACATCCTGCAGGAGCTGCCGGAGAGCGAGCAGATCGAGCTTCTCGAGCAGTTGGACACCGAGCGTGCCGCCGATGTTCTCGAGGAGATGGACCCCGACGACGCCGCCGACCTGCTCGGCGAGATCGGCGCCCCCCGGGCCGAGGCGCTGCTGGCCCGGATGGATCCCGAGGACTCCGAGCCGGTGCGGCGGCTGCTCAAGCACTCCCCCGATACCGCGGGCGGTCTGATGACGTCTGAACCGGTGGTGATGGCGCCGGACACCACCGTCGCCGAGGCCCTGGCCCGAGTGCGGGATCCCGACCTGACCCCCGCGCTGGCGTCGCTGGCCTTCGTGGTCCGGCCGCCGACGGCGACCCCGACCGGCCGCTACCTGGGCTGCGTTCACCTGCAACGCCTACTGCGGGAGCCGCCCGCGGCCCTGGTCGGCGGCATCCTCGACGCCGACCTGCCCACGCTGACCCCCGACATGTCGCTGGCCGCGCTGACCCGGTACTTCGCCGCCTACAACCTGGTGTGCGGACCCGTTGTCGACGAGGAGAAACACCTGCTCGGCGCCGTCGCCGTGGACGACGTCCTCGATCACCTGCTACCCCACGACTGGCGCGTCAGCGCCGAGGAGCCCGAGCTGCCGACCAGTAGCTCGACGCCCGGAGGTCAGTCGTGAGCGACCTGTCGGCACGCCAGCGTCTCGACACGCCCCGCACGTCGCGGCGGCGGTTGACACCGCAGTTCGACGTCGAGGCGGCCGGCCGGTTCGGGGAGTCGTTCGCACGCTTCCTCGGCACCGGACGCTATCTGGCGATCCAGACCGTCTTCGTCATCGTCTGGATCCTGCTGAACCTCTTCGCAATTGGGCTGGCATGGGATCCGTACCCGTTCATCCTGCTGAACCTCGCGTTCTCCACCCAGGCGGCCTACGCGGCGCCGCTGATCCTGCTCGCCCAGAACCGGCAGGAGAACCGCGACCGCGTCTCGCTCGAGGAGGATCGCCGCCGCGCCCAGCAGACCAAGGCCGACACCGAGTACCTCGCGCGCGAGCTCGCGGCGCTGCGTCTGGCCGTCGGCGAAGTGGCCACGCGCGACTACCTCCGCCGTGAACTCGAGGACATTCGTGACCTCATCAATCAGCTTCAGCCACCCGTTGACGCGGCGACCAAGTCGAAGGACAAGAAGTCCAAGGGCGCTGCTCGGACCGAGCACAGCAACCCCTGACCCAAACCTGGTTGGGGATTGCTGCAACACGCGTCACACGAGTAGGTATGGTGACTTGGTTCACACGATGAGTTAGCTTGCGAGGACGGTCTAAGTGCACATTGGGGGGCGCGCAGCCATCACGACAGCGCGACGGTGCGCGAGTCGCGTAATGCGCACGCCGGCCTTCGGCGTAGCCGTCATAGCCCCACTCGTCCTCGTTGGAGCCGTCGGCGCGTCGTCGCCCATCCCCAAGCACGCAATCAGTGCCGACGGATACACGCCGCTGGCCGCCGTGGCGAACACCGGCGGCGGGCAGGCAGGAGCGGCCGTCGTCGCCGCCACCAAGCCGTTCAAACCGGTCCGGATCGCAGCCGCCAACGGATCGCCGCCCCCACCGCCCATCGTGATGGCCCCTGTCGGCAGCATGCGCATCCCGATCATGGCGCTCAACGCGTACCGCAATGCCGAACGCATGATGGCCTCGGCATACCCGGGGTGCGGCGTGAGCTGGAACCTGCTGGCGGGTATCGGACGCATCGAGTCGCTGCACGCCAACGGCGGCGCCACGGACTCCAACGGCACCCCCGTTCAGCCGATCTACGGACCGACCCTGGACGGCACACTGGCCGGCAACGAGGTCATCGTGCAGAGCGTGCAGGCAGGCCGGGTGACCTACGCACGCGCCATGGGCCCGATGCAGTTCCTGCCCGGCACGTGGGCCCGGTACGCATCCGACGGTGACGGCGACGGCAAGGCCGACGTGCAGAACCTGTTCGACTCGACGCTGGCCGCGGCGCGCTACCTGTGCAGCGGCAACATGAACCTGCGCGATCAGTCCCACGTCCTGGCGTCGATCCTGCGGTACAACAACTCGATGGCCTACGCCCAGAACGTCATGGGCTGGGCCGCGGCGTACGCCACAGGCGTGGAGCCGATCAATCTGCCCACGATCAGCGGAACTCCGCCCCCGATCTCCGACCGCCACCTCGACGCCCGGCCTGAGGGACTCGGACCGGGCCTGCCGTTCAACGCCACCGGCCTGCCTGCATCGGACCCGTTGGCTGTGACACCGCTGTTCGATATCGGGCGGGTCAACACGGCGGGCCAGATCGGCGTACCCGGCGCGGCCCCGGGACCGCTGCCCGGACCGTCAGAGAGCGCGCCGCAACAGAACTGCCAGGTGTTCTGCATCCAGAGCCGGACACCGGCGCCACAACCGGGCGCGCTTCTGCCTGCTGTGCCGCCACCGGCGGTGCTGCCACCGCCACCCCCGCCGGCTGCGCCATTCCTGCCGCTGTTCGCGCCTCCGCCGCCCCCGCCGCCTGCGCCGTTGTTCCCACCACCCCCGGCGCCCCCGGCAGTTGCTGTGGCGCCGCCGGCCCCCGGCGCACCGTCGGCCACCTGACCAGTTCGGAACCGGTCCGCGCGTCGGCCTAGACTCGCAGGTGATGTCATCTACACCCAGTGACCTGCAGTCAGCCGTCCGTACCGCGCTCGGCAAGGTGATCGACCCCGAGCTTCGCCGGCCGATCACCGAGGTCGGCATGGTCAAGAACGTCACCGTCGACGCTGATCACGGCGTGCACGTGGAGATCTACCTGACCACGTCCGCGTGCCCGAAGAAGGCCGAGATCACCGAGCGGGTGAGCCAGGCCGTCGCCGACGTCCCCGGAACCGGTGCCGTGAAGGTGACGCTGGACGTGATGGACGACGAGCAGCGCACCGAACTGCGCAAGCTACTGCGCGGCGACTCCCGTGAACCCGTCATCCCGTTCGCCCAGCCGGGTTCGCTGACCCGTGTGTACGCCGTGGCCTCCGGTAAGGGCGGCGTCGGAAAGTCCAGTGTCACCGTCAACCTCGCCGCCGCCATGGCCGCGCGTGGGCTGTCGGTCGGTGTGCTGGACGCCGACATCTACGGGCACTCGGTGCCGCGCATGATGGGCACGCAGGACCGTCCCACCCAGGTCGACTCGATGATCCTGCCGCCCGTCGCGCACGACGTGCGGGTCATCTCGATCGCGATGTTCACGCAGGGGAACACGCCGGTGGTGTGGCGCGGGCCGATGTTGCACCGCGCGCTGCAGCAGTTCCTGGCCGACGTGTACTGGGGCGACCTCGACGTCCTGCTCCTCGACCTTCCGCCGGGCACCGGCGATATCGCCATCTCTGTGTCCCAGCTGATCCCCGGAGCGGAGATCCTGGTGGTGACGACACCACAGCTCGCGGCCGCCGAGGTGGCCGAGCGTGCAGGCGCCATCGCGCTGCAGACCCGGCAGCGCATCGCAGGCGTGGTGGAGAACATGGCCGGCCTGCTACTCCCCGACGGGACGACCTTGAACCTGTTCGGCGAGGGCGGCGGACGCCAGGTCGCCGAGAGCCTGTCCAGGGCGGTCGGAGCCGATGTGCCGCTGCTGGGTCAGGTGCCAATCGACCCGGATCTGGTTGCCGCGGGTGATGCGGGGGTGCCGCTGGTGCTCAGTGCGCCCGACTCCGTTGCGGGCAAGGAACTGCGCAAGATCGCCGATGCCCTGTCGTCGCGCAAGCGTGGGCTGGCCGGGATGTCGCTGGGACTGGACCCCGCGGGCCGCTAGGTCCGCCCGGGCTGGCCGCGATACGACCGGGACGTTAGGTCGCGTCGCTGTCGAACGGGGTGGTCTCCGGCGGCGCGACGGGCTTTTCTGGCGTCGTTGACGTCGTTGACGGAGTTGACGCCGTTGGCGGAGTTGGCGGCGGACCCACGGGCGGAGCCGAGACCGGCTTCTCGAAGTTACCGGTGAAGATCGAGTCGTCACCGTCCAACAGGTGCTTGGTGAGCGCGGCCCGCGGCGTCATACCGCGCAGCTTCTGCAGTTCGGATAGCGGCTGCCGCAGGTCCTCGAACTCCGGTCCGAGATCCTCGCGCAGCTGGCTGGTCGCGCCGGACAGGTAGTCGCGCGCCTGCTTCACCGCTCCGGTGGTCCAGCGGATGGCACCGGGCAACCGTTCTGGTCCGAGGATGACGAGGCCGGCGATCACCAGGACCACCATCTCACCCCAACCCACATTGGCGAACATGGTTAGGAGCTGGGCTGGTCTGAGTCGGAACCGGGCGTGATCATCAGCGTCACTGGACGCCCCTCGCGCATCACCTCGATGGGCGCTTCCTGACCGATCTTGAGCAGGCGCACGGCGACGACGAACTCGTCGGCGTCAGACACCTTGCGGTCACCGACCTTGACGACGACGTCGTTCTCGAGGATGCCCGCCTTCTCCGCTGGGCCGCCCACCGTGACGTTGGCGATCTGGGCCCCCGAGGCAATCGAGTTGCTGACCGACCGGGCACTGAGGCCGAGGGTCGGATGGGCGATCTTGCCGTCCTTGATCAGGGTGTTGACGACATCCTTGACCTCGTTGACGGGGATCGCGAAGCCCAGCCCACTCGCGCTGTCCGACAACGACTTTCCAGCGGTGTTGATGCCGATGACCTCGGAACCCATATTGATCAGCGGACCGCCGGAGTTGCCGTGGTTGATCGACGCATCGGTCTGCACGCCGTCGATGACGGTCTCGGTGTCCGAGCCGTCACCCGATAGCGGGACCGGGCGGTGCAGCGCGCTGATGATGCCGTGGGTGACTGTGCTGCGCAGACCCAGTGGCGCACCGGCGGCGATGACCTCCTCGCCAACGGTGAGCTTCTCGGAGTCGCCGAGGCGGGCCACCGACAGGTTGTCGACGTTGTCGACCTTGAGCACCGCCAGATCGGTCTTGGGGTCCCGACCGACGAGGTTGGCGGGGACTTCCTTGCCGTCGTTGAACACCACGGTCAGCTTGTAGTCTGCGGGGCTCTTCGCGGCCGCCGAGATGACGTGGTTGTTGGTGACGATGTAGCCGCGTCCGTCGACGACCACACCGGAGCCCTGCGAGCCCTCGTTCTTACTGGTGGCCTCGATGGTGACCACCGAGTCGGCCACGGCCTTGGCCACGGTGGCGAAGCGGCCGGGCGGGGCCTCGGGGTTGTCATCGGTCTCCAGCGTCACCTTGGACGTGGTGAAGGCCTCCACCACCTCGGCGGTGGTGCGGCCGACCCATCCACCGGTCAACCCGAGGACGAGCGCGAAGATCGCCAGCAGGCCCAGCGCCGTCCACGACACCTTCCGGCCGAACAGCACGTCGCGCACACCCAACTTGCCCACCGGCGCGGTGTGCAGGACGGGTGGGGGCGCAGGCATCGCCGGGGTTCCCAGCGACGGCACCGCCGATGGGTCACGCCACGGGTCGGGAGGCTGCTGCGAGGTCTGGTCGCGCTCGGCGTCGAGCGCGCCGGCATCGGCGGGATGGCGCTGCAGCGAGTCGGTGGCTCCATGGCGGCCGAACGCCTCGGCGAGCACCGGGTCCGGCGGCTGGTCCTTGGGCGTGTACTCACCCTGATCGCGATGCTGGTCGGCACCGAGGAAGGAACCCTTGAAACCGTCTGGCCTGCCGAATGCGCGGGTGGCCGCCGGGTCGACGGGCGGACGCGTAACCGGACGCGGTGCCAGGCGGTGGCTATTACCGGACTGGTCCTGGTTACTCACCCGTGTTCACTCCCCAATCAGGGCGTCCGCCATCGTCGGCGCACGCGGTCGATGTACTCAGCACGTCGATTTACTAGGGACCCAGCCTACCGGCGCTTGCGACGATCGCGCAGCGCGCTGTCAGCAAACTGTTGTCCATCTTCATCCACGGGCGGTTCGGGTAGCGAATGGTGCGGGATCTGCGATAAGGCGCCCAGCAGTGCCGTCGGAATGGCAATCGGACACGATTCACGCAAAGCCGTTCGCGCCTGCCCCTGAGCTTCGATCTCGGCAGCGCAGTCTGGGCACTGCGACATGTGCCCCGCAGCGCGCAGGTGCCCCTTCATGCTGAGTTCGCCGTCGACGAACGCGGCGATGGCCTCGGTGGACAGGTGCTCGGTGGAGCCGAACTGTCGCGGGCCGACGGGCGCGCTGCTCTGTGAGGCGAACTGCGACGGCAACCAGGAGAATGCCCTGCGAAAGACGTGTCCGCGGTCAACCATCACCGAACTCCTCTCCGCGCTGCGCATTCTGGTGCGACGTGCACTACTTCGAATGTAGCGCGCGCGGGCGTGCCAGACCCCCATCAACGGTCAGGCAGACCGAGCGCGGTGGCCGCTGTACTCGGCGTCGGCGCTCGGGTGGGCGGCGAGGTACTGGCGCAGCGCCTGCCGGCCGCGGTGGATGCGGCTGCGGACGGTGCCCAGCTTGACGCCCAGCGTGGCGCCGATCTCCTCGTAGGACAGACCCTCGATGTCACACAGGACGACCGCGGCGCGGAACTCCGGCGGCAGCGAGTCCAATGCGGCCTGCAGATCGGCACCCAATCGCGAATCGTGGTAGATCTGCTCGGGATTCGGCTCGTCGGCCGGCACGCGGTCGTAGTCCTCGGGCAGCGCTTCCATCCGGATGCGGCCCCTGCGGCGGACCATGTCGAGGAACAGGTTCGTCGTGATGCGGTGCAGCCAACCCTCGAACGTTCCCGGCTGGTAGTTCTGCACCGAGCGGAACACCCGGATGAATGTCTCCTGGGTGAGGTCCTCGGCATCGTGCTGGTTGCCCGACAACCGATAGGCGAGGCGGTACACACGGTCGGCGTGTTGCCGCACCAGTTCGTCCCAGGACGGCATCGTCGTTTGATCACCGGTCGCGTCGAACACCGCGGTGCCGGTCAACTCGTCGGTGGGCTCGACCCAGCCGGTCTGCTCGGAATCCGAGGCGGACTGCTCGAGGTGAGCCATGAATACGGGGGACGTGCTCGTGGTGGTCGTTGGATCCTCCAGATCATCAATGCAGCCACCATTGGTAGGCGACGGCGCCACACAGCCGACAACAAACTCCTGGGCCCCGACATTCCCGCCAGGTAGCCCCGCACTCGGGTTTGCGCCGACTGTCATGGGGATACCGTTCCCGATGCCGGTGAGGTTGGCATATGAGCAAACTGAGCTTTTCCTGAGAATGCTGACTACCCCCGGCGTGAAGTGCACAAACCGGCGCTCGAGTGTGCCATTCCCAACACGCCCGGGCGGGCGTGTCGCGACGCGGGGCCCTCCCGCTCCCCTCTACGCTTCTGGCATGGCCAGCACCGACGACGGTCAGGCACGGCCAAGTCGCGCCGAGTCGATCGTGAACCACGCCGAACAGTCGATCACCGAGGACGCGATCACCGCGGCCGCTCGAGAGCGTGCCGACGACAGCGGAGCAGGTGCCGTCACCCCTGCGGTCGGTGCCCTGCTCAGCGTGCTGGCGCGCCTCGCAGGCGCGAAGGCCGTGGTCGAGGTGGGCACCGGCGCCGGGGTGAGCGGACTGTGGCTCCTGGCGGGGATGCGCGAGGACGGCGTACTGACCACGATCGACGTGGAACCCGAGCATCAGCGACTGGCCAAACAGGCATTCAGCGAGGCAGGCGTTGGCCCGTCGCGGACCCGATTGATCGGTGGGCGCGCCCAGGACGTGCTAACCCGTCTCGCCGATGAGTCCTATGACCTGGTGTTCATCGATGCCGATCCCGTTGATCAACCACAGTTCGTCGCCGAGAGCGTGCGACTGTTGCGGCCAGGCGGCGCCATCGTGGTGCACCGCGCGGCGCTCGGCGGCCGTGCCGGTGACGCGAGTGCGGCCGACAAGGAAGTCACCGCCGTGCGCGAGGCCGCGCGGCTGATCGCCGAGGACGAGCGGCTGACGCCCGTGCTGATCCCCCTCGGTGACGGATTGCTCGCCGCCGCGCGCGACTGACCCACCCCCTCGCCGCGTTTTTACGACTCC
This sequence comes from Mycolicibacterium sp. YH-1, assembly GCF_022557175.1. Next base: position 1,790,518 of record NZ_CP092915.1, on the reverse strand, counting down.
TTGACCCGGCAGCCCTTGACCCGCCGCTAAACGCACGTTTAGCGTTCTAAACATGCGTTCAGTTGATGACCTGACGGCGACGGCACGAATCCGCGACTCGGCGATCGAACAGTTCGGCGAGCACGGCTTCGACGTCGGGCTGCGGGCCATCGCCACGGCGGCGGGCGTGAGCGCGGCGCTGGTGATTCACCACTTCGGCTCCAAGGACGGTCTGCGTGCAGCGTGCGACGCCTACATCGCCGAGTTCGTGAAGACCACGAAGACCGAGTCGTTGCAGAACGCCGACCCCGCCACCTGGTTCGCCCAGATGGCCGAGATCGAGTCGTATGCGCCGATGATGGCCTACCTGGTCCGCAGCATGCAGACCGGAGGCGACCTCGCGAAGTCCCTGTGGCGCACCATGATCGACAACGCCGAGGAGTATCTGGAGGAGGGCGTTCGCGCCGGCACCATCAAGCCCAGTCATGACCCGAAGGCCAGGGCCAAGTTCATTGCCATGTCGGGCGGCGGCGGCTTCCTGCTGTACATCCAACTCCACGACAACCCACGTGACCTGCGCGCGGTCCTGCACGACTACGCCCAGGACATGGTGCTGCCCGCGCTGGAGGTCTACTCCGAGGGCCTGTTGTCCGACTCGACGATGTACGACGCCTTCGCAGCACAACACGCCGACGGCACGCCCATCCCCACGTCCAAGGAGGACTGATGACAGCACCCACGGGCACCAACGCCATTGAGATCAACGGTCTGGTCAAGAACTTCGGGACGGTGCGCGCTCTCGACGGCCTGGACCTGACAGTCGCCGAGGGCGAGGTGCACGGCTTTCTGGGCCCGAACGGTGCGGGCAAGTCGACCACGATCAGGATCCTGCTGGGTCTCGTGCGCGCCGACGGCGGCAGCGCCCGACTCCTCGGCGGCGAGCCGTGGACCGACGCCGTGGACCTACACCGCCAGATCGCCTACGTGCCAGGTGATGTGACGTTGTGGCCGTCGCTGACGGGAGGCGAGACCATCGATCTGCTGGCCCGGATGCGCGGCGGTATCGACGAGGAGCGCCGCGCGGAGCTGGTCGAGCGGTTCGACCTCGACCCGTCCAAGAAGGCCCGCACCTACTCGAAGGGCAATCGGCAGAAGGTGTCTCTGGTCTCCGCGTTCTCCTCGCACGCCCGCTTGCTCCTGCTTGACGAGCCAAGCAGCGGCCTGGATCCGTTGATGGAGAACGTCTTTCAGCAGTGCGTAGCTGACGCCCGGGACCGCGGTGTCACAGTTCTGCTGTCCAGCCACATCCTCGCCGAGACCGAGGCCCTGTGCCAGCGGGTGACGATCATCCGCGCAGGCCGGACCGTGGAGAGCGGAACACTGGACTCGATGCGGCACCTGTCGCGCACATCCATCAAGGCCGAGATGATCGGCGACCCCGGTGACATAGCCACCATCAAGGGTGTCGAAGACGTCGTGCTCGACGGCCACACCCTGCACGCGCAGGTTGACAGCGAGAGCCTTGGCGAGGTCATCAAGCGCCTCGGCGACGCCGGCGTTCGCAGCCTCGTCAGTCAGCCTCCCACGCTGGAGGAGCTGTTCCTACGGCACTACGACACGGCCGACGACGAACCCGAGCGGGTGACAGCGTGAACGCCGTCCTCGATCGCCCGCATCGGCCCGCTCACCAGGCGCCGCAACACGGTTCGGCGTTCGCAGGCACGTTCTATCTCCTCCGGCTGTACCTGCGGCGCGACCGGGTGGCGCTGCCGCTGTGGGTGCTGCTGCTGTCGGTGCCGCTGTCCACGGTGTACGTCGGCAGCATCGAGGCGGTGTATCCGACCCAGGCCGACAGGGCCACGCTGGTCGCGACCATCATGGCCAGCCCCGCGCAGCGCGCGATGTACGGGCTGGTCCACAACGACAGCCTCGGTGCGACGGGCATCTGGAAGGCAGGGATGTTCCACCTGCTGATCGCCGTCGCGGTCATCCTCACCGTCATCCGGCACACCAGGGCCGACGAGGAGGCGGGTCGCACCGAACTGCTCGACTCGACTGCCATAGGGCGCTTCGCGAGCCTGACCGCGGCTCTGCTCCTCGCGGGCGGCGGCTCCGTCCTGGCTGGGTTCATCGGCACCGCGGGCCTTCTCACACTCGACATCCCCGCAGCGGGTTCGGTGGCGTTCGGCCTGGCGCTGGCCGGCTCGGGGCTGCTGTTCACCGCCGTGGCGGCGGTGGCCGCCCAACTGTCGCCGAGTGCGCGGTTCGCTCGCGGCTTCGCGTTCAGCGCGCTTGCCGTCGCGTTCAGCCTTCGCGCGGTCGGCGATGCCGGATCCCGCGCGGAGTTCCTGACCTGGCTGTCGCCGCTGGGCTGGTCGCTTCAGGTTCGCCCGTACGCCGGTGACCGGTTCTGGGTGCTGCTGCTGCACGCCGCGCTCACGGTCGTCCTGGTCGTCCTCGCGTATCGCCTGCTGGCCCGGCGCGACGTCGGTGCGGGGTTGATCGCCGAGCGTCCCGGCCCTCCGAGTGCCGCGGCGGGGTTGAACGGTGTCACGGCGTTGGCGTGGCGGCTGAATCGCGGATCGCTGGTGCTGTGGACGGTCGGCCTGTGCCTCTACGGTCTGCTGGTCGGCAGCGTGACGAACGGCATCGGCGACGAGATCGGCAACACCGCGGTGGCACGCGATATGGTGACTCGCCTTGGCGGCACCGACGCTATGGAGCAGGCGTTCATCGCCGTCGCGTTCAGCATGCTGGCAATGGTGGCCTCGGCGTTCGCCATCTCGCTGACACTGCGCCTGCACCAGGAGGAGGCCAGTTCGCACACCGAGACGCTGCTGGCCGGCGCGGTGAGCAGAACACGTTGGCTGGCAAGTCATCTGGTGTTCGCGATCGGCGGGTCGGCCTTTGCGCTGCTCGTCGCCGGTCTGGTCACCGGCCTGACGTACGGCGCGAGCGCTGGCGATCTGACCGGGAAAGTCCCGACGGTGCTCGGGCTCGCCGCGGTTCAACTGCCAGCGGTGTGGCTGTTGGTGGCGGTGACCGTTGCGCTGTTCGGCGCACTGCCTCGCTACACGCCGACGGCGTGGGGGGTCTTGGTCGCGTTCGTGGCCGTGTATCTGCTGGGATCACTGGCCAACTCGCCGCAGTGGCTCATCGACCTCGTACCGTTCACGCACGTCCCCCATGTCGGGACCGGACAGTTCTCCGCGACACCGCTGGTATGGCTACTTGTCATCGATGCCGCACTGATCACCCTGGGCGTCATCGCTTTTCGACGCCGCGACCTGCGCTGAGGAGATGTCCATGAAGATTGCACTGCAAACCATCGCATCGATGCTGTTCGGCCTGGTGTTCTTCGGTGTCGCGCTGTTTCTGCCTGCGTGGACGTTCGACTACTGGCAGGCCTGGGTTTTCATCGCGGTGTTCATCTCGGCCAGTCTCATCTCGGGTGTCTACCTGGCCGTGCGGAATCCGGCGGCTCTGCAGCGCCGGATGCGGGCGGGTCCCACCGCGGAAACCCGCCCCGCCCAACGCATCATCATCTCGGCGATCGTCCTGTCGGTGGTCGCGACTCTGGTCATCAGCGCGCTCGATCACCGGTTCGGCTGGTCGACCGTACCGGTGCCCGTGGTCCTGCTCGGTGATGTGCTGGTCTTCGTGGGCCTGTCGCTCGCGCAGCTCGTGGTGGTGCAGAACGGCTACGCCGGGGCTGCCATCACCGTCGAGGAAGAGCAGCCGTTGATCTCAACCGGACTGTACGGAATGGTTCGTCACCCGATGTACTTCGGCACGCTGATCATGATGATCGGCACTCCCCTGGCCCTCGACTCGCTGTGGGGCCTGCTCGCCGTCGCCGCCTCGGTGCCGATACTGGCTGCCCGGATCCTCGACGAGGAGAAGATGCTCACCGAGGAGTTGGCCGGATACCGCGAGTACATGACCAAGGTGGACCGCCGGTTGGTGCCGTACCTCTGGTGAGGTCCCGCGCATGTCGACGGGGATAAGGTTCCGTACATGATCGAGAAGCCATGCCCTGGCGGCGGCAAGAGCTGGACAGTGGACATCGCCGGGAAACCGATCTGCCCACGCTGTCGACGCGCGCTGTCCACCGTGGCGGGCAAGGGACGAACGCCGCAGAACACGCCGAAAGTGCCCGCCCACGAGAAGCCATCACGGCGCAGCCGCTAACGGCCCCCGCAAGCTGACGTTCGGACCACCCAAACCACCGCCGCTGCTGCGGTTTCCGCGCCGACCACGGTGTTCCCGCCCATACTGAGGCCATGGAACTGCTGACCGGGTTCGGTCTCGCGACCGCGGCGGGCCTCAATGCCTACATCCCGCTGCTGATGCTGGGACTGCTGGCGCGCTTCACCGATCTGGTGACGCTGCCGCACGGTTGGGCCTGGCTGGAGAACGGCTGGGTGATGGCGATCGTCGCGGTCCTGCTCGCGGTGGAGATCGTCGCCGACAAGATCCCGGCGCTGGACAGCGTCAACGACGTCATCCAGACCTTCGTCCGGCCGACGGCCGGCGGCATCGTGTTCGGTTCCGGAACCGCTGCTCAGACCGCGGCGGTCGCCGATCCCGGCGCCTTCGCCTCGTCGGGCCAGTGGATCCCGGTCGCCGTGGGCGTCGCGATCGCGCTGGTGGTCCACCTGACCAAGACGGCGGTCCGCCCGGTGGCCAACGCCACCACCGCGGGTATCGCCGCACCGGTTCTGAGCACCGTGGAAGACGCCACCAGCGTGGGCCTGGTGTTCGTGGCGATCCTGCTCCCGATCCTGGTGCTGGTCGTGGTGGTGGCACTGGTGTGGGCGGTGGCGATGCTGATCCGCCGACGTCGCCGCCGCGCCCCAGCCTCCTAGCCGCCCCGGCGGCGGGCGCCCTTAGATCCAGATGCCCTTACCGACGGCGACCACGCCCCCCGCGCTGATCGCGAACTTCTCGCGATCCTTCTCCAAGTCCACACCGACCATCTCGCCGGGCCCGACCACCACGTTCTTGTCCAGGATCGCGTGGCGCACCACCGCACCCCGGCCAATGCGCACACCGGGCATCAGCACGCTGCCCTCGACGATGGCGCCATCGTCGATCACCACGTTGGACGACAGCACCGAATTGCGAACCGATGCGGCCGAGACGATGCTGCCGGCCCCGACGACGGACTCCTGCGCGGAGCCGCCGTTGACGAACTTCGCCGGTGCCAGGTTGGCCGACTCACCCATGATCGGCCAGCGCCTGTTGTAGAGGTTGAAGACGGGGTGCACCGACACCAGGTCCATGTGCGCGTCGTAGAACGCGTCGAGCGTCCCGACATCGCGCCAGTACCCGTGATCGCGCTCGGTCGAGCCGGGGACCTCGTTGTCGTTGAAGTCGTAGACCGCCGCCATGCCGTCGGCGACCAGGCGCGGGATAATGTCGCCGCCCATGTCGTGGTCGGAATCATTGTCGTCGGCATCAGCGCGGATGGCGTCGACGAGCACCTTGGTGCTGAAGATGTAGTTCCCCATCGACGCGAAGGTCTGCTCGGGATCGTCGGGCGTGCCCGGCGGGTCAGCAGGCTTCTCCACGAATGCCCGGATGCGTCCCGACTCGTCGGCGTCGATGCAACCGAACGCCGTCGCCTCGGCCCGTGGCACCCGGATGCCGGCCACCGTGACGCCCGCGCCGGTCTCGATGTGGAACTGCAACATCTGTTCCGGATCCATCCGGTAGATGTGGTCGGCACCGAACACGACGACGTAGTCGGGGTCCTCGTCGTAGATGAGGTTGAGCGACTGCAGAATCGCGTCGGCCGAACCGGTGTACCAACGGGGGCCGAGTCGCTGCTGGGCGGGCACCGGGGTGATGTACTCGCCGGCAAGGCCCGACAACCGCCAGTTCTGCGAGATGTGGCGGTCCAGCGAATGCGACTTGTATTGCGTCAGAACGCAGATCTTCAGATAGCGCGCGTTCACCAGGTTCGAGAGCACGAAGTCGATCAGTCGGTAGGCGCCGCCGAACGGGACCGCCGGTTTGGCGCGGTCGGCGGTCAGTGGGTACAGACGCTTGCCCTCGCCGCCGGCCAGAACGATGCCGAGCACGTGCGGCAGTTCCCTCATATGTCAAACCTATCGGCCCCCGTGGGTCACTGCTACCTGTTCCCACTATTGACCGCGAGTTATGTGGGCGAAATCGCCTCGGCGGCAGGTCGAGACAATTGATGCGGCAAGCTCCTTCGGCCACTACCGTCAACGGCATGCGGGTGGCGATGATGACTCGGGAGTACCCACCCGAGGTGTACGGCGGCGCCGGGGTCCACGTGACGGAACTCGTCGCGCAGCTGCGGCACCTGTGCGAGGTCGACGTGCACTGCATGGGCGCCCCCCGAGACGGGGCGTACGTCGCCCAACCCGACCCCGCGTTGGCCGGTGCCAACCCCGCGATCTCCACGCTGTCGGCCGATCTGGTCATGGTCAATGCCGTGGCAGCGGCCACGGTCGTGCACTCACACACCTGGTACACCGGCCTCGCCGGTCATCTCGCGGCGTTGCTGCACGGCGTCCCGCACGTGCTGACAGCGCACTCGCTGGAACCGATGCGCCCGTGGAAGGCCGAGCAACTCGGCGGCGGCTATCGGGTGTCGTCCTGGGTCGAGCGCACCGCGGTGGAGGGTGCCGACGCCGTCATCGCGGTCAGCGCGGGTATGCGCAAAGACGTTCTCGCGACCTACCCGGCACTCGATCCGAACCGGGTGCACGTGGTGCGCAACGGCATCGACACCGACGTCTGGTATCCCGCCCAGCCGGAGCCCGAGGAGTCGGTCCTGGCGGCCCTGGGTGTCGACCCCACACGCCCGATCGTGGCGTTCGTCGGTCGCATCACCCGGCAGAAGGGTGTCGCACACCTGGTCGCGGCGGCGCACCGCTTCGCACCCGAGGTGCAGTTGGTGCTGTGCGCCGGCGCGCCCGACACTCCGGAGATCGCCGCCGAAGTGGGCAACGCGGTTCGTGAACTGGCGGCGGCGCGAACCGGCGTGTTCTGGGTGCAGGAGATGCTGCCGACGGCCAAGATCCGCGAAATTCTCTCGGCATCAGTCGTTTTCGTGTGCCCGTCGGTCTACGAGCCGCTGGGCATTGTGAACCTCGAGGCGATGGCGTGCGCGACGGCCGTGGTGGCGTCCGACGTCGGTGGCATACCCGAGGTCATCGTGGACGGCGAGACCGGCGTGCTGGTGCACTACGACCCGTCCGACGCCGAGGAGTTCGAGGCCGGGTTGGCGGCGTCCGTCAACGCACTTGTCGCCGACCCGGAAAGGGCCCGGCGCTACGGGGAGGCCGGACGCCAACGGTGTATCGAGGAGTTCTCCTGGGCGCACATCGCCGAACTAACACTCGAGATCTACCGGAGGGTCGCCTCCTAGCGACCTCCCCAGCCGGCCTCGCGTCCGCCCAATCGATTCGTCGAAACCAGAGCTAGCTGGTGACGCCCTTCAGCTCGTCGCCGAGGGCAGATGCCTCATCTGGAGTGAGTTCGACAACCAGTCGTCCGCCGCCCTCCAGTGGTACCCGCATCACGATGCCTCGCCCCTCCTTGGTTGCTTCGAGTGGACCGTCGCCGGTCCGGGGCTTCATCGCCGCCATCGAGTACTCCCTCCGCACCTGGCGATCCGCGGTGGCGGATCGATCGAACCGGGACTGTCCGCCCGTTGGCAGCTCCCGGTACTGAACTGCAACGTCACTTCCTACATTCTTCCCTATTCAGGCCGTTCGGTGTGCAAAGACCCGGGTAAGTGGGTCCTAATCACCTACTTGAGTCACGCTCACGGTGCTGCCGGCACCCAGCACGACGCCACGTGGTCGTCGACCATTCCAGTCGCCTGCATCAGCGCATACGCCGTCGTCGGACCGACAAATTTGAAGCCGCGGCGCTTCAGATCCTTCGCCATCGCCGTGGACTCGGGTGTGACGGCGGGCACAGCCGCCAGGTCGGTCGGGCGGGGTCGCGGGGGCGGGGCGAATGACCACAGCAGCTCACCCAGATCGACGTCGAGGTCAGCGACTGCGCGCGCGTTGGAGATGGTGGCCTCGATCTTGGCGCGGTTGCGCACGATGCCCTCGTCGGCCAGTAACCGCTCGACGTCGGAGTCGGTGAAAGCAGCGACCTTCGCCACGTCGAAATCCTCGAACGCACGCCGGAAGTTGTCCCGCTTGCGCAGGATGATCAGCCAGGACAGGCCGCTCTGGAACGCCTCGAGCGTCATCCGCTCGAACAGGTCCCTGCTGTCGCGCAGCGGAGTGCCCCACTCGGTGTCGTGGTAGGTGCGGTAGAGCACCGAATCCGGTGTTTCCCAACGAGGTCCGGAGAAGTCCGCCCAGCCGCAGCGCACCCGACCGTCACCGCCGGCCACGGACCCGGTCACTGCTCGTCCCCGCCGTCGTCGGGTCGCGCATGGGCGCCCTGTAGACGCGACTCGTCGTCGACGTCGTCAAGGGCGTCGAGATCGTCGATGTCCTCGGGCTCGTCGGGTGTCTCGTACACGTCGCGCGGGTCGACGATCCCGTGCTTCGCCCGCACCGCGGCGAGTTCACCACGGACGAGGTCGAGTTCCTGCCCGAGCCGGTCGAGTACCCAGTCGACCTCGGAGGTCTTGTAGCCACGCAGGGACTGGGTGAACTTCACCGCGTCGACGTCGGCGCCCGTCACTCCCGATGCGGGCAGCACTGTGGCCGTGGTGGCACGGGGTAGCGGAGGTAGCCGCTCGCCTCGGCCGAACAGCACGCTGCCGAGGCCGAACAGCACGGTGGCCACCAGGATCAGGACGACCAGGTACACCAGGATCAACGTCACGACATCGATACTGCCTGAGCCGACAGACAATGACGCAACGACCTGCGGGGCGACACAACGAGCCGGGTGGCCCCCCGGTTAGGGCCGCAGTGTGTTCATCGGCGGTCGGTCCACCAACGACACCGACGACGTTCGCGAGCTGTAGTCGTTGCCGTCGGCGTAGAACTGCGTCAGCCCAACGCCGGAGTCGTCGATGCCGCAGCGAGTGAGCAGCGTCGCGATGACCTGCCTGCTCATCGTCGCGAGTTCGGTCAGCGGTCGGTTTCGGTGCGTGCGAACGCCGAGGTTCACCTGCGCGATGGCGTCCAGGCCGAGTCGGTCGTAGGTGTCGACGAGCAGACCGATCTCCACGCCGTAGCCCGGGGCGAACGGAACCGACGTCAACAGCTCGCGGGTGCCGGCGTACTCACCGCCCAACGGCTGGAGCAGGCACGTGAGTTCGGGCCGCAGCGCGGCCAACAGCGGCCGAGCGACCAGTTCAGTGACCCTGCCACCGCCGTTGGCGTCCTCACTGCCGCTGACCTTCAACGGCCTGCGGTAGAACCCCTTGACCAGGTGCACACCGTCGGAGGTCAGGAGCGGGCCGAGCAACTTGGGCACGAACAACGGGTCGGGGTCGATCAGATCGGAGTCGACGAACGCCACGATGTCACCGGTCGTCGCCGCCAACGAGCGCCACAGCACCTCACCCTTGCCGGGCTGCGGCTCAACCTCGGGCAGCGCCGCCTCGCGGCTGATGACGCGGGCGCCCGCCGCGATGGCCCGGATCTCGGTGTCGTCGGTGGAGCCGGAGTCCAGGACGATCAGCTCGTCGACCAGGCCGCCGAGCAGCGGGGTGATGGTCTCCACCACCGAGCCGACCGTCTGTTCCTCGTTGAGTGCTGGCAGAACCACCGAGACAGTGCGTCCACGCTTTGCGGCCTCGAGTTCGCTGACCGTCCACATTGGGCGACTCCAACTGTGATCGGACATCCAGCGGTGTCCCGCTACGGCGTCGGCTAGTTCAGGTGTCAAGCTCATGCCAGTCCCCTAATCGTCCGCGTCGGTGAACGCACGCCCTGGATCGACGCGACCATTTCGAGCACGCGTCGAGTGGGAGCGACCTCGTGCACACGGAACATGGCAGCCCCCGCCTCCGCAGCGAGCGCGGTTGCGGCGAATGTGCCCTCCAGGCGTTCGGTCAAGCCCACACCCAGAGTCTCCCCGACAAAATCCTTGTTACTCAGCGCCATCAGGACTGGCCATCCGGTATTTACAAGATCTTTTACGTGGCGCAACAAACTAAGACCATGGTGAGTGTTCTTACCGAAATCGTGGGTTGGATCGATCAGGATGGCGTCGCGCGCGACACCCGCGACGACGGCTCGTTCGGCCGCGGCCGTCACCTCCGCGATGACATCGTCGACCACCCCGCGTACCGACGTCCCATAGTTGACCCGGAACGGCCTGGTGCGCGGTACGGCACCACCGGTGTGCGAGCAGACCAGCCCGGCGCCGAACTCGGCGGCGACGTCGACCAGGCCCGGATCGTGGCCGCCCCACGTGTCGTTGATGATGTCCGCGCCCGCCGCGCAGGCCTGCTTGGCCACGGCCGCGCGCCACGTGTCGACGCTGATCAGCTGATCCGGGTAGGCGCCCCGCAACCACTCGATGAACGGCACGACGCGGGCGATCTCCTCCGCGGCGTCGACCTCGCTGCCCGGGCCGGCCTTGACGCCCCCGACGTCGATCACGTCGGCGCCGTCGGCGATCACCCGATGCACGGCCGTCATCGCCGCCTCGTCCGAGAACGTGGCGCCGCGGTCGTAGAACGAGTCGGGCGTGCGGTTGACGATCGCCATGATCATGGCTCGGTCGCCTGCCACCGGTCGACCACAGAACGTGGAGGGCACGTCATCAGGCTAGCCGCGCGATTCGGGCGCGCTTTGTTCCTCGCGGCACTCGACTGATTTCGTCGCGGCAATACACCCGCCATACAGTGGTTCCAACTGTGGCGCCGACATGCGCCCCTTCCCTGATACGGAGCCAGATGCCTGACCTACACGACCACGTCGGCCGGATCTATGAGGAAGTAGCACGACGGAATCCGGGCGAGACCGAGTTCCACCAGGCCGTTCACGAAGTCCTGCAGAGCCTGGGCCCGATTCTCTCCAAGCACCCGGAGTACGTCGACTCGGCCGTGATCCACCGACTCTGCGAGCCGGAGCGACAGATCATCTTCCGTGTCCCCTGGGTTGACGACAGTGGTTCGGTTCAGATCAACCGCGGCTTCCGCGTCGAGTTCAACTCCGCGCTCGGCCCGTTCAAGGGTGGCTTGCGCTTCCATCCGTCGGTCTACCTGGGCATCGTCAAGTTCCTGGGCTTCGAGCAGATCTTCAAGAACTCACTGACCGGGATGCCGATCGGTGGAGCCAAGGGTGGAGCCGACTTCGATCCGAAGGGCCGCTCCGACGGCGAGGTCATGCGCTTCTGCCAGTCGTTCATGACCGAGCTGTACCGGCACATCGGCGAGTACACCGACGTGCCCGCCGGCGATATCGGCGTCGGCACCCGCGAGATCGGGTATCTGTTCGGTCAGTACAAACGCATCACCAACCGCTACGAGTCGGGCACATTGACCGGCAAGGGCCTGTCCTGGGGCGGGTCGCAGGTGCGCACCGAGGCCACCGGCTACGGCACCGTCTTCTTCATCGACGAGATCCTGAAGGCGCGGGGGCAGTCCTTCGACGGCAAGCAGGTCATCGTGTCGGGCTCCGGCAATGTCGCGATCTACGCCATCGAGAAGGTTCATCAGCTCGGCGGCTCGGTCATCGCCTGCTCCGACTCCAGCGGTTACGTCGTCGACGAGAAGGGCATCGACCTCGAGCTGCTCAAGGACATCAAGGAGACGCAGCGGGGCAGGATCGCGGACTACGCGCAGCTTCGCGGTGGTCAGGCTCGGTTCGTCGACACCGGCCGGGTGTGGGACGTGCCGTGCGATATCGCGGTGCCCTGTGCGACGCAGAACGAACTCGATGGTGACGATGCGACACAGCTGGTGCGATCGGGCTGCCTGATCGTCGCCGAGGGCGCGAACATGCCCTGCACGCAGGAGGCGGTCAAGGTTTTCGCCACCTCCGGCGTGACGTTCGCGCCGGGCAAGGCCGCGAATGCCGGCGGCGTGGCCACCAGCGCATTGGAGATGCAGCAGAACGCCTCGCGCGACTCGTGGACGTTCGACGAGACCGAGACGCGACTGGCCGAGATCATGAGTCGCATCCACGAGCGCTGTCTGACCACCGCCGACCAGTACGACCAGCCCGGTGATTACGTCGCCGGAGCCAATATCGCCGGGTTCATCCAGGTGGCCGACGCGATGCTCGCCCAGGGCGTCATCTAACTAGTTCTTGGGGCGCTTGCCATCGACGACCTCGGCCGGGTACTCGTCGTAGAACGGCACATAGCCCTCATCGCGGCCGGCGAGCACGTAGATCGGATCCTCAAGCTTGTCTGGGCCGGCACCGTAACCCTGCTTGCGCAGGTCGACCTTCTGGCTCTTGAACGTCGAGGTGTGCGCGAGTTCGCCGACAACCCGCGCGAACAGCGGCACCGCGTATCCGGGTAGGTGGGCGTAGGCGGCCTTCGCGAGCGCCTTACCGTCGAACTCCTGACCGTCCTTGAGCTGGATGGCAACCATGCCGGCACGTCCACCGGCACCCTCCACCTCCACGCCGAACACCGTGGCCTCCTCGACCTGCTCGTCGAGCGACACCGCCGCCTCGACCTCCGTGGTGGCGACGTTCTCGCCCTTCCAGCGGAAGGTGTCACCGAGGCGGTCGGTGAACGCGGCGTGGCCGAACCCTTGTGAGCGCATCAGGTCGCCGGTGTTGAACCACACGTCACCGTCCTTGAAGGCGTTGCGCACCAACTTCTTCTCGCTGGCCGACTTGTCGGTGTAACCGTCGAACGGCTGCAGGCTGCTGACCTTGCTCAACAACAGCCCCGGCTCGCCGCTCTTGACCTTGCGCACCCGGCCGTCGTCACCGCGCAGGGGTTCACCGGTGTCACCGTCGTACTCGACGAAGGCGATGGGCGACGGGCAGATGCCGGTGGTCTTGTCGATGTTGAACACGTTCATGAAGGCGGTGTTGCCCTCACTGGCGGCGTAGAACTCGCACACCCGCGGAATGCGGAACCGCTTGGTGAACTCGTCCCAGATGGCCGGGCGCAGCCCGTTGCCGCAGATGACGCGAACCCGGTGTTGGCGGTCGGTGGGCTTGGGCGGTTGGTTCAGCAGGTACCCGCAGATCTCGCCGATGTAGACGAACGCGGTGGCGTCGTAGCGGATGACCTCGTCCCAGAACCTCGACGCGGAGAAGGACTTGCCCAGCGCCAGCGTGGCGCCCGCGTTGAGCACCGACGACGTCGCCACCGTCAACGCGTTGTTGTGATAGAGCGGCAGGCAGCAGTACAGCGTGTCGTCACTGGTGAGCCGCATGCCAAGGCCGCCGAATCCGGCGAGCGCACGCAACCAGCGGTAGTGGGTCATGACGCTGGCCTTCGGCATTCCGGTGGTGCCGGAGGTGAAGATGTAGAACGCCTTGTCCTTGGCCAGCACCGCGGCGGTGGCGGCCGGGTTGGTGCTCGGCGCGGTCTCCGCGAGCTGCTCCAGTTCCTCGACGGTCATCAGACCCGCGGGCTCGGCGCCGCACTCGGTGATCGGCTCGATGAGATCGGTCTCGGCGACGACGGCGGCGGCCTGCAGCAAACCGAAGCTGTGCGCGAGCACCTTGCCGCGCTGGTGGTAGTTGAGCATGCCTGCGACCGCACCGCACTTGACGACGGCGAGCATCAGCAGCACCGACTGCGGCGAGTTGCGCAGCATCACGCCCACGACGTCACCGTGTCCGACACCGCGGGCCGCCAGCACCGCGGCGTAGCGGTTGACGGTCTCGTTGGCCTCGCGGTAGGTGATCTCCTGGTCCTCGAACCGGATGAACACGTTGTTGGCGTATCGGGCGGCGCGGTCCTGAAACACCTTGCCAATCGACGTCTTCGCCGTCGGGCGAGCCATGAGGCCGGTGATCGCGCCCCGCACGATGGCGGGCGCATCCATCAGAAACCCGGGGATGCGCGGCGCGATGTCGAGCAGGCCGACGCTGCTACGGGTTCCCGAAGTGTCTTGGCCGCTGTCCTGCCTCGAGGCGCTCATGACAATCAACACTATCCGCGCGGGTCAAAAGGGTCAGCCCTGCGGGGCACATGCGTCCAGCGCCGCATCGACCTCGTCGACCACGATGAGCCGATCCAGTGCCACCGGGGACACGTACCCACTCTCGGCCAGCCCGCGGACCCAGGTCAGCAGACCCGTGTAGTGGTCGAAGGGATCGAGCATCACCAAGGGCTTCTCGTGCATGCCGAGGTAGCCGGCGGTCCATGCCTCGAAGAACTCCTCGAGCGTCCCGATTCCGCCGGGCAGAACGATGAACGCATCGGCGCGGTCCTCCATGACCTGCTTGCGCTCACGCATCGTGTCGGTGACGACGAGTTCGTCGGCGTCCACGTCGGCCACCTCGCGATGGACGAGCACCTTCGGGATGACGCCGACGGTGCGGCCGTTGCGGGACCGGGCAGCACCTGCCAGCGCGCCCATCGCCGACACGTTGCCGCCGCCGGACACCAGCGTCCACCCGCGCTCGGCGATGGCGGCCCCGACGTGCGTGGCCAGGGCCAGGAGTTCGGGGTGCCGTGGTCCGGAGGCGCAGTACACGCAGACCGCCCAGCTGGGGTCTGCGTTGTCGGTCGCCCGGTCGGTATTGCTGCGATCTAGAGGCACGGGTGCAAACTACCGTTCCTCCTCCGCCGCCGAGACTGCGGGGAGATCGCGAATTCGACCGGAAATGCGATCTCCTTGCAGTTTCGGCGTGTGGGTAAGGTCCGGATTTCCCGGTGTGCCCGCGGTCCGCGGCCATACACTTCGGCGGTGCTCGATCGAATCGCGGCGGCATCGGATGCGCTGGGCCGGGGCGATCTCGAGGCGGCCGTGCAGATGGGGCGCGCAGCGCTCGCCGATGACGACTCCCTGGGTGCGCGCCTAGTCCTCGCCCAGGCACTGGCATGGCAGGGCCTGGGTCGCGAAGCCGCCGCGGTGCTCGACGACGTGGACCCGTCGACACTGGCTGAGGCCGATCTGATGGCGTGGGCGCTGCCGCGGGCGGCCAACCAATTCTGGATGCTCGACGAACCCGAACGCGCCACGGCGTTCCTGCGCACCACCCGGGGCCGCGTGACGTCCGGGCCGGCCGGAGCGACCGTCGACGCACTGTTGGGCACGTTCGCGATGAACGCGGGAAGCCCGCAGCGCGCCATGGAGATTGCGCATGCGGTGCTGGCCTCACCGGACTCCGACGACCAGGCGATCGGTTGGGCCGCGGCCGCTGCCGCCCTGTGCAACGCCCGGATGGGCTCCTTCACCGGCGTCGATGACCTCGCGATGCGGGCCATCGGCGCCGGCCACCCCGGCTTGCTGCGATTCACCAGCGGATTCGGGCAGACCACCGCCTTGGTGATGTCCGGAGCCCTGGACCGAGCGCACGCGCTGGCAACTGAACTCGCCGAGGCCACCGAGCCGGGACAGCCCGGCCACGCGATCGGCCAGTTGCTCGTCGCCGACGTGCTGATCTGGCGGGGCGACCCCAGCGCGGCGGTCGACCTGCTCGAGCGGGCCGCCGCGTCGCTCGCGCCGACGGGTTACTCATGGGGTCCGCTGGCGTGGATGTTGTTGGCGCAGGGGCTCGGTCAGGTGGGCCGCACCGCCGACGCCGGCCGGGTGCTGGCGCGCGCCGAGGCCCGCCACGGTCTCAAGTCGATGCTGTTCGCACCCGAGCTCTCGCTGGCCAGGGCGTGGACGTCGGCGGCACGCCGGGACGCGCCAGGAGCCGTCAACGCGGCGCGGGAGGCGGCCCGCGCCGCCGAACGCGGCGGACAGTCCGCCGTCGCGCTACGCGCGCTGCTCGATGCGGTGCGCTTCGGTGACATCAGAGCCGCCGATGGGATCGCGCGGCTCGGCCTCGAATGCGTCGTCGGCCGGTTGGCACTGGACTACGCGCGGTCCTTCACAGCCCGCGACGCATCTGGGATGGACACGGCGGCAGCGTCTTTCACGGAGATCGGGATGATGGGAATCGCGGCCGACGCGACGAGGCAGGCCGAGGCTGCGCGGGCCTGACGCCTCAGCGGCCGTCGGGTCCGGTGTCGCGCGGTGCCTCGTCGTCGATCCAGCCGGGTTTCGGCATCGGCGGCATGGCGCCCCTGGCCTGGTTGAAGTGACTGGAGGACTCCTGCGTCGGAAACCCCTTGGCACGCGAGTTGCGAATGAACACCGCGACAATGACGACGGCGGCGAGCACGAGGAATGCGATGAGCACGATCTTCGCGATAGTCGGCCACATCGGGCCGAGCGTAGTCCGGCGATCTCGCAATTGCTGCGTCAACGGGTAGCCGGTGCAGCTTAGGATTGGCCTCGGACTGTGCTTTTCTTTCCGTGGGGGGTGTGCTGTGGGCGTGCTGGACGGGTTCATGTCGACCTGGTCGAAGGCGCGAGAGACGTTCGGGCAGGGCACACCTCAGACCGGTGAGTCGTTCGACCAGAGCGGGTCCTTGCGCCAGATGCAGACGACCGTCGAATCGGCCGCACCCGGCTCGCGGTGGACCGGCACCGCGGCGAGCGCGTATGACACGGCGAACACCAACCACGGCAAGGTCTTCGGCGAGCTGGCGTCGCTGGACCAGCGGCTGAGCGCCAAGGTGACCGAATCGGCCCAGGTCGTGTCGACCGGCCGCCAGAACCTCGACACGGTCCGGCAGTGGGTGCTCGACGCCGCGGCGTCGGTGCCCGCGGGAAAGACCCGCGAACAGATGCTGATGCCGATCGTCAAGAACGGCCTCGGCCAGGTCACCGAGATCATCACGACGTCGAACGCGGAGTTGAACCGGATCGGCGGTGCCATCAAGGGCATCGGCGGCGAGTATCAAGCGCTCAACGATCAGAAGTTCGGACAGGGCAGCGACGCAAAAGATCCAAAGAAGTCCCCCATACAGGCCGTGGATTTCAAACAAGGACCCACTGCTGTTGATGATGATCCACAGCCGCAAGACCCCACGGGGGGCTATGGAAGCTACCACTACGGGTACCCGTTCTCGACGAATGAATCCTGGACGCAGCAGAAAATCGCACAAGAGGTGCTCACCAACTACAACAAGTACTTCACGTTCACTGGCGACCAGCCGTCAATAGTCGAGGGCGCAACGATCAACCTCGATGGACCCACGGGTCCAGAACCTGTGAAAGTGACGAAAGTTACTGACACCGGATTCCAGTTCGTGTCCCTGCCCGGACATAGCGAAGGTCCGGGCCGCGTCATCGAATTTGAGATCGTCCCTGCGGCAAGCAGTCCCGTGCCGGGAAGATTGAATTGGGAACTCCGCGTCGAAGCGTCGGGACCCGTCTCGGGTATCAGCGCGATACCGGGCGCGAGCTGGTTCAACAAGGGGATTTGGCAAGTGTTTGCGAACAATCTGGATAGCCGACTCCCCCCCTCGCCGCTGAGTTCCGGTCCCACGATGGTGTGATCTAAACGTGCAACGGTTCATCGCGGGGCTCATAGGACTGGCAGCGGGGTACACCGCATGGCTGGCATGTATTTCGACGCTAACCTTCGTAGTGCCCACTAAGTATCTCATCGCCGCGGGCCTGATCGTGCTTACGTTGATGCTCGTAGCTTCCGCCGTGTTTGCGATTCACTTGTCCCGCCATGGGCGGATTGCAGTTTCGGTAGCGATTTGGTGCGCACCTGTCGGCCCCGCTCTGGCAAGCGCCTATGCGCTAATCGTCCTTCTGACCTGACACTAAGTCGGATGTCGCCGGGCTGTGGCCGCTGGCGCCAACTTCTTGGATTCTCGCGATCGAACCGGGTCGCCGCTCGCCTTAAGATTGATCCAACGACAAACTGTCAGGGGCAGCGATGACGGATCAGTTCTATCTCGGCGACACCGGCCTGTCGCCGCTGTCCGATATCCACACCCAGGTCGCGGGCGGGCTCGCGCAGCTGACCGGTGCGGGCGCGCCGCAGGCCGCCGATGTCGCCGCGTCGTTCGGCAACATCGCATTCAGCGTCAACAGCGCCCTCGATGGCGTCTCGCAGAGCCGTATGGGCACGATCCAGACCACGAAGACTTCCAGCGACACCATCGCGGAGCTGCTGGGCAAGGCGCAGCAGATGTACGCCCAGGGTGACATGGCCAGCGCCGACAAGCTCAAGGCCGCAGCCGATGCGCTTTCGGCGCAGGGCCAGGGCGGCTCTGGCGGCGGCGGCGCTACCGGCGGTGCGAGTGGTGCAGCATCAGGCGGGAGCCCCGCGGGGGCGGCGGGCGGCGGTCAGGCCGGCGGTGACATGGCGGGTCAGATGGTCAGCCAGATCGGCCAGCAGATCGGCCAGGCCGCCCAATCGGTCACCCAGCCTCTGCAAGGGCTCGCACAGGGCCTGCAACAACTCCCCCAACAGGTCATGCAGGGGGTGCAGGGCATCGTGCAGGCCGCCACCGGGGCGGCGGCCGGCGCCGCAGGTGGCGCAGCCGGAGCGGCTACCGGCGACCCATCGGCCGACGAACCGAAACCCGACGGCGAGCCCCGCGACGAGGACAAGAGCCCGCAGGACTCAAAGCCCAAGGACGACAACGCGTCTCCCCCGCAGGCATCCGCGACAGACGCCCAGCAGGGCTCCGACTCGGCGGGGCGTGCACCCGTTGAGAGTTCTCCACCACAACCCGCGCAGACCCGCCCGCAGCAGTCACCGCTCTGACAACTGCCCCTCGGCGAGTACCAACCGGCGGTCGACGCCGATCGCGTCGAGGAACGCTTCGTCGTGGCTCACGACCAGCAACGCTCCACGGTATGAGTTCAACGCCGACTCCAGTTGCGCCACGCTGACGAGGTCGAGGTTGTTGGTCGGCTCGTCGAGCAGCAGCAGCTGTGGCGCGGGCTCGGCGTAGAGCACGCACATCAGGGTCGCACGCAACCGTTCGCCACCCGAAAGCGCCGACACCGGTAGGTGAATGCGGTCCCCGCGAAACAGGAACTGCGCCAACAGATGCATGCGACGGGTATGGCTCAGGCTCGGCGCGGACGACGCCAGGCTCTGCGCGACCGTGCGCTCGGGGTCAAGCAGATCCAGCCGCTGCGACAGATAGGCGATCCGACCATCGGCCCGTTGCACATCACCATCCGCGAGAGGCAGATCCCCGCTAAGAATCCGCAGCAGCGTGGACTTACCCACCCCATTACCCCCGGTCAGCGCGATGCGTTCCGGACCGCGGATGTCCAGGTCGATACCGCTGTCCGCGAACAGCTCTCGACCGCCGTGACTGAACCGGACGGACCGCATGGCGACGACCGTGCGGCCGGCGGGCACCTCGGTGTCGGGCAGATCCAGCACGATCGCGTCGTCGTCACGGACCGCGCGTTCGGCCTCGTCGAGGCGTTGGCGGGCGTCCTCGACGCGCTTGGCGTGCACGTCGTCGGCGCGGGCCGCGGACTCCTGCGCGTCCCGCTTGAGCTTGCCCGCCACGATCTTCGGCAGCCCCGCGTCCTTCAGGTTGCGGGCGGCGGTGCTCGACCGCTTCGCGGCGCGTTCCCGGGCCTGCTGCATCTGCCGTTTCTCCCGCTTGAGGAGTTGTTCGGTGTTGCGCACATCCGCCGCAGCCGCCGCCTGCGCGGCCTCGAGTGCCTCGGTGAAGGAACTGAAGTTCCCTCCGTGATAACGGATTTCACCACCGCGCAGCTCGGCGATGCGGTCCACCCGGTCGAGCAGCACCCGATCGTGACTCACCAGCAGAAGCGTGCCGCCGAAGTCGTCGAGCGCGTCGTACAGCCGGTGCCGCGCGTCGAGGTCGAGGTTGTTGGTCGGCTCGTCGAGCAGGAGCACGTCGGGGCGTGCCAGCAGTCGTGCGGCCAACCCCACGGAGATCACCTCGCCACCGCTGAGCGTGCCGAGCCGGCGGTCCAGCGCGACATCCCCCAGACCGAGCCGCGCGAGCTGCGCACGCGAGCGCTCCTCGATGTCCCAGTCGTCGCCGATCGCGGTGAACACGGCCTCCGACGAGTCGCCGGCCGCCAGCGCGTCGAGGGCGTCGATCACCGGTGTGACGCCCAGTGCGTCGGCCACGGTGAGGTGCCCGTCAAAGGGCAGCGACTGCGGTAGATAGCCGAGCAGCCCGTCGACGGTGACGGCCCCTTCGGTGGGGGTGTACTCCCCCGCGATGAGGCGCAGCAGGGTGCTCTTGCCTGCGCCGTTGGGTGCGATCAGGCCGGTTCGGCCCTCGGGCACGGTGAATGACAGGCCGGAGAACACCGCGGTGTCATCGGGCCACGCGAAGGACAGATTGGAGACAACGATGGAAGACATGTGGGAGATCTCTCGATGAGTGCCCGTGAAACGGGCAGGGAGGGGCGACTCAGGACGTGCTCCGGGTTATCCGGAGATGTCGTCTCCCAGCAAGATTGCGGCCCACCTCAATCGACAGCGCGCAGATCGACTACGCGTACTCGACCCATCGTAACGACGTCACGCAAGCAGATATTTCCGCAGCGTCTCCGTGGTCGCGGTGATCTGCGCGGTATCGACGTGCTCGTCGACGCGGTGCGCCAGGTTCGGGTCACCCGGACCGTAGTTGACCGCGGGGATCCCGAGCGCGGCGAACCGTGCCACATCGGTCCAGCCGTACTTGGCCCGCACCTGACCCCCGGCAGCCGCCACCAGCGCCGCGGCAGCGGGTTTGGTCAGCCCAGGAAGCGCACCGGCCGCGGCGTCAGTCACCTCGAACGTGACGTCGAGGCCGTCGAACACCCGGTGCACGTGCTCCACCGCGGCGTCGACGGTGCGGTCAGGGGCGAATCGGAAGTTCACCGTCAGCGCCGCGGCGTCGGGAATGACGTTGCCCGCGATACCGCCGTCGACACGAACCGCCGACAGGCCCTCGCGGTACGTACACCCGTCGATGTCGACGTCGCGCGGCTGATAGTCCGACAGCCGCTGCATAACCGCGCCCAACTTGTGAATCGCGTTGTCGCCCAGCCACGATCGCGCGGAATGCGCCCGGGTCCCGGTGGCACCGACGATGACGCGGATGGTGCCCTGACAGCCCGCCTCGATGTAGCCACCTGAGGGCTCGCCGAGGATCGCGACGTCGGCGGCGAGCCATTCGGGAAGCTCGCGTTCGATGCGCCCCAGCCCGTTGGCCGACGACTCGATCTCCTCGCAGTCATACATCACCAGCGTGATGTCATGCGCGGGTTCGACCACGGTCGCCGCGAGGTGCAGAAACACCGCGTCGCCCGACTTCATGTCGGATGTGCCGCAGCCGTGCAGGACGCCGTCGACGAGGCGACTCGGCAGGTTGTCGGCGGCGGGCACGGTGTCGGTGTGACCGGCCAGCAGGACGCGCGACGGCCGCCCTAGGTTGGTGCGGGCCAGCACGGCATCGCCGTTGCGGATGACCTCGAAGGCCGGGGCCTGCGCGCGCAGCGCGGCCTCGATCTCATCGGCGATGCGCTGCTCGTGCCGCGACTCGCTGGGGATGTCCACCAGCGCCGCCGTGAGGGCGATCGGATCGGCTCGTAAATCCAGGACCACGATCACCGAGGTTAGTCCAGTAACCTCTAGCACCGTGACTTCAGCATCAGGCTTGGGCGTGGCCACCATCGCCGCAGACGGAACTGTCCTCGACACGTGGTTTCCCGCCCCCGAACTCGGCGTGGACGGTCCTTCGGGGACTACTCGCCTGTCGGTGGCAGAGGTCTCCGAGGAGCTGGCCACGCTGGCGGGGCGCGATGCGGAGCGTGACGTCGAGGTCGTCCTCGTCCGCACCACGATCGCGTCGCTGGACGACAAGCCCGCCGACGCCTACGACGCCTACCTGCGCCTCCACCTGCTGTCGCACCGCCTGATCAAGCCGCACGGCGCCAACATGGACGGCATCTTCGGCATGCTGGCCAATGTCGTGTGGACGAGCCACGGGCCGTGCGCCGTCGATGGCTTCGAAGAGACCCGCGCGCGGCTGCGCAAGCGTGGCGCCGTCGCGGTGTACGGCGTGGACAAGTTCCCCCGCATGGTCGACTACGTGCTGCCCAAGGGCGTGCGGATCGCCGACGCCGACCGGGTCCGCCTTGGCGCGCATCTCGCCGAGGGCACCACGGTCATGCACGAGGGTTTCGTGAACTTCAATGCCGGAACGCTGGGCACGTCGATGGTCGAGGGCCGGATCTCGGCGGGTGTCGTTGTCGACGACGGGTCCGACGTCGGTGGCGGCGCATCCATCATGGGCACACTGTCCGGCGGCGGCAAGGAAGTCATCTCCGTTGGCAAACGATGCCTGCTGGGCGCCAACTCCGGGCTCGGCATCTCGCTCGGCGACGACTGCGTGATCGAAGCCGGGCTCTATGTCACCGGTGGAACCAAGGTCACCGCTGGTGACGGCAAGACCATCAAGGCGATCGAGCTGTCAGGGGCGAACAACCTTCTGTTCCGCCGTAATTCGCTATCGGGCGCTGTCGAGGTCGTCAAGCGCGACGGCACTGGCATCACCCTCAACGAGGCCCTGCACGCCAACTGAGATCGGGATTTCTCACCGCGAACGTGAACTAGTTCGCCAAATTTCGCGAATTCTTCGCCATCTAGTTCACGTTGGGCGGCTTGTGAGAGAGGGTCAGTCGTCGGCGGCGAGGATGCAGAACTCGTTGCCCTCGGGGTCGGCGAGCACCACCCAGGACTCGTCGCCCTGACCGATGTCCACGCGGTGCGCGCCGAGGCCGATGACGCGATCGACCTCGGCCTGCTGATCGTCGGGCCGGAAGTCGAAGTGGATGCGGTTCTTGACCACCTTGTCGTCGGGCACCTCGAGGAAGAGCCAGTTCGGTCCGGCCCCGGGCGGCGCGTACAGCACCGCGTCACCGTCGGAGGTGATGCCGCTGTCCCAGCCCAGTACCCGCGCCCACCAGCCGGCCAGCGCGGTGATGTCGTGGGCGTCGATGCAGATCTCGTCGAACACCAGGGTCACGTCATCAGCTCCTTCTTGAGTACCTTGCCCATCGCGTTGCGGGGCAGGCTCTCGACGACGCGCACCTCGCGGGGGCGCTTGTGCACCGACAGTTGTCGGGCGACGTAGTCGATCAGATCGGCCGGGTCGGCATCGCCGACGACGAACGCCACGATTCGCTGACCCAGGTCGTCGTCGGGCACCCCGACCACCGCGGCCTCGGATACCCCGGCGTGGCCCAGCAGGATCGTCTCGATCTCACCGGCTCCGATCCGGTAGCCGCCGGACTTGATGAGGTCCACCGATTCGCGGCCGACGATCCGGTGCATACCGTCGGCGTCGACGACCGCGACGTCGCCGGTGCGGTACCACCCGTCGGTGGTGAACGCGTCGGCCGTCGCATCCGCACGATTCAGATACCCGTCGAACATGGTGGGCGACTTGACCTCCAACCGTCCGATGGTCTCGCCATCGTGGGCGACCTCGGCCCCGTCATCGTCGACGAGCCGGGTCTGCACACCCGCGAGCGGCAGTCCGACCCAGCCGGCCCGCCGTTCACCGTCGGCCGATGTGCTGAGGGTGATCAGCGACTCGGTGCTGCCGTACCGCTCGACCGGAGCGTGCCCGGTGAGGCGCACCATCTCGTCGAACACCGGCACCGGCAGCGGTGCGCTGCCCGACACCAGCAGTCGCGCCGACGACAACGCCCGCGCGGCGTCCGGATCGCCGACGACGCGCGACCACACGGTGGGAACACCGAAGTAGAGCGTTCCCGCTGCCTGCGCGTATGCCTCAGGCGTCGGCTTGCCGGTGTGGACGAAGCGGTTCCCGATCCGCAGCGAGCCCAGCAGGCCGAGGATCAGACCGTGCACGTGGAACAGCGGAAGGCCGTGCACCAACGTGTCATCGGAAGTCCACTGCCATGCCTGCGCCAGCGCATCGATGTCGGCGGCGATCGCCCGTCTGCTCAGCACCACGCCCTTGGGCGGCCCGGTGGTGCCGGAGGTGTACATGATCAGCGCGGTGGAGTCCGGCGTGGGTTCGGCGTAGCGGTGCCAGGACCGAGCGTGCAGCCGAACGGGAATGTGCGGCAGGCCCTCCGCGTCCTGCGGCAGCTCTCCCAACCATGCCTGCGCACCTGAGTCGGCGAGAATGTGTCGGCGTTCGGTCTCCCCCACGTCGGCAGGCACCGGCACTACCGGCACCCCGGCGATGAGACAGCCGATGATGGCCAGCACGGTCGTGGCGGTCGGGGTGGCCAGCACCGCGACACGCTGCGCGCGGGCGACCCGTTCGGCCACCGAGGTGGCCGCGCCGACGAGATCGCTGCGGCTCAACGAGGCGTCCCCGATCCGAACGGCGTCGTCGAGGTCCTGTCCGGCGGCGACAGCGGCCGGGTTGAGCGAGGTGAGCAGCACGTCAGCGAGGCTACCGCTGCACGCGATACTGGACGGGTGAAGCCCATCGAACGCGTCGAGTCCCGCGAGATATATCGGAATGCGTGGATGGTCGTCCGAGAGGACGGCATCCGGAGGCCGGACGGCAGCCTCGGCATCTACGGGGTGATCGACAAACCGACGTATGCACTGGTCATCCCCCAGGACGGCGACCGTTACCGCCTCGTCGAGCAGTTCCGCTATCCGATCGGCATGCGGCGCTGGGAGTTTCCCCAGGGCACCGCACCGGGATCGCTCGACGGCGGCGAGCCGCCCGCCGAGGAGCTCGCCGCAGCAGAACTGCGCGAGGAGACGGGCCTGCGGGCAGAGTCGATGGTGGTGCTGGGCCAGCTCGACGTGGCCGCAGGCATGAGCAGCCAGCGCGGCTGGGTGTGGCTGGCCACCCAGCTGACCGAGGGCGAGCACGACCGCGAGTACGAGGAACAGGACATGCACAGCGCCTGGTTCACCCGGTCCGAGGTCGAGGACATGATGGCGAGCGGCGAGATCACCGACGCGCAGAGCCTGGCCGCGTGGACGCTGCTGCGCCTGGCCGAAGACAGGGCCTGACGGAAGGAAGCACCATGAGCGCCGAAGCCGGCATCAGAGCACTGGTCACCCGGTGGGTGGATGCCGTGCAGGCCAAGGACCTGGACGGTGTGGTCGCCCAGCACCGCCCACAGACTTCGAGACCGACCCGGACAGCCGGCTGCGGATCACCATGGGTCTGCGCAACATCGACGGGCAGTGGGTCGTGGTGCACGAGCACCACTCGTTCCCCATGCCGGATTGACGCCGAGACTGCGGTCAGATCGCGATTTCGCGGATTTCCGCGATCTCCCTGCAGTTTCGGTGACGCCGGTTACCGCCGCTCGGTCAGCGCACGGAGAAAGAAGGTCAGGTTGGCGGGCCGCTCGGCCAACCGCCGGACGAAGTACCCGTACCACTGCGTGCCGAACGGTACGTAGACGCGCACGTGGTTGCCGCCGTCAGTCAGTCGGCGCTGTTCGGTGTCCCGGATGCCGTACAGCATCTGGTACTCGAAATCGTCGACACTGCGCCCGAATTCGGTGACCAAGCTCGGCACCGCGGAGATCACCGCGGGATCGTGCGATGCCACCATCGGATAGCCGCTTCCCGCCATGAGCACTCGCAGACAGCGCAGGTAGGAGTCGGTCACATCGTCGGGGTCACGGAACGCCACCGACGACGGCTCGTCATAGGCGCCCTTGCACAGTCTGATTCGGGCGCCCGATGCCGCGAACTCGGCGCAGTCGGCCTCGGTCCGTCGCAGATAGGCCTGCAGGACCGTGCCCAGCCAGTCGAAGTCGCGGCGCAGGTCCCGCACGATCGACAACGTGGAGTCCGTCGTGGTGTGGTCCTCGGCGTCGACGGTGACCCAGGCGTCGACGTCGCGGGCCCGCTGACATATGGCGTGTGCGTTCTCGTAGGCGATCTTCTCCCCGTCGCGAGGCAGCGCCTGCCCCAGCGCGGACAGCTTGAGTGACACCTCCAACGGCCGCGGGCCATCACCGAACTCGGCGATGTTCCCGAACGCCTCCAGCAGGTCCATGTAGGCCTGCACGGTGGCGTTGGCCGCCTCAGCGTCGGTAACGTCCTCGCCGAGATAGTCGACGCTCACGAAGCGACGTGAATTCCGCAGCACCGCAACTGATGACACCACGTCGCCGATGGTCACCCCGGGTACAAACCGGTTCACCACATGACGCGTGATGGGCAGCTCCTCGGCGATCCGGCGCAGCCGGTCCGAGCGGCTCGCCGCCAGGATCGCGGGCCGGGCCACTCGGCCGAACACCCCGGACATCAGTTCGCCCCCATGTGGGGATAGGCGTGGTCGGTGGGCGGGACGAACGTCTCCTTGATCGATCGGGCCGACGTCCAGCGCAACAGGTTCTGCGCCGAGCCTGCCTTGTCGTTGGTGCCCGATCCGCGAGAGCCGCCGAAGGGCTGCTGGCCGACGACAGCGCCGGTCGGCTTGTCGTTCACGTAGAAGTTGCCTGCCGCGTATCGCAGTCGGTTCTCGGCATCCAGCACGGCGGAGCGATCGTCGGCGATCACGGCGCCGGTCAGGCCGTAGTCCGACCCGGTGTCGACGATACCGAGGACGTCCTCCCATCGGTCGTCGTCGAACACGTGCACGGCCAGGATCGGGCCGAAGTACTCGCGGCGGAACGCCTCATCGGTGGGGTCATCGGAGAGCAGCACCGTGGGCCGCACGAAATAGCCCTCGCTGTCGTCGTATTCGCCGCCTGCGGCAATCGTGACACCCGCCGCCCCCTTAGCGCGCTCGATGGCCGCCACGTTCTTGGCGAACGCGCGGGCGTCGATCAGTGCGCCACCGTAGTTGGACAGGTCGGTGACGTCGCCGTAGCTCAACGCCTCCGTCTCGCCGAGGAAGTCATCACCCATCCGCTGCCACACCGACCGTGAGACGAAGGCCCGCGACGCCGCCGAGCACTTCTGCCCCTGATAGTCGAAGGCGCCGCGAATCAATGCGGTGCGCAGCACATCCGGGCGCGCGCTGGCGTGCGCGACCACGAAGTCCTTACCTCCGGTCTCGCCGACCAGTCGAGGGTAGGTGCGGTATCGGTCGATGTGCGTGCCGACCTCGCGCCACAGATGCTGGAACGTCGCGGTCGACCCGGTGAAGTGGATGCCTGCGAGCCGCGGATCGGCCAGCACCACATCCGACACCGCGAACCCGTCCCCCGTCACCAGATTGATCACCCCGGGTGGCAGACCTGCCGCCTCCAGCAGCTGCATCGTGAGGTAGGCCGAGAACGTCTGCGTCACTGACGGTTTCCACACCACCGTGTTACCCATGAGCGCAGGCGCTGTCGGGAGATTGCCCGCGATCGCGGTGAAGTTGAACGGGGTGATCGCGTAGACGAAGCCCTCGAGAGGGCGGTAGTCCGTGCGATTCCAGATGCCGCGCGTGCTGATCGGCTGCTGCGCCAGGATCTGGCGGGCGAAGGCCACGTTGAAACGCCAGAAGTCGATGAGTTCACAGGCCGCGTCGATCTCGGCCTGGTAGGCGGTCTTCGACTGTCCGAGCATGGTGGCCGCGGCGAGCCTCTCCCGCCACGGTCCGGCGAGCAGGTCAGCCGCCCGCAGGAACACCGCGGCGCGTTCGTCGAACGGCGTGGCCGCCCATGCGTCCTTCGCGGCGATCGCAGCTTCCACGGCTGCGGCGGCCTCGGTGGGCCCGGCGTTGGTCAGCGTGCCGAGCACGGCGGAGTGGCGATGCGGTTGCACCACGTCGATGCGTTCTCCCCCGCCCATCGCGTGCTTCCCGCCGATGACGTGGGGCAGGTCGACGGGGGTGTCGGCGAGCGTGTCGAGTGCGGCGGTGAGCCTGCTGCGCTCGGGACTCTGGGGGGCGTAGTCAAGTACCGGTTCGTTGACCGGCAGCGGCACATCGGTGATCGCGTCCATGCTCATTAGGTTCCCGCGTTCGCCGCGTTCAAGGATTAGCCAATCGGACAAGACCTGACGACAGCAACAGTAGAATCGGCCAACATGACCACATCCGGCGTGAGCCTCGGCCAACTGGTCCTGGCGCTGGACGCCACCATGGTGACGCTGGTGGAGGCTCCCCGTGGCCTGGACCTGCCCGTCGCCTCGGCCGCGCTCATCGACTCCGACGACGTCAGGCTCGGGCTGGCGGCGGGTTCCGGCTCGGCTGACGTGTTCTTCCTCCTCGGTGTCGGCGACGACGAGGCGCTGGCGTGGCTGGTCGGTCAGGCCTCACCGCGAGCGCCCGCGGCCGTGTTCGTCAAGGAGCCGTCCGACGCGGTGATCGCCCGCGCCGTGGCCGTGGGTACCGCGGTGGTCACCGTCGACCCGCGGGCGCGATGGGAACGGCTGTACCGGCTGGTCGACCACGTCTTCGAGCACCACGGGGACCGAGCCGACCCCATGTTCGACTCGGGCACCGACCTGTTCGGCCTGGCCCAGTCCATCGCCGACCGCACCCACGGGATGGTCAGCATCGAGGACGCGCAGTCACACGTGCTGGCCTACTCGGCGTCCAACGAGGAGGCCGACGAGCTGCGCCGCGCATCGATCCTCGGCCGCGCGGGGCCACCGGAGCATCTCGCCTGGATCGGCAAGTGGGGCATCTTCGACGCCGTCCGGGCGGGTGAGGTGGTCAGCGTCGAGGCGCGTCCCGAGCTGGGTCTGCAGCCGCGTCGCGCCGTCGGGATCCACCACGGCGCACCCGACCCGCGCAGGCCCCCGGTGTTCGCGGGCACCATCTGGGTGCAACAGGGCTCGCGCTCCCTGGCCGACGACACCGACGAGGTGCTGCGCGGCGCGGCGGTGCTCGCGGGGCGCATCCTGTCGCGGCTCGCGGCGACACCGTCGACACACGCCATGCGGGTGCAGGAACTGCTGGGCCTGCGCGATGACAGCGGCGCCGACGTCGACGACGTGGCACGCGAACTCGGCATCGTCGCCGACGGGCGGCCCGCGGTCATCGGCTTCGACGGCCCTGGCGCGGGCACTTCGCGGCTGGCCGACGTATTGGCGTTGAGCGCCAGCGCCTTCCGCCCCGACGCGCAGGTGACGGCGCACGGCTCACGGGTGTACGTGCTGTTCCCGAACACCGGCAAGGGCTCGGTGCCGTCGTGGATCCGCGGCACCATCGGCGGTCTGCGCACTGAACTCGGCATCGAGCTGCGGGCCGTGATCGCCTCCCCCGCAACGGGTCTGCGGGGTGTCGCGGCGTCGCGCGCAGAGGTGGACCGGGTGCTCGACAGCGCGGGCCGACACCCCGGGGCCATCGGCCAGGTGACGTCGCTCGCCGAGGCGCGTACCGCCGTGATCCTCGACGAGATCGTCACGATGATCTCGACCGACGATCGGCTGATCGACCCGCGGGTGCGGGACCTGCGCGAGAACGAGCCCGTGCTCGCCGAGACGTTGCGTGCCTACCTCGATGGTTTCGGTGATGTGGCCGCGGCGGCGGCCCACCTGCACGTCCATCCCAACACCGTCCGCTACCGCGTGCGACGCGTCGAGGATGTCCTCGGCACATCGCTGGCCGATCCCGATGTACGGCTGCTGCTGTCGCTGAGTCTGCGCGCCATCGGATGAGGCGTGGGCCGTGCGGTGTCAACCGATCGACTGACAGCGAATCCAACCTTCCGGGGGTCGCGCGGGCGGGGTGAGGTGGCGCACGCTCGTCATATGAGCCCAGACACCACGATCGACACCCCGCTGCGGCCGTCGACGAATCCGTTTCTCAGCGGGAACTTCGCCCCGGTCCGCGACGAACTCACGGTGACCGACCTCGACGTGACCGGCACCATCCCCGACTACCTGAATGGACGCTATCTGCGCACCGGCCCCAACCCGGTGGGCGAGCCGGATCCGGACCGCTATCACTGGTTTCTCGGTGCGGGCATGGCGCACGGGCTGCGGATCGGCGACGGCCGGGCCCAGTGGTACCGGAACCGGTGGGTGCGCTCGGGGGCCATGGCACGCACGCTCGGTGAACGGTGGCCGGGCGGAGCGCACGACGGCGGGTTCGACTTCGCGGGCAACACCAACATCATCGGCCACGCCGGTCGCACGTTGGTGCTCACCGAATCCGGTGTCCGACCCTACGAACTCGACGACGAGCTGAACACCATCGGCGGGTCGGACTTCTGCGGCACGCTGTTCGGCGGGTACAGCGCGCATCCCAAACGCGATCCGGCCACCGGGGAACTGCACGCGGTGTCGTATAACCCGATGCGCGGCAACCGCATTCAGTACACCGTCACCGGCGCGGACGGGCGGGTGCGCCACAGCGTCGACATCACGCTGGACTCGCACACGATGATGCACGACTTCTCGCTGACCGAGAACTACGTCGTCATCTACGACCTTCCGGTGGCGCTCGACCTCGGGGCGAGCCTGACCAACCGGCCCGCCCGCGCGGCGGCCCGGCTGCTCAGCCGGTTCGTCGCCGTCCACGCCGCACCTGACCTCCTGCTGCGCGTCGCGATGCGGGGCTCGGAGCGGTTCGGTGCGCCAAACGGACTGCCCTACCGTTGGGCACCGGAGCGCCCAGCTCGGATCGGCGTGCTGCCGAGAACGGGCACGGCGTCCGACATCCGGTGGTTCGAGGTGGCACCGTGCTACGTGTTCCATCCGCTCAACGCCCACGAGGACACCGGCCCGAACGGGGCGACGATCGTGCTCGACGTGGTCCGTCACGCGTCGGTGTTCACCGCGGGCGCCGAACTCGCCCCGGGATCTCAGAGCCTGGACCGCTGGACCGTGGATCTGACATCGGGCCACGTGTCCGAGGTTCGACTCGACGACACGACGCAGGAGTTCCCCCGGGTCGACGAGCGCCGCGTCGGGCTTCGGCATCGGTACGGCTACGCCGTCGGCTGGGATTCCACCACCGCGGTCGAGGCGCACACACCGCCGACGGCGATCATCAAGCACGATCTCGAGGCGGGCACCTCGCGGGCCGCGCGCTTCGGCGCGGGTCGTGAGCCGGGCGAGTTCGTGTTCGTGCCGTCGAGCGCTGACGCCGGCGAGGACGACGGTGTGGCGATGGGCTTCGTCTACGACCGCGCCGAGGACCGCAGCGATCTGGTGCTGCTTGACGCGCAGACGCTTGAGACGGTGGCCACCATCGCAGTTCCCGCCCGTGTGCCGCACGGATTCCACGGCAACTGGGTGCCTCAGGAGAGCTAGCATCAGCTCGATGGAGGACGCCGCGCAGCAACTCAACACGTGGCACGTCCTGTGGGACACCTACATCGTAGGCATGTGCGGTGTCGCCGTCATATCCGTGTTCCTGCTCGATGACCTGGTTCCCGGCCGGGCGCCGGGCGTCGCGGCCGCCCTGCTCGTCGCGTTGATCGCATGGCTGACCATCGCCGGGCGCCGTGTGCCCCGGCTGGGCGCGCTCACGGCGCGCTCGATCGTCTACGTGGTGGTCGCGACGATTCTGTGGGCACTGTCCATGGTGTGCGCCCCGGCGGCCGTTGCCGCCATTCCCGCGCTGTATCCCGTGCTCTTCTCGACGCTTCCGCTGACGGTGGCCATCGGAGCCGCCCTCGCGGTCACGCTCATGCCGCTGACCATCGACGTCGCGGCCTCCGGCCTGCAGTCACCGCACCTGCCGGTCGCGGTGGCCATGACACTGCTCGGCCTGATCGCCGGACCGCTGATCGGGATCATGGTCGTCACGACGGTGCGGCAACGAATGGCGATGGCCGCCGTGGTCGCCGCACTGGAGGCCAGCCGGGCCGAAACCTCAAGGCTGTCCAGGGAAGCCGGCATCGCCGGGGAGCGCGAGCGGCTGGCCCGCGAGATTCACGACACCCTGGCGCAGGGTTTCACCAGCATCGTCGCGCTGGCGCAGGCCGTGCAGGCCGAACTCGATACCGACCCCGACACGGCCGCTGGGCACGTCGAACTGATCCGGAGGACCGCCCGCGCGAACCTGTCCGAGGCACGCACCATGGTCAGCTCCCTGACCCCGGCAGCGCTGGACGAGGGCTCACTGTCTGCCGTGATTCGCCGCCAGTGCGACGCGTTCGCAGCGGAGTCGGGTGTTGCGGTGAGAGTGACCGCCGATCCCGACCTGCCATCATCGGCGATGGCGTCGAACGTCGTCCTGCTTCGCGCCGCCCAGGAGTCGCTGGCCAACATTCGCAAGCACGCAGGCGCCACCGAGGTGTCGGTGGACCTGGCCGCCGACGGCGATATGCTTCGGCTCTCGCTGTCGGACAACGGAACCGGGCTCTCCGCGCAGCACCATGACGGTTACGGACTGACCGGCATGCGGGCGCGCGCCGCCCAGGTCGGCGGGTCGCTGACAGTCCTGCAGACCTCGGGTGGCGGGGTCACGGTCGTTGTCGAGGTGCCCGCACTGTGACGCCCCAGCGAGAAGCGGAACGGGATCGCGCATGACAACGGTGCTGCTGGTCGACGACCATCCCGTGGTGCGGGAGGGCCTGCGCGGCATGATCGATGCCGAACCAGACCTGAGCGTCGTCGGCGAGGCCGGCTCGGGCACCGAAGCCGTCTCGATGGCCCAGAGTCTGTGTCCCGACGTCATTCTCATGGACCTGCGGATGCCTGATGTCGACGGCGTGACGGCCACCGAGCGGATTCTGGCCACCTCACCGGGTATCCGGATCGTCGTCGTCACCACCTACGAATCGGACTCCGACATCCTGCGCGCGGTCGAGGCCGGCGCCGCCGGCTACCTGCTCAAGGATGCGACGCGGGCCGAACTCGCCGCCGCGGTGCGCGATGCCGCGGACGGCAAGACCGTTCTGGCTCCGTCGGTCGCGGACCGGCTGGTGCGGTTCGTCCGGCGCCCACCGCCGGCATCGCTGTCGTCGCGTGAGGTCGACGTGCTGGCCCTGGTGTCCGAGGGGCTGACCAATGCCGACATCGGTCGGCGTCTGCATATCAGCGAGGCGACGGTGAAGACGCATCTGTTGCGCGCGTTCAACAAGCTCGGGGTGTCCGATCGCACCGCGGCAGTGACGACCGCGATGTCGCTGGGGCTGCTCGGCGGTTAGGACGCCAGGCGTGCGACGGCGGCGTCGATGCGCTCGTCGGTGGCGGTCAGCGCGATGCGCACGTGGCGGCCGCCGCGGGGTCCGTAGAACTCACCGGGCGCGGTCAGAATGCCGCGCTGGGCGAACCACGTGACGGTGTCGCGGCAGGGCTCGTCGCGGGTGACCCAGAGGTAGAGGCCGGCCTCGGAGTGCTCGACGGTCAGTCCCGCGTCGCGGACGGCGCGCATCAGGACGCGGCGTCGCCGGGCGTAGCGCTCTCGCTGCGCCAGTTCGTGCGCGTCGTCGTCGAGGGCCGCGACCATGGCTGCCTGGATCGCGGTCGGCACCATCATGCCGGCGTGCTTCCGCACGGCCAGCAGTTCGGCGACGACGGCGGGATCTCCGGCCACGAAACCGGCGCGGTACCCGGCCAGGGAGGAGGTCTTGGACAGCGAGTGGATGGCCAGCAGCCCGGTGTGGTCGCCATCGCACACCGACGGGTGCAGGACCGAGACCGGCTCCACATCCCAGCCGAGCCCGAGGTAACACTCGTCGGAGGCAACGAGCACACTCCGCTCACGCGCCCAGGTGACGACCTTTCGCAGGTGGTCGACGCCCAGAACCGCGCCGGTGGGGTTGCTGGGCGAGTTCAGATACACCAGCGCGGGGTTGCGCGGCCCGAGCTGGGTCAGCGAGTCCGCACGCACGACCTGAGCGCCGGCGAGGCGGGCGCCGACGTCATAGGTCGGGTAGGCGAGTTCAGGGACGACGACGGCGTCATCGGGCCCCAGTGCCATCAGGGTCGGCAGCCACGCGATGAGTTCCTTGGTGCCGATGACGGGCAGGATCGCGTCACCGTCTAGGCCTGTGACCCCGTAACGGCGCTGCAGGGCGGCCGAGGCTGAAGCACGCAGGGCCGCGGTGCCCGCCGTGGTCGGGTATCCCGGAGCGGAACTCGCCTCGTACAGCGCGTCCCGGATCAACGGGGCCACCGGGTCGACGGGCGTACCTACCGACAGGTCGACGATGCCCCCGGGATGCGCTCGCGCCAGTGCAGTGACGTCGGCGAGCGTGTCCCAGGGAAAGACCGGCAGAGCTCCCGAAAGGGGCCCCGAACGGAACACAGGCGTCTTCAGTCCTCGCCCTGAGGCGGCAGATCCTTGATCATCTGCGGGTCATGCTCGGTCTGCCCAACCTTGGACGCGCCGCCGGGCGAACCGAGTTCTACGAAGAAGTCGGCGTTGGCCTGCGTGTAGCTGGCCCACTGGTCCGGGACGTCGTCCTCGTAGTAGATGGCCTCAACCGGGCAAACCGGCTCGCAGGCGCCGCAGTCCACGCACTCATCCGGGTGGATGTACAGCATGCGCGCACCCTCGTAGATGCAATCAACCGGGCATTCTTCAATGCACGACTTGTCCTTGACGTCGACGCATGGCTCGGCAATGACGTACGTCACTACTGTGTCTCCTGTCCAGCGGGCTGCTGATCGGTTCGGTCTCGTTGAGCTTTTCCGAGAAGTCGCCGCAAGTATGCCGTTGCTCATACTCCGACGTTCTTCTGAGTGTGTCCTAACTTTTGCCCGCCGCCCTCACAGGCGGCGCGGGGTTACTGATACTAGACGTTGCAGATAAAACCCGCTATGCGTTGCATCCCCCAGGACCGTTCCCATCCCCCGGCGTGTCGCGGGCGTTTGCCGGAGTCGAGAATCGACCTGTGCAACTCATTGCATAGGACCGCTGGTATCACATACAGTGCGGCAATGGCGCTACCCCACGCGATCCTGGTGTCGCTGTGCGAGCAGGCAGGGTCCGGCTACGAACTGGCCCGCCGCTTCGACCGGTCGATCGGGCACTTCTGGGCCGCGACCCACCAGCAGATCTACCGGACGCTGCGCACGATGGAGAACGACGGATGGGTGCACGTCGAGGTCGTTGCGCAGAGCACCCGGCCGGACAAGAAGGTCTACGACGTGACCGCCGCCGGCCGGGCCGAGCTGGCCCGTTGGATCAGCGAACCACTGTGCGGGCGCGGCAGTTCCATCACCGACTCGAGAACCCGCGAGCTGGCAGTGAAGATCCGGGGCGCACAGTTCGGCGACGCCGACGCCCTGCGCGCCCAGGTCGTCACGCTGCGCCGTGAGCGGGCCCAAACCCTGGACACCTACCGAGGATTCGAGAAGCGCCAGTTTCCCGACCCATCGACCCTGACCGGATCCGCCCGCAACCAGTACCTGGTGTTGCGCGGTGGCATCAGGGCCGAACAGGGTTCGGTGGACTGGCTCGACGAAGTACTCAGCGCGCTCGGGCAGGACGATCGCCGCCGCGATCGGGGAGGCGACCAGTGAGCAACCCGTACCCCAACCTGCTCTCTCCCCTGGACCTGGGCTTCACCACGTTGCGCAACAGGGTGGTGATGGGCTCGATGCACACCGGGCTCGAAGACCGTGCACGCGATATCGACCGTCTGGCAGCCTATTTCGCCGAGCGGGCGCGTGGTGGCGTCGGACTGATCATCACCGGCGGCTACGCGCCCAACCGCACCGGCTGGCTGCTGCCATTCGCCGCGCAGATGCTGTCGTCCTCCGACGCTCGACGGCACCGCTCCGTGACGTCAGCGGTGCACGACGAGGGCGGCAAGATCCTTCTGCAGGTGTTACACGCGGGACGCTATGCCTACCATCCACTTTCGGTGAGCGCGTCGTCGATCAAGGCACCCATCAACCCCTTCCGACCGCGCAAGCTGTCGACCCGCGGTGTCGAGGACACCGTCAGCGACTTCGTCAAATGCGCCGTGCTGGCGCGCGAGGCCGGTTACGACGGTGTCGAGATCATGGGCAGCGAGGGCTATCTGCTCAACCAGTTCCTGGCCCCGCGCACCAACAAGCGCACCGACGCCTGGGGCGGCACGCCCGAGAAGCGCCGACGCCTGCCCGTCGAGATCGTGCGCCGGACCCGCGAGGCGGTCGGGCGTGACTTCATCATCTGCTATCGGATGTCGATGGCCGACTACGTGGAGGACGGCCAGAGCTGGGACGAGATCACGGCCCTGGCCAGCGAGGTCGAAGCGGCAGGCGCGACGATCATCAACACCGGCGTCGGCTGGCACGAGTCGCGGGTGCCGACGATCGTGACGTCGGTGCCCAGTGGCGCATTCGTCGACGTCAGCAATGCGATCGCCGAGCACGTCAGCGTTCCCGTGGTGGCCAGCAACCGGATCAACATGCCGCAGGCGTGCGAACAGATCCTCGCCGACGGGCACGTCCAGTTGATCTCGATGGCCCGTCCCCTGCTATCGGACCCGGACTGGGTGAACAAGGCCCAAGCCGATGCCGCCGACGAGATCAACACCTGCATCGCCTGCAACCAGGCGTGCCTGGATCACGCGTTCGTCCACAAGACCGTGTCGTGTCTGCTCAATCCGCGAGCCGGGCACGAGACGAAACTGGTGCTCGCTCCGACGCGGCGAACCAAACGCGTGGCCGTGGTGGGTGCCGGGCCAGCGGGCCTGTCGGCCGCGGTCACAGCCGCCGAGCGCGGCCACGCCGTCACGCTGTTCGAGGCGGGTGGCGCCATCGGCGGCCAGTTCGACCTCGCCAGAAGGATCCCCGGCAAGGAGGAGTTCAACGAGACCATCCGCTACTACACGCGGATGCTCGACAAGCACGGTGTCGACGTGCGGCTCGCCACGCGCGCTGACGTCGAGGAGCTGTCCGGTTTCGACGAGGTGGTGATCGCCACCGGCGTCGCACCGCGGATGCCCGACATCCCGGGCATCGACCACCCCATGGTGCTGTCCTACGCCGAGGCGATCCTGGGTGCACCGATCGGCGGCCGCGTCGCCGTCATCGGAGCCGGTGGCATCGGGTTCGATGTCAGCGAGTTCCTGGTCACCGACGAGTCCCCCACGCTGAACCTCAAGGAGTGGAAGGCCGAGTGGGGGGTCGCCGACCCGCAGGAGAACCGCGGCGCACTGACCACGCCGATACCGCTGCCCCCGGCGCGGGAGGTGTATCTGCTGCAGCGCACGAAGGGTTCGCAGGGCCGCACGCTGGGCAAGACGTCCGGCTGGGTGCACCGCGCGTCGGTGAAGGCCAAGGGCGTGCAACAGCTTTCGGGCGTCAATTACGAACGCATCGATGACGCCGGCCTGCACATCAGCTTCGGCCCGCAACACAACGAGCCCCGCGTGCTCGAGGTCGACAACGTCGTCGTGTGCGCGGGCCAGGAGTCGGTGCGCGATCTCGCGGAGCGCCTGCGGGACACCGGGGTGCAGCCACATGTCATCGGCGGCGCGTCCGTCGCCGCCGAACTCGACGCCAAGCGCGCCATTCGCCAGGGCACCGAACTGGCCGCGCGACTGTAGGCCCCATCGCGCGAGCAGTCCGCAAGCGGCTCCGCTTGCGGACTGCTCGGCAGAGTGTGTCAGGCCTGCTTGAGTGCCTCGATCTCGAGGGTGATGGTCACCTTGTCGCCGACGACGGCGCCGCCGGTCTCCAGGGGCATATCGATATCGATGCCGAAGTCCTTGCGGTTCAGCACGACTGACGCATCGAAGCCGGCGACCTCGCCGTGGCCCATGCCAGGGTTGACGCCGTTGAACTCGAGCCTAAGCTGGATCGGCTTGGTGACGCCCTTGAGGGTGAAGTCGCCGTCCAGTACATAGTCATCACCATCGGCGCGGACACCGGTCGAGACGAACGTGGCACTCGGGTACTGCTGGGCGTCGAAGAAGTCGGCGGCCTTCAAGTGTGCGTCGCGCTGCTCATTGCGCGTGTTGACCGAGTCGACTCCGATCTCGGCCGTGACCGACGGCGTGCCGTCCTCGGCGACCACGATCGCACCGCTGAACTCGTCGAAGTTTCCGCGTACCTTGCTCACCATCAGATGTCGCACCGAGAACGTGACGGACGAGTGCACGGGGTCAATGGCCCAGGTGCCTGCGCTGAGGTCGGTGGCTACCGCTGCGGTCATGTGCGAGTCTCCTTGATTGGGGCGCCGGCCTCTCCGACACCTTCAAGGAGATAAACGGACCTTAGTCCGGTTTCATTCCCGCACGCCCCAGACGGCCTGGGCGCCCGTGTCGCCGACCCACACCACCGCGACCGTCGTCGAGACACCGACCACGATGGCGAGAATCGCGGAGCACACCGCGAGCACCCGCCTGGGCTCGGAAGAGCGCGACTCCAGCCAGTGCTGAACCGCGCCGACGATGGCCACCACCAGCAGTGCGACGGCGAAGTAGATCATCCAACCGCCGCGCTCCTCGTGCGTCTCGAGGATCTCGGTGTGCTGCGGGCTCTGGGCATACAGCCATTGGCCGGCCGACACCGTCAGCGGAGTCAGAACCATCACCGCGACCGCGAATGCCAGCACCAGCCACACAAGGCGCTGCCGCACCGCCGGCCAGAGTGCGCAGAGAATCGCAAGGGCGGCAGTGAGCGGTGCCAGCACGACGATGGCGTGCACCAACAGCGCGTGGGCCGGCAAACCGAAGATCGTCGTCATGGCGCTCCCGGGCTGGATGGCGGCTGTCACTACATCTACGTGATCAGCGTGGCATCCGGTTCACCGGGCCGCGCGGTTTTCTGCGCACCAGTCCCCGCGAGCAGGGCGGCGAGTCTTACGCAGCGAGCGGTGTGTAGGTGGTGCTGCGCTGGCGCGCCGGGCGGCCGATGCCCTCGGCGATGGCGATGAGTTCGTCGGCGGACTTGGCCGAGCCGTTCTCCGAGCCCGCCATCCGCGAGATTGTCTCCTCCATCAGCGTGCCGCCGAGATCGTTGGCGCCGCCGTTGAGCATCACCTGAGTGCGTTCCACACCGAGCTTGACCCAGCTGGTCTGGATGCTGGGAATCCTGCCGTGCAACATGATCCGGGCCAGGGCGTGCACCGCCCGATTGTCACGGTGTGTGGGCCCCGGTCGCGAGCCGCCCGCCAGGTACAGCGGGCTGGACTGGTGCACGAAGGGCAGCGGGACGAACTCGGTGAAACCACCGGTGCGGTCCTGAATGCCACGCAGCACGTTGAGGTGCCCCACCCAGTGCCGTGGCGTGTCGACGTGGCCGTACATCATCGTCGAACTGGAACGCAGGCCAACCTCGTGCGCTGTGGTGACGACCTCAATCCACGCCGACGTCGGCAGCTTGCCCTTGGTCAGCACCCAGCGGACCTCATCATCGAGGATCTCAGCCGCCGTCCCGGGAATGGACCCGAGACCGGCCTCGCGCAGATCGGTCAGCCACTCCCGGATCGAGATACCGCTCTTGGTGACGCCGTTGGAGATCTCCATGGGCGAGAACGCGTGAACGTGCATCGACGGCACCCGGGCCTTGACCGCCCGGACCAGATCGGCGTAGCCGGTGACTGGCAGCTCGGGGTCGATACCGCCCTGCATGCACACCTCGGTGGCACCGGCGACATGCGCCTCCCACGCCCGGTCGGCGACCTCGTCGGTCGACAGCGAGTAGGCGTCGGCATCACCCTTGCGTTGGGCGAATGCGCAGAACCGGCATCCGGTGTAGCAGATGTTGGTGAAGTTGATGTTGCGGTTCACCACATAGGTGACGTCATCACCGACGACGTCGCGACGCAGCGAATCGGCAAGTGCGGCAATGGCATCCAATGCTGGACCATCGGCGGTCGCCAGCGCGAGGTACTCATCGTCGCTGCAGCCGGCGGGGTCACGCTCGGCCGAGCGCAGCGCCGCGAGCACATCGGTGTCGATGCGCTCGGGTGCCCGCGCCGCGAGTTCGCTGATCTTCTCGCGAATGGACTCCCAGTCGCCGAAGGCACTTCCGAGATCGCTGCGCGTCTCGGTGAGACGGCCCTCGGTGTCGATGGCGGTGTGCAGATCGGTGCGGCCAAGAGATTCGGTCGCTTCGTCGGGCTCCTGCCACGGACGCCCGACCGGGCTCACGTCGAGCGCCAGACCTGTGTCGGGGTCCGCCAGCGCGGCGACGTGACCCTGCACTCGGGGATCGATCCACGCCGCGCCCGCCTGCACGTACTGCGGCTGCGCCGTCAACCGCTGGACCAGGTCGTAGCCGGCCTCCGCGGTGACGTCGGCGAGTTCGTCGAGCGCGGGCCACGGGCGTTCGGGGTTGACGTGGTCGGGGGTCAGCGGCGACACCCCACCCCAGTCGTCGACACCCGCACCGATGAGCGCGAGGCACTCCTGGCGCGACACCAGGTTCGGCGGGGCCTGGATGCGAACCTTGGGACCCATCACCAACCGGGTCACGGCCAGCGTCGCGAGGAAGTCATCGATACCGGTGTCGGGTCTCCCCGCCATCACGGTGTGCTCCTTGGCCCGGAAGTTCTGCACGATCACTTCCTGGACGTGGCCGAACTCCTTGTGTGAGCGTCGGATTGCATGCACGGTCTCGGCGCGCTCGGTGAGCGTCTCACCGATCCCGACCAGCAGCCCCGTGGTGAACGGGATCGACAGCCGGCCCGCGTCGTCGAGCGTGCGCAACCGGACCGCCGGGTCCTTGTCCGGGCTGCCGTAGTGCGCCAGGCCCTTGGTCTCGAACAACCGGCGCGAGGTCGTCTCCAGCATCATGCCCATCGACGGAGCCACCGGCTTGAGCCGCGACAGCTCCGACCAACTCATCACACCTGGGTTCAGGTGCGGCAGCAGACCGGTCTCCTCGAGCACACGAATGGACATCGCACGCACGTAGTCCAGCGTGGAGTCATAACCACGCTCGTCGAGCCATTGCCGGGCCTCGTCCCAGCGCGCCTCAGGACGGTCCCCGAGGGTGAAAAGAGCTTCCTTGCAGCCCAACTCCGCACCACGGCGGGCGACGTCGAGAATCTCGTCGGGCTCCATGTACATGCCCTGGCCCGCGGCGCGCAGCTTGCCCGGAACAGTGACGAACGTGCAGTAGTGGCAGGTGTCGCGGCACAGGTGCGTCACCGGTATGAACACCTTGCGCGAATAGCTGACCGGCAGCCGTCCGGTGGATCCGCGCCGACCGGCGGCCTCCAGACCGGCGTCACGCACCCGGGCGGCACTGGCACAGAGATCGGCGAGGTCATCGCCGCGGGCCGTCATCGCGATGGCGGCCTCGTCGACGTTGAGCGCCACGCCGTCCCTGGCGCGCCGCAACACCCGCCTCATTGCCGCGGGGCTGGGCGTTCCGGACCGTGGTGGTACCGCGGGGCTGGGCAGATCGGCACCGCGCTGGGGGTTCAGAGCCACTCCCCTTTAACCCCAAGGTCGTGAAGAATCATCCGCGCGTCTCACTATCTGAAACAACTGCGCCTCGCATAGGGGCCACAGTAGTCGCAGCCACACGCCGCCGGGCCTCCCATCTCCACACAGATCACCTGACCGCCACGTAAGTTCTTGCTGTCGGGTCTGTCGCGAGAGGTAGCAAGTTATGAGTGTGTCCCTGAGGTCCCATTTCGTCACCGGTGTGG
This sequence comes from Mycolicibacterium sp. YH-1, assembly GCF_022557175.1. The sequence continues at coordinate 1,749,241 of NZ_CP092915.1, read as the reverse complement.
CGGCCGTCGCGGCGGCGGCACTCGTCGCCTCGCCGACAACCGCGTCGGCACACCCCTTGATTCAGCCCACCGAGCGTGCCGTGACCGCACGCGTCGACCTCGCCGCGTCGGTCAAGCCGATCATCCTCGAGCCGCTGCGTCCCGAACAGTTGGCGACGGCGCGTGATGCCATCCGCCGGATCGACCCGGAGTCGACGTTCGCCACCGCTGCGGCCGCACCGGCGCCCGCACCGCTCAACGCCGCATCTGACTGGTTCACCAACGCCTACGAGTGGGTTCAGTACTGGGTGAGCTATGGCGTCGACCTCGCCGACTACGTCCTGGGGTTCATCCCGTTCGGATACTTCATCGGCGACCAGATCAACATCTTCTACGACTTCCTGATCACGCCGATCGCCGACAGTGTCGTGTACGGGTTGATCAATCCGATTCTCAACGATCCACTGAACCTCTCGACGTGGGTCAACGGTCTGGTCAACGTCGGCCAGACCGCGATCAACGCGGCGATCAACACCGGCATCGCCGAGTTCAACTACTTCTTCGGATGGCTGATCCCGCCGCTGCCTCCGCTGCCGATTCCGCCCCTTCCCCTGGCTGCCGTGCAGACCGTGACGCCGTTCGAGACCGTCGAGGACGTGTCTCTGCTGTCGACGGCGCTCGAGGAGGTGACCGACGAGAAGGTCGGCACTGAGATCGAACCCGAAACTGAGGTCACCGAGACTGAGGTCACCGAGACTGAGGCGACGGATCCCGAGGCCACCACACCCGAAGTCACCACACCCGAGGTGACGGATCCCGTGGTCGTGACACCCGAGGTCACCACACCCGAGGTCGTGACACCCGAGGTGCCCGTGGACGAGACGACGCCCGTCGTCGCCCCCGAGACCGACGACGAGGCCATCGCCCCGACCACGCCGATCAAGCTGACGCCGACGAAGCTCACGCCAATCAAGTCCACGTTGGGCAGCGTGTCCGCACAGGGTGAGGTGCGCGGTGGTGCAACCACCACACCGGCCACGGACACCAAGCCGGCTGCAGCTGCATCGTCGGACAAGGAGAAGCCTGCGCCTGAGTCGGCACCGTCGGGCGCCAGCGCTGAGCAGACGGACAAGACCAGTGCTACGGACAAGACCGACTCCGACAAGAACGAGAAGAACGACAAGAAGGCAGCGTCCGACTAGCTCCTCAGTCGCTACTTCGCGGGCGTCGTCTGGGGATCAACCGGCGATGAATTGCGGTGTCCCCGGCGATACCGCTAATTGAATTGGGTAATAGTCGGCGAGACGCGTTGTCGAATGCCGCCCAACACGTTTGACACGAGCGTAGGTTCGCGGCATTCGCAGTCGTCACGCGCAGAGGGTGGATTGCCATGGCTATTTCGTTGCGCCCATTGATATCCGCAACCGTGGTCGCGTCCGTGGCCGCCACGATTGCGATCGCACCGTCGACGCAGGAGCCGCGTCCGTCGCCATCGGCTGTCAACCTCCACGTCACGTCACAGGCACTGCAGCTCACCGCCGCGGTGCAGCCCCTTGTGGCACCGACCGAAGTCCCAGGGCTTCTCGCCGATTGGTTGAAGCGGGTGATAATCCCGCCAAGCGCCAGCGCACCATTCCCCACACCGCATTTCCCGCCGACCGTCTCACCCGTTTCGCTCGGTAGCAGCATCAAGTGGGTCTACGACGCCGTCGAGCCGTGGGTCGAGTGGGGCTTCGACGTCGCCGCGTACGCGGTCGGTTGGATTCCCTGGGTCGGATGGTTGGCGCCCCAGATCTCGATCTTCTACGACTTCGGCGAGATGATCGTCAGGAGCATCACCTTCAACATCGCCGATTGGCTTGATCGCCAGATCAGCTTCGGTCAGGGCCTGCGGAACGTGGCCGTCGACACGATCAACTCCTTCATCTTCCTGGCCAATGCTCAGCTGGGTTTCTGGTTGCCGCCGCTGCCACCAATCCCGCCGATCCCCGGGTCGACGACGACCGTGCAGACGGTGGAGCCGCTCCAGACCGTCGAGGACTCGTCGCTCATGTCCGCGCCACCGTTGTCGGTGAGGCTCAAGGAAGTGATCGAGGGGCTCCTGCCCAAGGCGATCAATCCCACGGTCGTCACCGACAAGGTCGTCACCGACAAGGTCGTCACCGACAAGGTCGTCGCTGATGAGGTAGTGACGGACCCACCCGCGGACAAGGTGAAAGTCGAGACGCCGCCGGTCGACGCCACCGATCCGACCACCTCAATCGATCCCGTCACCTCACCCAAGCTCAATCAGCTGATCGCGGCGGCCAAGTCCGCTCGCCTGATACCGACGGGCAAGTCGACGTCGGGCACCGTCTCGGCACAGGGTGAGGTCCGCGTCAGCCCCACGACCAAGCCCGACACCGACACCAAGCCCGACACCGACGGGGCATCAGACAAGGACAAGCCGGCGCCCGAGTCGACGCCGTCGGACACCGGCCCCGACCAGACGGGCACGACCAACACGCGGCACGAGCCTCACTCGACGACCCACTCCGGGAAGCCCGACAAGAAGACGGCGTCAGGCGACGCGTCGCGCTAGGCGTGGGCGGGCGTGCGCCGGTACAGCAGCAGCACGGGCGGCAGCGCACCGATCACGAGCAATAGCAGCGGTCCCAGCGCCAGGATGCCGGTGCCGCCGAAGACGATGTCGTTGCCGGGGCCACCAAGGGTCAGCCCCACCACCGTCACCAGCCATGCCCACAGCGGCAGCGTCGCCAACCGGGTTGACGATGTCCATTGCTGCGCAGCCCATAACAAGGCCAGATTGGTCACGCCGCTGATGAGCGCGCTGATGGGGAATGGAATCGTGCCGAGGTAGAGCGGCAGAAACAAGGCACCAGCCAGCGCTGACAAAACCCCGTTGAGGGTGAGGATCGAAAGGACGACGGGCCGCTGCCAGCCCGGAGCGTCGAAGATCAGGTCGGGATGCTGTCGATCAGAGCGACGAGCGAACCGGTTACCCACTGGAAGTTGTCCATGCGGTCCTGCCAGTGTTGCAGATTGGGATCCAGGTCCGGGTCCATCGCCATCCCTCCGTCGCGGTACTTTCGGCAGCCTACCTCGTCCCATCGCGTCTAACCGAGATTCAGGCCGGACAGCAGGTCGGTCTCCCACCCTCGTTCGTCGCGCTCACCCGGGACGCCTGCCGCCAGGACATAGTGCTCGGAGTCCAGCATGGGCAGAACGATGTCGTTCGACAGTGCGAAGGCCGCCCCGTCGGGTGAGACAGTGACCTGCGTGGCGTGTGCGCGCATCGCGGCGATCTTGGCTGCCCGGCTCTCGGGCGCGTGCACCACGGCGTCGATCCGGTCGTCGCTGTACAGGAACGGGAAGTCCCCCATGGGCAACCGGATCCAGTGCGATGGCAGGTCTGTGGATTCGATGGCCCGCAGCCCACTCTCGGCCGCCGAAGAGGACATCACCGTCCAGTAGAACTTCGGCACCTGCCACGCGTGCCCCGGGCCGTCGGTGCCCGCCGCAGCGACGATGGCGGCCGAGGTGACCTCGTGGGTGCGGATGTGGTCGGGATGGCCGTAGCCGCCGTCCGGGTCGTAGGACACGACGACGTGTGGGCGAACCGACCGGATGATCTCGACGAGCGCCGCCACTGCCTCGTCTGGGTCACCGTCGGTGAAGCGCTGATGCCCGCGGGCGGGTGTGCCCGCCATACCGGAGTCGCGCCAGTGACCCGCACCGCCCAGGAACACGGGCTCGGCGACGCCGAGACTCGCCAGGGCGGCCGACAGTTCACCGATGCGGTAACCGCCGAGCTGGTCGGCGCCATCGACGGCCAGTTGCGCCCACCGGTCGCCGATCACCTCGCCCTCCTCGCCGAGCGTGCACGTGACGACGTGCACCTGCGCCCCGCGCGCCGCATAGTGCGCGATGGTGGCGCCGGTGGTCAACGTCTCGTCATCGGGGTGCGCGTGGACGAAGATAAGCCGCGGAATCTCCATTGCCTCACGATAGATTCACCCGGTGTCGCGGCGCGCCGTGGAGTACTCGTGTGCTGTGGTCGTCATCGGGCTGCTCGCTGGGGCCGCGGGCGCGGCCACAACCCTTCTGTTGCACGCCGTGGAGCATCTGACCTACCACTATTCGTTCGGCACGCTGCTCACCGGCGTTGGTGACAGCAGTCCGGTTCGAAGGGCAGTCGGCCCAATGATCGGCTGCGCGCTGGCGGGCCTCGGTTGGTGGGCGCTGCGTCGGCGCGCCGACGTGCCGAGCCTCTCGTCGACTATCGCCGAGCATCGGCCGATCCCCCGGCTGCGCATGTCGATCGACGCGGGCCTGCAAGTTCTACTGGTGGGGGCGGGGGCCTCGCTGGGACGGGAGGGGGCACCCCGTCAACTCGCCGCGTCGTTCGGCGATCTGGGCATATCCCGCCTGTCGCTCACACCACGCGACCGCGAGATCCTGCTGGCCTGCGCGGCTGGCGCCGGGCTGGGCGCGGTGTACAGCGTGCCGCTGGGCGGCGCACTGTTCGCGGCACGAATCCTGTTGGGCACGTGGCATCCTCGGGCGCTGGGCACCGCGTTGATAACGTCGAGTCTGGCGGTGGCCGTCGCCTCGCCGGTCACCCACTTCGAGCATTCGCTCACGTGGCCGGACCCGAGCCTGTCCTACCTGTTCGTCTTTCTGGCGTTGGCGATCGCGCCACTGTCGGTGGCGGTGGGCCTGTCCTTCGACAGGTTGATGTCGATGGCACGACCGAAACCCCAGATCCGTTCGTGGACACTGGTTCCTGCGATCGCGTTCGCGGGCCTGGCGACGGGTGTCTGCTCGATCTGGTGGCCCGAGCTCCCGGGCAACGGCCGCAGCATCCTCACCGTCAGCGTCAACGCGAGTCTGACGCTGGGTGGCGCAGCGGTGCTGCTGGCACTCAAACCCCTGCTGACTGCGCTATTCCTTCGCGCGGGCGCCATCGGCGGCATGATCACTCCCGCGTTGGCGACGGGTGCGGCCGCGGGATCGCTGGCGACGCTGACGCTGAATCACCTGGCGGGCACCGACATTCAGGTGGCCGCCGTGTCGCTGACGTGCGCCGCGGGCGTCCTGGCGGTGACCCAGCGCGCACCGGTGTGGGCTGCGCTGTTCGTGTGGGAACTCGCGCGTCCGCCGGTGTGGCTGCTGCTGGTGTTCGCGGTCGCGGCCGCCACCGCGCACGTCATCCGGGTCGCGCGAGAGCGCAGGCAGGTGGCCCTGTCTGACAGTGCTACTGCGGAACCTTGATCCACTTTCCCGCGTCGCCGACGATGCCGACCGGGACCGCACCCGACAGGCTCACGTTCTGCACGCTGGGGCCCGCCGCGACGATCGTGGTGTCCTGCAGGATCGGCATCACGGTCCACATGTTCCACAGCCGGGGTTCAACGGCCTTGAGCACGTCGGCGATGTTCTCGGTGCCGTCGAGTGCGGCGTCGATCTTCGGCTGAATGCTGCGGTCGCAGATTCCGGTCAGGTTACTGGGCGCCTGAATCAGCTGGTCGGACTCGGGCGCCGGGGCGGGGCTGGTGACGGTGCTCGTCGCGCCCGGTGTCGGAGTAGGCACGGGCGACGCGGTCGTGGTGGTCGTTGTGGGCGTCGGATCCCCCGGCGGAACCGGTGGAGCCGTCGCGACGGCGGTGGCCTCCAACGCGGGGCAGCCGTAGCGCGATGCCAGCGCGGTGGCCAGATCGCCACCGGCCTGGTGCCAGCCGACGATCGCATCGACGCGGTTCTCGGCGAGCGCTTCGCCGTAGAGAACTGGCGGATCAAGCGCGACCACCGACGCGGCGATGCCGACGCTGCGCAGCTGGTCGGCGGCGGTGTTGGCGACGGCCACCGACGTCGGGTCGTTGGCGGCGACGCCCAGCGCCAGCGTGAGTGGTTGACCGTCCTTGGTGATCCGGCCGCGGTCGTCGTTGGGTAGCGGGTTACCCGGAGTGGACGGCGGCGCTGGATCGGCGAGCTGAACCTGATAGCCGGACTCGGCGAGCAGAGTCAGCGCCGCCTCCTTGGTCATCGCGGGCGGGGCCGTCGGGGTGTAACCCGGGTCGGACGGCGAGCGCACCTGCGCCTGGGCCAGCGTCACGGTGTTGTCGCTGCCCGCACCGACGGCGGCCAGCAGATCCACATCGATAAGCCCGAGGACCGCCTTGCGCACCTGCGGGTCGGCCAGCATCGGCTGCTGCGCGCGCAGCGTCAGCTGCAAAACCCGCGGCGTGACGATGCGCGCAGTCCTCACGTCGGGAATCGCGGACAGCTGGGCGAACGCTGCCTGGCCGCCATGCACCTGAGCCACCTGGGTGTCGCGGTTGCGGATCGAATCAGCCAGCGCGGCAGGCGCTCCCCCGCGCCGGAACAGAATCAGATCGGGCTTGGCGGGCACCGACCAGTAGCGGTCGTTGCGCGCCAACAGTATTTCGTCGCGCTGCGGATCGATGCTCTCCACACGGAACTGGCCGCCGGTCACCGGCATCACACGCGCCAGTCCCGCGGCGAACCCGCCCGGAATGTCCTTGACGATGTGCGCGGGAAGGATGTCGTTGAACAGTTCTCGCCACGCCGGATACGGCTGGGAGAACGTGACCACCGCGGTCTTGCCGCCCTCGACCGACTGAACTCCGGTGATCAGGTCATAACCCGCGGGGTCGACGACACCGGGCTCGCCGACCATCTGGCGCCAGAGGTACCAGTAGTCGTCGGCGGCGATCGGTGCGTTATCGGTCCACGACGCCTCTGGCCGAATCTTGTACGTGACGGTGAAGGGGACCTCGCTCGTCACCTCCGCCGACTCCAGCAGCGAGGTGTCCAGCTCCCACCGCGACCCGGTCGGCGTCGCCGGATCGGCGATGGGCCGGAACGAACTCGGCAGAACCAGCGAGGAGATCGCCGCGTTCACCGGCGACTGATCCGACATCAGGTGTGGATTGAACCCGGCGCCGATCGAGTCGATGGCCATGATGATCTGCGTCGCCTTCATCGGCGGCGGCGGAGTGCTCTCGGTGGTGTCGGTGCTCTGGGGCGCCGGGGGCGGGCTGACGGTGCACGCCGCCACCAACGTCACCAGCGCGGATATCGCGGCAATGACGCGTACGGGTTCCGGCACGGTGTTCAGGGTATCGGCAGGCCTCTGAGCCCCTCGCCCAGTGGCATCGGCAACGCACATCCTGGGTCGAGAGCTGGACGACTCGGCGCCTCATCGGACTTAGCTGGTGTTCGCTACACGGTCCCTGTATGTCGTTGCATGGATCCGATCTAGTGCCCCAGGGGTGGCCGGGTTGAGCATCGTCTCGCGCCGCGGGCGCTCCGACGACGAACGCTCGATCTCCGCCAGAACTTGCATGGTCAAGGAGCTGATGAGACGTATGCCTAGGTCAACACGAATAGCGAGCGGACTGCCTGGAATACCTGGCGTCGGCCCGAGTGGCCTGGTCGATCGCCGCGCTTCCAGATGGCATTTGCCGGACCCACACATTCCTAGCGACTGCGAAATACTTCTAGAACGTGTTCTATCTATTTGCCTGATATTTACAGCGGCGTCAAGTTAGGGTCTGCCGGAGCCGCGGCGGCCCGACAGGCAGGACCGGCTCGGACACGACGAGAGAGGCGACGTAGATGGATGTCGTGTGGTGGCTAATGCTCGCGATCGCGGCGGTTTGGCAGCTTCGCCGTGTCATTCGAGGACTACGAACCGCATCGCGGCGCATTGACGCCGACATCGCCGCCTTCAACCGCGAGCATCCCCGCATTGAGTTGCCTGACGCCTCAGTGCGGCTCGTCCCTCGCCGCTAGATCGTCGTCAGCCGCGAGTCTTGGCGCGAGCCTTGGCCCTGGCCCGCAGGCTGGCGACCAGCTCGACCTTGCGCACGCGCACGATCTCCGGCGTGACCTCAACGCACTCATCCTCGGCGCAGAACTCCATGGCCTGTTCGAGGCTCAGCTCCATCGGCCTCGCGAGCGTCTCGAAGACGTCGGCGGTCGAGGACCGCATGTTGGTGAGCTTCTTCTCGCGGGTCACGTTGACATCGAGGTCCTCGGCGCGCGGGTTGATTCCGACGACCTGGCCCTCGTAGGTGTCATCGCCGGGCTCGACGAAGAACTGACCACGATCTGACAGCTGGGTCATCGCGAACGGTGTCACCGAACCGGTGCGGTCGGAGACCAGCGAGCCGGTGTGGCGTGCGCGGATCTCGCCAGCCCACGGCCGGTAGCCGTCGAACACCGCGTTGGCGATGCCGGTGCCGCGCGTCAGCGTCAGGAAGTCGGTGCGGAAGCCGATGAGCCCGCGGCTGGGCACGATGAAGTCCATCCGGACCCAGCCCGCCGCGTGGTTGGCCATATCCTCCATGCGGCCCTTGCGGGCGGCCATCAGCTGGGTGACGGCGCCGACGAACTCCTCGGGACAGTCGATGGTCATCGCCTCGAACGGCTCGTGCAGCTTGCCGTCGATCGTGCGGGTAACCACCTGCGGCTTGCCGACGGTCAGCTCGAAGCCCTCGCGGCGCATCTGCTCGACCAGAATGGCCAGCGCCAGCTCACCACGGCCCTGCACCTCCCAGGCGTCGGGGCGGTCGATGTCGACAACCTTGATCGACACGTTGCCGACCAGTTCGCTGTCCAACCGGGACTTGACCATGCGCGCCGTCAGTTTGTGCCCGGACACCTTCCCGGCCAGCGGCGAGGTGTTGGTGCCGATGGTCACCGAGATCGCGGGCTCGTCGACGGTGATGCGGGGCAACGCGTGCGCGTGGTCCGGGTCGGCCAGCGTGTCGCCGATCATGATCTCGGGCATGCCCGCGACGGCGACGATGTCACCGGCGATGGCCTCGTCGGTGGGATTGCGCTCTACACCGACCGTGGCAAGCAGTTCGGTGATCTTGGCGTTGGTGATGACGGGATGACCGTCCACCTCGCGCATCCACGCGACCTGCTGGCCCTTGCGCAGCTTGCCCTTGTAGATGCGGACCAGTGCCAGACGGCCGAGGAACGCCGAGGCGTCGAGGTTGGTGACCAGCGCCTGAAGCGGAGCCTCGGGGTCGCCCTGCGGCGGCGGGATGTGCTCCATGAGGACGTCGAACAGCGCGTCGAGATTCTCGCCCTCGGGGTTCTCCCCGTTGGCGGGCTCGACGGTGCTGGCGATGCCAGCGCGACCGGATGCATACAGCACCGGAAGCCCGAGAGCCTCCTCGGCAGCCGTCTGCGCTTCCGCATCCAGATCCGACGCGACGTCGAGCAGCAGGTCGTGGCTCTCCGAGACGACCTCGGCGATGCGCGCGTCGGGCCGGTCGGTCTTGTTGACCACCAGGATCACCGGCAGGTGCGCGGCCAGAGCCTTACGCAGCACGAACCGGGTCTGCGGCAGCGGGCCCTCGGAGGCGTCGACCAGCAGCAGGACGCCGTCGACCATGGACAGGCCGCGTTCGACCTCACCGCCGAAGTCCGCGTGCCCCGGAGTGTCGATGACGTTGATCACCGTCATCGAGCCGTCGGGGTGCTGCCGGTGCACCGCGGTGTTCTTGGCCAGGATGGTGATGCCCTTTTCCTTCTCCAGGTCACCAGAGTCCATGAGCCGTTCGATGGCGTCATCACCGCGATGGGAGAGAGCGCCGGACTGACGCAGCATCGCATCGACGAGGGTCGTCTTGCCATGATCAACATGGGCGACGATGGCTACGTTACGAAAATCCACGTCGTTCATTGTCGCAGCGCGGGTAACCAATCGCGAAAACGAGTGATGAGCAACGAGAGGTCATGTGAAGGTCAGCAAGCTCGCCGGCGCCAAACCCAAGAAGAAGTGCTGTCGCTCCAAACCCCGCTGTAAGCGCTGCCCACTGGTGCTTCACAAGGTGCACAAGGCCGAACTGTCAGGTATTCGCGGCAAAGACCTCGAGAAGGTCTACAAACGTGCGCGAAAGGCTTGACGACCTCGACGAATACCGGCGTACCGTGGATTAGTCGGGCGGCGATTGGAGGCATCGAACATGGCGCTCTACGAAGCACTCACCGTCACGCTGATCGTCGTCCTGGCGTCGGCGACCACGGTGGCCATCTACCTGGGCATGATGAACTGGATCGGCAGCGCGTTCGTCGTGCGGTGTGCCGCATGTCACCACCTGACGGTCGCATCGGCCAACAAGGCGAAGGAATCCTGCCCCCACTGCCGCCATCCTGTGCTGATGCATCCGCTGTACACAGCGCAGCATCCGGAGAGCCGCACCGAGCCCCGCGTGGTGGGCGACCGGCTGCACTACTGACCGTGAACCATCCCCGGACGCGCGGGGTTAGTTCGTTGTTGGTGGGGGTTGTGGTTGGAAGGGTGTGTACCACCACCAGTCGGCGCGTTCGCCGGTCGGCCCGGGGTATGACGGCACGTCGGGCGGGGTCGTGGTTGGTGGGCGGGCCAGCGATGCCGCGTGCAGGGTTTGTCCCTCACTGTCGGTGATCACGAGCCGGTGTGCGGGTCCGGTGATGGTGATACCGCGCCGGTGATGCAGGCGGTGGTGATAGGGGCAGACCAGTACGAGGTTGGACAGTTCGGTGAGCCCGCCGTCGTGCCAGTGCACGATGTGATGGGCGTGCAGACCGCGGGTGGCCCCGCAGCCGGGTATCACACACGTCCGGTCGCGGTGCTCGAGTGCGCGGCGCAGCCGCCGGTTGACCGTGCGGGTGGCCCCGCCTGACCCGATGACGCGGCCGTGGCGTTGGAACCACACCTCGCAGGTCGCATCGCAGGTCAGATAGCGGCGCTCGTCATCGGTCAGTAGCGGACCCAGATGCAGTGCGGCCACGGGTGTCTCGACGTCGACGTGCACGACCACGGTGGTGTGCTGCCCGTGCGGGCGGCGGGTGACCTCGGCGTCCCAGCCGGCCTCGACCAATCCCATGAACGCGTCCACACCGTCGGGAAACGGCGGCACCTGATCCCCAGCCTGGTTGTCGGCTTCGTGGTCGTGCTTCCAGGCCGCGATCAGCCCGTCGCGATGGGACTGTAGGGCGGTGTCGAACTTCGCGGCGTCCACGCGCGGCAACCGGATCCGCCACGTCGTGTACTCATCATCGGGACCGGGAGTCTTGGTGATCGTCCGCTGCGGTTCAGGCTTCGGGTGGGGGTCGGGTCGGGGTTCGAGTTTGACCGCGGTGCGTAGTTGGCTGACGGTGGCCACCGCGGCCAGTTGGGCGTAGTGCTCATCGGAGCCGTCGGCTGCACCCTCGGCGATGACCCCGACCTGATCCAGCGACAGTCGTCCCTCACGCATGCCCTCGGCGCAGCGGGGGAACTGGTCGAGGCGGTGTGCGACGGCGGCGATGGTGTGAGCGTTCTTCAGTGAGGTACCGGTCTTCCACGCCACCAGTGCCGGGATGGTCCGTGCGCCGGTGGAGCCGCACAAGTCGTCGCGGTCCAACTCGGCCACAATCTCCACCACACGGCTGTCGATCACATTGCGCTGACCGCACAGCTCCGACAACTCCTCGAACAACACCTCAACACGCTCAACCGGACGCGCCTCAGCGACCAAAGGGGCTGCGGCTGAGGACATAACACCATTGTCGCAGCGGGGTCCGACAATTTCCGGGCCTACACAGCCCGCCGACGTCGAAACGTTGAGGTTCGGTGTGGAGGTCTCCCACCTCATGCACGACGGACGGCTGAATCCCATCCCGCGATCGTCGCGGCGAGTTCCGGCAACCATGCGGTGTCGGCGGGCACCCAGTCCACGTCGGCCAGCTCGTCGGCCGTCACCCATCGCAGGGCGCGATGGTCGTGCGGCGCGACGGTGCCACTGATCTGGGTGACCACATACGCCCGAAGCGTCATCCCGCCGTTAAGCGGGACGTCGGCACCGATGCGCGCGCCAACGCTCACCTCGACACCGAGTTCCTCGCGCAGTTCGCGCACCAGCGCCGCCTGCTCGGTCTCCCCCGATGCGACCTTTCCGCCGGGCAGCTCCCACAGGCCCGCCAGCTCGGGGGGCCGCTCACGTTGGGCGATCAGCAGCGCGCCGTCGGCGATGAGAGCACCCGCGACGACGACCTGTGTCGATTCGGTGTTTGTCGTTTCCTGGTTTGGCACTGCCGGCGACGGTATACCCAAGGGTCATGGCTGTACTAACGGACGAACAGGTCGACGCCGCACTGGCCGATCTGCATGGATGGGAGCGCGCCGACGGGGTCCTGCGCCGGTCGGTCAAGTTCCCGGCATTTCTCGACGGTATCGACGCGGTGCGCCGCGTGGGTGCGCACGCGGAGAGCAAGGATCACCATCCCGATATCGACATTCGTTGGCGGACGGTGACTTTCATGCTCGTCACTCATTCCGAGGGCGGTATCACCGAAAAGGACATCGCGATGGCGGGCGATATCAACGGGATCGTCGACCAGTAACCGCGATCCACGTCAGAGTCACTAGCGTGGCGACGATGTAGATCAGGCCCGCCCACGCGAGGTACCAGGGCCTGCTGATCTCCCAGATGCTCGGCTGCGCGAAGCTCAGCAGCCAGGGCACGCCGACCAGAATCAGGACCAGCCATCCCCAACCGAGCCAGCGTGCGCCCGGCTGGTCCCGCAACGCTCCGTACAGCAGCCAGAGGATGAGCGGGAGCAACCACACCCAGTGGTGCGTCCATGAGATGGGCGAGAGCAGCAGGCCGAACAGTTGCACGATCAGGATTGCGCCCAGCCGGTCCTGGGCTCCGCCGATGGCCCGCCAGGCGAGGACCGCGAGCACGGCCGTGACCACGACGCCAACCACCACTGCCGGGCCATACTCAGCGTCATGCCCCAGGATGCGGGAGATTCCCCCGCGCCACGACTGGTTGAACGACGTGCCTATCGGGCCGACGCGGTCGGCGTCGCCGAGCAGGTCGGTGAAGTAGTAGCTTGCCTGGCCACCCAGGACCAGTAGGGACACACCGACCGTGCCGAAGAAGACAACGGCCGAGAACAGGGCGGCGCCCCAGCGTCGAGCCCCGACGAAGTACAGCCCCGACACCGCGGGCGTGAGCTTGACGCCGGCCGCCAGACCCACCAGTAGCCCCGACAGCCACCACCGACTGCTGTAGACCGCGCCCAGCACGGCCAACACCAGGATGACGTTGACCTGGCCGTAGTCGAACGTGCTGCGCAGCGGCTCGGTCCAGATCCCGACGGCCGTCCACAGCATCGCCAACCGGTGATCGGCGCGGTCGATCAGCCGCAGGCTCAGCCACACGACGCCGTAGAGCGCGACGATCACGCTGATCTGCCAGATGAAGGCCAACACGCCGAAGGGCACCAGGTGCAGTGGTTCGAACACCACGGCGGCGAACGGCGGATAGGTGAAGGGCAGCGGGAAGTCAGGGGTCTGGTCGGCGTAGACGAAGTCGTACAGCGGCCGGCCCGTGCCGATGGTCGCCGCGCCCTCGACATAGACGTGCAGGTCGACGAAGTTGGCGCCGGCTGGCACCAGGTAGGTCCAGGCGAGGCGGGCGGCGACGCTCAGCGCGAGCAGCCACGGCGCCAGCGTCATCAGGCGGGTGGCAGCCGGCCGTGCCACTCGGGTGTCCAGTTGCTCGTTTATCCCCCGACTCTAGCGATCTGGTCACCGTATGCCGTCGTCCCCATAACGGTTGAGTAAATGCCACACGTGTCACTTGAGTAACTTCAGTAACTCCGTAGCTTCGGTGACAGACGTGCCGACAACGGATTGGGAGAACCATGCACACCGCCAGAAAACTGTTCGCCACCAGCATGATTGCCAGCGCTGGCGCGCTGGGAGCTGCGCTGGCCCTGAGCGCGCCGGCCATCGCCGAGCCCGCCCCCGCACCCCCGGCAATCCCGAGCGTGCCCGGGCTGTCGTTCCTCGACCCGGCCAACGCGCCGCTGTTGCTCCAGGGGCTCTCCTCGACGTTCTCGCAGATGACCTCACCGGCCACCGCGGTCGCGCCCGCTGCGCCCACCGCGCCCACGGCCACCGCATCGGTCAACCTGCCGCAACCGGCCGCGCTGCCCGCTCCGGTCAACGCACTGGGTCTCCCGACGGCCGCCGCGCCTGCAGCCGCGCCTGCCGCCGCGACCCCGGCGCAGGGGATCGTCCCGTCCGCTGAGGTCAGCATTCCTCAGGTGCCGGGATCACCGCTCCCGCCCCAGCAGCTCGCGTTCCCCGGCGCCCTGACCTCGTTGATTCCCGAGGGCGTGCCACTGGCGAACCTGCTGCCGCAGCCGGCCACCGCAGCGGCAGCCGCCGCGCCTGCAGCGGCACCGGCCGCAACGGCGACCGCTACGGGCGTTCAGAGCCTGGAAAGCCTTGCACCGCTGGTCTTCCCGGCCGCAGCGCTGCCCTGATCCAGCTCTGACCAGGCACACGGACCGAAACCACCACGGGGAGAGTCATGTCATCGATGAGGACGCTACTGATCGCCATCGGCGCGTCGGCCGCACTGACGCTGGGCGGCCAGACGGTCGCCCACGCTGAACCGGCACCGCCTGCACCGTTGCCGATCAACGGTCTGCAGGCACCCGGCCTGTCGGCGGTGCAGAGTCTGGGGCCCGCCATTCAGCAGGCGGCCGCGGATCCGACCAACGCCGCATCGATGCTCATGGCCGCCGCGGCGGCCTTCGCCGGTAACTCGGCGGCACCTGCCGACTCGAAAAACGTGGCGGCTGCGGTGAATCAGTTCGTCGCCGATCCCGCGGCGGCCCAGGTGGCGCACGTACCCGCCGCCGGGGCCGTCCCGGGCACCGAGGCCCATCTCCCCGCGGGTATCAACCCGGCCCACTCGGTCGGTCCGGCACCCGAGGCGGCCCCGGCAGCCGCGCCGGCACCCGAGGCGGCTCCGGCCCCGGCACCTGAGGCTGCGCCCGCCCCGGCACCTGCTCCCGAAGCTGTCGTCCCCGCACCCGCGGCGGTCCCCGCGGCCGAGGGCGCACCGGCCCCGGTCGCAGTACCCGCTCCGGGCCCGGCCCCCGCGCCGGGCTTCGGACCTGACGCGCCGGTGACGCAGGAGTTCATGTACCCGTCGATCAGCAACGGGTGCATGTCGGACGGCGGAAACGTGCTGGCGACCGCGATCTCAGTGGCAGGACCGGCGAAGATCCCCTCCCCCGGCCCCGTCGCCGGCCAGACCGCCTACGTGTTCACCGCGATGGGCACACCGGGTCCGGCCGCCGAGCAGAAGCTGCCGCTGAACGTCACCTGGGTCAACCTGACGACGGGCAAGTCGGGCACCGCCACGCTCAAGCCGCAGGCCGATATCAACCCCGAGGGTCCGACGACGCTCACCGCGATCGCCGAAACCGGATCGGGCAGCATCATGTCGACGATCTTCGGTCAGGTCACCACGACCGAGAAGCAGTGCCAGTTCATGCCGACCATCGGCTCGACGGTGGTGCCCTGAACATCACCGTCCCAACCCGCGGGCGTGCGTGCCCAACCCTGAGATACCGGAGCAATCCGGTTGGGGCGCGCACGCCCGCGGTTTTGGTTTCGGGTCAGAACGCCATGAACAGGATCATCTCCCGGTCGTACTCACGGCCGGGATGCGACTCCGACAGATGTGTCTGAGCCTTCTCGACTAGATCGTCCTCGTCGGACCCGGTGATCGCCTCGCCACAGGGGCAGTTCAGATGTGTCTTCGCCATACCCTCACCTTATCCACGTCCATGATGGTGAACATGGATTTGTACGCCGCGATGCGCACGACCGGAGCCGTCCGCCAGTTCACCGGCGAGCCACTGCCCGACGACGTCCTGGAACGAATCCTCGACAACGCCCGGTTCGCCCCGAGCGGCGGCAATCGGCAGGGTATTCGCGTCATCGCGGTGCGCGACATGACCACACGCGAGGCGCTGGCCGAACTGTCGGCGCCCGGCGCCCAGCGCTACACCGCCCAGATCGCCAACGGCGAATCGCCGTGGAACCCGTTGCATCCCTGCGGTGTCCCCGAGGAGACCATCGCAGCCACCGAGGTCCCGCGCGGCATGGTGACGCCACTGCTCAACGCCGAGGTCGTGCTTGCCATATGCCTCGACCTCGGTGTCGCGGCCGCACTCGACCAGGATCTCGACCGCATCGGTGTGATCAGCGGCGCGTCGGTCTACCCGTTCGTGTGGAACGTCCTGCTCGCCGCGCGCAACGAGGGCTTCGGCGGTGTGCTCACCACGATGGCGGTGGCCCGCGAACCAGGCGTTAAGGCCCTGCTCGGCATCCCCGACCAGTACGCCGTCGCCGCGTTGGTGCCGCTGGGCAAGCCGGCCAAGCAGGCCAAAAAGCTCACCCGCAAGCCCGTCGCCGACATCGTCACGCGGGAACGCTTCGACGGCGCCCCGCTCTAGGCCTTGGCGGCCTTCGCCTCATCCATGGCTCAGGCCTTCGCCTTCGCTGCCGCCTTGGCGGCCTTCTTGTACGACCGCACCTTGTCCAGCGAACCGGCGTCGACCACATCGGCGACCGACATGTGGACGTCGGCCTTGCCATAGTCGCCTGCGGCCTCGCGCCAACCCTGCGGCGTGACGCCGTACTGCTTTCCGAGCAGAGCGACGAAGATCTTCGCCTTCTGCTCGCCGAAGCCGGGCAGCGCCTTCATACGACGCAGCACCTCGGCGCCGTCGGGGTCGCCGGCCGTCCAGATCGCAGCGGCGTTGCCGTCATACTCGTCGACCACAGCCCGTGCCAGATCCTGCACCCGCTTGCCCATCGATCCTGGAAAGCGATGCACGGCAGGGCGCTCGGAGAACAACTTGAGGAAGCTCTCGGGGTCGTACTCGGCGATCTCGCGGGCGTCGACGCCGCCCATCCGGTCGGCGATCTTCTTGGGACCGGCGAACGCCACCTCCATGGGGATCTGCTGATCGAGCAGCATCCCGACCAGTAATGCGAACGGATTCGCCTCCAGCAGCGCGTCGGCTTCCGGATCCTGGACCAGTTGCAAGGTGGGCATCCGGTCAGTCTAGGACGAATCGGTGCCGAGCGATCGGCCGCAGCGGGCTGGACTGTTCAGGCCGGTTCGGGCATCTGTGCCGCTGGGGTGTGCGATCGTAAGCGGCGATAACCGGTGGATTCGCCCTTAGGAGACGGACATGACACGGGTGCTTGCACCTCTTTTCGCGGCGATTGTTGCCGCCATTGCGTTGGCCGGCGCGGCTCAGGCAATTCCCGACCAGGGCACACCGGCATTCGACGAGTACATGCAAGGCCTACAAGCCAATGGCTACAACCTGAATCCCGACACTGCATGGCGCGTCTCTCACCAGGCGTGTATCGGCGGCCTACCGGGGTACATCAATTTGGAACTGGCTGCTCAGGGGGTCATCGGCCCCGGAGCACAGCAGAGGGTGATGGACGTGGCCAGAAAGTACGCCTGCCCCGTTCAGTAGGTGACGTCAAGGGGCCCCGGTCACGCCAGCCCGCATAGCATTCTGCGGTGAGGTGACATGGCGATCGAGGTTGCGATAGCGCTGGCAGTGGCGCTGGTATTGATGGCGGTTGCCGCCGTCATGGTGGTTCGCACCCGCCGAGTGGTGTCCACCCCTACCGAACGCGCTATCCACGCCGCGCTGCACACCGCCTCACTGGCCGCGCACGCGCTGCGCCAGGGCCTCGACACCGAGTCGGCACAGACGGCCGCACCATTCCTGCGCGACCTGACCGGTACCGAGGGGCTGGCGTTATTCGACGGCGACGGTGAGGTGCTGGCGCGGGAACAGAGCCAGGAGTCGATCTGGCACCCCGACATCGTCGAGACCGCTGCCGCAACCGCGAGGGAATCGGTCGACGAGCAGCGTCGGGTACTGCGCAGCGTCCGCACCACGTCGGTGGTGGCCCAGCCACTGCTCACCGAGAGCGGCGACATCCTCGGCGTCTTGGTGGTGGTGACCGCCGGGACCCCGGGCCCCGGCATGCTCGGCGCCATCGGCGAGGTGGCGCGCTACGCCGCGAGCCAGCTCGAACTCGCCGACCTAGACACGTCCCGCGCGCGCCTCGACCGCGCCGAGGTACTCGCCCTGCGCGCCCAGATCAGCCCGCACTTCATCTACAACGCGCTCAACACGATCGCCTCGTTCGTGCGCACCGACCCCGACCGGGCACGCGAGCTGATCCTCGAGTTCGCCGACTTCACCCGCTACTCGTTCCGGGCGGCGGGGCAGTACACGACGCTGTCCGATGAACTGCGCAATATCGACCGCTATCTGACCCTGGAGCGGGCCCGTTTCGGCGAGGCGCTAAAGGTGCGGCTCCAGGTGGCACCGGAGATGCTCAACGTGGTGGTCCCGTTCCTGGCGCTACAACCGTTGGTGGAGAACGCCGTTCGACATGGGCTGGCCGAGCGCGGCGGCGGCTCCGTCGAGATCATCGCCCTCGACGAGGGCACCGACTGCGTCGTCACCGTCGAGGATGACGGCGTCGGCATGGACCCCGATGCGCTGCGGTCAGGACCCGCCGACGCGCTGGCGGACAGTGACGCTCAGTCGGCCGGGCACTCGGCACACGTCGGGTTGACCAATGTCGACCATCGCCTGCGCGCGGCGTTCGGCAACGATTACGGTCTGGTGGTCGAAACGGCGGTGGGCGCGGGCACCAAGGTCATCATGCGCGTTCCGAAATTCCGTTCGGGCGTCCGGGCCGGCGGAGGTGCAGTGAAGTGAACGACTCGTCAAGACCCACACTGACGGTGCTCGCCGTCGACGACGAGGCACCCGCGCTCGACGAGCTGGTCTACCTCCTCGGCGAACACCCCTGCATCGGCGAGGTGATCGCGGCGGGCGACGCCACCTCGGCACTGCGTGAACTGAACCAGCGACCGATCGACGCGGTGTTCCTCGACATCAACATGCCCGGCCTGAGCGGTCTCGAGCTGGCCGGGGTGCTGACCAACTTCTCCTACCGTCCCGCCGTCGTTTTCGTCACCGCGCATGACGACAAGGCTGTCGAGGCCTTCGACGTCGGGGCTGTCGACTACCTGCTCAAGCCCATCCGACAGAGCCGCCTCGACGAGGCCGTGCGGCGGGCACTCGCGGTGGCCACCGAGGCGCGGCGCGACGAGGAGGTGCCCGGAGACGAGGAGGCCGACATCCTGCCCGCCGAGCTCGGGGGCATCACACAGCTCGTACCGCGGGACACCATCGGCTGGGTGGAGGCCGAGGGAGACTACGCACGATTGCACTCCGCCTCCGGCGCCCACCTGGTGCGCATACCGCTCAGCACGCTCGAATCTCGCTGGCGCGACAAGGGATTCCAACGTATCCACCGCTCGTACCTGGTCGCACTGAAGCAGGTCACCGGCCTGCGCACGACGGACGGCTCGATGCTGGTGCGGCTGCGCGCCAACGGCGACTCGCCCGCTGTGGAGCTGCCCGTCAGCCGACGGCAGGCCAAGGAACTGCGCGATCGGCTCGTCCGGGACCCGATGAGAAACCTGCGGCCAAGTGACGGGGGTACCCATGACTAGGCCGCAGCGCCAACGCGTCGTACTGGCGCACCGGCGGGGCTCGCGCGTCATCAGGACTCGCGTGGAGGTCCAGGAGCAGACCCAGGTCGGCGATGCGCTGGTACGCGGTCTGGTGCGCGCTCAGCTCGGGCTGGCGCTGCGGCTGGCCGTCGTCGTGATCTTCGCGGTCGCTGCCATCCCCCTGGTGATCGGCCTGTTCCCCGACATCTCCGACGTCCGCATCGCCGGGATCCGGCTGAACTGGCTGATCCTCGCCGTCCTGGTGTACCCGGTGCTCTACGGGGTGGGGCGGCTGTACGTGCGGTTGGCCGAGCAGGGTGAGCGCGACTTCGTCCGTGTCATCGAGGACGAACCATGACCGGCGAACCGTGACCGGCGCGCCGCTGACCGCCGCTGCGCTGCTCATCTCGGCGGTGGCCACCATCGTCATCGGCTTCTACGGAATCCGGCTGTCCCGCACCACGTCCGACTTCCTCGTCGCATCCCGCAGCATCGGACCGAAGTGGAACGCGGCGGCGGTCTCCGGCGAGTACCTCTCGGCCGCATCGTTTCTCGGCGTCGCCGGGCTGATCGCCAAGTACGGCGCCGACGCCCTCTGGTACCCCGTCGGCTTCACCGCCGGGTATCTGGGGCTACTGCTGTTCGTCGCCGCACCGCTGCGGCGCTCCGGGGCGTACACCGTGCCGGACTTCGCGGAGTTCCGGCTCGGCTCGGCATGGCTGCGCAAGATCGCGATGCTCGTGGTGGTCGTGGTCTGCGTGTTCTATCTGGTCCCCCAGTACCAGGGTGCCGGCCTTGCGCTGAAGGCACTCCTGGGATTCCCGGTCTGGGTCGGCCCCGTTGCCGTCGGCGCGATTGTCATCGTCAACGTGGTGGGCGGAGGCATGCGTTCCATAACGTTCGTGCAGGCCTTCCAGTACTGGCTGAAGCTCACCGCGATCGCCATCCCCGCGTTGGCCCTGCTGGCCGTCGTGATGCGAGACGGCACAGACCTCGGTGGTCCGCTGCCGCCACTGATCAGCCAGCAGACCACCGTCACCGTCGAGACGGATGTCGTCGTGCAGGTGGCAGCACCGGCGGGTATCACCGTGACGGGCACCGTCGACGGCAACCCCGTGGACGCTGCGCCGTTCGCCTCCCCCGGCGACTACACCCTGCAGGCCGGCAGCACGCTGACGCTCGCCGCGGGTTCGGCGACACCGGTGGTCGCCGGCGCACCCGGGGCTGGCGAGGACTGGATGGCCTCCGGCGGCGGGTTGGGCGGCAGTCACCCGCTGTACCAAGTGCTTTCGATCATCGTCGCGACATTCCTCGGCACCATGGGGCTGCCCCACGTGCTGGTGCGCTTCTACACCAACCCCGACGGAACGGCGGCACGGCGCACGGCGCTCGCGGTCATCGCCCTGCTGTCGTTGTTCTACCTCTTTCCGACACTGCTCGGGGTCTTCGCACGACAGTTCGTGCCGCAGTTGCTCATCACCGGCACCGCCGATGCCGCGGTGCTACTGCTGCCCAGCGCGGCGATCGGCGGGATGGCGGGCGCAGGGCTGGCCGCACTGGTGGCCGCGGGAGCCATCGCCGCGTTCCTCGCCACGTCATCGGGACTGCTGGTGAGCATCGCGGGCGCACTGTCGACCGACATTCTGCGCGGGCGGGTGCGCGACTTCCGGATCGCCGCTCTGGTGGGCGGTGTCATTCCCATTCCCCTTGCGCTGCTGGCATCCTCACTCGAACTGTCCCGCAGCGTGGGCCTCGCATTCGCCGTCGCCGCCTCGACCCTGTGCCCGCTGCTGGTGCTCGGCATCTGGTGGCGTGGCCTGACCGCCGCGGGTGCCGCGGCGGGGCTGGCGGTCGGCGGCGTCGCCTCCGGTGTGGCGACGACGCTTGCCATCACCGGCGGCCTGGACGACGACCTGCTCGGCGGCTGGCCCGCGGCGATCGTCGGCTACCCGGCCGCCGTCACTGTCCCCCTGGCCTTCCTGACGATGGTGGTGATCAGCAAGCTCACCGCGTCATCGCGCCCGCCTGACGTGGCCAGGAGCTTCGCCCGCATGCACCTGCCCGAACGGCTGGGCATGGGCGTCGAGCGTCTGCCGGGCGGCTGAACCCCCGACCGTTCATCGTCGCCGACTGACCGCTCACCGCACGACCACCCGGTTTCACCGTCTGACGTGTGTTTACTCCACTTTTGTGACCTGAGTCTCAATAGGCTCCCGATCAGTTCCGGTTCACAAATGTCAGGAGTCCACGGTGCCCGAGACCATCGGATCCGATGCCGCCGCCGCGATCAGCGGCGACCGATATCTGGAAGTACAGGCAAGTCCCGAGTTTCAGGAACTTCGAAGTAGGCTGCGGCGCTTCGTCTTCCCGATGACGGCGTTCTTCATCATCTGGTACGGCCTCTACGTCATCCTGGGCGCCTTCGCCCACGACTTCATGGCCATCCAGGTGTTCGGCAATGTCAACATCGGGTTGCTCATCGGCCTCGGCCAGTTCCTGACCACCTTCATCATCACCGGCCTCTACGTCCGGTTCGCCAACCGCGAACTCGATCCGCGGGCCGCCGCCATCCGCGCCGAACTCGAGGCCGAACTGGAAGGACAGACCGCGTGAGGACCTACCTCGCCGCCGAGGCCGTCGGCAACCCCGTCGCCAATATCGGCATCTTCTCGCTATTCGTCGTGGTCACCATGATCGTGGTGATCCGGGCCAGCAAGAAAAACGCCACCGCCGATGAGTTCTTCACCGGTGGCCGCGGATTCTCCGGGCCGCAGAATGGCATCGCGATCGCGGGCGACTACCTCTCGGCCGCAAGCTTTCTCGGTATCGCAGGCGCCATCGCGGTCTACGGCTACGACGGTTTCCTGTACTCGATCGGCTTCCTGGTCGCCTGGCTGGTGGCTCTTCTTCTGGTCGCCGAGCTATTGCGCAACACGGGCCGGTTCACCATGGCCGACGTGCTGAGCTTCCGGCTCAAGCAACGCCCCGTCCGGATGGCGGCCGCCACCACGACGCTCGCGGTGTCGCTGTTCTACCTGCTGGCCCAAATGGCAGGCGCCGGTGGCCTTGTCGCGCTGCTGCTCGACGTGACCAGCTCGGCGGGACAGGCCATCGTCATCGCCGTCGTGGGTGTGCTCATGATCGTCTACGTTCTGGTCGGCGGCATGAAGGGCACCACGTGGGTGCAGATCATCAAGGCGGTGCTGTTGATCACCGGCGCCGCCCTGATGACAGTGATGGTGCTGGCCAAGTTCGGCATGAACTTCTCCGAGATCCTCGGTGCGGCACAGTCCGCCATCTCCGGCGCGACCACCGAGGGCGTCGCCAACCGCGACGTGCTGGCACCCGGTGCGCAGTACGGCGGCTCGTTGACCAGCCAGATCAACTTCCTCTCACTGGCACTCGCGCTGGTACTGGGCACCGCCGGACTGCCTCACGTGCTGATGCGCTTCTACACCGTGCCCACGGCCAAGGAAGCCCGTCGCTCGGTGGTGTGGGCGATAGCGCTGATCGGCGCGTTCTACCTGTTCACCCTCGCGCTGGGCTACGGCGCCGCGGCGATCGTCGGACCCGACCGCATCCTGGGGGCGCCGGGCGGTGTCAACTCGGCCGCTCCCCTGCTGGCCTTCGAACTCGGCGGCGTGGTCCTGCTTGGCATCATCTCGGCGGTGGCGTTCGCGACGATCCTCGCCGTGGTCGCCGGTTTGACCATCACGGCGTCGGCCTCCTTCGCCCACGACGTCTACGCGAGCGTGATCAAGCGGGGCCAGGTGACCGAGGACGAGCAGGTGCGCGTCTCCCGGATCACCGCGGTGGTCCTCGGCGTGCTCGCGATTGGGCTCGGCATCCTGGCCAACGGTCAGAACATCGCATTCCTCGTGGCACTGGCCTTCGCGGTCGCCGCGGCGGCCAACCTTCCCACGATCGTGTACTCGCTGTACTGGAGGCGATTCAACACCCGTGGCGCACTGTGGAGCATGTACGGCGGCCTGATCTCGACGATCGTGCTGATCGTCTTCTCCCCCGCCGTGACGGGCTCGAAGACCGCGATGATTCCGGGCATCGACATCGCCTTCTTCCCGCTGGCCAACCCCGGCATCGTGTCAATTCCGCTGGCGTTCATCCTCGGCATCGTCGGCACGCTCACCTCACCCGACGATGAGGATCCGAAGATCGCCGCCGAGATGGAGGTGCGCTCGCTCACCGGGATCGGCGCCGAGAAGGCGGTCGCCCACTAACCCTCTGCGTCGAACGTGAAGAAGATTGCCAACTTCTTGAGAAATGTCGCCATTTTTTTCACGTTCGGCGCGGGGACTCCAGCAATGCCGAACCATCGATAACAGTGAAGGATTCAGAATGCCCGTATTGGTTCGCGTCCAGGCAGCGGTTGCTGCGGCCATGACGGTCGGCGCACTGGCGGCGTGCGGTGCCACCGAGACACCCGCGGCCACGACTCCGGCGCCCACCAAGTTCCACGAAGCCGTGTTCTTTGGTGACAGCCTTACCGATGCCGGCACGTTCGGTGTTCGCTTCACCACCGGTACGGGCATGACATGGGCCCAACACGTTGCCGAACGGCTTGGCCAATCGACCGAGCCGAATGAGCACCTCGCCAGCTACAGCGATGCCTATCAGGGCAAGCCCGGTCTCAGTGGCCCCGGCGGGCTGAACTATGCCGAGGGCGGCGCCCGGGCGAACAGCCCCTATTCGACGGTGTCGCAGAACCCAGAGGGCGCCCCGATATCCACCGCGGTACAGCTGCAGCACTTCATTGATCAGCACGGCTCATTCAGTCCGGACCAGCTCGTGACGCTCTACATCGGAACGAATGACGTTGCGTACAACTACGACCTCACCAAGGACCCGACACTGGCACAAGCTCTGCGCGACAACCACAGTCCGTCGCCGGAGGTAATGGCCGGTGAGCGGGCACGAGTGCAGAAGGCCGCCGAGGACGAGGCTCAGACTGCGTCGGCGATCCTGGCGAACGGCGCTCAGCACCTGGTTGTGTTCAAGCTCGCCGATCTTGCGGTTCTGCCCTGGTTCGAGTCCGACGCGGCACGCAAGTACGTGAGCGAGTTGACCGACGTCTACAACACGAACCTGGTGGACTCGCTGCCGAAGGACCCCAAGGTCCAGATCCTCGACACCGGTGCCTTCATCGACGACCTACTGGAGAATGGCGCCGAGTACGGATTCACCCACGGGGCCAACGAGGACGCCTGCCTGCAGCCCGGGCAGGACTTCTGCGGAGCCGACGCGTGGAAGTCCCCCGACGCCGACCGCACCTATGTGTTCGCCGCCGCCGAGCACCTCACCACGCATGCGAACGAACGGCTGGCCGACTACGTGATGCAGCAGGTCAGCGAACACGACGGACAGTAATCGCGCGAACGTGAAGAAGATTGCGACATTCTCGACCGAGGTCGCAATCTTCTTCACGTTGGGTGTTGAGGGAGACTCGACGCGTGACACCCGAGACCAAGCCGTCCCGAACCCGCGCGCTCGCGGTACTGACCTATCTGTTCGCGGCGGCCATGATGGGCACGACGCTGCCCACCCCCATGTACGCCCTGTACGCCGACCAGATGCACTTCTCGGTGCTCACCACGACGGTGATCTTCTCGACGTATGCCGTCGGCGTCCTGACCGCACTGCTGGTGTTCGGACGGTGGTCCGACGCGATTGGCAGACGACCACTGCTCCTGGCGGGCATCGGTTTCGCGGTGGCCAGCGCTGCGGTGTTCCTCGTCGCCGACAGCGTTCCGGTGCTGTTGGTGGGCCGACTGCTGTCGGGCTTCTCCGCGGGGGTCGTGACCGGCACCGCGACGGCCGCCATCGTCGAGGCGGCCCCGGAGTCGCGGCGTGAACTCGCCGCCATGGTCGCGACGATCGCCAACATCGGCGGCCTGAGCCTAGGCCCCCTGGTGGCGGGCGTTCTGGTCCAGTACGCGCCGCATCCGCTGATGGTGCCGTTCGTCCTGCACATCGGGCTCATGCTGGTGGCGGCCGTCGCCATGCTGCTGGTTCCCGAGACGTCGTCCCGTTCGGGGCGAATCGGATTGCAGCGGTTGTCCATTCCCTCGGTGGTGCGGCCTGTTTTCATCACCGCGGCCACCGCCGCGTTCGCCGGCTTCACCGTGACCGGACTGTTCATGGCCGTCGCGCCGTCCTTCGTGTCGAACGTCATCGGCATCGGCAACCACGCCGTCGCCGGCGCGGTGGCCAGCTCGATATTCGTCGCGTCCGCGATCGCCCAGGTCTTCGCGAGACGGATGCACCCGCAACGTGCCGTCGCGATCGGGTGCGCAATCTTGGTGCTGGGCATGGTCGTTCTGACTGCCGCACTGCACTATTCGTCACTTCCGACGCTGATCGCGGCCGCGGTGGTCGCGGGCATCGGGCAGGGCATCAGCTTCAGTCGCGGGCTGGCCGCGGTCGTCGAGGGCTCGCCCGCCGATCGTCGCGCCGAGGTGAGTTCCACCTACTTCGTCGTCGCGTACGTCGCGATATCGCTGCCGGTGATCGGCGCTGGGTTCGCCGCGCAGAGCTGGGGATTGCGCACCGCGGGGACCACATTCGCGATCGCCGTGGCGGCACTCTCAGCGATATGCCTGGTGGCGATCCTGATTCAGGAGTCCGGCCGCAAACGACGGTCGGCCTCCGAGGTCGCGGTGAATTGAGTGGTTCTACCTAGGGCCGGCGACGCTTTGCGCGCCTAGGTTTGAGGGTATGCCGCTGCAGTTTCCGACCGCCGCCGAGATCGAGGCGCGCACCCCGGCCGACCGTGACCGGGCCATCGACGTCATCCGCATCGGCGCGCTGCTCGGCGTCGTGGCGGGCCACACCATCATGGCCACCAGCATCATCACCGACGGCGTTCTCATCTGGGACAACCTGCTCACCAACTCGGTCGTTTTTCAGGCGTTCACCTGGATCTTCCAGATCATGCCGCTGTTCTTCTTCGCCGGTGTCGCGGCATCGGTGGACTCCTACCGGCTCGGCGGGAGCTGGGGCGGGTGGCTGCTCAAGCGCTGCACGCGCCTATACCGACCGGTGTTCTACTACCTCGCCTTCTGGACCGTGGCGCTGATCGTGTTGCGGCAGCTCCTGCCGATCCACGTCTACGAACCCATCGCGGGCATCAGCATCCAGTTGCTGTGGTTTCTCGGCGCCTACGTCTTGGTGCTGGCGGCGGTTCCCGCGCTGACACGTATCACCACGCCGACGCGGCTGATCGCGAGTGTGGTCGCGGTGTACGCGTTCATCGCCGTCGTCGACGCCGTCAGGGTCACCGAGCCCGGCTGGTCGCTGCTGGGCTACGTGAACTTCGTCGCGTGGCTGATCCCGGGCATGTTCGGGGTGGCCTACCGGCGTCGCCTGATCACGCCGCGCGCAGCGTGCGGGCTCGGTGCCGCGATGCTTGCCGTGAACGTGGCGCTGCTGCAATGGGGTCCCTACGAGCTGAGCCTGGTGGGTATCGAGTCTCAGCAGCTCAAGAACATGACGCCGCCGTCACTGCTTCTCGCCGGACACGCGATCATATTGTGCGCGTTCGCGATTGCCGCCGCGGGAAGCATCGACAGGTGGGCGCACCGACCGAGGGTGTGGCGAGCCACCGTCCTCGGGAACTCCGGTGCGATGACCCTCTACCTGTGGCACATGCCCGCACTGCTCGGCGTGCACCTGGCGTTCGACCTACTCGGGCTGCCGCGGTATCCGGGCCAACCGCACTTCGTCGCGCTCAGCATCGCGCAGGTCGTGTTGATGGCGCTGTTGGTCAGCGCGGCGTTCGTGGCGTTGCGGCCGCTCGAGAACGCCGAGCTGCCGTTCTGGGACGGCGGCCGCATCTCAGCGCCGGGTGTCCGCAGCGCCGCGGTCGGCACCCTGCTGTGTGTCGCCGCGACCGCCACCCTGGCCTCGGTGGGGTGGGGTCTGAAGGATTACGGGATCTACTGTGTGGCAGTGATGCTCGTAGCCCTGATCACCGCTCGACGGCTTGCACCGCAAAAGTGTGGATCCGAGGCGGGTCTGTCGGTGTCATTGCCACGCTGACGTCGAGTCGCCCCCGAGCCGCAGGCAGGCGGTACGTCGCCTCGGTCGGCGATCGCATCTCGATCTCGGCCTGGCCCTCGGGCTCGCCCACCATGCTGCGTGCGTCGGTGATCGCCGCGACGCGCTCACCTAGCGGAATGTCGAGCAGCACGTTGCCTGCGAAGGCAGGCTCTTGCAGCGCAAAGGGATCGGCGATGACGCGCTCGACAAGACCCAGCGTGGCACGCAGTTGCGCCGACGGACCCACCCCGTCCCGACCGGGCCGGCATTGACCCAGCAATGCCTCGAGCGCGGCCCGCGCCGGTGCCGCCACCGGCGCGTAGGTCCCGTTCGCGAACGCCACGACGCCAAGACCGCTGCCCTGGTGCCAGCCCATGTACGACCCGAAACCGGGATAGCCGCCGAGGTGTTGGCTGATCGGACCCGACTCGGGGGCACTCTCGACGAAGAGCCCGTAGCCGTATCCGGACAAACCCCACGGAAAGCCCTTGCTCACCAAGCGATTCTGCCCGCCGGGACCCTCGACGACGTCGAAGGGCAGCAGCCGGTGTGACTGTTGCATCTCTCGTCGCGATGCCCTGGCGAGCACCGCGTCGTCAGACCCGTCGCGCGGCGGGAATGCGTCAGACAGCCACGCCGCCCATCGAGCGATGTCGCCCACGGTGCTCAGCAGGCCCCCGATGGCGGAGAAGCTGCCGGGTGCGGTGAACCTCTGCGGCTCCCAGTCGCCACCACGCGTCGGGCGATAGCCCTGCGCGAGGCACTCGGGCGGCACGGTGCGGTAGTCGTAGGTTGTGTCCACCATGCCAAGGGGTTTCAGCAGCTCGCTGGTGACGTGATCGATGAACCGTCGGCCTGTGATCGCCTCGACGACGCGTCCGAGGATGGCGTACCCGAGATTGGAGTACGCGAACGCGGTGCCCGGGGCGTAGGCCCCCGCCACCGGACGTGCGAGCAGGTCGTCGAACGCGTCCTGCGGCATCTCCTCCTGCCTGTCGGCCCACGGATCGTCGCTGGGCAGTCCGCTGCTCATCGTCAGGCAGTGCCGCAGCGTGATTGGTGGCGAGTCGGCTGTCGGGCCGGATAACCCCATCGCCGCGGGCAGGTGCCGGGCCACGGGATCGTCGAGTTGGAGCAGTCCTCGGTCGCGCAGCTGCAGGATCGCGGCGGCGGTGAAGCTCTTCGACATCGACGCGATGCGAAAGACCGATTCCGCCCCGACCGAGGCACCGGTTGCGGCGTCGGCGATCCCATGACCGCTGAGATGGAGCGCCCGACCCCCCGCGAGCACCGCGACCTGCAGACCCGGAGCGTGCCGACGGTCGTGGAACTCCGCGACGATGTCGTCGACGACGGTGAAGTCAAGGTGGGGCATCAAGGGACCCCGACCGTCTGGTCGTCCCGGTCCTCGTCCGGCGGGGCCAGCATGAGGAAGTGCGTCTCGCCCCTTGGGCGCAGATAGAAGGTGTAGTAGCCAAGGGCAAGCAGCACACACGCCCCCGCCACGATGAGATCGCCGCGGACCTGCTGGCTCAGAACGGCAATCGACATGACGATTGCGATGACCGGCCACAGCGGCCACAGCGGCATTCGGTAGGGCCGCTCGAGCCCGGGCGTGCGGATCCGGCTCAGGATGGCGGAGCCGGCAACCAGGATGAACTCGACGGCCAGCAGGGCCCCGGTCCACGTCGACAGTGTCGCGACGTCCGAGATCAGGATCATCACCGCCCCGCCGATACCCACCAGAATCGTTGCCAGCCAAGGGGTGCCGTACTTGGGGTGCACCTTGGCCAGCGCCCGGCTGACGGGATTCGGCCACGCCATGTCCCGGCCGGTGCTGTACAGAATCCGTGCGTAGTAGGGCATGAGCGCGATGACGGCATTGAGCACGGCGACCGCGATGCCCAGGCTGATGATGGTGTTGAACGTCTCGCCACCGACCGAGGTCAGGAAGTACTGCCAGGGGTTGTCCGAGTTCGACAGGTCGGTGAGTGAGGGCGCGGCGAGGATCGCGGCGGCCACGGGGACGATCTCGCAGGCGACGGCAACACCAAGGGCGATGAAGACGGCGCGGGCGATATTGCGGCGTCCACCGACGGTCTCCTCCGAGAAGATCAGGGCGCCCTGGAACCCGTTGAAGGCGAAGCTGCCGACGGCAATGCCCGCCACCAGTGCGCTCAGCGTGAGCGGGCTGGCGACGCCGTAGGAGTCGAAGACCTCGGGACGGAACAGTGTGGTGACCGGTCGCTGCACCTTGACGAGCCCGACCACCGACACGACGACGACCGCCAGGATCTCGACGACGAGAAGCACCGTGACGGCCATCGCGTTCAGTCGGACGCCGAACAGCGCGATCGCGGCGCCACCGATGATGATGGCGGCACCGAGGAAGTTCGCGTCGACGTTGACGACGACCCGCAGGTAGTCAGCCATCCCGAGCGCAACGACGGCCGGGATCAGGACGGCCTGGACCGGGCCGGTGATGAACATCGAGACGAATCCGGGCGCGCGCCCCATGATGCGAGCGATGAAGGTGTAGTCACCGCCGGCGATCGGATAGGCCGCGCCGAGCTCCGCCCAGCAGTACGCCAGCGACAGCCCGAGAACCGCTGCGATGGCGAAGGTGATGGCGGCGCCAGTGCCGTTCAGCGCGAAGAGCACGGGCGCGATGATGAACGCCCCGGTCGCGGGTGTCGTCGCCGAGACGACGAGCGAGGCGTTCTCCCACAGACTGAGGTCGCGTTTGAGCTCTTGCTTGTACTTCTTGGGACTGCCGGACTTCGAGTCGCGCATTCGGCGCCTTTCTCACGACCACCCCGATGGAGGCGACGACAGTGTCGCTTGCCCGGCGGGTGCGAACGGGACCGTGTGATCTTCACCCCACTCCAGCCGTCTGTCAACACTGTTGACAACACTGCTGACATCGCCGAGCATGTCGCCACCGCCCTGGCTGTCGCGCATGCAATGCTTGGGCCGTGGACAGCAGCGAGCGATCCAACGGGCAGCGCACGACCGGCGGCACCGTCCGATTGGACCGTGCAGTGATCCTGCGAGCAGCGCAGGAGATCTCCGACCGCGACGGACTGCGCGCGCTCACGCTGCGGCGCCTGGGAATCGAACTCGGCGTCGATGCCACGGCGATGTACCGACACTTCCGGGACAAAGCCGAGCTGATCTCAGCGCTCATCGACGAGCTGTTCCGGCTCGAGGTGGACGAGCCGGACCCCGCCAAGCACTGGCGCACCAACCTCCGCACGCTGATGATCCAGTGGTGGCAGATCTATCGACGCCACGAGGGCCTGGCCGCCGCCATGGCCGGACAGCCCGACGACGAGCCGCAGCTCTTCCACCTCACGGAATGGACGGTCCGCGAACTCATTCGCGCAGGGGTGAGTGACGACGAACTGGGTCTGTACCACCAGACCATCTACAACCACACCGTCGGCAGCGGCTTGGTCGCAGCACTGTCACCGTGGCTGACCGACGCCGAGCTGCGCGATGAGCAGCGCCGGCAGTACGCCACTCTCGACGCCCGCCGATTCCCGTCGTCCGCCGCGGTGGCGCCGACGATCTATCCCGACACCGCGAAGGTCTTCGAGTTCAGCGTCGAGGTGCTACTCGATGCCATCGAGAATCGCGGGCGCCTCGGCCGGGGCGACGCCGCATCGGGTTGAGCGACAGCGATTTTGACGCTCTGCGCCGCTACCCGCTCTTGCGGCGGAACTCTCGGCGGTTCTCCACCGGGCCGTGAACCTTGGGCTGCTTCTTGCCTCCGTCGCGGTGGGCGGCCCCACTGGCTGCGTTGGTGTTCTTGCGTTCGAGTGCCTCGCGGAACTTGCGCTTGTTGTCGTCTTCTTCTGGTGCGTCGGGTGCTTCGGCCATGACCGCAGAGTAACCGGCCGCCCCTGGCCACGTCGCACTGATTACCGGATGCCGGGCGGCAGACCGTAGAGATGCGATATCGGCAGCGTCAACAGGACGCGTCGGTCGTCGACCATGGCGCGGCGATAGTCGTCCCAATCGGGATGCTCCCCGGCGATATTGCGGTACAACGCGATCAGCGCCTCGACGGTGTCATCGTCAGGTGCGGCCGCGGGCGCGGTGAGAATCGCGTCGCCCTCTGCCACCGCGTAGGCCCACCCGTCGTCGGACGGCACATGCACCGACGCCCGCGGGTCACGTCGCAGATTGCGGGTCTTGGCCAGGGGTTCTCGCACCGACACCTGAATCGCCAGGTTCCGCGAGTCGAAGTGATACGACACGTTGGACAGCTGTGGTCGGCCGTCGCGCTTGATGGTGGCCAGAATCCCCAGCGAGTTTCCGCTGATCACTGCCAACAGCTTGTCGTCCAACACGTGCCGGGTCATGCCCGCCAGCCTACGACTGCGCGAGGGAAGGTGGCCGGGATTGCCATCACGGTCCCTACCATGGCCCCATGAGTGCCATCGATGGCAACACCCTGGAAGGCGTCTCGGCGACCACACTGTGGACGCTGCACAATCGGGGCACCGAGGCCAAGCGCTCCGACGGCGTCATACGCGACCCGTGGGCGGTCACGCTGCTCGATGCGATCGACTACGACTACCTCAAGTTCGGCAAGCCCGACCAGTCGCACGGGCTGCGCGCCGCGGCCTTCGACATCGAGGCGCGCGACTACCTCAGCGCCCACCCCAGGGCGGCTGTGGTCGCGTTGGCCGAGGGTCTGCAGACCAGTTTCTGGCGCCTGCAGCGAGCCGGCGTGGCCGACGAGTTGACCTGGTACTCCATCGATCTGCCGCCCGTCATAGACCTGCGCCGCCAGTTGCTGCCACGCGAGGACCGCATCGTCGAACTCGCCCAGTCCGCCCTCGATCTGTCCTGGATGGACCGCGTCGAGGGCTCCAACGGAGTGTTCATCACCGCCGAGGGCCTGCTGATGTACCTCGAACCCGATGACGCGCTGGGACTCATCCGTGACTGCGCCGCCCGCTTCCCCGGCGGCGTGATGATGTTCGACTCGATTCCCGGCTGGTTCAGCAGGCGCACGCTCAAGGGCTTCAACCTGACGAAGCGCTACGTCGCGCCGCCTATGCCGTTCGGACAGAGCGCCGACGACGCACTGACACTGGCGGGGAGCGTGCCGGGGGTACGGGCCGCCCGCGATATCGGGCTTCCCCCTGGTCGCGGGCTATGGAAGGCCGCCACCTGGCCGGCGCTGGACCGCATCGGTGTCCTGCGCCGCATCCGGCCCAGCATCACACTGCTGGAGTTCGGATGACGCGCTACGCGGTGTTCCTGCGCGGGGTGAACGTCGGTGGGGTCACCCTCAAGATGGCCGACGTCGCGAAATCCCTCTCCGGCGCCGGGTTCACCGATATCAAGACGATCCTGGCCAGCGGCAACGTGCTGCTCGACAGCGACTCCGGCACCGCAGAGGTCCGCGCGAAGGCCGAAGCGGCCCTTCGGAAGACGTTCGGCTACGAGGCGTGGGTGCTGGCCTACGACCTCGAGACGGTGCGCGCGGTGTCGCAGAACTACCCGTTCGAGCGCGAGGTCGAGGGACACCACTCCTACGTCACCTTCGTCGCCGATGAGGACGTCCTCGACGAGCTCGCCGGTCTGGCGGAGGTCGCCGGTCCCCATGAACTGATCCAACGAGGCGATGGCGTCCTCTACTGGCAGGTGCCCAGATCCGGCACGCTGGACAGCGTCATCGGCAAGACAATGGGCAAGAAGCGCTACAAGTCCTCGACCACGACGCGCAACCTCCGCACCGTCGACAGAGTCCTCTCGGCCTGACGTCCTGTCCGCCTGGCCTTCGGTACATTCGCGACAGTGAGTTCAGAACCGAAGGTGGACGGCGCGACGCTGACCGGCGTCTCCGAGACCGCACTACTGACGCTGCAGGTACGGGCGAGCGAGGCCCGTCGGCCAGACTCGATCCTCGAAGACCCGATGGCCATCAAGCTTGTCGACTCCATCGACTTCGACTTCGCCAAGTTCGGCCCCACCGGCCGCCAGGACATGGCGCTGCGTTCGCTCGCGTTCGATCAGGCCACCCGCAAGTACCTGGCGAACCATCCCGCCGCCACCGTCGTCGCGCTCGCGGAGGGGCTTCAGACCAGCTATTACCGCATCCAAGCCAGTGGTGTGAGCGATCAGTTCCGCTGGCTCACGGTCGACCTGCCGCCCATGATCGAACTGCGCGGCAAGCTGCTGCCGGAGTCCGACCGGGTCACGGTCTGCGCGCAATCGGCTCTGGACTACAGCTGGATGGACCAGGTCACCACCGACAACGGCGTCTTCATCACGGCCGAGGGACTGCTGATGTACCTGCAGCCCAGCGAGGCGATGGAGTTGATCAGCGAATGCGCCAAGCGCTTCCCCGGCGGCGCGATGATGTTCGACCTCCCGCCCGCGTGGTTCGCCGCCTGGGCGCGCAAGGGTATGCGGACCTCACTGCGCTACCGGGTGCCGCCCATGCCGTTCTCGATGTCGGCGAGTGAGATCGCCAAGCTGGTCGACGTGGTGCCTGGCGTCCGTGCGGTGCACGACGTCCCGCTACCCCAGGGTCGGGGCCGGATACTCAACGGCGCGGTGTGGGTCATGCAGAGGTTCCCGCTGTTCGACCCCATTCGCCCGGCCTTCACGCTGCTCGAATTCGGCTAGGCCACCACTGGCCGAGTGCGTCCTCGACTAGCCGAATGCGTCCTCGACGTAGCCGAGGGCGGCGGCCTTGCCGACACCAAGCGAGCGCGCCGCCGTCGCATACGTGTGCGCCGCAGTCGCCATCGCCGAGTCAGCGGGGTCGGCCCGGGCGACGAACGTCCCGAATCTCCCCCGCGTCTCGACGATCCCCGCCGACTCCAACTCCCGGTAGGCGCGCGCCACGGTGTTCACCGCCATGCTCAGCTCGGACGCGAGATCACGCACCGTGGGCAGCCGCGTACCCGGCGGCAGCCTGCCATCACGAATCCCCTCGATGACCTGAATCCGCAGTTGATCGAACAACGGTCTCGCCGCGTGCGGATCGACGCGGACCCATTCCCCCAAATCGGTCACCTGCCCAGTATCACAAAAAACGGCTAGTTTGGTGAGCGTGCAGGTGACCGTTCTCAGTGGAGCCGGTATCTCGGCCGAGAGCGGAGTGCCGACGTTCCGTGATGTGGAGACCGGTCTGTGGGCCAAGGTCGATCCCTACGAGATCTCGAGTTCGGACGGCTGGCGCCGCCACCCCGAGAAGGTGTGGGCGTGGTACCTGTGGCGCCACTACATGATGAAGGGTGTCGCACCCAACGACGGACACCGCGCCGTCGCGGCGTGGGAGGATTACGCCGAAGTACACGTCGTCACCCAGAACGTCGACGATCTGCACGAACGCTCGGGCAGCACGAACGTCTACCACCTGCACGGCAGCCTCTTCGAATTCCGTTGCGATCGTTGCGATTGCGACTATCAGGGCCCGCTCCCGGCGATGCCTGAACCGGTCGAGATGGTCGAACCGCCGGTGTGCGTGTGCGGCGGTCTGATCCGGCCCAATGTGGTGTGGTTCGGCGAGGCGCTGCCCACCGATGCGTGGGACCGCTCCGTCGCGGCGGTCAGTGCCGCCGATCTCGCGATTGTCGTGGGGACGTCGTCGATCGTCTACCCGGCCGCCGGACTGCCCGAGATAGCGGTGGCCAATGGCATCCCGGTGATCGAGATCAACCCCGAGCCCACCCCGCTGTCGAGCGCCGTCACCATAAGCCTGCGCGAGAGCGCGGCCACGGCGTTGCCCACCCTGCTACAGCGCCTGCCCGCGCTGCTGGGCTGAGGTTCGCCCCGCCCGAGTGGTTCAGCCTGGCCTGACCGCCACACCGATCGCGGTCTCGGAGGCCGGCATCGGCACCCACGCGGGCAGCACCCATTCGTGACGGGCGCGCACGACCTCGAACCCCGCTGCGGCGATCGATCTCTCCGTGTGCCGGTGGGTGTGGCAGTTACCCAACAACCTGGGCCACACCGTGGCATCGGCAAGGCGTTGGAATCGGGCCCGCATGCCGGTCCCCGCAACGTGCTCGAGAAAGCGCAGTTCACCCCCCGGCCGCAGCATCGTGATCAGTTGTCGCAGAACGTCATCGGGGTCGGCGATCGAGCACAGCACCAGCGAGCACACCACCGCGTCGAACGGCTCCCCCGCCGACGCGGCGTACCGCTCGACGGTCTCGGTGGACACTGTCACCGGCACCTTCGCGTCGGCGGCCGCCTCGCGCGCCAAGACCGCCAGACGGTGCTCGGGTTCGATCGCGACGACCTCGGTGACGCTCGCCGGGTAGAGGCCGAAGTTGGATCCCGTGCCCGCACCGATCTCCAGCACCCGCCCGGTCAGGCCCTCGAGGTTCTCTCGGCGCAACACCCGGATGGACTCGGGTTCGCGGGTCGACATCGTCGACCACAGTCGGGCGAAGAACGGGTTGTCGACCGAGTCCTGATCACCTGAGTCACTCATGTACCAAGCACCTTCAATCGTTCGAGGGTCTCCTGCGGCGGCACGTCAGGTCCGATCAGTGCCGATGCGACGTATCCGCACCACGCCGACCGCATGACGCGATCGGCGAACTCCTCGGCGTCACCGACCGGCAGATACGGCCGTGAGATGAGCAGCGCCGCCACCCCGTGCACCACCGCCCATAATTCCAGAGCTGCGGCGCCGGAGTCACCGGGTGGGCAGATCCCCTCGGCCATCAACGCCCCGATGGAACTGCGCATGTGTACGAACGCGGAGCTGTTCAACGTGATGTCGACGTCGCTGCCGGGGCGCCCCTCGCCCATCGTGGCGATCCGGTACAGCTCCGGGTTCTCCATGGCGAAACGGACGTAGGCCAGGCCCTGAGCACGCAACCCCTCGATGGTCGAGGGCGCGTCGGCGGCCGCACTCTGCATCACCTCGTTGAGATGCTCGAAGTACCTGGCGCACACCGCATCCAGTAGCGCGTCCTTATCGGCGAAGTGCAGGTAGATCGACGGCGGGGTGATGCGCACGCGCTCGGCGACGGCTCGAATCGACACCGCCTTGGCGTGCCCGGTCTCCAATAACAGATCGGTGGTGGCGTCCAGGATCTCGTCGCGCAGCTGGTCGCCGGAACCGCGGGGCGCGCGTCGGCGCTTGAGTGGCTGAGACGTCACGTCATTGACTGTCCCACGCGGTTGTCGCCGGCCGCTCCACCGCCTGCCGCATCGGCATCCTCGTCGGGACCGGACTCGCTAATTCCGATGCGCTGATGAAGTCGGACCAACGGTCTGGGCGCCCACCAGTTCCAGCCGCCCACCACGTGCATGAAGGCAGGCACCAACATCATGCGCACCAACGTGGCATCCACCAGGACGGCAAGCGTCAGGCCGAGGCCGAACATTCGCATGAACGACACCTCGGCCGCGATGAGCGCGGCGAACGATATCGACATGACCAGCGCCGCCGCGGTGATGACACGGCCGGTGCGTGCCAGGCCGAGCGCCACCGCCTCGTCGTTGTCGGCGTGGGCATCCTTGATCGCCTGACGTCCGGTGATCTCCGGTTTACCGGCACGCAGCGTCAACCAGTACTCGCGGATGCGTGCGACGAGGAAGACCTCGTAGTCCATTGAGAGACCGAACGCGATGCAGAACAGCAGCACCGGCATGTTCGCCACCAGCGTTCCCGTCGGCGTCGTACCGAGCGCACCGAAGTGGCCGTCCTGGAAAATCCAGACCAGTGCGCCGAAGGCGGCCGTCAACGACAACACGTTCATCACAACGGCTTTCAGCGGCAGGATCACGCTGCCGGTCAGCAGGAACAGCAGTCCGAAGGTGATCAACGCGATGAGGCCCAGCACCCACGGCAATCGGGTCGTGATGGCCTCGACGCTGTCGCGGTTGATCTGCGCGATACCCGTCACGAGTACCGGCCGATCGCCTGGCCCCGCGATCTCGTGCAGGCGGTCCAGTTGGGCGTCAGAGGCGCCTGAGAACAAGGGCGCGGTGCTGCCGACGGTGAGGAATGCGCTGCCCTCGGAGACACCGGTCGCCGCCGTTGGCGGACCGACCCTGTCACCGGCGACGAAGGTGCCCGTCGGCGCGGACACCGCCGAGACGTCCGGGGTGCGGGACAGATCGGCGGCGTAGCGCTCGATTTGCGCCGGGGTCAACCCATCGGCGTCCGGGATGACGACGTTGATGTTGGTCGCCGAGTCGTCGGCGAAGTCGTTGCGAAGCTGGTCACCGACCTGGTGCGACGAGGCCGAGGTCGGTAGCACCCGGTCGTCGGGGAAACCCCACTTGACCGACAGGAACGGCGCACCGAGCGCGAGCAGCAGGACGACGACCGCCAGGCCGATCGGGACTGCCCTGCGCATCACGAGCTTCGCGCAGCGGTACCAGAACTGACGCTCCACGGGCTTCGGACCCGGATCAATCACCCGTCGGAACAACCGCCCCACGTTCAGTCCCTCGAGGCGATCGCCGAGCAGCCAGATCGCTGCGGGCGTCACGATAACCGCCGCGCCCGCCGCGAACGTGACCGTCGCGATGCCGGCGTAGGCGAAGGACTTCAGGAAGTACATCGGGAACAGGATCATCGCGCCCATCGACAGTGCGACCGTCGTGGCGGAGAAAAGCACCGTGCGTCCAGCGGTGGTCATGGTCCGGGTCAGCGCCCGGTCCCGCGGTACGCCGTTGGCCAGTTCGTCTCGATAGCGACTGATGATCAGCAGCGTGTAGTCGATCGCCAGTGCCAGGCCCATCGCCATTGACAGATTCAGCGCGAAGATCGACACGTCGGTGCTGAAGGTGATGAGCCGGAGCACCGCCATCGATCCGACGATCGCGAAGGCACCGACCGCCATCGGCACCGCGGCGGCGATCAGGCCGCCGAAGACCCAGACCAACACGAGAAAGCTGAGCGGGATCGCGATCGACTCCATCAACAGCAGGTCGCGTTCGGACTGCGTGTTGATCTGCGCGTACACGATCGCGATGCCGCCGGCGCGAATGGTCAGACCGTCGCGGTCGTGCACCACCTCGTCGGCCAGCGTCTTGGCGTACTTCTGTGCGTTGTTCTCGCCGCCGGTGAGCCCCGCGACGATCAGTCCGGTCTTGCCGTCGCGGCTGGTCAGATCAGCGGCCGCCGCCGGCGGCACGGTCCAGGCCGATGTCACATTGGCGACGTACGGCGATTGACCGAAGTGCTCGACGATATCGGTGGCCGCCGCCCTGGCCGTCGGGCTGTCGAAACCGTCCGGCGAGGTGATCGTGATGAGCATCTGCATGTCGCCCTGGTCGAACTTCTCGGCGAGCAGCTGCGATGCCTGGGCCGACTCTGACGTCGGGTCCTGAAAGCCGCCGGCCGACAGGCTCTTGGCGACCGGTATCCCGAACACGGCAGCTGCGACGACCAGCACGGCTGCGATGCCGAGGACACGCCGAGGCGCGGCGATGGCGAGCAGGGCGATTCTACGCAGCACTTAGGCCTCCATCCACGACAATATCGGCGCTAACTTATCAACGCTAACCTATGACCGTCAACGCATCTCTCCATCGAGACACGACCCCGTCGCGGCGATAGTTCACAGCACCGGGCTGCCAATATCCTGAGCGTATGGACATCACGGACGAAACGGACGTCTACACCTCGCGGACCTCCTCGCTCGCCGACTTCGGCCTGCTGGTCCTAAGGCTCGCCACCGGCGCGACGATGGTTCAGGCGGGGCTCATCAAGGCCTTCGACCTGCAGAGCGCCGTTAATTTCATGGAGACCGGTGGATGGCGGATGCCGCAGTTCGCCGCACTCCTGGTGACCATCGCCGAGACCACCGGCGGCATCGGCCTGATCCTGGGTTTGCTCACGCCCATCGCGTCCTGTGCCGTGATCGCCGCGATGATCGGCGCCTGGGCGGTCAACGTCTCCGGCGACGCATTCTGGTCGATGCCGTTCAACGTGCCGTTCATGGTCGCGTTCGCCGCAACGGCCCTGCTCTTCACGGGTGCGGGCGCGTTCTCACTGGACGCAAGAATCTTCGGCCGGGCGCGGTGGCCGGGATTTGTCGCGATCGTACTATTCGTCGTCGCTATCGCCGCGATACTCGCGACCTGGATCTTGCTGAATGGCACGAATCCGCTACATCTGAGCGACCCGACGCCCTGAAACCTACCCCCGGGTAAGAATTGCCACCATTTTCCGAATCGTGACTCAACAAACTCTTAATAGTGATGGTTACTGTCCAGTACATGTGGATCGACGACACCAGTGCCGATGTCATCAAAGTTGATTTCGACGCCCTCTACCACGGGGACGTCCTGGTTGAGGGTGACACCTCAGAACAGTTCCCCGACCTAGCCGCCGCGGTCTAACCGCGGGTCGGCCCGGACGGGCCGACGCTGCATATGAGGTGACGCGCGGCGTGTCTGCGTCACGTGCACGCTCGACCGGAGCGCAACAAAGCCGCCGACCTACGTGTCGGCGGCTTTTTGCATGAGGCGCCCGACTGGAACGCCCGCACGAGATTGCACTGAGGGTCGTGAGCCGAGGGGAATCACGACCCTCAGCGCAATCTGAACACCCGGGTCAGCGGACTAGACGGCAGCGCTCGCGGTCTGCGAGACCATGCCGCCCAGTCGTGCGGCGATCAATTCCTCGGCCTCACGCACGATGCGTGAGATGAGTTCGTCGCAGGTCGGGATGTCGTCGATCAGCCCCATCACGGTGCCCACACTCCAGATACCCGCGTCCAGGTCGCCGTCTTCGAACACCTTGCGGCCACGCACACCCGCGACGAGATCCTTGACGTCGTCGAACTCACCGCCACCCTTGAGGATGTCCACAACCTCACGCGACACCACGTTGCTCGCGACGCGAGCGGTGTTGTTCAGGCTGCGGAAGATCAGCTCGGTGCCGCGTTCGTCACCGGCCACGATGGCTTCCTTGACGTTCTGATGGATGCACGACTCGACGGTGCACATGAACCGCGAGCCCATGTTGATACCGTCAGCGCCCAGCGCCAACGCCGCAACCAGTCCGCGGGCATCGGCGAAGCCGCCCGAGGCGATCATCGGGATCTCGATCTGCTTGGCCGCCGCCGGGATCAGGACCAGTCCGGGGACGTCGTCCTCGCCGGGGTGGCCCGCACACTCGAAGCCATCGATGCTGATGCCGTCCACACCCAGGCTCTGCGCCTTGACCGCGTGGCGCACCGAGGTGCACTTGTGCAGCACCTTGATGCCGTTGTCGTGGAACATCGGCAGGTGCGGCGCCGGGTTGGATCCCGCGGTCTCCACAATCTTGACGCCCTCGTCGATGATGACCTGGCGGTACTCGTCATAGGGCGGCGGGTTGATCGACGGCAGGATCGTCAGGTTGACCCCGAACGGCTTGTCGGTGAGTTCGCGCGTCTTGGCGATCTCGCGGGCCAGATCGGCAGGGGTGGGCTGAGTCAATGCCGTGATGAAACCCAGGCCACCGGCATTGGCGACCGCGGCCACCAACTCCGCACGGCCGACCCACTGCATACCGCCCTGGGCGATGGGGTGCTCGACCCCGAAGACCTCAGTGAACTTCGTCGTGATGGTCATCTGTGCTCCTTGCTCTTCGCGCAGGCTCTCATCGCGGCGCCATCCGAATCGCGCCATCCAGACGGATGACCTCACCGTTGAGCATCGCGTTCTCGACGATGTGCACGGCAAGTGCGCCGTACTCGTCGGGATCACCGAGGCGCGCGGGATGCGGAACCTGCTGGCCCAGTGACTTCTGCGCCTCCTCGGGCAGCGAGCCCAGCAGCGGGGTCTTGAACAGCCCCGGGGCGATGGTGCAGACGCGAATCAGGCTCCGCGACAGGTCGCGGGCGATCGGCAGCGTCATACCGACCACGCCACCCTTTGACGCCGAGTAGGCCGCCTGACCGATCTGGCCCTCGAACGCCGCGACCGAGGCGGTGTTGATGATGACGCCGCGCTCCTCACCGAGGGGCTCGTTCTTGGCGATCCGCTCGGCAGCCAGACGCAGCACGTTGAACGTGCCGATCAGGTTGACCTCGACGACCTTCTTGAACCCATCGAGCGGGAAGGGACCGTCCTTGCCCAGCGTCTTGATCGCGTTGCCGATACCCGCGCAGTTGACGTTGATCCGCAGCGGTCCGAGCGACTCCGCGACATCGAGCGCCTTGGACACGCCGTCCTCGTCGGTGACGTTGGTGGCGACGAACTTGGCGCGGTCACCGAGTTCGGCCACCACTTCCTCGCCCTTGAGGTCGATGACGACCACGCTGGCGCCTGCGTCCAACAGTCGTTTCGTGGTGGCCAGGCCAAGCCCGGAGGCTCCACCGGTGACGACCGCTACGGCGTCTTTGATCTGCACAGATGCATTCCTTTCATGGGGGTGGCCGGCATCCCCGGCCAACTGACAGTTGGGGCTATGCCCAGTCGCGCTGTTGGGGCTATGCCCAGTCGCGCAGGACGGCCTCGGTGTCGGCACCGGGCACCCCGGGTGGGGTGGGTGTCGGAGGCTGGCTGCGGGAGAACCGCGGAGCCGGCATGGGCTCCAGGTTGTCGCCATCGGCGAAGAAGGTGCCGCGTTCGGTGATGTGCGGCTCGGTCTGAACCTCGGCGAAGCTCAGCACTGGTGTCACGCACGCATCGGTGCCGTTGAAAACCCTGGCCCAGTGGTCGCGGTCCTTGGCGGCGAACGCCGTGGTGAATGCCTCGCGCAGCTCGGGCCAGCGAGCCATGTCGTTCTGGCCGGGCAGCGTGGCGGGATCCAACTCCAGGCCCGCCAGCAGCAGCGCGTAGAACTGTGGCTCGATGGCGCCAACTGCGACGTAGCGGCCGTCGGCCGTCTCATACGTGTCGTAGTAGGGCGCACCGGTGTCGAGCATGTTGGTGCCACGAACATCCGACCACATTCCGGTGGCGCGAAAGCTCCACATCATCTGCATCAGGACGCTGGAGCCGTCGACCATCGCGGCGTCGACAACCTGCCCCTTGCCCGAACTCTGGCGCTCGAACAGCGCGGACAGGATTCCCACGATGAGGAACATCGACCCGCCGCCGAAGTCACCGGCGAGGTTCAGCGGCGGCACCGGCTTCTCGCCCTTGCGGCCGACGGCGTGCAGCAGACCATTGAGCGAGATGTAGTTGATGTCGTGGCCGGCCTGCAGCGCGCGTGGACCGTCCTGCCCCCAGCCCGTCATACGCCCGTAGATCAGCCGCTCGTTGACCTTGGCGCAGTCATCGGGACCCAGGCCGAGGCGCTCGGTGACACCTGGCCGGTAGCCCTCGATCAGAACGTCGGCCTTGGCGATGAGGCTCAGCACCAGCTCGCGGCCCTCATCGCTCTTGAGGTCGGCGGCGACCGAGCGCCGGTTGCGCAACATCGAATCGCGACTGGGCGCGGGTACGCCGCCACTGTTTCGGGGCGGCCGCTCGACGCGCACGACATCGGCCCCCAGATCGCCGAGAATCATCGCCGCATGCGGCCCGGGGCCAATGCCCGCCAACTCGACGACTCGCAATCCCTGCAGTGGTCCCGCCATCGCAACGCCCCTCACCAGTTGAATTGTTGACCGCCGACGTAGCTTACTTGTATAACCAAGTCGATTACGCTGCGGGCCGCAGGCTCGCCAAACGCGAACGAGGCACGCATGAGCACGACCGAGTCCTACACCGGCATCGACGATCTCACGGTATCCCTGTCGGACGGGGTGCTCTCGATGACTCTGAACCGTCCCGACAGCCTGAACTCGCTGACCGCGGCGATGCTGTCGA
This sequence comes from Mycolicibacterium sp. YH-1, assembly GCF_022557175.1. The sequence goes on along the minus strand of NZ_CP092915.1, from coordinate 1,706,012 downwards.
CCATCACCTCGACCATGGAACGCGCAGGTGACGACCCGGCGGTGCGAGTGGTCCGGTTGGGTGGCGCAGGCCGAGGATTCAGCTCAGGCGCGGGTATCGGCGCCGAGGACCGCGCGAACCCGGGCGCGAGCGGAGCCCCCGGCGACGTTTTGGAGGCGGCGAACCGTGCGGTCAGCGCGATCATCAGTTCGCCGAAGCCCGTCGTCTCGGTGATACAGGGTCCAACTGCGGGGGTAGGCGTCTCTCTGGCCATCGCGGCCGACATCATCCTCGCCTCCGAGACGGCCTACTTTCTGTTGGCGTTCACCAAGATCGGCCTCATGCCCGATGGCGGCGCCTCGGCGTTGGTCGCGGCCTCGATCGGTCGCACACGTGCGATGCGGATGGCGCTGCTGGCCGAAAGGCTTTCCGCGGCTGATGCACTCACGGCAGGCCTGGTGAGTGCCGTCTACCCCGCCGACGACCTCGACGCGGGAGTCGACGCCGTCCTGGCGAGGTTGAAGTCGGGGCCCGCGGTGGCGCTGCGCAAGACCAAGCACGCGATCAACGCCGCCACGCTCACCGAACTCGACGCCGCGTTCGGCCGCGAGACCGAGGGCCAGATGACTCTGCTGACGGCCAAGGACTTTCACGAGGGCGCCATGGCGTTCCAGGAGCGCCGCGCGCCGACGTTCACCGACGACTGATTCGCCGCTGTCCACGTTGAGATAGCGGTCACTGTGGCAAGTTGCGAGAGACCACCGCCGCCAGCGCTATCTCAACGGCTTCTGACGCCGAATAATCGTTCGACTCAGCGGGGGTCGGTGCCCGACCATTGATTGGTGAGTACGCAATTCGGCCTCGATCAGTCCGCGCAGAGGCGCGGCGGCTGGCGTGTGCTCGCACCCTTCTACACCCGCGAGTACCGCCTGCTCATTGGCGCACTGGCCATCTCGATATTCGCCGAGGGTATGTGGGCCGTCGTGATGGCACTCCAGGTCATCGCCCTGGACCCCGACCCGACGTCGCTGTCCCTGGTCGCGACATGTCTGGGCGCTGGCCTGGTCTCCTTTGTCCTGGTGGGCGGAATCGCCGCCGACCGAATCAACCAGCGGACCATCATCATCGCCGTCGAGACGGTCAACGTCATCGCGGTGTCCACGGTCGCGGTCCTGGGTTCCGTTGGTGCACTGCACATCTGGCATATGGCTGTGGCTGCCGGGACGCTGGGCATCGCCGCCGCGTTCTTCTTTCCCGCCTACAGCGCGCTGCTGCCGCGCATCCTGCCCGCCGAGCAGCTGCTCGCCGCCAACGGCGTCGAGGGTGTGGTCCGGCCGGTGTTCCAGCGGGCGGTCGGACCCGCGGTCGCGGGCGTGCTGATCGGTGCCACGTTCCCGGCGCTCGGCGCGTACGTGGTGGCCGGGCTCTTCGCGATAGGCCTAGTGCTCCTGATCGCGACAAGGCCGCCGGCCGACGCCGCGGCCATTGCCGACGTCAAGCGGCCCCATGTCCTGCGCGACCTGCGGGACGGCTTCACGTTCATGGTCGGCACACCGTGGCTGCTGTGGACCCTGCTGTACGCGAGCATGTTCGTGCTGGTGGTGATCGGTCCGATCGAGGTGCTGTTGCCGTTCATCGCGCAAGACCGCTTCGCCGACGGCGCCCGCGCCTACGGGTTCATCCTGGCGTTCTTCGGCATCGGCAGCGCCATCGGCGCGCTGGCCGTGTCCTCGGGCCGGCTGCCACGGCGCTATCTGACGGTGATGATGTCGATGTGGGGCCTGGGCTCACTGCCCCTGATCGTCGTCGGCGCCACCTCGTCGTTCCCGCTCATGGCGGCCGCGACGTTCATCGTCGGCGTCACCGACGGCGCGGGCATGGTGATCTGGGGGACGCTGCTGCAGCGTCGCGTCCCGAGGGAGATGCTCGGCCGCGTGTCGAGTCTGGACTTCTTCGTGTCTCTGGCATTCATGCCGGTGTCGTTCGCGATCGTCGGCCCGCTGTCCAAGGTCGTGTCGATGCAGACGATCTTCGTCGTGTCGGGTATCGCGCCGGCGGTGCTGGCCGCGGTCGCGCTGCTCGCCGCGCGGATGCCGCGCGACGAGATCGCCAACCCGCTGCGCTAGACGTTAGACGCCGAAGATCGGAGGCAGTGCGAGCACCATGGCCAGACCCCAGAAGAAGTGGGTCAGCATCGGTGCGAGCACTCCCCCGGTCACCCGGCGCTCATAGGCGCACACCCCGCCGAGGATGATGCCCGCGAAACCGAGCATGGGGTTGCCCGCGGCCGACACCGCGATGGCGTACACCAGGGTCGACACCACCACCGGGTAGAACCGGCCCAGCGCGCTGTAGAGCGCACCGCGGAAGAACATCTCCTCTGCCACACCGTTGATCACGGTGATGAGGACGACCAGCAGGATCGGTCCATAGTTCGCGAACTCCAGCACCGCCACGATGTAGTCGCGCACGGGTGCGATCTCTCGGGCCACCAGCGCGCCGACGATGAACGCCGCGGCCACCAGCAGGCCGATGGCGACGCCCAGCACGATTGGCCGCCTGGTGCGGGCGCGAAAACGGATGTGGCCCAGGTGCAGTGGGCCTGAAGCCCACGCGCCCAGCGCCCACACCGCCGCCAGCGCCAGCGTCAGCCAGTAGAACGCGGTGTCGCCCGGTTGCCGAGTCAGGGAGAACCCGAGCAACACGGCACCGGCGACGAGAACGACACCAACGACGATGCGCCGGCGACGCACGGTCGACGGCGCTTCCTCGTGGGGTACCGCCCGGGTGCTGGCGATCGTTCCAATCTCGGCCATGAGGCTCATGCGGTGGCGCCCTTGGGAATCAACCCAATCAGGTGGTCCAGGCCGGTACGGACCGCTCCCGCAACGGGGCCAGGGACGGCGCCGAGCAGGCCGATCGCGGGCCGGACGAACGACGGTGCCACCGCCGCGGCGAGTCGCTGCAGACGGAGTCGGTCCCCGCCCGCCCAGTCGGGATCGGTGTCGGCCAGATGATGCGGATCGGCCAGGCCGTTGACCGGCATGGCACGGTCACCGCTTAGCGACCGCGTTATCGCGTCGTCGATCCCCACCAGTCCGCCGGGCGGATTGGCGACCTTGCCACACAGTCTGTCCTGGGAGGCCATCATCGGAAAGTCAAGGGAGTCAACGAGGTCGGACGCCAGGTTGCCGGGAACCGGAAGCAGCGCACCCGTCAGGAATGATGCCAGGCCGGTGTTGACGCCCCGCACGCGCACGCGCGCACGCCATGCACCGGCGATCCGGGCGTAAGACGCCAACAGGTCGCCGTATGAGGTGGTCTCGGGGCCGGCGATGTCATACGCCCCCGCGGGCACGACGTCACCGTCCGCCGCCGCGACGAGGTAGTAGAGCACGTCGCGGATCGAGATCGGGTCCATCGGATTGGCCGACCACTCCGGCATCGGGAGCACCAGGAAGCGATCACTGACGTAGCGCAGCATCTCGAACGACGTCGACCCGGCGCCGATGATCATCGCCGCACCCAGCCACACCACGTCGGGCCCACCCTCGACGCTCAGCGCCTCGGCCACCTCCGCGCGGCTGGCCAGATGCTCGGAGAGTTCGTCGTGCTCGGGGACGAAGCCGCCGAGGTAAACGATGCGACGCACACCGGCGGCCTTCGCGGCGGCCGCGGTGATCGCCGCGGCCCGGTTGTCCGCCTGGCGGAAATCGGGTTGCCCGATCCCGTGGACCAGGTAGTAGACGACGTCGATGGGGCCCGTGTCGGCGAAGGCACGGGCCGCGGATTCCGCGTCATGGGCGTCCAGAGCGATTGGGGTCACGTCGGAGAACCAGCCGAAGGCCGTCAGCTTCTGGGGGTCTCGGCTGGCCGCGACCACCTCATGACCGGCGCCAAGGAGTTCACCGACCAGCCGCGAGCCGACGTAACCGCTCGCACCTGTCACCAACGTTCGCATGCGCTTCACCGTAGGGCTGTACCCGGGCAGGCCCCACCGGAACCGTGATGTGGGCAGGCCCTCATCGGAATACTCCCGCATCGACCGCGGCCAACACCGCATTGGCCGCGCGGCGGGCATCGCTTGTGGTCAGAGGCGTTGTGCTGGTGAGAAATTGGTAGTACAGCGGAGCCGAGACCTGGCCGATCACCGCTGTCGCGTCGGTGCCAGTCGGTGCCTCACCTCGCCGGATCGCGTCCTCGACGCACGCCGACCACTCCGCGATACGGCGCCGATAGAACTCCGCCAGCGCCTCGGCGGTCCGGTCGTCACAGGCCGCCGCGGCGATGATCGCCTTGAACAGTCGCCCCTGCCGCGGATCAGACAGCGTCCTGCGGACCAGTTCCGCGTTGGCGTGCAGGTCACCGCGCAGCGACCCGGTGTCGGCGCGGCGCACCGACGTCTCGGCCATGTCTCGCAGCAGGTCGGCGACCAGCGCCGGAATGGTTCCCCACCTGCGGTAGACGGTGGACTTGCCCACTCCCGCGCGCTCCGCGATGAGCGGGATCTCCAGGCCGGCGAGCCCTGACCCGACGAGCACGTCCGCCACGGCACGGAGGACTGCGGCGCGCACCGCGGCGGTGCGTCCGCCTGGCCTGCGACCGGCTGCCGTCGTCACGACTACCACCTTAACGGGAATATCGTTTCATTAGCCGCAGTTGCACCTGCCGAACGCTAACAAGACCATCTTCCCATTAAGGAGTAGGCAATGGAGTATCGACGGGTAGGCGACTCTGGGCTCGTGGTGTCCGAATTGAGTTTCGGCGCCGCGACCTTCGGTGGGGTCGGTGACTTCTTCGGCGCGTGGGGCGACACGGGTGTCGATGCGGCGCGGCGGATCGTCGACCTGTCCCTGGAGGCAGGCATCACGCTGTTCGACACCGCGGACGTGTACTCCGACGGCGCCTCCGAGGAGGTTCTGGGCGCCGCGCTGCGGGGACGCCGCGAGGACGTGGTCATCTCGACCAAGGCAGCGTTGCCCACCGGGCCCGACGACTGGGGGACATCGCGGAGCAGGCTGCTACGCGCCGTCGACGCCTCGCTGCGACGGCTGCAGACCGATCGCATCGACCTGTTCCAACTGCACGCCTATGACGCGTACACACCGATCGACGAGGTTCTGCAAACACTGGAAACACTTGTCGTACAGGGCAAAATCCGGTACGTCGGCGTCTCGAACTTTGCCGGCTGGCAGCTGATGAAGTCGTTGGACCTCTCCGAGGCGCACCATCGCCCGCGCTATGTGGCGCATCAGGTCTACTACTCGCTGGTCGGTCGCGACTACGAGTGGGAACTCATGCCACTCGGTGTCCAGGAAGGTGTCGGCGCCATCGTGTGGAGCCCCCTGGGGTGGGGTCGACTGACCGGCCGGATCCGAAGGGACGCACCGCTTCCCGAGCGCAGCCGGTTGCACTCCACCGCCGACGCGGGCCCTCCGGTCGACGACAAGCGCCTGTTCGCGATCGTCGACGTCCTCGATGACATCGCCGCAGAGACGGGCAAGTCCGTTCCCCAGATCGCACTGAACTGGCTGCTCACCCGGCCTACTGTGTCATCAGTGATCGTCGGGGCGCGCGATGAACGACAACTCCGGGAGAACCTGGGCGCCGTCGGCTGGCGACTGGACGAAATCCACCTGGCCCGGTTGGACACCGCCAGTCGGATCGAGGCGCCCTACCCCTACTTTCCGTACTACCGACAGGAGGGGTTCGCGCGGCTGAACCCACCGCTGGTGGGTTAGTCGCCCGCTCCCCTGTGCAGCTCAATCAGATGCTGATACGCCTGCGCATTCAGCCTGTTGTGGTCGACCTCGGCGTCGGTCAGTTCGCGCCGGATCTTGCCGGGCACGCCAGCGACCATCGACCGTGGCGGAATCACCGCGCCCTGCGGCACGACCGCGCCGGCGGCCACGAGTGAGCCCGCCCCGATCCGCGCGCCGTTGAGGATGATCGCGCCCATCCCGATCAGGCAGTCGTCCTCGACGATGCAGCCGTGCACCACAGCGTTGTGGCCGACGGTGACGCCCGCGCCGAGCCGGACGGGAAAGCCGGGGTCGACGTGGACGGTTGCCCCGTCCTGGACGTTGGACCCGAAGCCGATCTCGATGGGCTCGAACTCGGCGCGCAGGGTCGCGCTGAACCACACGCTGGCCTTGGCGGCGAGCGTCACCTGTCCGATCAGTGCGGCATTGGGTGCCACCCAGGACTCGTCGTGCAGATGCGGCGTGTGGCCGTTTACGGGCAGCAGAAGGGGCTCGGGCATGCGGAGAATCGTAGGCAGGGGCTCTCGTTCGTCGGTCACGTGCCCCGCACCCGGGTCACGCGCCCTGATAGACCTTGCGGTAACTCGACGGCGACATGCCGATACCGCGGCGCAGATGGTGTCGCAGGTTTCCGCCCGATCCCAGGCCGGAGAGGCGGGCGACCTCGTCAACGGGCAGATCGCGGGACTCCAGGAGTTCACGGGCGCGGTCCACGCGGCGGTTCCGGATCCACGTGCCGGGTGCCTGGCCGGTCTCCTCGCGGAAGCGGCGATTGAACGTGCGCGGACTCATGTGCGCGTGTCGCGCCAGCCGGTCGACGGTCAGTACCTCGTCGAGGTGTCGCAGCGCCCATTCCCGCGTCGCCGCGGTGGACGCACCGTCGTCAACCTGCAGGTGCCGGTCGATGAACTGGGCCTGACCGCCCGCGCGCCACGGCGGCACGACGCAGTAGCGCGCCACGTCGTTGGCGACCCGGGAGCCGTGATCCGAGCGAATGAGGTGCAGGCACAAGTCGATTCCAGCGGCCAGCCCGGCCGAGGTCAGCACATCACCGTCGTCGACGAACAACACGTCCTCGTCGACGTTCACCCGCGGATGTAGACGCCTCAGCGCGTCGGCGAACTTCCAGTGCGTCGTGGCCGGCCGCCCGTCGAGGACGCCCGCCGCCGCCAGGACGAACGCACCGGTGCAGATCGACACCATCCGCGTGCCCGGTCGGATCGCGTCGAACGCGGCACGCGCGTCCGGTGCGAGCACACCGTCTTCACGGGCGGGCCGATAGCGGGTGCCGGGCACGATGACGGTGTCGGCGGTCGCCAACGCCTCGGCCCCCGCCGTCGGCACGACGTCGAAACCGTTGGCGCCGGGTACGCGCTCGGTCGTCAGACCGCAGACCACCACGTCGTAGAGCGGGGTGCCGTCCTCGTCCGTGGCGGCGCCGAACAGCGTCGGCGGGATCGTCGCGTCGAAGGCGACGACCGGCGGCAGGAGCAGGACGGCGACGCGGTGCACGTCTGCCATCTTGGCATGTTTTTGACGATTGGTGTCATTCATGCCACTGTCGCGCCGCCGCCCGCTGGGCGACAGTTGTCCGATGACGGTCGACTCGCCCGCCGCCACGAGCCGGCGCCCTCGTATCCACTGGGCGTGGGTGGTGGCAGGTGTCAGCTTCATCGCGATTCTGGGTGCGGCGGGATTCCGGTCCATCCCCGGCGTGATGATGAACCCGCTGCACGACGAGTTCGGCTGGTCCCACGGCACCGTCGGCCTGGCGATGTCGGTCAACATGACGCTGTTCGGCGTCACCGCGCCGTTCGCCGCCGCCCTGATGGACCGATTCGGGATCAGGCCGGTGTTGACCGTGGCCCTCACCCTCATCGCGGCAGGATCGGCGCTCTCGGTCACGATGACGGCGAGCTGGCAGCTGGTGCTGTTCTGGGGTGTGCTCGTCGGTATCGGCACCGGGTCGATATCGATGGGCTTCGTGGCGACGATCGCCACCCGCTGGTTCGAACAGCGGCGCGGGCTGGTGACCGGTGTGCTCACGGCCGCCAGCGCGACGGGCCAGCTGATCTTCCTTCCCGTCGTCGCCGAGGTGACCGTCCGGCACGGCTGGCGTTGGGCATCGCTGATCGTGGCCGCCGCCGCGCTCGCCGTCGTGCCGCTCGTGCTGGTGTTCATCCGCAACTACCCGGCCGACAAGGGCGTCACGGCCTATGGCGGATCGGCATCATCGGCTCCCGAGTCGTCACCCCCCGCGAGGCTCCAGACAGGGAGCTTCCGCGCCGCATTCGACGGGCTGCTCATCGGCGTACGGGTGCCCGCGTTCTGGCTGCTCGCCGCGAGCTTCGCGATCTGCGGCATGACCACGAACGGGCTCATCGGCACGCACTTCATTCCGGCCGCCAACGACCACGGCATGCCGACGACGCTCGCCGCGGGCCTGCTGGCCACGATCGGCATCCTCGACGTCGCGGGCACGGTGTTCTCCGGTTGGCTCACCGACCGCGTCGACCCTCGACTTCTCCTCGTCGTGTACTACGCGGGCCGCGGCGTGTCACTGCTGCTACTGCCGTCGCTGCTGTCTCCGCATGCCAACCCGGGCACGTGGGTTTTCATCATCTTCTACGGCTTGGACTGGGTCGCCACGGTCCCGCCGACCATCGTTCTGTGCCGGAACTACTTCGGCACCCGTGCACCCGTGGTCTTCGGTTGGGTTTTCGCCTCCCACCAGATCGGCGCCGCCGCCGCGGCGGCGGGGGCTGGTTGGCTGCGCGATCTGCGGGGCGACTACGACCTTGCCTTCTACCTCGCCGCAGGCCTGTGCGCCGTCGCGTCGCTACTGTGTTGGCAGGTGCGCAGAGCGCCGGTCAACACTGCGGAAACCGGTGCCTGACGCTGTGGCCCACGTCACTGCGATTTGGCGTGTCACAGCGTTCTCCACATACCATTTTCGGGGGCGCCCGCGTCGGGGGATGCATTTCCGCCCAATTTCCGAGTAAGACGACGCGTCGTATGAGCTGAGGAATCTATGTTGAAGTCTCGTAGCAGCAAGGTCGTGGGGCTTTCCGCCGCGATCGCCGCACTGGCCATCTCACTGCCACTGGCAGTCACCGCCCAGGCCGACCCGCCGCCCACGGAGCCCGTTGCGGTCAAGCCGCCGCCGGACCCGCAGGGTGACTGCGACCCGCTGCGCAAGGAGCTGTCCACCGCAGGCACCAGCCTGGCGCAGCTGGACGTTCTGCCCGTCGGTCAGGCGCTCGCCAAGATCCCGTCGCTGAGCACTTTCACGTCCGCGATCTCCGGTGGTCTGAACCCCGAGGTGAACATCGTTCCCGTGCTCGAGAACGGTCCGTATGTCGTGTTCGCGCCGAACAACGCGGCATTCGAGAAGCTCGAGCCCGGACAGCTCGACGCGCTGAAGGCCGATCCGGCCGCGCTGACGTCGCTGGACTACTACCACGTGTTCCTCGGCCTCCTCGGCCCCGCCGAGGTCAAGGGGCAGCGGCCCACCCAGCAGGGTGCCGAGATCAAGGTCACCGGCAAGGACGGCGACATCAAGGTCAACGACACCGCCAAGGTGATCTGCGGCGGCATCCAGGCCAGCAACGCCCGGATCTACATCATCGACACCGTGCTCGATCCGGGCACACCGCCGGAGGCCATCACCCCGACGGCGACGTCGAGCACCGCGACGACGAGCGCGACGGCCACCACCGAGCCCGCTCCGCAGCCTGCTGCGGAGGCCCCGGCCGAGGGCTGAGCCAACACCACACGCGACGAAAGAGCGGCTCGGGACAGCGTCCCGAGCCGCTCTTCTTCGTCTGCGGGGCGCTCTAGAGCCCCAAGTCCTTGCCGATGATCTCCTTCATGATCTCGGTGGTGCCGCCGAAGATCGTCTGGATGCGGACGTCGACGTAGTCGCGGGCCACCTTGTACTCGTTCATGTAGCCGTAGCCACCGTGCAGCTGCACGCAGGCGTCGACGACGCGCTTGTTGAGCTCGGTGCACCACCACTTGGCCTTGGACGCCTGCACGGCCGTCAGATCGCCGTCAACGGCGGCGCGCAGGCACCGGTCGATGTACTGCTCGCCGATCTCCAGTTCAGTGTCCAACTCGGCCATCACGAACCGGTTGTGCTGGAAGCTGCCGATCGGCTGTCCGAACGCCTTGCGGTCCTTGACGTACTGCAGCGTCTCGGCGAATGTCGCGCGGGCGCCGGCGATCGCGGCGATCGCGATGGAGAGCCGCTCGGACGGGAGGTTGGTCATCAGGTGGTAGAAACCCCTGCCCTCCTCGCCAAGCAGGTTGGCGTTCGGCACGCGCACGTTCTCGAAGTGCAGCTCGGCGGTGTCGGCGGCGTGCAGACCCATCTTGTCGAGCTTGCGGCCGCGGGTGAAACCTTCCATACCGCGCTCGACGACCAGCAGTGAGAAGCCCTTGTGGCCGGCCTCGGGATCGGTGCGGGCCACCACGACCACCAGGTCGGAGTTGATACCCGCGGAGATGAACGTCTTGGACCCGTTGAGGATCCAGTCGTCACCGTCGCGCACAGCCGAGGTCTTGATGCCCGCCAGATCGCTGCCTGCGCCCGGCTCGGTCATCGCGACCGCTCCGATCAGCTCACCGGTGATGTAGCCGGGCAACCACCGTGCCTGCTGCTCGTCATTGGCCAGGTTCACGAAGTAGGGCCCGACGATGTCGTTCTGCAGGCTCAGTCCCGGTGTGGCGGCACCGAACTTGGCGAACTCCTCGACGATCACGGCGTTGAACCGGAAGTCGTCGGATCCGCCGCCACCGAACTTCTCCGGCAGGTTGAAGCCGATCAGGCCGTACTTGCCTGCCGCGACGTAGGATTCGCGGTCGACGAGGCGCTCGCTCTCCCACTTCTCGACGTTGGGTGCGCACTCCTTCTCCAGGAACTGGCGTGCGGTCTCCCGCAGCTGCTCGTGTTCCTCTTCGAAGACCAGTCTCTTCATCATTCTCGTCTTCCTCTCGCTTACTTGGCTTTCCAGACCGGCTGACGCTTCTGCGCGAAGGCCAGCGGCCCCTCCATGGCGTCCTCGGAGCGGAACACGACCTTCATCTCTCGCATGGTGCGGTCCCAGCCGGCCTTGTCGCCGGTGATGACACCGTCATCGACGCCGTGGGCCACCCGCTTGCTGGCCTGCACTGCCAGCGGTGCGTTGCTCGCGATGCGCTCGGCCAGCGCCACCGCGGCGTCGACCACCGTGCCGTCGGGCACCACCTGATTGATCAGACCCCACCTCAACGCGTCGGCCGAGCTGAGCGGCTCACCGGTGAGAATCATTTCGAGGCCCACCTTGCGCGGCAACTGGTCGACGATGCGGAACACGCCACCCGCAGCGGCGATGAGCCCCCGCTTGACCTCGGGCAGGCCGAACTTCGCCCGCTCCTCGGCGACCACCAGATCGCTGGCCAGCGCCAGCTCGGTGCCGCCGCCGAGCGCGGTGCCGTTGACGGCCGCGATCGTCGGCTTGTCGATGAAATGACTGACGTAACCCGCGAAGCCGTACTCCGGATGCTCGGGGTGAAAGAGGTTCTCGCCCCGCGAGATCGCCTTGAGATCGGCGCCTGCGCAGAACGACTTGTCTCCCGCGCCGGTCAGGACGACAACCCGCACGTCCGGATCCGCCTGGGCTGCCGCCAGTGCATCACCGACGGCGGTGCTCACCGCGGCGTTGATGGCGTTGCGGGCGTCGGGACGGTTGATGGTGATGATCAGGATGTTGCCCCGCCGCTCGGTGAGAGCGGCCGGGGCCTCCTGCTGAGTCTCGGTCACAGCAGCTCGAGGATCGTCGCGTTGGCCTGGCCGCCACCCTCACACATGGTCTGCAAGCCGTACTGAATTCCCTTGTCCCGCATGTGGTAGAGCATCGTGGTCATGATGCGGGCACCGGATCCGCCGAGCGGGTGGCCCAGGGCGATCGCGCCGCCGTTCGGGTTCAGCTTCTTCTCATCGGCACCGATGTCCTTGAGCCAGGCCAGCGGCACCGGCGCGAACGCCTCGTTGACCTCGAACACACCGATGTCGTCGAGCGACAGACCGGAGCGCTTGATCGCCTTCTGCGTCGCCGGGATCGGCGCGGTCAGCATGATCACCGGATCCGCACCGGCAAGCACCGCGGTGTGCACCTTGGCGAGTGGCTTGAGCCCCAACGACTTCGCCTTCTCCGCCGACATGAACAGCAGTGCCGCCGAGCCGTCTGAGATCTGCGAGCTGTTACCCGCGTGGATCACACCGTCTTCCTTGAAGGCGGGCTTGATGCCAGCCATGGACTCGATGGTGCCACCGCGACGGATGCCCCCGTCTTGGAGGACAGGATTTCCGTCCTGGTCCTTGATGGCCACGATCTGATCGTCGAAGGCGCCGGAATCCTGTGCGGCAGCTGCCTTCTCATGGGAGTCGAGCGAGAACTGGTCCAACTCGGTACGGCTGAGACCCCACTGCTGCGCGATCATCTCGGCGCCGGTGCCCTGGTTCGGAGTTTGCGAGTAGCGGGCGCGGAAGGCATCGGGGTACGGATGCCCACCGCTGGCCAGCGACGCGCCCATCGGAGTGCGGGACATCGACTCCACACCACCGGCGACAACGACATCATAATGACCCGCGACGACACCGGCCGCGGCGAAGTGCACCGACTGCTGACTCGAACCACACTGGCGGTCGACGGTGACACCGGGCACGGATTCAGGCCAGCCGGCGGCGAGCACCGCGGTACGGGCAATGTCGAGTGCCTGCTCACCGGCCTGCATGACGCAGCCCCAGATGACGTCGTCGACAAGGGCGGGGTCGATGCCGGCGCGCTGGACCAGACCGTTGAGGACCTGGGCGGACAGCTCGCCGGGGTGGACGCCCGACAGCGCTCCGTTGCGCTTTCCGACTGGCGACCTTACGGCCTCGACGATGACGGCTTCAGCCATGGAACTTCTCCTTCGAAGGGTGGTGGCGGCGTGGGAGCGCACCCGATCCGGTCATCACCGAAGGTAGATCAGTAGGTTTACTAGGTCAACCTACTGGTTGGTAGGGGTATTGGCGTGGTTCAGCTAGATCTTCCATGCAGGGACAAGGGCCCACACATGTTTTACTGAGTTGACTAGCTGGCCGCGCGCTCCGCGCGGCGGGACACAGGAGAACCATTGGCTTCCAACACGCCGCTGGCACCAATGATGGGACCGGACAATGCGGCGCACCGCAGCGGCGCGCCGATCCGGTCCCCGAAGACTGCCGAACTCGTCGCCGGAACGCTACGCCGCATGGTGGTGGACGGCCAGCTCACCGACGGCGACTTCCTCCCCAATGAGGCCGAGCTGATGGCGCACTTCGGCGTCAGCCGACCGACCCTGCGTGAGGCGGTCCGGGTGCTGGAGTCTGAGCGCCTGGTCGAGGTGCGTCGCGGTTCCCGTACCGGCGCCCGGGTGCGGGTGCCGGGGCCGGAGATCGTCGCGCGGCCCGCGGGTCTGCTGCTCGAGTTGTCGGGCGCCACCATTGCCGACCTCATGGTGGCGCGGGCAGGCATCGAACCCTTAGCCGTGCGGCTGCTTGCCGAAACCGGTACGCCGGAGGCTTTCGACGAGCTCGAGATGATGGTGGCCGAACACATCCCCGCCGGCTGGCAGTCCGATCGACTGGCCCAGACAACAGGCGATTTTCATCGTCGCCTGGTGGAGTTGTCGGGCAACACCACGCTCGCGATCATCGCGGGCATGCTGCACGAGATCACCGTGCGCCACACCGAGTTCGCCTTCAAGGAAGGCCGCCCGGTGTCGAAGGCGGATTACGACAAGCTGATGCGGTCCTATGGGCGCCTGCTGCGGTTGTTGCGCTCGGGCGACGGCGCCGCGGCCGAGGCGCATTGGCGCAAGCACGTTGACGTGTCACGAGAGCTGTCGTTGCAGGGACTCGAGGACGTCAAGGTCCGCGACGTCATGCGGTAGGCGTTCGCGTCCAGGTCACCTGCACCGGCACCGTGTCATCCCACGGTTGGCGAGTCACCATGTCGGCGACGCGGACGATACCGCGTTCGAACTCGCCCGTCGCGGCGTCGACGAGGCGGTACTCCTGCTGCTGCTTGTGAATCGGTTGCGCGTCCAAGATCAGCACGCGCACCTCGCCGGGCTCGAAGTTGCACCGCTTCTGCAAAGCGGCGATCAGCTGCTCATTACTCATGTGCCCGTCACCAAAGTTCCAGCCGATCGCCGTGCTGCAGATCCGCTCGCCGTCGGTGAGCGTGTAGTCGGCCTCGTTCTGACCCGCCATCGCCCGGTGGGCCAGGGTGAACATCGCTCGGCCGTGAGTGTTGAAGGCGCGGAACGCGTACCCCATGTACTGGTACATCTCGGCCGTCTCCCTGCTGCCGTAGAACTTCTCCATCTGCGCGGCGGGCATGCTCGCGATCGCCACGATGCCGTCGGCGATCTTCTGTTCGGCTGACGGCTTGAGGCACCACAGCGTGGTGTCCCAGTTGCCCGCGTAGTAGCGCATGCCGGGCAGGAAGGAGACCTTGCGCGGGAACAGGTTCCCCAGCACCACCGTGCCGGCGACCACGACGAACAGCACGATCGGCCACGGGCTCTGTAGGTCGCCAAGACCGATCCCGGCGTGCCCGACGAACAGCGCCAGCACGCTGAACATCATGAACACGTTCCACTCCAGCGGGACCCCCATCGGGATCGACGACAGGATGCCGAAGTGGAAGCACAGCATGACGAACGCGGCGATCGCCGTCGGCCAGCCACCGTGGGAGAAGAACAGCACCAACGGGACCAGACCCTCGATGGCCGTGCTGAAGTGCGCCACGAAGCGCGACAGCCGGCCCGGCCGCAGGTCATCGGGAAAGCGCTCGAAGAACTTGCGCTTGATCCATGGCGGCCGGAACACCGGGTTGTTGCTCATCATCGTGGAGATGACGAACGGGAAGTGCTTGTTGAGCTTGGACGTCGCGGCACCGATCCAGATCACCAGGCAGACGAGCTTGGCCGCGATGATGATGTCCGCGCCACCGAACAGGAAGCACACCGCCAGCGCGGCGTACACCTCACCGCGTGCGGCCAGGAAGATCACCTTGTCGCGCAGACCGGCCACGGCCAGGATGCCCAGGATGGTCGCGGTCTGCCACACCGGGAGCACGCCTATCTCGGTGCCGAGTTCGGGGATGGGGCCCGTGCCATCGGAGAAGAGCGCGATAACCAGGACCACCAACAGGGCCGCGTAGAGCACCACGTCGACAGGACCACGCGCGTCGCCCCTGGTGAACGGCACCCGGTTTGGCCAGGGTGGGAGCCGAATCGTATTGGGCCGCAACCAGTACAGCATCGAACCCATGGGCGGGAAGAACCGGTTGTTGAGCGGCCCGAACCCGCAGCCCAGCCCGACCACCTCGAACAGCAGCGTGTAGAACACGACCTTCTGGAAGACGATCGGTTCGGCGTACCAGTTGGCGACGTTGGTGAAGCCGTCGATACCGCTGGTGGTCAGCACGATCAGCCACGCCACCAGGACGTAGGCCAGGATCTTCACCACGTAGAACAGGTGCAGCACGACCGGCGTTCCGAAGCCGACCTCGGCCCAGTGCCTGGCCATCGGAACGATCTTCTCGGCCCGGGTGCCCTTGCTCCAGGTCTCGTAGTCCACCACGGGCGTGTTCTGCTTCAGAAAACCCATGGGCGCAAGACTAGAACGTGTTCTAACCCAGCAGCGCCGAAACTGCGGTCAGATCGCGAATTCACGGATTTCGGCGATCTCCCCGCAGTTTCGGCGAGAGACCTAGGCGTCCTTGGCCACCGGCGGGCGGAAGAAGATGACGAGCTGGCCGATGCCACCCAGCAGGCCGAGCACAACGGCGATGAGCAGGCCGCACCAGCCGTGCAGGAAATGGTAGAAGTCGGCACCGGAGAACAGCAGGTGATCCAGGCTGTACTTGCCCGCACCGGTTCCGGCGATGGCCACGGCAGCGACCGCGAGGACCAGGTTGTACTCCCAGCCCTCCTTGACGATGAAGAAACCGTTCTTGCGGTGCACCGTCCACGCAGCGACCAGCATCAGTGCGACGAAGCCGGCGGCGGGCACCGGTGTCAGCAGCCCGAGGGCCAGGCCGAGTCCTGCGGTGATCTCGGTGGTGGCGGCGATCCGCGCGTGGAACAGGCCCGGCTTCATGCCGATGCTGTCGAACCAGCCGGCGGTGCCGGGGATCCGGCCACCGCCGAAGAACTTGTTGTATCCGTGTGCGGCCATGGTCAGGCCGAGTACCACGCGTAGCGCGAGGAGCGCGAAATCAGCAGCAGAGTCGTAGGCAGTCACGCTACAGAATCTAAGCCATCTGTTAAGCCGATGCCCAGCCCCATCCCCTTTGCGCGCACCGGCGCGCAGCGCTACGTCCCGCCGAGCGCCTGCTCAAGACGTGCGACGTAGGAGTCCAGGCCCGCCGGGAAGTCGCCAAGCGCGGACTCGGCGGCGCACACGGCGACCGATATCGTGTCGCCGATTCCCGATACGCAGTGCGTCAGGCCCATCATCGGCGACAACCCCGGGAATGCGGCGATGAGAGCGACCGGCACACCACCGAATCCGAAGTCAGCCGCTCCCCCGTTCACGCTGGAGACGACGGTGTTGCCGGTCACCTCGGCCAGTTGCACGTCGGGGTTGAACTGTCCTGTCCCCCAGCGCAACAGGAGTGCGGGCGTCGCGGCGAACGCGATATCGGCGGCTCGCATCGCGGGATGGGCGCCGCGTTGGCGCCGTGCGGCGATGTCGGCGGCGATCCGCGTCCCCCGCTCCCCGGTGGTCAGGTCCGGGTAGAGGCCGACACCGGCCGTGCCGAAGTGGTTGTACGCCCGCCGAGGCAGCGCCTTGGCCATCATCAACTCGGCGCCCAGCGTCGACGGGTCCTCGCCGAGGTCGCGCAGCTGCGCCGACAGTGCCGTCGAGATCGCGACCAGTGCGGACACCGTGACGGTCGGGCCGCTCAGATCGGCCCGTCTGACGACCGCCGTCGCCATGCCACGTGCCCCGGCGGGGCGCGCGTTGGTCCGCAGCACGGGGCAGGCGCGCGCGGGCGGCGGGACCAGTCCCGCCTCGGTGTCGGCGACGAGCTGTCGGTGCGCACGGGCGGCACGGAAACCCAGCAGCGGCATGGCGGCCATGCTCGTTGAGAACGGCGTCACCTCGGGCATCGTTGCGTTCCGGCCGAACATGATGGCCGCGGAGTGCGATGTGCGGCCCCCGCCACCGAGCGCGTGCGATATCTGCAGCACGGCCACGGTGCCCGGCCCGCTGGCAGTGGGGACACCGGGTACCCCCTCCACCCCGACGAACACGACCAATCGCCAGGCGGCCCGGCGCGCGTCGAGCTGGTCATCGACGAGCAGGCTCACCGCGCTCAGGCATCCGGCCCACGTCGAGTCCTCGAGATCACAGACCTCGACCTGTGCCGGGTCGACACCGCACTCGACCCAGCTCGGATAGGCCAGCCCGCCCGGGTCGTCGATGCGCACGCTGAGTTCGGAGCAGCCGCGCGCCCGCTCACGCACCTGCTCCAGTGCGCGATCCAGATCGTCCGGCACGCCGGCGAACCCGTACAGCAGCACGGTGTCGTTGGGGATCTTGGCCGACATCCAGAACGTCTGCGCATCGACCGGCGTCAGTCGTGGCATGCGTGACGTCAGGTTGCGACGAAGTCGAGGATGTGGCGGGCGACGACGTCGGGCTGTTCGAGTTGCAGGAAGTGCCCGGCGTCCTCGACAAGGGCAGTGCGGCTGCCCTCGGGCAGCCCCTGCTGCACCCAGTGCGTGTAATCCGATGAGGCACAACCATCGTCGGTGCCGTGCAGATACAGCGTCGGCAGCCTCGGCGCCGACAGCCAGTGCCGGTGCAGTTCGGCGTAACGCTGCGGCGGCTTGCTGTTGCGGACGGTCTGGCGGTAGTAGGCAAGAGCGGCGCGCCAATTGGCCGGCGCCCCAATAGCCGCAGTCACCAGGGCGACATCCTCGGTCGCGTCGTAGCCGGGCGACCACTGGCGCCACAGTCGCGGAATCAACCACGACGCGGAACGGTCAGGCAGCCAAGGCAGTTGGTTGTAGGCGATGTACCAACTGCGCAGCAGCTGACGCGGGATCTGCGCGATCAGCCGCCCCACGTCGGGCGGCACCTTGCCCGGTCCCCGAAACGACGACGAGGGGGGCACCGACATGATGACGGCCTTGACGAAGGGGCTGTCGGGCATCGCTGCGAGTCCGGTGGCCGCGATCGCACCCCAGTCATGACCGATGACGATGTCTCGCGCTGTTGCACCAACCGCCTCACGCACTGCGAGGGCATCGGCCATGAGTGCGCCGACGTGGTAGCTGCCGTCGACGGAGGTCGATGACGGCGCGTACCCCCGCAGGTAGGGAGCGACCACCCGGTAGCCCGCATCGACGAGCGCGGGCGCGACCTTGCGCCAGCCGTCTGCGGTATCGGGAAAACCGTGCAGGCACAAGGCCATCGGGCCGTCTTCGGGCCCCCAGACGAGAACCTTGAGATCGACGTCTGGTGTCGCGACGTCGACCGTGCGAACCCCGGTCACGCGACTACACCGGGTCGAACGCGGAGATCAGCCACTTGTCGCCGACCTTGTCCAGCGTGACCCGCACGCTCGATGCCGTATCGGTTGGCGCCGAGGACCCGATGACCACGGTCTGGTTGACGAACATCAGAACCACAGCACGGTTCGACTCCGCCGAGACCGACGCCGCCGCAGGCACCGTCGCTACGGCCGAGATCTGCTGCTCTTTGGCCCCGGGGATGACGACGTCGTTGATGAGTTCGCTGTAGGAGTTCTTGAACTCACCGGTCAGAAGGTTCTGTGCATCGCCAAGCTGCTGCTCGACCTTGTCGGGCGTGTACGACAGCAGTGCGGTGGTGCTGTCCTTGGCCACCTGCATCGACTCGACGCGAGCGATATCGCCGTTGCGCACCGAGTTGTCGACGAACTTCAGGTAGCCCGCGCCCAGCGCCAGGATCAGCGCCAGGCCCGGCAGGATGCCGTAGGCGAGGACGCGGGTCCAGTTGATGCGCCGGGCAGGTTCCTGCGGCGACATGTCGTCGGCATCAGCGGTCGTCGTCTCGGCGGTCGTTGTCTCGACGGTCGTCGTCTCGGCGGCGGTCGTCTCGTCGAGTTCGACCGCGCCGCTCTTCGGCTCGGAGGCCACCGTCGTCTTCTCCTGATCGTTGTCGGTCACGGCACGAACTCCACGTTGGACACCTTCACGTCCTCGGCGGTCTTCTCCACCGTGATCCGCATCCGCCACGCTCGCGGCGCCTGCTCGGGCTGGCCCTCCACCGTGGTGTTGACGGTCACCGCAACGAGTACCTGTGCACCCTCCGGTGTCTCGGACTCCAACCCGGCCTCGGTGACCTTGCCGACCGACTTGGACTTCACCTGCCGGACCACTTCGGCGAACGGCTGCGAGCGCTGCTGGAAGTCGTCGTAGAACGTGCCGGTCGCCGAATCGAGGATCCGCGCGACGTCGGCGTCGACGCTCTGGAAGTCAATGGTGGTGAGGTTCAGCGCACCCTGGCGCCCAACCTGGAGGAACACCTGCCGCTGATCGGCGACCTGGCGCGACTCGTACGCGCGGAAGCCGAGCCAGCCGCTCAGCCCGGCCAGCGCGATCACGGCGACCAACCCGGCGATCATGGCGAGCCGGACGTGGGACATCGGCTGGCGGGGCGCGCCTTCATCGAGGTCGGTCTCCGCCCCGTCGCCGGTGCCGTCGGGCACGACGGGGATCTCGGCTCCGGGCCGCTCCACCACGTCGTCGTCGTCGAGTTTCTCAGCCGGTTCGGCTGTCTCGGTTGCAGGCTTGCTCAGCTCCCCGGCGGGGGCAGCAGCATCGTCTGCCATGTTTGCTCCTCTGTGGCGTTGCGGGCCAGATTGGACTGCGTGTACACGCGCCCGTCCGGTCCAACGTACGTGCCGGTCGCTGGGTCGTATTCGGCGGCCGCTATCGGCGGCGGCACCGGACCCCGTGGTGACGCTTCTTCCGCAGGTGACACCGCCGGGGGCACATGAGGGATGTCCTGTCCCGACAGTGTCGCGTTGGGATCACCCTTCCAGTTGTAGCCGTCGTTGAGCGGCACGTATTGCTCGCTGCTCTCGCACTGCTGCCACGTCGGGGCACGTTTGCCTGGCACGGTGATGCAGGGAAGGTTGCGGGCGCCGCGCACGTTGAACGGCGCATCCTGTGGCACTCGACAGTAGACATCACCCGGCGGCCGGTCGGGATAGTCCTCGAAGGTGGGCACCCGCTGTTGCTGGGCGGGCAGGAATCCAGTCGTGCACGGCGGCGGCAACTGCTGCGGCGGCAGCGGTATCGGGGCCGGCAGAAGAGGAATCGCCAGATTGAGGTTGAACAGCAGGGCGTCACCCTCGTAGTCCTGCTTCGTGTTCCGCTTGTGCACGCCGACGGCCTGCGTGACCGCAGTCCCCTGAGGCAGTAATACCAGCAACTGTTCGAGACTCGGCTGGTAGGTGACGGCCACCTCCCCGACGCTAACAAGGTTGGCGAGCACGATCGGCAGCGTGGGACGCAGCCGCTCGAACAAGGCCCGCACCTCGTTGGCGGCCCCAGAGCCCTTGGCCAGAATCCCCGCCACGGCCGGATCCTGGCTCTGCAGCTGACCGCTGATACTCGCCAGATTCGCCGCCCACGCCTGGATCGAACCCGCCGTGTCGGTCTGGGTGTCCAGCACCGGCTTGGACTGGTCGATCAGCGTGATCAGGGAGTCGAGGTTCTTGCGGGCGTCGATGGCCAGGGTGGTGCTTCCGGTGACGAGCCGTCGCAACTCCGGCCCGAGCCCGCCGACCGCGACGTACGCCTCGTCTACGACGGTCTGCAGGTTGTCGCGCGGGATCGCCTCCAGGCCACGGTTCGTGGCGTCTAGGACAGTGTTGATATCGGTCGGCACCGTGGCGCGATCCACCGGGATCACATCACCGTCCTTCAACACCGGACCCTCGCCGCTGCGGGGCAGCAGCTGGACGAACTGCTCGCCAACGGAGGACACGCTGTGCACCTCGGCGTCGAGGTCGGCGGGAATCTCGACGTCGGCGTTCAGAGACAGCTCCGCCTCGACACCGGTATTGGTCAGCTTCACGCTCTTCACCTCGCCGACCTCCACGCCGCGGTAGGCGACATTGCCGCGCGGGTACAACCCGCCGGTCTCGGGCAACTGCAAGGTGACGCGGTACTGGCCGACGCCGAGGAGGGCAGGCAACCGCATGTACACCAAGACCATGATCGCCAGCGCCGTGGTCGCGATGACGGCGAAGATCGCCATCTGGATGAGGATCTGCCGGGTCATTCGCATGTCAAGGCCCCTGATCCAAGCGGTATGGAGCGACCAACGGGTTGCCCGCGGTGCCCGGCCCACCCGCGTTGCACGGGCTGGGGAATTGGCCGATGGTCCGCCCCCACTGCAGCTCCAGCCAGGTGAGATCGCACTCCCACCGCGTTCCGGTGAAGAATCCCTGGTCGATCCGGCTCAACGTCAGGTCGACGATCAATGTCAGGTTCGCGTAGTCGCCGCGCATCCAATTGGTGAGCGTCTCCTTGGGGAACGGGAAGGTGGGCAGAAAACTCAGCGCGCGGGTCAACGCAGGACCGGCATTGGCCAGCTCCTGCAGGACCACGCCGAGGTCCTGCAGCTCTTGAACCAGTGCCTCCTTGGTCTGGTTGACCGAGTCGGCGGCCAGCGCGCTGAACTTGCCGAGCTGCGCGAGCGCCTCGGCCAGGTTGGTGCGCTGGTCTCTGAGCACAGCCAGCGCATCCGGGATCGTCCGTAATGCCTTGTCCACCACCGGCTTTTGCGCGGCAAACTGACCCACCAGATTGTTCAGGCTCTCGGTGGCGGCGATGATGTCCTGCTTTTGGTCGTCAAGGTGACCGATCGCTACGTCGAGTTGGGAGATCAGGCTGCGCAAATCGTTCTCGCGGCCGGTGAATGCGGTGCTCAAAGCCTCCGTGATGTCCTGAATTTCGCCGATGCCGCCACCGTTGAGCAGGGTTGCAACGGCGGCCAACGTCTGCTCGGTGTTCGGATACGCACGCGATGATGACAACGGAATCCGCGAGCCGTCCTTCAGCTTGCCCTCGGGCGCCACGCCAGTCGGCGGCGCCAGCTCGATGTGCAGTGACCCCAACAGGCTGGTCTGACCGAGCGTGGCTGTCGCATTCGCGGGCAGCTCGACGTCACCGTTGAGTTCCATCGTCACCAGCGCATGCCAACCCTGACGCTCGATCCGCCTGACGTGACCGATATTCACATCACCCACTCGGACGCGGGAATTCGGCTCGATGTTGTCCACGTCGGGCATCTCCGCCTGAATGGTGAACGCTCCCGGTCCCGTGCCCTCGACGCCCGGCAACGGAAGGGAGTTAAGTCCTCGCCAGTCGGCACAGCCGGACAGCACCCCGGTCGACACGACCGCGACGATCACTCCGCGAAGGAACCTGCCCCGGATCATGGCCCAGCCCTTCCCGGCTCGCGCGGGGGCTCAGGTGGCACCATCAGCCCCTGCAGGCCGTCGGCCGGGTCCGGTGTGACGGGCGCCTCCGCCGCCAACGGTGGACCCATGGCCGGTGCCAACGGCTGCCCGTCCGCCGGCGGCAGTGGCTGCTGCGCAGCGGGTTGCGGCGGGATGTAGTCCGGCCGTAGCCAATCCTCGCTGTAGGTGAGCTCATTCGGTCGCGTGGTCGCACCGACGAAGACATTCTGCGCAACGGGCAGGAAGTTGTACTGGCGGTTCTTCACAATCGGCGCCATGTATTGCACGCACAGCTTCGCCGACTGCTCGGCGCCGAGCCGTGACGCCGCCTGAATGGCGCCGCACAGAAAGGCAAGGGGGTTGGCGAAATTGTTGAGCATCGGCACGCTGCTCACCGCACCCTGGGCCGGTTGCCAGATGTTCACGTAGTTCTGCAAGGTATTGGGCGCTACGTGCAGGACCTGCTTGATATCGCCCAAGCTGTCGGTCAGCGCCTGGGTCACGCCCGCCAACTTGTCGGACGTGGTGCCAAGCGCTTCGCGGTTGTCGGCCACGAACGTCTGGACCTCGCCGACGACGTCGTTGAGATCGTGGACAGCGTTGGCCACTTCGTCGGGATCGTTGGCGAGTGAGCCGGTCACGGACGCGAGGTTCTGGTTGAGTTGGCGCATCAAGTTGGTGCTGTCCTGCAGCGCGGACACCAGGATCGCCAAATTCTTGACGGTGGAGAAGATGTCGGTGCTGTGATCGCCGAGGGCCGAGAAGGCTTGCGACAGCTTGATCACGGTGTCCCGGATGTTGGCGCCCTCACCACGCAAGTTGTCCGCGGCGGTGTTGATCGCCGAGCCCAGCGGGCTCACGCCGCCGGGTTCAGTCGGCTGCAGCGACTCGGACAGCTTCTCCAACTGCCGTCGGACCTCGTCCCATTCCACCGGAACCGCGGTGCGCTCCCGCGGAATGACGGCGTCGTCGGCCATAACGGGGCCTCCGGTGTAGGCCGGGGTGAGCTGAATACTCCTCGCGGTCACCAAAGTCGGCGACAAGATCGCCGCCTTCGCGTCGGCCGGAACCTTGTACTTGCTGTCGAACCAGAGCGAGACCTTGACCGACGTGGGCTGCGGCTCGATGGACTCGATCCTGCCCACGGGTACTCCGACGATGCGAACGTCGTCACCCGCGTAGATGCCGTTGCTGTTCTCGAAATAGGCGACGACATGTGTGCGGTCGATCTGTTCGGTGTCGCGCAACAACACGACCGCGCCGCCCGCCGCTACCACCGCCAGTGCAGCGGCGATGAAGTTCCGGGCGGTGTGTGTCATTGGCCGGCCTCCGCGGGAGGCGGCACCTCACCCGGCGCGGGCACGAAAACGGGCTTCGGCGTCGGTTCGGGTGTGGATGCCAGTCCGGGTGGGGCCTCGGCGGGAGGCCCGGGTGGCGGTCCACCGGGCGGCGGGGCGGGTGGGGGCTCGCGGTAGGGATAGCAGCCGGTGGGGCCGGGCAGCGGCAGGCCGGGTGGACCGCAGCCCGGATCGCCTGGGTTGCCGGTGATCGCGTCCGGCAGGTTCAAGCGCGGTTCGCCACCCTGGCCGGTGCGCGGATAGGGCACCGGCAGTGCCGGGGTCCCCGGCTGGCCAATCTGTGGATCGGTGAGTTCCGATGGCAGGCGGACGTTGGGGTCGAGACCGAGGTCGGAGAACGCGGCGTCGATGAACGGCTGCAGGAATTGGCCCGGCAGGAGGTTGGCGACGTAGGTCTTGAAGAACGGCCCCGATGCCACCGATTCGCCCAACGACATCGAGTACTGGCCGAGCAGTTTGATCGATCTCTGCAAGCGTTCCTTGCGGTTGTCGACGATCGTCAGCACGCCGTTGAGCTTGTCCAGGGCAGGTTTCATGGTGTCACGGTTCTCGGCGATAAAGCCCAACAGTTGATTGCTGAGCGCCGAGATGTTGCCGGAGATCTGATCCAGTGCGGCGCTTTGGCTTTCCAGCTCACTCAGCAGCGCGTCGGTGTTGGCGATAAGGCTCACCACCTGGTTGCTTCGCTCGGCCAGCACCGTGGTGGCCCTGTTGGCGTCGACCAGCAGACCTCGCAGCCGCGCATCGCGCTCGTTCAGCGTCTCGGAGAACCGTGCCACTCCCTCGACCGCGATACGCAGCTCCGGCGGGGTGTCGGCGAAGGTCTCCGCCAACACCCTCAGCGAATCCGACAGCTGATTGGTGTTCAGGCCGCTGATCGTCACCGCCAGCTCGCCCAGCGCATCGGGCAGTTGATACGGCGACCTGGTGCGCTCGACGGGAATCGTGCCCTGCTGTTGCCCCTCTCCGCGGGAGGTCACCTCGAGAACCTTGGTGCCCAACAGCCCCCTGGACTTGATCGCCGCCTCGGTGCGATCCCCGAGCCGGATGTTCTTGGCGACGGTGAACTTCACCAGCGCCATCGGTCCGTCCAACTCGATCGACTTGACCTCACCCACCTTGAAGCCCGAAACCTGTACCGCCTCACCGGTCGTCAGACCACCCGCCTCAGCGAAGTGGGCCGAGTACTCCTTGCCCTGAAGAAACGGCAGCCTGTCGTAGTTCAAGGACCCCAGCACGATGCCGATCGTCAACGCCAGTCCGACGACGCCGATGACGAGCTGATTCCGTTCACTGAAGGACTTCACCGTGGCGCGCACCTCCCGGTGGACTGGCCGGCGACCTTGACGTACACCGGCTGGCCACCCTTGCCGTTGAGCTTCAGCACGATGTCGCACAGGTAGAAGCTGAAGAAGTCGCCATAGATGCCCTGCCGGCTCAGCGCCTGATACGCGTCCGGCAGGGTGTTCAGCAGGTTGTCGAAGTAATCATGATCGGCCACCACGATTCCCGCAGCGCGGTCAGTCTCGTGGATCGTCTTCGCAAAGGGGGGACGGGCCTGCGCCAAGAGGTCCGTGATGCTGGCGGCAGCGGCGTTGGTGTAGGCCACCCCGTTGGCGATGTCCACCCTGCGATCCTTGAGACCCTTCACCAGTTCGGAGAGCGCGTCGACGGCCTTGGCGAACTGGTCGCTTTGATCACCAAGTGATCCCAGAACGACATTGAGGTTGGTGATCACATCGCCGATCAATTGGTCCCTGTCGGCCAGGGTCGTCGTCAGCGCCGCGGTCTGGGCGAGGAATGAGTTGATCGTCGCACCCTGACCCTGCAGGGCCTGAATCAGCTGACCCGACAACGCATTTACCTGATCGGGATCCAGCGCCTTGAACAGCGGCCGAAAACCACCGATCAGGGCATCGAGGTCCAGTGCCGGCGAGGTGCGGGCGAGGGGAATCGTGTCTCCCGGCTTGAGCGTCGCGGTCCCGCCGGCACCTTCCTGCAGGGCCAGGTAGCGGCCGCCGATCAGGTCGTCGTAACGAATGACGGCTCTGCTGCCCTCGGTCAGCACCACCGACTGATCTGCGGTGAACATGACCAGTGCCGTCGTGTCGGGTTGAATCTCAACCTTTTCGACTTTGCCCACCTCCACACCGGCGATGCGGACGAAGTCACCGTTCTCCAACCCGGTCACGTTGGCGAACTCGGCTGTGTAGGTCTTGGTTTCTTCCCCGAAACGCAACTCCCCGAAGACCGCGAACAGTCCGAACACGCCGAGTAGGCAGACCACCAAGAACACGGCAAGACGCCACGCGTCGTGGCGAATCCGGGTGGTCAAGCCTGGCATGGCGGGTTACCTCTCGTGGTCTCTCTCGGTGTCGGTCATGGGCTCGGCACGGCCTCATGAGGCAATGGGATCGGCGGTAGTGGGGTCGGCTGCATCTCCGCGGGTGAGTGCACGATGAACGGCTCGGTACCCGGCCTCGGGCCGGGATCCTTCGGCGCCATCGGGGGCGGCGCGGGAGGCAGCCCCGGCCACAGTGGAGTGCCGTCCGGCGCGTACAGGTCCGCGCCGTACGCCGGAGCCCCCGGATACGGGATCGGCCCTGGTGCAGGACCGCCGAAGAGGTTGCGGATACTGGGCGGCTCGGGCACTCCTCGGGTGGTCGGGAAGTAATTGGCCCAGGCCGGGAAGCCGATGCCGGGATTGGGCCGCCAGTCCATGCCCGTGCCAAATCCGGTGTTCGTGACGAGATTTCGCACCGGCCAGTTCTGCGCGACATCGGGCAGCGAACCGCACCCCGGTTTGCCGCCCGGCCCGCCCTTGGCGCCGATGACCGGCAGGTTGTTCGGGTAGTGGTACGGGTCGTCCCCGAGCGCCAGCCCGACGTCCAGCACCAGTGTTCGCCCGTTTCCGCCGGGCGCTTCATAGCCACCCGTGTCCAGCAGGGTCTTCGCGCCCACCAGCAGGCAGGTGTACTCCGGGCTGTACTTGTACAGCAGGTTCGTCGTCGGCTCGAGCACATTGATGGCCCTGATCAGGTTGGCCTGGTTCGGCGCAAGCAGGCTGATACCACTGTTGGAGAGCCCAATGGTGGCCAGCAGCAATGCATCCAGCTGCTGGGCACCGCTGGTGATGGTGGTGCTGGTTGTGCTGAGCGCGTCGAGTGTGGACAGGATGTTCTGCGCCGCAACGCCGAATGTGTCGTTGAAGTCTCTCAGCGCTCGCAGATCGGCGGTGATCGTCTCATAGCGCGGATTCAGTTCGAGCAGAACCGTGTTCGCGTCAGTGGTCGCCTGACCGATCCGCTCGCCCTGACCGCGGACACCGTCGGCGAGCGCTGACAGCGTGCTGTTGAGCTTGGCCGCGTCGATCTTCTCGAGTACTGCGACCACGTTCTGGAACACCGTGTTGGCCTCGACGGTGACGTTGCGTGACTCGATCACCTGTCCGGGCGCCAGCCGCTGCGGGCTGGGGTCGCTGGGGTAGACGAGATCGACGAACTTGGCGCCGAAAACCGTGGTGGCCCGGATCTGAGCCTCGACATTCGCCGGGATGTACTTGATCTTGTCCTTGTCGATCTCCAGTTTCAGCGCCACCGGCTCGCTGCCGCCCTGGATGGAGGCGACCCGCCCGACCTGGACGCCGCGCAATTTGACCCTGGCGTTGGTCTCCATCACCAGTCCTGACCGATCGGAGGTCAGCGTGACAGTCTCGGTCGCCTTGAAGGTGCCGAGGAACAACGAATACGTCAGCCAGAAGGCGACGCCTAGCAGGACCACGAGGATCAACGTCCACCACGCGGGGTGCAGGCCGTCGTCGTGTTGATCCATGGTCACCCGGCCAGGTTGAAGTTGCCGGATGCACCGTAGACAGCAAGCGAGAGCATCACCAGGACGAACGCCGAGACGATCAGCGAGGTGCGCACCGCACGCCCGACAGCCTCCCCTACCCCCGCCGGCCCACCTCGTGCGGTGAAACCGTAGTAGGTGTGCACGAGCATGATCACCACCGACAGGGCGATGCATTGGCCGAATGACCACATCAGGTCGGTGGGGTTGAGGAACGTCTTGAAGTAGTGGTCGTAAACACCCGTCGATTGACCGTAGATGACGGTGGTGCCGAACCGCGCCGCCCAGAACGCCATCAGCACACCCACGCAGTACAGCGGGATCACCACGAGGAAGCCCGCGATCACCCGGCTGGAGGCGAGGAACGCGACGCTGCGGATACCCATGACCTCGAGTGCGTCGATCTCCTCGTTGATCCGCATGGCGCCGAGTTGTGCGGTGGCTCCGGCGCCGATGGTGGCGGACAGCGCGATGGCGGTGGTGGCCGGTGCGATCAGGCGCACGTTGAAGTAGGCCGATACGAATCCCGTCAGGGCCTCCACGCCGAGTTCAGAGAAGTCGCTGTAGCCCTGCACCGCCACGAGTGCGCCCGTGGTCACGGTCAAGAAGCCGACGATCGCGACCGTGCCGCCGATGATGATGAGCGCCCCCGCCCCAAGGCCCATCTGAGCGATGATCCGAATCAACTCGACCCGGTAATGGATCAACACGTAATGCATGGAGCGAAGGGTGCGGCCGTAGAACTTGGTTTGCGTTCCGATGAGGTTCCAGGAGTTGGCCGCGGTGCGGAACCGGGCTTTCAGCCAGGGGAACTGGGAGTGAGGCCTCGAGATCGTCATAGCGTGATCTTGATCGCTACGGCGGTTGCGACGATGTTGATGGCGAACAGCGCCATGAAGGTGAACACCACGGTCTCGTTCACCGCGTTACCGACACCGGCCGGACCCCCACGCACGGAAATCCCCTTGTAGCAGGCGATCAGACCGGCCGAGAGCCCGAACAACGCCGCTTTCACCAGCGCGATGGTCACGTCGGGGGCGCCGATGATCGTGGTCAGGCCTGCGGCGAAGGCGCCAGGCGAGACGTTCTGGAGGTAGACGACGAAGACGTAGGCGCCTGAGAGGCCGACGATAATCACGGTGGCAGACAGCGCCAGCGACACAATGGTGGCGGCCAACACCCGGGGCACCACGAGCGCCTGAATGGGATTGATACCCATCACCCGTAGCGCATCGAGCTCCTCACGAATCGTCCGCGCGCCCAGATCGGCGCACATGGCCGTGGCGCCCGCTCCGGCGACCACCAACACGGTCACGATGGGCCCGATTTGCCGCACCGTGCCGAGAGCGGCTCCCGTACCGGAGAAGTCCGCGGCACCGAGCTCGCCCAGCAGGATGGTCGTGATGAAGGTCAGCAACACCGTGTACGGAATGGTCAACAACAGTGTGGGCACAATCGACACCCGCGCGACGAACCACGACTGAGCGATGAATTCACGCCACGCGAAGGGCGGCTTGAACATTGCCACGAACGTATCGAGCGCCATGGAGTAGAACCCGCCGAAGGCACGCACCGGCTTGGCAATGACGTTGGAGGCCACCACTAGTCGGCCCTTCCCCGCCTGCACCTCTCCGTCATGGGTCGTTGTTCCCTCCGACGTATTACACGCTCGTAGGAGGTGAGTGTGACATCGGGAACTCGTCCGAATCGCGAAATCACCGATTTCGGGGACCAACGGCCGGACTCCCCGGCCTATCCAGCCCACCATTCGTTGACTGAACGCCGTTGACTGAACGGTCGCGGTCCCGCCCATACGGCTGTCCGCACGGGGTCGGCATCAGCAAAGCGCCGACAACGCGCACGTCGCGCCGATCACGCACCATCGACTGCCGCGTCGAGATCAGCAATCACGATCCGCCGCATTCCCAGCATCGCGGTGGTCGCCGCGGCGGCACGGGCGGGGTCGGGATCCTCGATCAGTTCGTACAACCGCTTGGGCGTGATCTGCCAGCTCAGTCCGTATCGGTCCTTGAGCCAGCCGCATTGCGATTCCTGCCCACCCTCGAGCAGCGTGAACCAGTAGTAGTCCACTTCTTCCTGGTCGGCGCAGAGAATCTCGAATGACACGGCCTCGGTGAAGGGGAACAGCGGCCCACCGTTGATGCCGAGGAACCGATGGCCGTCGAGCACGAACGTGCCGTAGACGACCTCACCGGGCTTTCCGGGACCCGCGTCGGTGTAGCGGGTGAATCCCTCGATCGATGAGTTGGGGAAGACCGAGGTGTAGAACTCCGCGGCCTCCTCGAGGTTGTCGTTGAACCAGAGCGATGGCGTGATTGTTGGCATGTGGTGTGGACTCACCGTGTCCCCAGGATTCATCGCGCAGCGCTCAACGCAGGCCGGGGCAGCGGAGTTGGCGGTGAAGCCGCTGGGTAACGTGAGGTCCGGGGTCGGCCGAGAGGAATTCCGTGACCATTTCGAGTGCACCGCAGACGGTGACGTTTCGTGGCGTCGACGACCTGTCCCTGGTTGCCGACGAGTGGAACCGGGAAACACCAGGTGAGCACCCGACGATCCTCATGCTGCACGGCGGCGGCCAGAACCGGCACTCATGGAAGAACACGGGCCAGATCCTCGCCGATGCCGGCTTTCACGTGATCGCCCTCGACAGTCGGGGCCACGGCGACAGCGACCGCTCGCCCACCGCGACGTACGCGGTCGAGGCGCTGTGCGACGACACCCTGCAGGTGCTGTACCAGATCGGGCGGCCGGTCGTGCTGATCGGCGCCAGCATGGGCGGAATGACGGGGATCGCCGCCGCGCACGAGGCCGGGCCCGAGTTGGTGACCAAGCTCGTCCTTGTCGACGTCGTACCGCGGTTCGAGAAGGGCGGCAGCGCGCGCATCCGTGACTTCATGGCCAGCGGCCTGGACGGTTTCGACACCCTCGAGGAGGCCGCCGACGCCGTCGCCGCCTACCTTCCGCACCGCACCAAACCGCGCAGCGTTGAGGGCCTGAAGAAGAATCTGCGCGAGCGTGACGGCCGCTGGTACTGGCACTGGGATCCGGCGTTCCTGACCAAACCGGAGGACGATCCGTTCGTCCGCGTCGAGAAGCTCGAGCAGGCCGCAATCAACCTGGAGATCCCGATCCTCCTGATCCGGGGCAAGCTCTCGGATGTCGTCAGCACCAAGGGCGTGCAGGACTTCCTGGCCAAGGTGCCGCGCGCGGAGCTCGTCGAGTTGTCCGACGCCGGCCACACCGCCGCCGGGGATGACAACGACGCATTCACCGACGCCGTCGTCCAATTCGTCAATCCGTGACCACCGGCTTCAACTTCCTCGAGCAGCCTGAGCTGCCTGCCCCGCAGGTCAGCGAGGCTGCGGCGCAGGCGCTGCTGTCCGATCACTACGGGCTGAGTGCCCACGTGGAATCACTTGGCAGCCAACAGGACAAGAACTTCCTGGTCTGGCTCGACGATGACGCTCCTGGGGGCGTACTGAAGATCGCGAACCCGGCGTTCAGCGCCGTCGAACTCGAAGCCCAGGACGAGGCGGCCCGGTTGATCGCCGTCACCGAGCCCACGCTGCGGGTCGCGGCCCCCCTGCCGAATCAGGCCGGCGCCGTGTACACGACGGTGACCGGTCTGCTCGACGGCGACGCGCACGTGCGTCTGCTGCCATTCCTTGCCGGCGGCACCCTCGTCGCCGCGGGATACCTCTCGCCCACCGTTATCGCGGGCATGGGCGAGGTCGCCGGCCGAGTCAGCCGATCCCTGTCCGGTTTCACCCATCCCGGCCTCGACCGGGCCCTGCAGTGGGACCTGCGGTACGGCAACGCCGTCGTGACCGCGCTGGCCCGCCACGTGGCCGATCCTGCGCTGCGCGAGCGTCTGTGTGCGGCCGCGGCCGACGCATGGGAGCGAGTCGCCGCCCTTGCCGATGACCTCCCGCGCCAGGCTGTCCACCTCGACCTCACCGACGCCAACATCGTGATGGCACAGGACGTCGGTGCCGCACGCCCGGACGGTGTCATCGACTTCGGCGATCTGTCGCACACCTGGGCGGTGAGCGAACTCGCTGTGACGCTGTCATCCGTGCTGGGCCACCCGGGCACATCACCGACGTCGATACTGCCGGGCGTCAGGGCATTCCATGCAATCCGGCCGTTGTCGCCCGCCGAGGCAGATGCGCTGTGGCCCCTGCTGGTCCTGCGTAGCGCGGTGCTGATCGTCAGCGGCGCACAGCAGGCCGAACTGGAACCGGACAACACCTACCTCACCGAGCAAGCCGCCGCCGAGACGCGCATGTTCACCCAGGCCACATCCCTGCCGATCGAGGTGATGACCGGCGTGATCCGCGCCGCCATCGGCCTGGGCGGTCCGCCCGAGATCGTCACGGGCGAACCGATGATCTCAGATGTGGCCCCGGAAACGGTGGTGGCACTTGACCTCTCGAGCACGTCCGCCGTCTTTGACGACGGCGTATTCGGTCAGCAGGTCGAGGACGAGGCTGCCCGAGGTGCCATCCGCGCCGGGGCGGCCCTGGTGGTCACCAAGTTCGGCGAGGCACGGCTCACGCGCTCACACTTCCTGAGCCAGCACTCCCCCGACGTCGTCGCCACCGGTGTCTCGCTGTGGCCAGCCCGGACCCTGACGATGGCGGCGCCGTGGCCGGGTCGCTGCAGCCGCTCCGGAGACACCGTCACCGTGCACGGCGCGCAGTTCGTCGTGACGGTGACGGGTGCTGACAGCGCATCCGGTGACCGGGTCGAGGCCGGGGCGCCGTTCGCCACCATCGAGGAGGGCGCCTGGGCGACGGTCACGGTCACACCCGCGGATGCCCCGACTGTTCCGGCCTTCACCGCCGCCGACCTCAAGCCGGGCTGGCTGACACTGGCCCGCGACCCCGGGCCGCTGCTGGGGTTGGCACCGGCCACCCCGGCGTCTCCCCCGGACACGGACCGAGACCTGTTGGCGCGCAGGGATGACAGCTTCGCCAGGGTGCAGGAGCACTACTACGCTAAGCCGCCGCAGATTGAGCGCGGCTGGCGCCACCACCTGATGTCGACGGACGGCCGAACCTACCTCGATATGGTCAACAACGTCACGGTGCTGGGCCACGCTCACCCCCGCGTCGCCGACGCGGCCGCACGCCAGCTTCGCCGCCTCAACACGAACTCACGGTTCAACTACGAGGCGGTGGTCGAGTTCAGCGAGCGACTGGCTGCGACCCTGCCCGACCCGCTGGACACCGTCTTTCTCGTCAACTCCGGTTCGGAGGCAAGCGATCTGGCGATCCGGCTGGCGACAGCCGCCAGCGGCCGACGCGACGTGGTGGCGGTCAGGGAGGCCTATCACGGCTGGACGTACGCCACCGACGCCGTGTCGACGTCCACCGCGGACAACCCGAACGCGCTGAGCACCCGACCGGACTGGGTGCACACCGTCGAGTCTCCCAACAGCTTTCGCGGCAAGTACCGTGGCGCCGATGTCGGCCGGTACGCGCTCGATGCCGTGCATCAGATCGAGGACCTTGTCGGTGCGGGTCGCGCGCCCGCCGGTTTCATCTGCGAGACCGTGTACGGCAATGCCGGCGGCATGATGCTCCCCGACGGCTACCTCACCCAGGTGTACGCGGCGGTGCGTGCGGCAGGCGGTCTGGCGATCGCCGACGAGGTCCAGGTCGGTTACGGCCGTCTGGGCCAGTGGTTCTGGGGCTTCCATCAGCAGGACGTGGTGCCCGACATCGTGTCGGTGGCGAAGGCGACGGGCAACGGCTCCCCACTCGGCGCGGTGATCACCAGCCGGGCGGTGGCCGACGCGTTCGCCTCGCAGGGCTACTTCTTCTCCTCCACCGGCGGCAGCCCACTGTCGTGCACGATCGGCCTCACCGTTCTGGACGTGATGGCCGACGAGGACCTGCAGGGCAACGCGGCCCGGGTGGGCTCCCATCTCAAGGAACGCCTCCTGGCACTGCGCGACAGGCACCCCATCATCGGCACGGTGCACGGCATGGGCCTGTACCTGGGCGTTGAGATGGTCCGCGACGCCGTCACGTTGACGCCCGCGCCCGAGGAGACTGCGGCGATCTGCGATCGGATGCTCGAGTTGGGTGTCGTCATCCAGCCGACCGGCGAGCATCTCAACATCCTGAAGACCAAGCCGCCGTTGTGCATCGATGTGCCGGGGGCGGACTTCTACGTCGACACGCTGGACCGCGTGCTGACCGAGGGATGGTGAACGGCGTTTAGGGTGCAGGGATGACATCCTCTGCCGACGCCGTGGTCACCGAGTTCTGCGCACTGTGGTCGACGGCTGACGTCGACCAGATCGTCGACTGGTTCACCGAAGACGCGGTCTACCACAACATCCCGTTGGCAGCCGCCGTGGGCCGCGATGCCATCAGGGAGTTCATCGCCGGCTTTATCGCCGCCTTCGACAGTATCGACTTCACCGTGCACCGCCAGCTCGCGTCCGGTGATGTGGTGATGAACGAGCGGACGGACGTGATGAGGCGCAAGGACGGCGGCGAGATCGCGCTACCCGTGATGGGTGTCTTCGAGGTGCGCGACGGGAAGATCGCGGTGTGGCGGGACTATTTCGACATGGCCACGGTCACCGCGGCATTCGACTGACCTCCCCCGGTTGGCGGCCTCGGGGCCGATACTGAGTCCGTGACGCTCACGACGATCGCGCTATGCGTGCTCGCGACCGTCGCGGTCGCCGAGGGCATCGCTCTGATCGTGATGACCCGACAGCGCAAGCGTCGCGACGCCGAGCTCGAGGAGCTGCATCGCCGTCTGGACGCCCGCGCCACGCTGCTGTCGGGCGGGCGGGAGGCGGTCAAGCAGGTCTGGCAGACCGCCAACGTCCTGCGCAAGGAGGGTTTCGGGGCGGCCGTGCGGTCCTCGATCGAGGACCTGGCCGACTGGGCGGAGGTTGAACGCCCGGACCTGGCCAGGCTGGTACCCGACGGCCGGGTGGCGATCCTGTTCTCCGATATCGAGGGA
Organism: Mycolicibacterium sp. YH-1; assembly: GCF_022557175.1. The sequence goes on along the minus strand of NZ_CP092915.1, from coordinate 1,671,506 downwards.
TCCACGGCGCTCAACGAACGCATCGGCGACCGGGCCTGGGTGCGACTGATCGAGAGCCACGACAAGATGGTCGGCCGCTGCGTGAAACGCCATGGCGGCCACGTGGTCAAGAGCCAGGGTGACGGATTCATGATCGCGTTCGCACGCCCCGACGAGGCGGTTCGGTGCGGTATCGACGTGCAGCGTGAACTGGCCAGGCGACCCAACGGAATTCGCGTCCGCATCGGCATTCACGCCGGGAAGTCGGTGCGGCGCGGTGATGACCTGTTCGGCCGCAATGTAGCGATGGCGGCGCGGGTGGCCGCCGCGGCCGACGGCGGCGAGGTCCTTGTCAGCAAGTCCGTCCGCGACGCCGTCACCGATCAGGAGTTCGACGGAGGTCGAGAGGTGGAACTCAAGGGGTTCAGCGGCACTCACCGGCTGTATGCGCTGGTTCTCGACCCTGCTCGGTGACGGCTGCCCGGGCCGCTACTGCGCAGGTCCGGACTCGGCCAGCCGCTGGTGCAGACGCGCCCGGATGTCGTCGGGCGTGTAGGAATTGCGCTTGCGTTGATCGCGGGCCACGAGTACGCCACCTGCGACGACACCGGCGACACCGGCCAGTCCAATCCACTTCCAGATACCTCGCATGGGTCAGAGTCTGCCTCAAGGAGTGTCCAATACCTGGTGCGGCCGAGTCGTCGTTCGATTCGGGCGATTCGGCTGCGGCAGAGGAGTCACTGATGAGCGGCGAGGGTGATCTTTCACTAGCGGTCCAGGCGGCTCCGATTGGCCGGCGCCGAAGCCCGAGTGCCCACGGCCGCGACAAAGGGTGATGGTGCTGTCGAACAAGATGTGACGCTCGATTCCATCAATCTTCTTCGCGCCATCGAATCCACCAAGCCCGGCCACCGCGCGCCACCCGGCTGGCGCGCTAGCTGTCCTCCGCACCGATGGGTTGCGGCGGTGTTGCGGGCAATTCGGAACGAGTCGGTATCGGACAGGTCCGACTGGTCGCGCCGTCTGCATTTACGTTCAGATAACCGCCAAGGGTGATACGGCTTTTGAGACGTTGTCGCTGACAGCGTTGTTGTCGGTAGCTGGTGGGAGGCTGTGGTCACGATGGCCCGGCACACGACGTTCAGGTTCTGTCTCGACCCCACAGTTGAGCAGCGCGAGGTGTTGTCCCGGCATGCTGGGGCAGCCCGGTTCGGATTCAACCAGTGCCTACAGATGGTGAAAACCGGGCTCACCCAACACCGACACAATCCAGACGTCGTGGTGCCGTGGACCGGATTTGACCTGATCAACGCCTTCAACCGGTGGAAGAGAACCGAGGAGGCGGGCCGGGTGTTCGCCGTCGACACCGACGGTGTCGCCGAGATTGCGACCACTGGGCTGGCGTGGCGGACACAGGTGTGTCAGCAGGTGTTCGAGGAAGCCGCAGTGGACTGCGGACGCGCGCTGAGGGCTTGGTCGGACTCACGCTCCGGAAAGCGCAAGGGCAAGCGGATCGGATTTCCCCGATTCAAGCAGAAGACCCGCGCAGTGCCGTCGTTTCGGCTGCGCAACAAACACCCCCACGGTCGGCCGGCGGCGATCCGCGTCGGCGACAACAACCGGCCACGATCGGTGACACTGCCCGGTATCGGCCAGATCGGGGTCCATGACGACACCCGACGGCTGCGCCGCATGCTCGCCACAGACCGGGCGAAGATCTGTTTTGCCACCGTCTCCCGCCGCGCCGGACGCTGGTGGCTGAGCCTCAATGTCGAGGCGGCCGACCTGCACCCCGCCCACCGCCACCCACTCCGCGCCACCAGCGACGATGGCGGGTGGGTCGGGGTCGACCGCGGCCTGTCCGCGTTTCTGGTTGCCGCCACCTGTGGTGGCCACGAAGTCGCCCGCATAGTCGATGCGCCCAAAGCCCTCGCCAGTGGAATGCCCAAGCAGCGCCGGCTGGCGAAATCGTTGTCCCGCAAGAAGAAAGGATCACGTAACCGCTGCGACGCCGCAGCCAAGTTAGCCCGGCACCACCACCACGTTGCCAATGTGCGCCGCCATTTCCATCACCAGGTGTCCAACGAGTTGGTCAAGACTCACGACCGGCTCGTCATCGAAGACCTGAACCTGTCCGGGATGCTGGCCAACCACCGGCTGGCTCGATCTATCTCCGACGCCGGTTGGGCCGAGTTCGCCCGGATCCTGGGCTACAAACAGCAGTGGCGCGACGGCCAGCTCGCCGCTGCAGATCGGTGGTATCCCTCCAGTCAACTCTGCTCGATCTGCGGTGACCGCAATACCGGGCTCACCCTGGCCGACCGGGTATTCATCTGCGGCAACAGTCATGTCCTCGACCGCGATACAAACGCGGCCGTGAATCTGGCTCGCTGGGGCCAAACCCATCACGACACTCATCGATCCCCGGACCCCCAAGCAGGAGGCCGGGCCACCAACGCCCGCCGACGGGACGGCTCTGACCAGCACCCTGAGTGTGCCGGTGAAACCAGCCCGAAAGACGCGGGAACCGACGCTCACACCGCACCCGCGGCCTGAACCGAGGACGCCCGAGAAGGGCGGTGCCCAGCAACTCACCAGAGCTGGACACGCTTTAAGCTGCGCTGGTGAATGCGAACACGGTGACGTTGGAGCGCGCTCTGGCCGAGACCCGCACCGGGGATATCTGGCTCTTCCGAGGCGCGTCGGGGCCGGACCGGGCGATCCAGACGCTGACCAACGCGCCGGTGAATCATGTCGGCATGTCGGTGGCCATCGACGATCTCCCGCCGCTGATCTGGCACGCCGAACTGGGCGACAAGCTGCAGGACATGTGGACCGGCACCCATCACCGCGGCGTCCAGCTCAACGATGCCCGCCAGGCCGTCGAGCAGTGGATGCTGCGGTACGACCAGCGGTGCTGGCTGCGTCAGCTCACGCCGTATGCGACGCGTGAGCAGGAGGACGAGATGCTCCGCGTGATCGCACGCATGAACGGCACGGCCTTCCCGACGACTGCCCGGCTCACCGGGCGGTGGATGCGGGGCCGGATTCCGAGCGTCAGTGACTTCACCCGGGGGCTTCCGTTCGTGCACCGCAGGGTCCGCGATGCGGCGGAGCGCAAGAAGACGGAGCGCAAGAAGACGGAAAGCCTCAAGGCCGGGGTGCAGACGGCGTACTGCGCGGAGACCGTCGCCATCACCTACGAGGAGATGGGACTGCTGACCACCGAGAAGCACTACAACTGGTTCGATCCCGGCAAGTTCTGGAGCGGTGACACCCTGCCGTTGACCAAGGGCTACCGGTTGAGCGAGGAGATCGCGGTCACTCTTTGAGTTCGAAGCGGTTTTGGGGATGAACTACGGCGAGCCATGCGTTCTTGTGCATGATTCGGCCCGTCGATAATCATCCCCGAGGTCGGCGGGCCGGATCACTCTCACCCCATCCGGGGTCGCAGCGGCGTCTGCGGTGGCGCGTCGGTGACGGCGGGGCACGTCGTCTCGATCTCGAACCTGTGCGCCGCCACCTCACCCGGATTGGGCGGCATTCGGCCGGTGAACCGATAGGTGTCGTCGACCTTGGTCGCGTCGACCTCCATGGGGTCCGCGACGAACCCGGACAGCTCGTGATGCCGAAATCCCACTCTGTCCGCGATGATGTGCCCGGCCTGCCTGACCACGACGCGCACGACCTCGCTCTTGCCGCCGTCCACGAGGATGAGCAGCGTGCCGTTGTCGTAGGTGGTGCAGGTGACCTTGTCGGTCGAGATCGTGCGGGTCTGGCCGTCGAACACCACCGTGGTCTCGATCACGGGCCCGCGGCCGCACCCCACCAGGGTTCCCGCGACCGTGGCGCACGCGACCGCCACCAGGCTGGGCGACGCAACGCGCATGGCGCCAGTATGAGCCCCTCGAACGTCGCGCCCTGAGGAATTGTCACTCCCGATATTTTGCGCTGCCGGTGTGCTTAGCTTTTCTGAGCCGATGGTCGTCCGACCACGCGAAAGGAAGCACCTCATGTTCGTGTCAGGACGTTCTCTTCACAGCGCAGCGATCGGGGCGATCTGCGCAGGCGGCATGTTGTTCGGTGGCGCTGCAGTAGCCTCTGCCGAACCACCACCTCCACCGCCGCCCAACTGCACCGCAGGCGATCTGGCTGTTGCCTCGGGCACCGTCGGCACGGCGATGGGCGCCTATCTCTTCAGCCATCCAGACGTCAACAACTTCTTCACCAGCCTTCGCGGCCTACCGCACGAAGAAGTGCGCGGCCGGGTCCAGACCTACATGGATGCCAACCCACAGGTCGAGACCGAGATCAACGGGATTCGGCAGCCTCTCACCGATGTGAGAAATCGCTGCGACGTTCCCGAACCGCTGGGCTCGTAGGGACCGTGACCATGTCTTCCTGGAAGCGGTCATGGACCATCGCCGCGGCAAGCACCCTGGCAGTCGCCGCGATCCCCGGAGCGATCGTCACCATCGGATTGCCCACTGTCGCAAGCGCTGACGTGTGCGCCAGCGCCGGTCGTCGGGTGCAGGTGAGCGGCTGCACCAACATCGCCGATGCGGTTGCACCGTACGTTCCGCCCCCCGCGTACTACGCGCCGATGCCGTATGACCCGCCGCCGCCTCCGAACGTCACCGGATGCGTCAGCTACAACGGCAGATGGGTCAACGCCGGCGGCTGCAACTGAGGCCATTCGTCAGCGGCGTCAGAACCTGACGGTGCGGTCCCGCGTCACCGTCGGGGTGGGCGGCTTAAAGCATGACCACCGACCGCAGCACAGAACCTGCGTGCATCGCGGTGAACGCACCCTCTATGGCGTCGAGTGCGATGCGCTCGGTGACGAACTTCTCCAGCGGTAGGCGTCCCTGCAGGTGCAGGTCGATGAGCGTGGGGAAGTCACGCTCGGGGAGACAGTCGCCGTACCACGACGATTTCAGTGCACCCCCGTGTGAGAAGAAGTCCAGCAACGGCATCTCGAGCCGCATGTCGGGGGTGGGCACACCGACCAGGACAACCGTTCCGGCCAAGTCGCGAAGGTAGAACGCCTGTTTCCAGGTCTCTGGCCGTCCCACGGCGTCGATGACGACGTCGGCGCCGTGTCCCGCGGTCAGCTCACGAACGGCCTCGACGGGATCGGATTGTGTCGCGTCGATGGTGTGGGTCGCACCGATATCACTGGCCCACTGCAGTTTTCGGGGGTCGCGGTCGATGGCGATCACGGTCGACGCGCCGGCCAGCCGCGCCCCCATGATGGCGGCATCGCCGACTCCCCCGCAGCCGATCACGGCTACCGAGTCACCGCGGCTCACGTTGGCGGTGTTGACCGCCGCGCCAAGGCCGGCCATCACCCCGCACCCAAGCAGACAGGCGGCGGCGGCATCGACATCAGCGGAGACCTTGGTGCACTGGCCCTCGTGGACGAGTGTCTTGTCGGCGAACGCGCCGATACCCAACGCGGGGGTGAGTTCGGTGCCATCGGTCAACGTCATCTTCTGCGCCGCATTGTGTGTGTCGAAGCAGTACCAGGGCTTGCCGCGCCGGCAGGCCCGGCACTGACCGCACACCGCGCGCCAGTTCAGGACGACGAAGTCGCCGACCGCCACGTGCGACACATCGCTGCCGATTGACTCGACGATGCCCGCCGCCTCGTGGCCCAGCAGGAAGGGGTACTCGTCGTTGATGCCGCCGTCGCGGTAGGCCAGGTCTGTGTGGCAGACACCGCAGGCCTGTACCGCCACGATCACATCGCGGGGACCCGGATCCGGAATCACGATGTCAACGAGTTCCACCGGGGACAGCTTGTTTCGGGCGATGACGCCCCGAACGATCTGGGACACGACAAGTACTCCTCAAGAGATCAGGATGTGATGCGGCCTGGGTTCGGCCCAAATCAGCACGGAGAGAACGGCACAGGATGCCGGGGCGGTGTGGGGCCGCCGCTCGGCGACCCCACACCGCGACAGCTCAGGCGTTGATGACGAAGACCTTGCGGATGGTCTCGTGCACCTTCCAGGAGGTGACTTCGCCAGCATCGATGAACACCAGGTCCCCGGCAGCGACATCGACACTGTCGCCGCTCTCGCCCGTCACGGTGGCCCTGCCACTGAGGATGACGACGGTCTCCTGACCGGGAATGTTCGCATGCGTCCCGGGCGCGGCCTGCCACACTCCGTGGTACTGGTTGCCCTCGTCGTTGGTGTAGAGCCGATTCGACCACACCTCGGCATCGCTGTCGTCGCGCGGCTTGGCCTCCACCTCGACGGTCTTGGGGTCGAACTTGCGAATGGTGGTTGTCATTTCTCTCTTTCTATCGTTGGTTGTGCGGGAGTCAGTGAGCGCCGGTGAGGTGGGCCAGCGCGGGTCGGACCTTGCCGCCGATCAACTCGAAGCTGCGTCGATAGGTTTCGGGGTCCTGGTCGTACTCATGGGTGAAGGTGATCAGGCTCCCGAAGCCGCCGACACTGTCGTAGAGTGCCTCGACCTTCCCGATGACGGTGTCCGGTGAGCCGACGATCAGGAAGTTGTCCACCATCCACTCGATGGTGAGGTCCTCCGGTGGAATGGTGCCGCCGGAGAACAGATCTCCGATGCCCAGCTTGTTGACGAACAGCGGGATGTTGTAGTCGCCCCACAGTTTGCCCATCGCACCGTTGAAGACCCGGTCTCGCGCCTCCTCATCGGTTTCGGCGACGAAGAAGTCGCGGCAGATGTGCCAGTCAGCGCGCGACGGAGTGTGACCCGCCTCCGTGGCCGCCGTGGAGTAGGTCCTCCAGTGCTCGGCGAGCACGGTCTCGTGCACCTGCTGGCTCATCGGGATCGCGCCGCGCCGACCGGCTTCGGTGAGGCTGGGCGAGGTTGCCTGCATACCGGTGATCATCAGCGGAATGCCCGGCTTCTGCAGTGGCTTGAGGTGCGGGCCGGCGATCTCGGAGTCGAACGCCGGCATGTCAACGGAGAAGAACTCGCCGTCTATCTTGAAGGGCCCAGTCTTGCTCCAGATGGCCTCGATGATGTCGAGTGCCTCGATGAGCATCTTGCCGTTGTTCTTTCCAGTGCCGAACAGTTGCGCGTCACTGGCGTAGGCGCCGGGTGCGACACCTGCGATGTAGCGGCCGCCGGTCATGTGATCCAGCCACATCATCCGGTGAGCCAGGGCCACCGGATTGTGGTACGGCAGCAAGTGAGCCGCAGCGCCGAGGGTGATGTTGGAGGTCAGCTGAGATGCCGCGGCGATCATCAGATCGGGTGCCGGGCTGGGTTCGTCACCGAGGGTGTAGTGCTCGGCGAAGAAGGCCTCGTCCAGACCGTACTCATCGGCCCACTTCGTGATCTGCAGGTCCCAGTCGATGACATTGCGGGCGGTGCGCCGCCCCCCGGAGTAGCCGAGGGCGTAGGGGATGTTGAAGACTCCGAATTTCATTGTGCTCGAGTTCCTTTCAGGATGATGAGGAATGTCTGACCAGGCCGGGAAAGCCGGACCGGTGGAAGATGAGTGGCGCCTGGGCGCGTTCGGGACGTTCGGCGATCGCAGCGTCGAGCACCCGAGCGACGACGATGGTGTGGTCTCCGCCGTCGTGCTCGGCCTCGAGATCGCAGTCCACCCACGCCGAGACGTCGTCGAGCAGCGGCCCGCCGAGGTCGCGTCGCGCCGAGAACGTCACCCCGGCGAACTTGTCGCTCCCCGACTTCGCGAACCGCCGCGCCAGTTCGGACTGCCCCTCGGAGAGGACGTTGACCAGGAAGCGGCCCGACGTGGCGATCCTGGGCCAGCTCGTCGAACTCTTGGCCACCGACAACAGCACCAGGGGCGGGTCCAGGGACAACGACAGGAACGACTGCAGTGTCATGCCGACGGGATCCTCGCCCACGGTGCCGGTGACAACGACGACACCGGTCGGGAAATGACCCAGAACGCTGCGCAGGACCACCTCGTCGGGGCACTGCGTGCTGTCTACTCCCATACAGGTCAGCACCTTTCGTGGATCAAGCGCGATTGACTGAGTATGAACATATGTTCAAGTTCGATTCGAAAGTACCCACCGCCGTCAGCTAATGTCAATAGGTACACTGGCATTAGCTGGCGGAGCGCGGCTGCTGGTGCGGCGATTCCGCGTTGTTGTACGTTCGTTTGGCAACATTGGCAGTGGCAGAACGGAGATCTGGTGGCACGCGCGGGAGTTCGCTCGGAGGCGACGCGGGCGACGTTGCGACAAGCGGCGCTCGACGTGGCCACGGAGTACGGAGTCAGGGGTGTCACCCATCGCCGAGTCGCTGCTGCAGCCGGCGTCGCACTCGGCTCGGCGAGCTACCACTACGAGCACATCGACGAACTGATGTATGAGGCGTTCGCGTGGTGGGTCGCGAGTCAAACTGCCGGTTTCGCACCGGGTTTCGCCGAGGCTCAGACAGAGGACGAGTTGGTCGAGGCCGTCCTTCACCTCCTCACCGTGATCCACGGCAGCCCGAGCGCCCGCATCCTGTTGTTCGAGATCTACGCGCAAAGCGTGCGCGACCCCAAGTACCACCAATTGGTCGAGAACTGGTCCCGGCAGACCAGGACCAGCCTGGAGCGCATGTACAGCAGCACAGTCGCCCAGCAGATCGAGGCCGCGTGGGAGGGCCTCGGCGTGCAGATCGTGATGGGGACCCTCGACTCCGTGGAGGATGCCGAGGCTTTGCTTCGACTGGTTCTCGAGCAGGAGCAGATGAAGACTGCCGCACCCGCCAAGCGCCGAGCCAGGAGTCGTTGACGGCCCACTGGAGCCGCCGTCGACGATCCTGCTCAGCCGCTCGATCGGGTGTTGCCGCGTCACGGCACCGGGTGACCGTTGGTGGTCTCACTGGTGTCCGTCTGGCCGCCGATCCGTGCGTAAACGTCCGGCCGACTGCGGCGCCACACCAGCGCCAGGGTCAGCCCGAACACGGCCAGCGCCAGAATGAACAGCTGCAGGATGACCGCGACCGCGGTGCTGCCTCCGACCAGTAGCGGGAAGTAGACACTGCTGATCACCAGCATCGTCACCAGGCCGGCAAGACCGAGACCGGGAGCGATGAGGGTGTTCCACAACCTCTCGGTGTGCTCGACGCGCCGGAAGTACACGATCACCGTCAGACACGTGAGCGCCATCAGGGTCAACATCGTGTAGGTGCCAACCCCGAACATCCACGAGTAGAACGTGACGGCGTCCACATCGATGAACAGGAACGGCGCGGTCAGGATCAACGCGATGATCGACACTGTTGCCGAGGCGATCGCGGGCGACTGATGCTTGGGATGCGCCTGTCCGAGCTTGCTGGGCAGTACACCATCGCGAGAGAGAGCAAAGGTGTAGCGAGCCAACGGATTATGCGCTGCCAGGGTGGCGGCGAAAAGGCTGGTGACGAGCAGGCAGTTCATGATCTCCGCCATCACACTGCCGGTGTAGAAGCGCAGCCCGGCGGCGAAGATCCCGGTGGAGTCCGCCTGTGCTGCGCCCACCACATCGTCGACGCCGTAGAAGGTCACCAGAGCCCACGCGGTGAAGACGTAGAACAGGCCGATCAAGCCGACGGCCAGATAGGTGGCCCGGGGAATGGTGCGCTGCGGGTCCCTGACCTCGGAGCGATAGATCGCGGTGCCCTCGAAGCCAAGGAATGTCGCGCTGGCGAAGAGGATCGCGATCCCGATCGATCCCGAGGTGATGTGGCCGGGGCTGAACGACTCGAACTGCCATCCGTGTGGTCCCCCGGTGCTGGCGACCGAGAAGTTGAACACCAGGACGATGACGACCTCGAGCACCATCATCACGCTCAGAACCTGACCGGAGAGCTCGATGTTGAAGTGCCCCAGACACGTCACGATGATCCAGAGTGCGATCCCCCAGACCCACCACGGTGCAATCGCGGAACCGAACAGCGATTCCATGAGCACGGTGACGGAATCCCCGAAGAATGCGTACGTGCCGACCAGAAGTGTGAGGTAGGCCAGCTGCGCGAGGAACGCCGCGGGTAGTCCGATGGGTCGCCCGAGCCCACCGGTGATGTACGCGTAGAACGCCCCGGTACGCGGGAAGTGGCGGGCCATCGTGGTGAAGCCGACGGCGAACATCATCATCACCAGGCCGATGAGCGCATAGGTCGCAGGAGCTCCGGCCCCATTCCCCTGAGCGATGACCAGCGGGAGGATGCCCGCCACCGCCCCCAGCGGAGCAGACATGGCCAACACGGTCAGGATCAACCGTGTCGTTCCCAGCTTGCCCGACAGTGCGGCGTCGCGGGAGGACAGACCTCGGCCCGGTTCCGGCGAGGCGGTGACAGTTCCGAGCGACCGCTCAGACGGTGTATTGATCATGCACACTCCAAAGATCGATGGATCCGACAACTAAGGGGCACTGACGATTTCAGATGGGGTGTCGGTCTACACGGGTGCATGCCACAGCACTCGATCGTGCGTCACAGCAGACGTGACGCACATCGCAGACCCGAATCATTGAACATTAGTTCAAGACATGAGACAATATAAGTGGCACTTGTATCCGCGTCAACAGTTCAGCGATGCGAATCTTCAGCGCCGGGCAGGGCGGACCCCACGCGGACGCCGAAGCCGAACTCCCCGCGCCTATTCATCGATTTAGCTCCACGGCACCGGGTTTCGTGGTATTGGCCGACTCTCCAGATGTTTTCACCCCAGGGTATTGACCCGGGAAAAACCACCGGCATACACTCACAACTTCCTTGAACGTTTGTTCAAAGCAATCGGTCTCGACTGAACTCACACAGACGACATGTGAAAGGAAGCTCCTATCATGGGACAACTGGACGGCAAGGTCGCGTTCATCACCGGAATCGCACGGGGGCAAGGGCGTTCACACGCACTGACTCTGGCCGAGGAAGGCGCCGACATCATCGGTCTCGACCTCTGCGGGGAACTCGAGTCCACCGCCTACCCGGGTGCCACCCTTGACGATCTCGAGGAGACCGCACGCCTCATCAAGCAGACCGGACGCCAGGCGGTGCTCTCCCAAGCCGACGTCCGCAACTACGACGAGGTCAAGGCCGCATTCGACCGGGGCATCGAGCAGCTCGGACGCGTCGACATCGTCATCCCGAACGCCGGTATCTGTGCCGGCGGGAAGACCTGGGAGATCGACACCGCCGCGTGGCGGGAGACGATCGACGTCAACCTCACCGGCGTCTGGCACACGGTGAAGGCGGCAGTGCCGACCCTGATCGAGCAGCAGCAGGGCGGCTCGGTGGTCTTCATCGGTTCCACCGAGGCGATCAAGGGTGCGGAGAACATGGCCTCATACGTGTCCTCGAAGCACGCCATCACCGGTCTGATGACCACGTTGTCGCGGGAACTGGGCCGCCACAACATCCGCGTCAACTCGGTCAACCCGACGTGCGTCGACACCCACATGATCCAGAACCCCTACGTCTGGGGGTTGTTCCGACCCGACCTGGAACACCCGACCCGCGAGGCCGTCGAGGACACCTTCACCTCAACACATCTGCTACCCGTGCCGTGGATGGAGCCCATCGACGTCAGTCGCGCGATCCTCTACCTGGTCACCGACTCTGGCCGCTACATCACCTCGGAGGCCCTCAAGATCGACGCGGGATTCGTGGTCAAGTCATGAGCCCGCGGCGGGTCGACGTCAGTGGCGGTGATCGATGACGTCCTACGACTCCATCGACAGCGCTGTCGCCCGGATCGCCGCTGGCGCAGCAGTGGTCGTGATCGACGATCTCCGCCCCGATGGCGAGGGCAGCCTGGTTCTCGCCGCGGAGAGCTGCACGACCGAACTGCTGGCCTTCATGGTTCGCCATACCTCCGGCTACGTGTCCGCAGCACTGGACGCCAAGGCCTGCGAGCGGCTGGCGCTCGTCCCGATGGCGGCGACGAACCAGGACGGCGATGGCGCGGTGTACACCGTGACCGTCGACGCGAGCATGTCGATCGGGACCGGCATCTCTGCAGCCGATCGTGCCACCACCATCCGCCTTCTGGCCGACGACAGCAGTGCGGCAGACGATTTCAACCGACCTGGGCACGTGGTACCGCTGCGCACCCGCGATGGCGGCGTGCTCACCCGGCCAGCGCACCCCGAGGCGGCGGTGGACCTCGCCCGTATGGCGGGTTGCGCGCCTGCAGGTGTCCTCTGTGGCATCGTCGGCATTCAGGACCCCACGCGTATGGCCACTCCCGCCGAATTACGGTTGTTCGCTGACCAATACGGAATGCCGATGATCTCGATCAGCGACCTGATCGCGTGGCGTCGACAACACGAGAAGCAGGTCAGGAGGGTGGCCGAGAATGGCATTTCGACGGCGCATGGCCAGTTTCGGGCCATTGGTTACCTCACCAACGACGGACGAGACGAGCACACCGCGCTGACGCTCGGCGACATCTCCGGCGCGAGCGGAGCGGTGGCGGTGGCCATCCACACCCAGTGCTCGCTCGGTGATGTCTTCGGCTCGCTCGGGTGTCACTGTGCCAGTCAACTCGAAACCTCAATGGCCCAGGTCGCGTTGGCCGAGTACGGCGTCGTGGTCTACCTGCGCGGGCCCTGCGGCACGTCGCAGCACGGGCACATCGACCCGTCGTCCTACGTCATTGCCGGTCAGATCCTGGACGATCTCGGGGTCACCGACGCCCGATGCACGCGTGCCGGGCAGGACCGTCATCTGGTCGAGGCCGGGTTCCTACTCGCCAGCGCTCGATACCAGCATGTCCACGCGTCGTAGTTCTCGCACAGATGTTCATATTGTAGGTACTCGAAAGGAAATCCCCTGTGGCACACCAGTTTGATGAAAAGACAGTACTGATCTCCGGATCAGCGCGGGGCCAGGGCGCAGCTCACGCACGTCGGTTCGCCGAAGAGGGCGCCACAGTAATCGTGACCGACGTGCTCGACGATCTCGGCGAAGCCGTCGTCGAGGAGATCCGCGGCAAAGGTGGACAGGCCGCGTATCGGCATCTCGATGTCCGCAACGGCCAGGAGTGGGCCGAGGTGGTCGATTGGACCGAGCGAGAGTTCGGTCAGCTGAACGTGCTGGTCAACAACGCCGGCATTGTGGATTGCGCACCCGTGGTCGAGTGCACCGACGAGGTGTGGGCCAACGTCATCGAGACCAACCAGAGCGGTGTCTTCCGCGGCACTCGGGCGGCAGTACCGGCCTTCAAGCGGGCGGGCGGTGGCGCGATTGTGAACATCTCGTCGATCTACGGCATCTCCGGCTCGTGGGGATATGCGGCATACATCGCCAGCAAGTTCGCCGTGATCGGACTGACCAAGTCAACCGCCCTGACTTACGCCGCCGACAACATTCGGGCGAATGCCGTCGCCCCGTCTTCGGTCGACACCCCCATGCTCGACGCGGAGCGCCTCATCATGGCCGAGAATCCGTACTTCGACTTCGACGAATGGATTGCGTCCCAGCCCATTCCCACGATCGCACAGCCTGAGGAGGTCAGTGAGCTGGTGCTGTACCTGGCCTCGGATCGCGCCCGCTACTGCACCGGCGCGGTGTACCCGATTGACGGTGGAATCCTCGCCGGCGCGGGGTAGGCATTCGATCACCGCTGGGGGCGGGCGGCCTCGCCATAGTGTCCAATGATGTACTGCGAGAGCCGCTGTGCGAAGGCCCGCAGCGTGGGTGCTCCCACGTGGTGGTGGTCCCACGCGGCGTAGAGACGGATACTGAGTTCGCCCGTCCCCACGGCGATTCGCAACGGGTGCAACCCGAAACGCGGGTCATCGGTGACCACCGCGATGCCCCGGCCGGCCGCGGCGAGCGCCTGCGCCACTGCTCCGCTACTCACCTCGATCTCGACGCGCGGCGCTAGCCCGGCGTTGAGCGCGGCGGCATCGAGCATCTGCCGAGCGCTGAAGGTCAACGGGAGGCCGATAATCGGCTCCCCGAGTACCGCGGCGATGTCGACGGTTCCGTTGTCAGCCCACTCGTGCCCGGTTGGCACGTATGCCCATACCGGCAGGACCGCCAACGCGGAGTAGTCGACGGTGTCGCCGGGCCGGCCGTTGGTGATCACCAGGTCGGCGCCACTCCTCAGTGCCGCCGCCGGCTCGCGGCCATCACTCACCACCACCGATGGCGTCGGGTCATCCGCACCGAGGGTGGCGATGAAGGGTGAGACCACCTCGGTCAGTGTCGTGGTCGGCGCGGCGATCGTGAGGTGATCGAGCCTGCCGGTCGCCAGGGTCTGGGCGTTCTGAACCAGGCGATATGCGCCGGCCAGTACGTCATGCGCCTGGGGAAGCAGATCCCGGCCCGCCGCCGACAACAGCAACCGACCTTGTACGCGATCAAAGAGTGTCACGCCAAGGTCGCGTTCGAGTTGGCGCAACTGCCGTGACAGCCCCGGCTGAGTCACGTGCAGCACTTCAGCCGCAGCGCTCACCGTGCCCGTCTCGGCGATCGCGACGAAGTAACGCAGTGTCCGTAGCTCCACTTCCGGCCCCAGCTCCCTATGCCTGCAAGGCATCAATTGATTGCCCAACAAGTATTGGACGGCATGGCTGCGTCTAAGACAAGCTGAGTGCCGCCCAAGGCAGTAAGCGCACCCGGAGGATGCTTTGACCAGTCAGATTGCCCAGGAACGTCGTCTCGTCACCGCCGTGCCCGGCCCTCAGTCCCGACTGCTGGCGGATCGCAAGTCCGCGGCCGTCCCCGACGGTGTCGGTACGACGATGCCGGTGTACGCCGAACACGCGGGCGGCGGCGTCGTCGTGGACGTCGACGGCAACAGCTTCATCGATCTCGGATCCGGTATCGCGGTCACGAGCGTGGGCAACAGCGCACCACGTGTCGTCGAGGCCGTGAAGGCTCAGCTCGAGAAGTTCACCCACACCTGCTTCATGGTCACGCCCTACGAGCTGTACGTCGATGTCGCCGAGGCGCTCAACGAGCTCACCCCGGGAGATCACGACAAGCGCACCGCGCTGTTCAACTCCGGGGCCGAGGCCGTGGAGAACGCGATCAAGATCGCCCGCTCCCACACCAAGAAGTCGGGGGTCGTCGCCTTCGACCACGCGTACCACGGACGAACCAACCTCACGATGGCACTCACCGCCAAGGACATGCCCTACAAGCACGGGTTCGGCCCCTTCGCCCCCGCAGTCCACCGCGCTCCGCTGTCCTACCCACTGCGCGACGGCCACACGGTGAGCGGGCGTGACGCCGCCAACCGCGCGATCGCACACATCGAGGACACGGTCGACGTCGGCGATCTTGCCGCCATGGTCATCGAGCCGATCCAGGGCGAAGGCGGATTCATCGAGCCGGCGCCGGGATTCCTTCCCGCCCTTCTCGAGTGGTGCCGCGCCAACAACGTGGTGTTCATCGCCGACGAGG
The DNA here is from genome assembly GCF_022557175.1 of Mycolicibacterium sp. YH-1. The sequence goes on along the minus strand of NZ_CP092915.1, from coordinate 1,656,170 downwards.
TGCAGACCGGATTCGCCCGGACCGGCGCCATGTTCGCCTGTGAGCACGAGGGGGTCGTTCCCGACCTCATCGTGACCGCCAAGGGCATCGCCGGCGGGCTACCGCTTGCGGCAGTGACGGGAACGGCCGCCATCATGAACGCCGCCCACGTCGGCGGCCTGGGCGGCACCTACGGAGGCAACCCCATTGCGTGCGCCGCCGCGCTCGGGGCAATCGAGACCATCCGCGCCGACGACCTGGTGGGCCGCGCGCAGAAGATCGAGCAGCTCATGAAGGACAGACTGGGACAACTCCAGTCAGGCGACCCGCGGATCGGCGAGGTCCGCGGACGCGGTGCCATGATCGCCGTGGAACTGGTTAAGCCCGGCACCACCACGCCCGACGCCGATCTCACCGCGGCCATCGCGGCAGCGGCTCGCCTGCGCGGTGTCATCGTGCTCACCTGCGGCACCTACGGCAACGTCCTGCGCTTTCTGCCTCCCCTGACCATCGGTGACGATCTGCTCACCGAGGCGCTTGAGGTGCTCGCCGAGGCATTCGCGGCGACATCGTGACCGAACTACTCGATGACCGCCCCACGCTGACAACGCCGTCTCCCCTCGACGACGCCCGCGGTCAGCTGGCCGACGCGATCGCGGTGCTCGAACTGGGTCAGGGCATGTTCGACCTTCTTGCCGCCCCTCGCCGCGAGCTCACCGTGAGCATTCCACTGCGCCGCGACGACGGAACTGTCGAGATCCTCACCGGACACCGTGTGCAACACAACTATTCGCGCGGTCCAGCGAAGGGCGGCCTGCGCTACAGCCCGCATGTGGACCTCAACGAGGTCCGTGCTCTCGCCATGTGGATGACGTGGAAGTGCGCACTGCTCGACGTTCCCTACGGCGGGGCAAAGGGCGGGATCGCCATCGATCCGCGTCTCTACTCGCAGGCCGAACTCGAACGCGTGACCCGGCGCTACACCTCGGAGATCATGCCGCTGATCGGCCCCTCCCACGATATTCCCGCTCCCGACATCGGCACCGATGAGCAGACGATGGCGTGGATGATGGACACCTACTCCGTCAACACCGGCCACACCGTCCTCGGGGTCGTCACCGGCAAACCGATCAGCCTCGGCGGGTCGCATGGTCGCGCCTCGGCCACCTCCCGGGGTGTCGTGCACGTCGCCCTTCAGGCGTTGGACTACCTGAAGATTCGGCGCGAGGGCGCTTCCGCGGCGGTGCAGGGTTTCGGCAAGGTGGGCCGCGGCGCCACCCGGTTCCTGTGGGAGGCCGGCCTGCGCATCGAGGCAGTCGGCGATCAGTACGGAGCCATTCGCGCCGATAACGGCATCGACGTCGCCGCCCTGGAGGCTCACGTCGACGCCACGGGCACCGTTGTCGGCTTCGCCGGTGCCGATCCGATCGACGCGGCGCATCTCCTCGAACTCGACGTCGACCTGCTGGTGCCTGCCGCGATCGAGGGTGTCCTGCATGCCGGTAACGCAGCACAGGTGCGCGCCCGCCTCATCGTCGAGGGCGCAAACGGTCCGACCACGACCGAGGCCGACGGAATCCTCAATGCTCGCGGCGTCACCGTGGTGCCCGACATCCTGGCCAACGCCGGCGGGGTGATCGTGTCGTACTTCGAATGGGTCCAGGCCAACCAGGCGTACTGGTGGACAGAGGACCAGGTCGAGGCACGCCTGAGTGAGCGGATGATCGGCGCCTGGCAACACGTCGTCAACCACGCCACCGCCCGTGGTCTCACACTCCGTGCCGCCGCGACATCACTTGCCGTACAACGCGTAGCCGAAGCTCACCGTCAGAGAGGCCTGTACCCGTGACCAGTTACCTGGATTCCCTCGACCCGACGCATGCCGTACTCATCGGCGGTACCGCTCGACCGGGCGGCGGCGGCACCTTCGACGTCGAGAACCCGGCAAGCCGTGATGTCATCGCGCGGGTCGCCAACGCCGACAGCGCCGATGCCACCGCCGCGGTCGATGCGGCCAACGCCGCACTCCCCCGCTGGCGAGCGACGCCTCCACGAGCCCGATCGGAGATTCTCAGCCGCGCCTTCTCGCTGATACTGCGTGACCGAGAGTCACTCGCCGACCTCGTTGTCGCGGAGAACGGCAAGTCACGCACCGACGCACTCGGCGAGATCACCTATGCCGCCGAGTTCTTCCGCTGGTTCGCCGAGGAGGCGGTGCGCTCCGGCGGTGACTATGGCGAGGCGCCCAACGGCGGCGCGCGCACCATCGTCACCCACCGGCCCGTCGGAGTCGCCGCTCTGGTGACACCGTGGAACTTCCCGGCCGCGATGGCCACTCGCAAGATCGCCCCGGCGCTGGCTGCTGGTTGCACCGTCGTCCTCAAACCCGCTGCGGAGACACCGCTCACTGCTATCGCCATCGCGCGCCTGCTGACCGAGGCCGGCGTTCCCGATGGGGTCGTCAATGTCGTGCCGACGACCGATGCCGGCGATATCGTCACAACCTGGTTGCAGGACGACCGGGTCCGCAAGATCTCGTTCACCGGCTCGACGAACATCGGCCGCGTCCTGCTCCGCCAGGCAGCCGACCGCATCGTCAACAGCTCAATGGAACTCGGCGGCAACGCACCGTTCATCGTCACCGAGGATGCCGACCTCGATGCAGCCGTCGCGGGCGCGATGATCGCGAAGTTCCGCAACGGCGGTCAGGCGTGTACCGCCGCGAACCGCTTCTACGTCCATGCCGATGTGATCGCTGAGTTCACCGAGCGTTTCGGCGCGGCCGTTGAAGCGCTCACCGTGGGTCCGGCCGAGACGGGCTCAGACATCGGCCCGCTCATCTCCCAGAAGGCCGTTGAGAACGTCGCCGCCCTGGTACGTGGCGCGGCCGCTGACGGCGCCACCGTGGCCCACACGGCAGCCATTCCTGAGAGCAAGGGTTGGTTCTACCCGCCCACCGTGTTGACCGGCCTGCGCGCGGACGCCGAGATCCTCAACCAGGAGATCTTCGGACCGGTGGCCCCGATCGTCGCCTGGAACAACGACGCTGAGGTGATTGATCTCGCCAACAGCTCCGAAATGGGCCTCGCCGCCTACGTTTTCGCCGGGAAGCTGCAACGCGCCATACGACTCGGCGAAGCCCTCGACGCCGGAATGGTCGGCATCAACCGTGGGCTCGTGTCCGATCCGTCCGCCCCGTTCGGCGGTGTCAAGCAGAGCGGCCTGGGCCGTGAGGGAGCGCGCCAGGGTCTCGAGGAGTTCCAAGAGACGCAGTACTTCAGTGTCGACTGGTAGGTGAAATGAATTGGCACGTACGTGACTTCCACCCCGAGGACCTAGAGGCGGCCATCCGGCTGGACGCGGCGTCCACCATGACGGCGCAGCAACCGCTCTTTGATGCCTCAGATGTCGTGACGAGTCTGCAGGAGCGCCATCCAGCCGTGGTGGCCGTGGTACACGGCGCCGTGGTGGGCGTGGCCGTGAGCAGAGTCGATGCCGACCGGGCGTGGGTGCTTCGGTTGTCATTGGACCCTGCCTGGCGAGGTAAGGGGCTTGGGAGCACCCTTCTCAACGAACTGGAGCATCGCCTCCTGGCCCGTGGTGTCCGACGCATCACGGCGATACTCCCCGACGGCGAAACGGGCTCTACGGCTTTCGTGAACTCGGGGTTCATCCAACGCAGCGGTATCGCGCACTTCGACAAGCACGAGACGATGTCACCGCGGTCCGCCGCGGTGCTCACTCGCCTCGGCGGTTCCGTCCCACCCGCGGGCCAATGGCAACAGATCGCGGGCATGGTGCGCGAGAAGACCCTCATCGAACGTCGCATCGTGCTGCCACTCTCGCTCCCAGAGCAGGCAGCGGAACACGGCGTGGTGCCACCGCAGGCGATCGTGCTCTTCGGACCGCCCGGCACGGGAAAGACCACGTTTGCACGCGCGATCGCGAGCCGGCTCGGTTGGCCCTTTGTCGAACTGTTTCCCTCTCGGTTGGCCGTCAACGGCGGCGGCCTCGCGGCCGGTCTCAGCGAGGCCTTCGGTCAACTTCAGGAACTCGACAACGTCGTCGCCTTCATCGACGAGGTCGAGGAGGTCGCCTCCCACCGCGGTGCCGGTTCTGCCGCGGCGACAGCTGTGGTCAACGAACTCCTCAAGTGCCTGGTGCAGTTTCGCGACAGAGCCGGCCGACTGCTGGTGTGCGCGACGAACTCGATTCGGGACCTGGACTCCGCGTTCCTGCGTCACGGCCGCTTCGACTACGTCCTGCCGATCGGCCCACCCGACGACCAGGCCCTCGACGGTCTGTGGCGGCGCTACATCGCCGACGCCGACATCGACATCGCCGCACTCGTGTCAGCCACCGGTGGGTACACCCCCGCCGACGTCGCCCATGCGGCGCGCGCCGTCGCTCAGGCGACGTTCGAGAGGAGCGTCGACACCGGTGTGCGGTGCCAGGCGACGACGGCCGACTACCTGCACACGGTGACGATGACTCGTCCCACCCTCACGATCGAGCAGGTGTCCGATTTCGACACCGAGATAAGCGCGTTCGCCCGAACCTGAGGTGAGTGCGGCTCGTCAGCGGACGGCGAGTTCCAGATGTTCGAGGCGACGCACCAGCAGACTCGGAAGCCAGCGCCCGGTGGCAGCGGGTTCAATCATCGAGGTGCGCGACAAGAGGTCACCGAGCACGATCTTGGCCTCCAGCCGGGCCAGCGCGGCTCCCACGCAGAAGTGCGCACCCTTGCCGAAGCTGATGTGCCCCTTGCCCCCAGACCTATCGAGCCGGAACCGTTCGGGGTCCTCGAAGTGCGACGGGTCCCGGTTGGCCGCGCCCCACAGCAGCAGCATGCGTGAACCGGCTTTGAGGTCGACGCCAGACAGGCTGGTGTCATTGACGACGTGGCGGTAGTGACCACGGAACGGCGGTTCGTAGCGCAGTACCTCCTCGAGGAAGGCGCCAAGCAGTTCTGGCTGATCCCGCACCTGCTGTTGGACGTCGGGGTGGGTCGCCAGCATCCACGCCGCGGAGCCGATCAGCGAGGCAGTGGACTCACCCCCGGCGCTGAACAACGTGATCATGATGACCAGCGCGGCGATCTCGTCGATCTCGCCGGAAGTGCACGCCGACGCGAGGTCGCCGAGCAGGTTGTCACGCGGGCTGGCGGTGGCGCTGCCGAACTGTTCGGTGATGTATCCGCTGAGTTCCAGCACCGCGACGCCCGCGGCGCTGAGTTCGTCCTGGCTGGCCAGTCCCTCCATCACCTGAGTTGCGGAGTAACCCCATCGGACGAGCTGGTCGACATCCGTGTCGGGGACACCGATGATGTTGGCGACAATCATCATCGGTAGTCGATTGGCCATCGCGCTCATCCACTCGATGCGCCCGTCGACCACGCCGGTCTCCCAAAGGTGCGCCGAGGTCGCGGTGATGAGCGGCTCAGAGGCGCGGATGCGCCTGGCCGCGAGTTGCGGTATCAGCGCCTTGCGATGGACGGCGTGCACGGGATCGTCGGCAGTTGCCAGCGCCTGTGTCGGTCCGCCGAGATCGCCCATGGGGAACGGGGCCACCGAGCCGTCGGGCTGGTAGGACATCGTCGCCGTCAGATTCGACGAGAAGTCGTCGCACCGTGTGACCGCCTCGTTGACGGCGTCCCAACCGGAGACGGCGAAGAACTCGGAGTCCCCGATCCGGTGGACGTGCCCGGCCATGTGCATGCGCTCGTACAGCGGGTACGGATCCTGGATGAACTCCTCGTCGAAGAGTGCGATGCCAAGGGCGCCGTCGGGCTGTGTCATGTCTCAACCTGACCGGAGACGACTGGCCGGCGTCAACCAGTGATGACGAAGTTGAAACCGGCCGTCCGCGGTCAGCGCATGCGCCGTCTCACGTGCACGGACCACACCAGCGGCGATGCTGAGAATTCTTGGTCATTCTGTCTCAAACTTGCGACAATCGTTCGAGACCGTCCAGGGAAGGTGGGCATCCGAGTGGTGCGAGACGATTGGGTTGTCGGCGGGGATCGCCGGGCCGCCGCGGCAGAACGCATCTACGCGGCCGCCGCCGATCTCGTGATTCGCGACGGGTTGGACGGCCTCGACATCGACGTGTTGGCGGCTCGAGTGCACTGTTCGAGGGCCACCATCTACCGCCATGCCGGCGGAAAGGCGCAGATCCGCGATGCCGTTCTGCTGCGAGTGGCCGCACGCATCGTGGACACCGTTCGACACGCGGTCGACGGGCTCGAGGGCCCTGAGCGGGTGCTGACGGCCATCACCGTCGCGGTCGACCAGATCAGAGCCGACCCGGTGCGCCGCCTGATGATGAGTTCGGGCACCGTTCCCGGGCTGAGCGAGCTGCACTCATCGCCGGTGCTGAGCAGTCTCGCCGCGGAACTCTCCGGGCTCACCGATGAGGACCCCCAGGCGGCACTGTGGATCGTGCACGTTGTCCTGTCACTGGCATTCATGCCGATCGGCGACAGCCGAACGGAACGAGAGGTGTTGCAGCGGTTCGTCACACCGGCATTCGCGCGGTGAACGCACCGGTCGCGTCACTGTGCGGTCAGGTAGGCCGCGAGGTTCGACAGTGACGAGTTCATCCCGGACGCGTGGTCCTCGGCAGAGATCCCCGGCGGCACGTCGTCGGCGCGCATATCGACTCGTGTTCCCTCGGGAACGCGTGTGACCGACCAGGTCATGGTCATCGTTCCGGCGAAGGCGGGGTCATCCGAGTCAGCACTCGTCTTACCACCCGAGGCGGGCACATCGGCGTAGGTCAGGACCAGCCTGTACGACCCGCCGGGACGGGCATCGAAGCGCTCAAAACTGCCGGTCATACCTGTCGGCGGCAGCCACTCGGCGAGGGCATCCGGATCGGTCAGTGCCGCGAAGACGCGAGACACCGGAGCCTCGATAACCCGAGATGCGCTGTCTGTACGAGACATACCGCCCTTGTCCCCTCTCAGCTCAGGCCGGGCAGACGGCTCATTTCACAGGCCACCGCATCGGCTCCGGCCTGATTCTCAGCATGCAGGCCGGCGATGACGCCACGCTGATCATCTTCCGACTTGTTCTGGCTGAGCTTGGCCTTGGCGTCCACTCGGATGACGGAGATCTCCAGCCCGACTATGCCACCGAGTTGACCGTCGATGTAGGCGTCGGGAGCGTCGGCCACCCGCCACGGTTGGCGACGCTGGCCCTCGTGGAGCGCGGTGAGGTCCTCGACTGCCCCGCGTAACCACTCAGGGTCACTATGCACGCGAACGGTGCCCGTCAGGTGCACGGCGCTGTAGTTCCACGTGGGGACCACTCGACCGTGTTCGCCCTTGGAGGCATACCAGGACGGACTGATGTACGCCTCGGGTCCTGAACAGATGAGCAGAGCCGGACTGTCTCCATCGATGTTGCGCCACTGGGGATTCGCCTTGGCCATGTGGGCGATGACGGTGTCACCGATCCAGATGATGGGCAGCAGGGTCGCGACGGGGTAGCCGTCTGTTCCCGTTGTGACAAACTGCGCCGACGCCGCTGCGGCGACCATGTCGCGAATGGTCGCCTCATCACCCACGACGTTCGGTTTGGGTACGTACATACGACAAGCACCTCACACAGGTTGAAGCGGAACCCCACCACATTGTGTCACCGATAGGCCGTCCTCAGATAGTTCGTGTGCTGCCACCGTCGATGAGGTACTCCACGCCAGTGAGGTAGCCGGCCCTGTCGGAGACGAGAAAGGCAACCAACTCCCCCACATCGTGCGGCGTACCGGGTTGGCCGAGTGGGATTCCGCCGATCGATTCGATGATCTCCTCACGCGCCGCGGCAGTGCTGATCTGGCGGGCTTCGGCGTGTTGGCTGGTGAACTCCTTCGCGGCTTCGGTCTCTATGAATCCAGGCGAGACGCTGTTGACGCGAATACCGTACTGCGCCAAATCGTTCGACAGTGACTTGCTGTAGTTGGCGAGAGCCGCCTTCGCCGCTGCGTAGGGTGCTGTGCCGGGCATGGGGCTGCGGCGCTGAACTGAGGTGATGTGGACGATGGCCCCACTCCTGTTCTCGATCATGGTGGGTGTGAGCGCCCGGTCGAGTCGCACGGCACCGAAGAAGTTCGTCTCGAAGCCCTGCTGCCAGTCGTCATCTGTCAGTGAGACGGTGCCGCCGGGTTTGATGTCGGAACCGCCGACGTTGTGAATCAGGATGTCCAGGCCGCCGAGTGACTCCAGAATCTGCTCGGCGAGAGCGGACGTCCCGCTGACAGTGGAGATATCGGCCTTGACGAATCCCTCGATGGGCACGTCGGGTGTGGTGCGTGCGGCGACGATGACGGTGGCGCCCGCCGCCCGTAGCTGATCGGTGATGCCCTTGCCGATGCCGCGGGTACCGCCGGTGACGAGGGCGCGTTTCCCAGTCAGGTCTCCCGACGTTTGGGTGCTGGTGGCGGTGGCGGATGTCATGGCGCTCCTGTTGTTTGGTGTGGGAGGACGTCGGTGATGGGCCAGACGACTTCGGTTCTCCATTGGGTGGTGTCTGGCGTGTGCGTGTGATCGCAGTGGTAGTACTCGCGGATGCGTGGTCCGACGGCCAGCGCGTGGCTGGCGATGTAGCTGCCGAGCTCGGCGTACGCGAGGTCGATGTCGGCCGCTGAGCCGTGGTGGGTCGTGACGACAACCTCCGCAGCGGGCACGACAATTGGATTGACGCGCCCCAATTGCCGTGGGGTGGTGACGGGGATGAAGACGGTGGCCTGGCCCGGTTCGTGTTGGAACAGGCTTTCGTCGTATATCCCACCCGCAGGCCCGGTTTGGTCGAGCCGACCAGTCCGTACGGCCTCGCGAACATCGTGTAGGGCGTCGCTCCACCAGTTTTCGATGTCGACGGGATCGACGGTGTCGGTGATGGCGACCGCCGGGGTGGTCGGCTCGGCGCGTCGGCGCACGGGCTGCGAACTGGCCGCGTTGTTCAGCAGCGCGCGAAGCGAATTGACGGCGGCCTTTGTCTGGGCCAGCTCTGCTTCGAGGTGGTCAATGTGGGCTGCGATCAAGGATTCGCGGTCGCTGGGGTTCTGCGCGACAAGGACATCTCGGACGTCGGCGACGGGCATGCGCAGGTCGCGTAGTCGGCGGATCAGTTGCGCGGTGGGCAGTTGGTCGAGCGAGTAGTAGCGATAGCCGGTCGCGGAATCGACGTGCACCGGCTCGAGTAGCCCGACGTGGTGATAGTGGCGCAGCGTCTTCACGCTGAGGTGGGTCATCGTGGCGAATTGCCCAACGGAAACGGCGATGCTCATGGCGGCTCCGGGTCAGTACTGCGGTTCGGCGTTGTTGATGACGAACAGGCTGACGATCTTGCTGTCCCGCAGGCGGATGTAGCTGGTCATGACCAACGGATCCGGCAGACCGGTCTTGTCGTAGTCACCGTCGTAGCGGCACCGTACGCACCACATGCCGGCGTTGTCGACGACCTCGACCGGTTCGATCGTGACGTGGTCGCCAACGAACTCCTTGGCGACGAATGCGCGAATGTGGTCACGTCCCCAGAACTCCCGCTGGAAGTCGTTGACCAGGGCATCGTCTGCGAAGGTGTCCATGATCGCGTCCACGTCGTGGCTGTTGATCGCGGTGATGTGCGCGGTGATCACGGGGTCGAGTGTCAGCTGTGCGGTCATGGCTCTCTCCTTGCGTCCTGACGTCGGATGACTGTCGGACACCAGCCTCTGCCCTCCTGTTAGGGGAGAGTCAAGCTGTTGAAGCGCAGAACCCCACGACGTCGCCGCGCGCACGAGGCCAGTCGTCGCCGACTTCTGCGTGAGCGTCGTGATCCACGGTGTTCCCACGACAACCGTGCAGAACTCGCGGAGATATCGCCGACTTCTGCAAGAAGGTCGTTGGCCGCCATCTTGAACTCGACTACACGTTGAAGCGGAACTCCACCGACTTACGTCACCGATCAACGTTGGTGCCAAAGGGCCGCCGAGTCCAACTCGCCACGAAATACCCGCGATCTCGGCGTCTCGCGCCCGCATGCAATCGGCCCTCGAATCTGTGCCCTGCTGCAGCTCCGGCCAGCACCCGCCACGGCGCCTGCCCGGTCGTGGTGACGCTATTCCCACCGACTCGACCCAGTGCGTCGTAATCACCGTGTTCCAACGCACGCATTACCGCCTTGTCGTACACGTCCGCCTCTGTGGTGCGACGTGCTCGATCCGACGCAGTCATGCACGTCGATCCCTCCCCCATGACGATCATCGCCACTCGCTCGGCGCGTCCCGCTAAATCTCGGCCCAGCGCAGCGCAGTCCTCAGGCGAGGCATCGAAATCGATCGATTCAAATGCAACGTTGGCGACGATCATTCCCGTATCGCCTGCTCTCGTCGACATCAGGAGCCGTTCGCCCAGAGAGAGCGAGAGCGGCAGCGGTTGCGGCTCTTCCGCGGCCTGCCCCCATCCGGCTCTCCATCGAATGCCACTCGCAAACAGGCTGGGATACGCCGCGGCCGGGTCGAAACTCCGTGTCAAGTCATCGCCGCCGACGATCGCCACCAACTGTGGAGCATCCGGGGACGGTTCGTGTCCGCCGCCGACCACTGGAATCTGCAGTCGGTCCACCGCTTTGTTGGCAGGCGGCTCGCAAGCGATTCCACCGGCGGTCACTCCCGGCTACATCCGGAATCAACATCATCGGGTGGGGACACATCGCCGCCGAAATCAGCGCCATAAGCCCTCCGTCACCTAGACATTGAACCTGAACTCCACCACGGAACGTTCGAACGTCAAACCGGTCACCTTCTCTCCCGAAGGAGCGACGTGCTCACCGGGCGCACCCGTCTGAACGAAACCAACGCCCTCCAACACCCGGCGGGAGCCCTCGTTCTCCTGGGCCGTCCAAGCGTCCAAGTGGGTCAGCCCCGCATGCGCTGCCACGCGTGCGACGGCTCGCAAGGCCTTCTGCGCCACACCCCGGCCTCGGGCCTCAGGAGTCAGCCAGAACCCGACTTCTGCACGGTCTTCGCGGAAGTCGAACAGCACGATGCTGCCCAAAAACCTGTCGGACGGCGCGTCCGCGATCCCGAGCACCGCGAGCGAGCCGTCGTTCAAGCCTTGAGAGATCACACCATCGATCTGTTCGCGCACGATCTCAGCGGAGTACTCAGATAGGGGAAGGTGCCCATGCTGTCGAACGGCGGCGTCCCTGGTACCGGCGGCGAAAGCCTCCGCATCACCATGGCCCAACCGCCGCACGATCACATCGCCTTCGCCGCAGGGCAAGCCATCGGCAATCTTCACTTCGTCTCCTAACTGGTCCCTCTTCGTGGCTACCCGATGCGGGCCGAGGACTCCAAATGCCCATGAATGTCAGCCACCGTGTCCGCAACGCTCAGCTCGGACGTATCAAGCCAGTAGCCGATTCGCGGGGTGGTCGAGCGGAGCGTGTGATCAAGCATCGCGATGTCCTCGTCACCCGGCCTGTACACAACCTTTGCGCGGCCTAATTGCCGTTCACGGTTCCGATCAACGACAGCGGCGACTGAGGGGGCCAACACCACAACGAAGAGTGGACGCGTTCGGATGTGGTTGACGACGTCTTGCAGATATCCGCCAAGGATGATGTCCTGCAAGACCACCGTGAACCCGGCTTGCGCGTAGCGATCTGCGGTTTCGGCCGCCAACTCGTACCGCAGCGCCAGTTGCTCCAATGCCTTGGGCTCTGGAGTCGCGGGACCCATCTCGACCCGACCGTTCACGATCATGCGGCGGAACACGTCCCCCCGAACGTGGACGCTGTTCGGAAGGCTCTCTGCCAGCGCCTGGGCAATTGTCGATTTGCCGGCCGCTTGGATGCCGGTGATCACGATGATGGGCACACTCCAATATTGCTTGGCCAGTCCGTCGGATTGCGAACGGTTTTGGCCCAGCTCACTAGACGTGAAGTGGAGCTCCACCCAATTTCGTCGCCGATAAACGTCAGAGATCGTCACCGAATTCAAAAGTTCGACGACGGACTCACACCATCGGCGCGGGCAAGATCGCGCTCGCACGCCGACTCAGCAGTGAGATTGATGCCTCCGATCTCGAGGACTACCCGACTTCCAACGTCGCGTGCACCGGCGTCGTATTGCGGGTCAGATCCAGCACCGGGCAGTGCGCCTCGACGGCCTCATGCAGTTCGCGGTAGCGTTCCTCGGTTTCCGGCCCTGTCACCGTCACCACCACCCGGACCTCGCCGAAACCCGCCCGCACACCCTCGTCCAGTCCGAAGAAGCCACGGACGTCGAGATCGCCTTCGGCGTGCGCGGAAATGTCGTCGACTGCGATATCGAGCTTCTCCGACCAGAATCGCCACGTCACGATATGGCAGGACAGCAGTGAGGCCAGGTAGAACTCCATCGGATTCGGGGCCGTGTTCTCCCCACCCAACGCCGGCGGCTCGTCCACCTCAACGCGGTACTTCCCCAGCGTGACTGAGGAGGCCACCGCACCCTGCGCCTGCGCGGCCGCCCGGAACACCACCTTCGCATTGGCTTCGTTTGCCGTGACCGCATCGGCGGTGGCGGCGATTATCCCAGCGAGGTGATTGGTCGTTGTCTTCACAAGGAGGCGATAGTAACGACCGGCAAACGGCATTGGGACCGAGCGTGTGGCTTGCGCACGAAACCGCGCGGACTGCGGGCACATTCCTACGGTCGACGCATGCCCGACTACACGTTGAAGCGGAACTCCACGACGTCACCGTCGACCATGACGTAGTCCTTGCCCTCCATGCGGACCTTGCCTGCGGCCTTGGCGGCGGCCATCGAACCCGCCTCCACCAGATCGTCGAACGACACGATCTCGGCCTTGATGAAGCCCTTCTCGAAGTCCGTGTGGATGACACCGGCGGCCTTCGGCGCGGTATCGCCCTGATGGATCGTCCACGCGCGAGCCTCCTTGGGCCCGGCCGTGAGGTAGGTCTGCAACTTCAACGTGTGAAAGCCCGCCCGCGCCAGGGCATCCAGGCCGTGTTCGGTCTGGCCGATCGACTCGAGCAGCTCGGCGGCCGACTCGTCGTCGAGTTCCTGAAGCTCGGCCTCGATCTTCGCGTCGAGGAACACCGCGTCGGCGGGCGCGACCAGGGCGCGCAGCTCAGCCTTGCGGGCCTCGTCGGTCAGCACCGACTCGTCGGCGTTGAAGACGTAGAGGAACGGCTTGGTGGTCATCAGGTTCAGCTCGCGCAGCAGTGCGACGTCAGCGCCCGCCGCGAACAGCGTCGTGCCCTCGTTGAGCACCGTCTGCGCCGCGAGCGCCGCCTCGTACACCGGCTTGCGGTCCTTGTTGGTGCGGGCTTCCTTCTCAAGGCGGGGCACCGCCTTCTCCAACGTCTGCATGTCGGCGAGGATCAACTCGGTCTCGATCACCTCGATGTCAGAGGCCGGGTCCACCCTGCCGTCGACGTGCACCACGTCGTCGTCGGCGAAGACGCGCACCACCTGACAGATCGCGTCGCACTCGCGGATGTTGGCGAGGAACTTGTTGCCCAGCCCCGCGCCCTCCGATGCGCCCTTCACGATGCCGGCGATGTCCACGAAGGTCACCGGCGCCGGCACGAGCTTCTCGGAGCCGAACAGCTCCGCCAGCTTGGCCAGCCGAGGATCGGGCAGCGGCACCACGCCCTCGTTCGGCTCGATTGTCGCGAAGGGGTAGTTGGCCGCGAGCACGTCATTGCGTGTCAGCGCGTTGAACAAAGTTGACTTACCCACGTTCGGCAGTCCGACGATTCCGAGGTTGAGGCCCACGGATTGAACAGTCTAGGCGCCATGGCCAGGCACGCCGGAGCATGCTGGCAGCGCGCTTTGAGTGATTGCCGGTACGGTCGACGTGTGTCAGGTCAGCGCGCGCGGTCGGCGATCCCTGCGGCCCAACGTTCGGCGCTGCCGCAGATCCCCGGTATTCCCTGGTGGGGCGCGGTTGTGCTGGCCATAACGCTCACTGCGATCGGGTTCGCCTACGACGCAGGGTCGGGCACCAAATCGCTGAGCGCCGCCTTCGCCGTGTGCTACGTCACTGGCTGTGTTCTCGCGGTTCTCGCGGTCCAGCAGTCCGGTCTGTTCAGCGCCGTGATCCAGCCGCCGCTGATCCTGTTCGTCGCGGTCCCGTCGGCATACTTCGCCTTTCACAGCGGCGGGATCGCCGGCATCAAGGACATCCTGATCAACTGTGGCTATCCGCTGATCGAGCGCTTCCCACTGATGTTCCTGACCGCGGCGAGCGTGCTGCTGATCGGCATGGCGCGCTGGTATCTGGGGATGACGGCGCACGGTGGCGAACCGACAGACGAGGCCGCCGAGGAACCCGCGGAGGGCACCAGCGCCGTGGCCGCCGCCATCGCCAAGGTGGTCTCGCGCTTCTCGTCGCAGCCGACCACCGAGGCCGAGCCGTCACGACGAAGCCGGCGGCACACGATCGAGCGCCCCACGCGCTCCGCACTCGATGATGATGCGCCGCGGCCAGCGCGCAGGACCCGACCGTCGGAGTCCTCGCGGTCACGTCACGCCCGGCCACCCGAGACCGAGACCTTCGACCCGATGCCGAGCCGTCCGCGTCGGCCCCGCCCGGGCGGTCCTCCCGTCGACCCGGCCGCCGCCCCTCGACGGCGCCGCCCGCAGGGCGACGAGGTCCGCGACCGCCGCAACGCGCCCCCCGTGAGCCGCCGCGGCGCCCCCGAGCGCGGGGAGCGACCGGTGCGACGCGAGCGCGCCGACCGCTACGAACGTCCGGAGCGCTACGAACGCCCGGAGCGTCAGGAACGCCGCCACCGCATGCCCGACTACCCGGCGTATGAACCGCACGAGCCAGCCCCGACCAATGGCGCGGGCCCCTCGACGCACCACCCGGTGTCGAGGGTGCGCTATCGAGGTTCAGATGACGAGGAGCCTCGCGTCGAGCATCGGCCGCGCCGCTCCCGCAACGCGACCCCCGACGCGTGGGAGTACGACAGCTAACGCGAGTCGTGCTCAGCGCCGGGGCGCGCGGATCTCCCTGGGCAGTGCGAACACCAACGTCTCGTTGGCGGTGGTGACGGGCTGAACCGTGTCGAATCCGTACTCGGCGAGCCGCTCGAGCACTCCACGCACCAGCACCTCGGGCACGGAAGCCCCCGAGGTGACGCCGACGCTTGTCACGCCCTCCAGCCAGGCCGGATCGATGTCCTCGGCGTAGTCGACCAGGTAGGACGCCTCGGACCCGGCGCCCAGCGCGACCTCGACCAGACGCACCGAGTTCGACGAGTTCCGCGAACCGACCACGATGACCAGCTCGCACTCCGGCGCCATGGCCTTGACCGCCACCTGACGGTTCTGTGTGGCGTAGCAGATGTCATCGCTCGGCGGATCCTGAAGCGTCGGGAAGCGCTCACGCAACCTGCGCACGGTCTCCATCGTCTCGTCGACGCTCAGCGTGGTCTGCGACAGCCAGATGACCTTGTTCAGATCCCGCACGACGACGTTGTCGACAGCGTCCGGCCCGTCGACGAGCTGCACGTGATCGGGCGCCTCACCGGCGGTGCCGACCACCTCCTCGTGGCCCTCGTGGCCGATGAGCAGGATGTCGTAGTCGTCACGGGCGAATCGCTTGGCCTCGTTGTGCACCTTGGTCACCAGCGGACACGTCGCGTCGATGACCTTCAGGTCGCGCTCGGCAGCGTTGACGTGCACCGTCGGCGCCACACCGTGCGCGGAGAACACCACGATGGAGCCCTCGGGCACCTCATCGGTCTCATCGACGAAGATCGCGCCCGCCTTGGCCAACGTCTCGACGACGTGGACGTTGTGCACGATCTCGTGACGGACGTACACCGGGGCGCCGTGCTTCTCGAGCGCGCGCTCCACGGTCTCGACCGCACGGTCGACGCCCGCGCAGTAGCCACGCGGCTCTGCCAGGAGGACTCGCTTGCCGGTCGTCCGTTCAACGATCGAGGCGGTGGCACCAGGAATGCCCATGTTGATCGTCGATGCCATGCCTTGAGGGTACTTTCCCTCAACCCCGACCTGCCAGCCGTAGGCTGCACCCATGGCTACAGCACCGTATGGGGTCCGTCTGCTGGTAGGCGCAGCGGTGACCGCACTCGAGGAAACGCGCAAGCTGCCGCACACGATCCTGACCTACCCCATGACGATGGCCAGCCAGGTGGCGCACATCGTCATGAAGATGCAGCAGGACGTCGCGGACCTGGTCGACAGGGGCGACCAGGCGCTCGACACCCTGTTCCCGCCGAAGGACGAGCAAGCCGAGTGGGCGACGTTCGATGAGGACCTCAACGCGGACGACGCCGACTTCGCCGGAGTGACGGATATCTCCGACGCCGGTGAGCGCCGTGACGGTGAACGCCTCACCGAGGGACGATTCGCCCTCTACAGCACCGGCGAGCCCGGGAAGTCCGACTCCGGCAGACCGACGGCCACGTCCACCGAGGCGCCCACCGTGGCCGCCGAATTGGACTACCAGTCGCTGACCCTGGCCCAGTTGCGTGCCCGGCTGCCATCGCTGCGTGTCAACGATCTCGAGGCGCTGCTGGCCTACGAGGAGTCGACCACGGCACGCGCACCGTTCCAGACGCTGCTGGCCAACAGGATCACCCGCGCCAGCGCGAAGTGACCGAACCCGAACAGGGCAAGTCCCCGGATAACCCCTGGCCGGTGCGTGCCGTCGCCACCCGCGTCGCCAAGTACATCGACCGACTGGGCACGGTGTGGGTGGAGGGCCAGATCGCCCAGATGAACATCCGCCCCACCGTGGTGTTCATCATGCTGCGCGACCCGGCCGCCGACATGTCGCTGTCCGTGATCTGCCCACGCGATCTCGTGGTCAACGCGCCGGTGCGCCTCACCGAGGGCGTGCAGGTGATCATGCACGGCAAGCCCAACTTCCACACCGGTCGCGGCACGTTCTCGTTGCGGGTCACCGAGATCCGCGCCGTCGGCATCGGTGAGCTGCTGGAGCGCATCCTGCGGTTGCGCAAGCTCCTCGAGGCCGAGGGCCTGTTCGATGCCCGGCTGAAACGACCGATCCCGTTCCTGCCCAACACCGTCGGGCTGATCACCGGTCGCGCCTCCGCCGCCGAGCGCGACGTCGTTTCGGTCGCCCAGAGCCGTTGGCCCGCTGTCCAGTTCGCGATCCGCAACACCGCGGTACAGGGACCCACCACGGTGGCGCAGGTGGTGGAGGCGTTGCGCGACCTGGACGCCGATCCCGACGTCGACGTGATCGTGCTGGCCCGCGGCGGCGGTGACGTCGACGCCCTGCTGCCGTTCTCCGACGAGACGCTGTGCCGGGCGATCGCCGCGTGCACCACACCGGTGGTGAGCGCCATCGGGCACGAGCCGGACAGCCCGCTGTGCGATCTGGTCGCCGATGTGCGCGCGGCGACCCCGACCGACGCGGCCAAGCGGATCGTGCCCGACGCCGCCGCCGAGCAGGCACTGGTGTCCGATCTGCGGCGGCGCAGCGCGCAGGCCCTGCGCAACTGGGTGCGCCGCGAACAGCACGTTGTCGGCCAGCTGCACAGCAGGCCTGTCCTGGCGCAACCGCTGGCCGCGCTGACGGCGCGTGCCGACGAGGTCCACCGCGCGGTGACCGCGGCCCGTCGTGACGTGACCCGTCTGATCGCGACCGAGACCGACCGCATCGAACACGTGTCGGCCCGGCTTGCCACACTGGGCCCGGCGGCCACACTGGCGCGTGGCTACGCGGTGGTGCAGGCGGTGTCCGCGTCGGGTGAGACATCGGTGTTGCGCTCGACTGACGACGCACCGGCTGGCACCCGCCTGAGAGTTCGCGTCGCCGATGGCGCCGTCACAGCGATGAGTGAGGGGTTGGATGAAGCCCATTAGTCAATTGGGGTACGAGGAGTCACGCGATGAACTCATCGAGGTGGTGCGCCGCCTGGAACAGGGCGGGCTCGACCTCGATACCTCGTTGAAGCTGTGGGAACGAGGCGAGGAGCTGGCAAAACGATGCGAGGAGCACCTCGAGGGCGCCCGCCAGAAGGTGGAGCAGACACTGGCGGCCAAGGACCCCGACGATAGTTGAGGACGCAACCGGTCTCGGCGCCGTCGGTCGAGACTGAAACACGTTTCAGTTATTCTCGTCGGCATGGGTGATCCAACGCTGACCACTGAACTCGGCCGTGTCCTGGTGACCGGGGGTTCCGGCTTCGTCGGCGCCAACCTGGTGACCGAGCTCCTCGACCGTGGGCATCGGGTCCGCTCCTTCGACCGTGCCCCGTCACCGCTGCCCGATCACGCCGGTCTGGAGGCCGTCGTCGGCGATATCACCAACACCGATGACGTGGCCCGCGCGGTGGACGGCATCGACACCGTGATCCACACCGCCGCCATCATCGACCTGATGGGCGGCGGATCGGTCACCGACGAGTACCGGCAGCGCAGCTTCGCCGTGAACGTCGGCGGCACCGAGAACCTCGTGCACGCCGCGCAGGCCGCAGGCGTCAAGCGGTTCGTCTACACCGCGTCCAACAGCGTCGTGATGGGCGGTCAGGTGATCTCCGGCGGAGATGAGACGCTGCCCTACACCGACCGCTTCAACGACCTCTACACCGAGACCAAGGTGGTGGCCGAGAAGTTCGTCCTCGGACAGAACGGCGAGGCGGGCATGCTCACCTGCTCGATCCGGCCCAGCGGCATCTGGGGCCGCGGCGATCAGACGATGTTCCGCAAGGTGTTCGAGAGCGTGCTAGCCGGCCACGTCAAGGTGCTCGTCGGCAGCAAGGACGTCAAGCTCGACAACTCATACGTGCACAACCTGATTCACGGTTTTCTCCTGGCCGCCGAGCACCTCGTCCCCGGCGGGTCCGCACCCGGGCAGGCGTACTTCATCAACGACGGTGAGCCGATCAACATGTTCGAGTTCTCCCGTCCGGTCGTCGAGGCGTGCGGCCAACCGTTCCCGACGTTCCGCGTGCCGGGCAAACTCGTCGGATTCGCCATGCGGGTGTGGCAGTGGCTGCACTTCCGCTTCGGGCTGCCCAAGCCGCTACTGGAACCGCTTGCCGTAGAACGAATCTCACTCGACAACTACTTCTCCATCGCGAAGGCCAAGCGCGACCTGGGGTATCAGCCGCTGTTCACCACCGAGCAGGCGTTGGCCGAGTGCCTGCCCTACTACACCGATCTCTTCGCGTCGATGAAGGCCGCCGGACAGAAGTCGCCCGCTCGCGCCTAGCGCTACGGCGCAGCGCGGCGCGAGACCTCGGCGGTCTCCGCGTCATCGATGATCGACTTGCGGTTGGTCTCCGGACCGAATGCCAGTGCGACCAGGGTGAGTGTCGTCAGTATCCCGAGATAGACCACGATGACCCACCAGTGCCCGAAGGCGGCGATCAGCGCGGTGGCGATGAGCGGCAGGAACCCGCCGGCGAGAACGGAACCGATCTCCCGCGCGAACGCGAATCCCGACAGACGTGTGCGCGTGTCAAACAGCTCGGCGAAGTAAGCAGCCTGCGGCGCCAGCATGGCCGGGTACAGGATGCCCAGACCCACCACGAAGCCGACAATCAGCATCGTCGTGTTCAGCGATTCCAGCATTAGGAAGAACGGCACCAGCCACAGCACCGAGAGCAGTGCTCCGGCGGCGTACACCGGACGCCGTCCGACCCGGTCACTGACGTGCGCCCAGATCGGGATGAATCCGACCTGTACCGCCGACGCGATGACCACGGCGAGCAGTGTCGTGCTGCTGGGCACCCCGAGGTTGTTGACGGCGAATCCGACCGCGAACACCGGGAACAGGTAGGCGAAGCCGTTCTCGGCCATCCGGGCCCCGACCACCACCAGGAAGTTACGCGGATTTCTCCGGATGGCCTCCAGCACGGGAATCTTCGTCTCTTCGACGGTGCCACTCCGCTCGGCCTCGACGGCCTTCTCGTAAGCCTCGGTCTCATCGATGCTCTGCCGGATGAAGTAGCCGACGATCAACAGCACAGATCCGAGCAGGAAGGGCACTCGCCATCCCCAGCTCTGGAACGCGTCATCGGGCAGCAGGGTCGCGATTTGAAAGACGCCCGTGGCCAGCAGCGTCGCCAGCGCGAAACCCGCGGGCGCCCAGGCACCTGCCAGGCCACGTCGCTTCTGATTGCCGTGCTCCACGGAAAGCACGACAGCCCCGGCGTATTCACCGCCCGCACCGAACCCCTGCAGCAACCGCAGCAGGATGAGCAGGATCGGCGCCCACACGCCGATGGCCGCGTAGTTGGGCAGCAGACCGATCAAAGTGGTGGCCACGCCCATCAAGACGATGGTGAACACCAGCATCTTCTTGCGGCCTAACCTGTCGCCCATGTTGCCCAGCACGATGCCGCCGAGCGGGCGGGCCAGGAATCCCACCGCGTACGTGGCGAACGCCGCCAGCGTGCCGACGGTGGGGCTGGCGTTGGGGAAGAACTGACTGTTGAGCACCAGCGCCGCCGCGGTGCCGTAGATGAGGAAGTCGTACCACTCGAGGGTGGTGCCGACCAACGCAGCGATCCCGGCCTTTCTGGCCTGGTTACTTCCGGTCGAGACGGCGGTGTCTGCAGTGCCGGTGGCATTCATGCGCCAGAGTCCTTAGGTCCGAAGGTGTCGATGATGGTTGAGGTGAAACATGTTGTCCTCACCAGTGATCAGATGGGACGACGGAGTACGGCTCCGCCTTGAATGGGGCCGACGAGCTCGGCGTACTGGCCGAGCCAGCCGCGTTCGGGGGCGGCGCCCGCGGCGCGAACCGGGGCGCCGTCGCGGACCGGGTGCACGTCGACCCGGCGGGCGTCAAGATCGATGCTGATCGTGTCACCCTCGACCAGCCCGGCCAGCGGACCTCCGTCGGCCGCCTCCGGCATCACCTGGCCCACGACGAGCCCGTGGTTGAGGCCAGACAGCTCGCCGTCAGTGACCACCGCGACGTGACCGCCGAGTCCGGCGCCGTTGAGTGCGGCGACGAAACTGGCCGCGAACACCGTTCCGGGCCCGCCGCGGGGCCCCATTCCACGCAGGACGATCACGTCCCCGCGATCGATCCCACCGTCGCCCAATGCCGCGATCGCATCGTCCTCACCGACGAAAACCCTTGCCGGCCCGCTGAAGTCTCGTCGGGTAGCCTTGCCCACCCCGGCAACCTTCACGATCGAGCCGTCGGGCGCCAGCGTTCCCCGCAGGATGATCAGGCCAGGCTCGTCATTGATCGGGTCGTCGAGACCGTGCAGAACGTCACCGTCGGCGGTGCGCGCATCCCGAGCGCGCTCGGCGACGGTGCGGCCGTCCACGGTCATCGCGTCACCGTGAAGCCGGGGCAGCAAGGTGCGCAGCACGGTCTGCACACCACCGATGCCGTCCAGATCCCACACCTGGTGAGAACCGTTGGGACGAATAGCCGCCAACTGAACCGCGTCCCGACCCAACCTCTCGAACAGCCCGATGACGTCGACGTCGAGGTCGGCCTCGGCAGCGATGGCCGTCAGGTGTCGAATGCAGTTGACCGAACCACCGAGTGCCAGGGCGACGTCGACCGCATTCTCGATCGCGGCCTCGGTGATGACCTGCCGGGCGGTGAGGTTCTCCTCGACCATCCCCACGATCCTCGCCCCCGCGGCAGACGCGTTGGCGAGCATGGCCTCTGAATTCGCGCGGGTGGGAGCGGAACCCGCGACCGTCATGCCCAGCGCCTCGGCCAGGCAGTGCATGGTGTTCGCGGTCGCCAGGCCCGCGCAGACACCGGGGCCCTCAATCGCCTGATCGGCGAGTTCACCGAGTTCGTCGACGCTCATGCTCCCGGAGGCCAGCGCGCCGACCGACTCGTAGACGGTGTCGATGTCGACCGAGCAGCCGCTGTACCGCCCGCCCTTCTGATAGCCGCCGATCACGACGATCGACGGGAGATCGAGCCTGGCGGCGGCCATCAGGTGGGCCGGCGTGGTCTTGTCGCACGACGACAGGAAGACTATGCCGTCGAGCACGGCGCCTTCGACCGCGGCCTCGACGTCGTTGACGATCAGGTCGCGGGTTGGCATCAGGTACCGCGCCTTGCGCCCAGCACTGGTGACGAAATCGCTTGGCGCAGTGGTGCGAATCTCAAACGGCAGTCCACCGGCCTCCCGAATCGCGTCGGCGACCCTGATCGCCACGTCGTCGAGGTGTGCAAAGCACACCGACAGCTTCGACGAGGTGTTGACCACCGCGATCTTCGGTCTCTGCTGGTCCTCGACGCTGATGCCCATGGCACTCCACTGCGCGCGCCGCACCGCCCACCGGGTGCTGCCGGGGGTGAAATTGCTGCGCAGCCGTCCCCCGGTCGCTCGTTCGAAGTTGTCGGTCATGGTCGGTCCTGCCCTTCCGAGGATGCTGCGACCCGGGCTGCGGGCTGCAGCGCACTTCCGTTGGCGATCATGCGATCCTGGACGGCGCGCACGTCGAGGTCGCGGTATGCGGTGCCGGAGTCCAACGAGACCAGTGTCGCCACCGCGGCGGCATGGCCGTACTCAAAACACTGGGCGGTGACCCGGGCGGACGCAAGTGCCTGGTGCTGGGCGCTCAGGCATCGACCGGCGACGATGACGTTCTCACCACGCTGAGGCACGAGCGTTCCGAACGGCACATCGTAGTAGTCGTCCAACAACCAACGCAGGCGCGGCTTCTCACCGTCGTGCAATTCGATGGGCCACGGCGACCGGCAGATGCTGTCGGATCGTTTGGTTCCCTCGACCACATCGCTGTCACGCAGGGTCACGATCCCCTCGATGGTGCGGGTCTGCCGGATGCCCACCTCCACGCCGGTGTCCACGACGAATGAGTCGGCGCAGCCCGGCACTGCGTCAGCGAGGAAACGCGCATACGCGCGCACCTGCTGTCGACCGCCTATCTCGGCGAGAGTGAAGTCGGCGGGATCGATGACGTTCAGTATCCGGCCGTCTGGCCCGGTGAGGCGGGTGGCGTTGACCAGCAATTCGCCGGGGCGGCTGGTGGCGAAGACCCAGATCTTGTTGCGCGGCAGGTCGAGCCCGGCGGCGCGCGCCTCGTCGATCGCATCGGAGATCCACGGGGGGTTGATCGTGTCGAAACCCCATGCCGCCCAGAACTCTTCGACATTCACATTGCCCAGACGAAAGAACATGGTCGGGTTCTGAATCCGCCCGTCATCACCGAACCGATAGGCGCCACCACCTCGGGCCACGACGGCACCGTCGCCCGAGGCGTCGATGATCCTTGCTGCCCGTATCAATCCGACACCGGCGTTCGAGGCCACGATCAGACCCTGGTAGGCGTCCTCCTCAACGAGCACGTCGATCACCTGGGTGTGGAACAGGATTCGGACACCCGCGGCGGTCAGTAACGCATCGGCGGCCTCCCGCCACACCAGCGGATCGTGCGCTGAGGTGAATGTCTTGCCGTACCGCTGAGGATCGGTGAGGCCGTGGCGCGCGGTCAACTCACCTGCGAAGCGGTCGGTGAATCCATACACCACCTGTTCCGGGCCTGCGTCGCCGTCGGAGGCCAGGTACATGCCGCAGATCGTGCCCGACATGCCTGCGACGGCGGCTCCGCCTGCGAATCCGTACTTCTCGATCACCAGCACAGTGGCGTCGGCCTCGGCGGCGACGGTGGCTGCCGCGACACCGGCGGCCCCGGCGCCGACCACGACGACGTCGACATCGGCCACAACCGGAAGGCTCCGCACATCCGAGTCCCGAGGCCTCGTAGACAACCGCCATTCAACCGATATATCAGTCATATGCGGACCGTACATGCACTGTCGCGATAATGTCTACCCCGTGACGAACAGCGCGCCGGAATGACCGAGGTCACCCCGAACAAGGCCGACCAGGCCTTCCTCGACATTGAGCGGATGATCGTGCTCCAGGACCTGCCGCCCGGCACCTTGGTGTCCGAGAAACAGCTGATGGAGCGCACCGGGCTGGGTCGAACCCCGGTGCGGGAGGCGTTGCAGCGGCTCGCGCGTGAACGCCTCGTGGAGATCCACCCCAACCGAGGTGTGCTGGTGCCGGTGGCCTCGATCGAGGCGCAATTGAAACTGCTCGAGCTGCGCCGCACGCTGGAACCGTTCGCGGTCCGACTGGCCGCGCTGCGAGCCACCGCCGATCAGCGCAGCGCGGCTCGCAAGCTCGCCGACGACGTTCTCGGCACGCCACTGACGGTGAACGAGTTCGCCACGTTCCTACGTTCGGCGCACGCCCTGGTGGTCGGCGCGACGCACAACGAATACATCGAAGTGGCGATGGCGCCCCTCCAGGGTCTCTCGCGACGGTTCTGGTTCGGAAATCTCGTCGACCCCGGTGACGACCTCACCCGGGCGGCACAGCTGCACCACGCCATCCTGGCCTCGATTGCCGCAGGCGACGCCGACGCCGCCGAGGCGGCCTCGCTGGCACTGAGCGACTACCTCATTGACTTCGCCTACGGCACTCTGCCGCAACGGAGTCCCGGGCCGTAGCGCTATCCGACCAGTGACAGGGCGTGCGCCCGACGCAGCTTGCCCGACGGTGTCTTCGGGACGGCGCCCGGCGCCAGCACCACGACGTTGCGCGGACGCAGGTCCACCTCGGCGAACACCTCGTGCGCCACGGCCCTCTGGATGCGGCGGACCTCGGCGTGGTCCTCGAACGCATTCGACTCGACCGCGACGGCGAACGACTCCCGCGAGTGCCCCGCGTTCAACCGCACCGCGACGGCACACCCGGGCCGGACCCCGTCCACGCGCAGCGCGGCCCGCTCGATGTCGGTGGGATAGACATTGCGGCCGGCCATGATGATGACGTCCTTGACCCGCCCGCACACCACGATGTGCTCGCGTTCGGTCAGGTAACCCAGGTCGCCGGTGTCGTACCAGCCCAGATCGTCCTGCGCAGGGATGAATCCGCCCTCGGTGGTGTAGCCCGGCGTTACCGGCTCGCCGCGCACCTGGATGACGCCGACGCCACGCGTCGGCAACGGGTTCTCGTCCTCGTCGACGATGCGAACCTCCAGCCCGCCCAGGACCGGCCCGAGAGTCGCGAGCCTGCGCACGTTGCCCGACGTGGCTGGGACCGCCCTGTGCAGCACCGCGAGCATGTCGGCGTCGATCTCGTCGACGACGAGGCCCGCGCCGCAGACCGCGAACGACACCGCCACCGTGGCCTCGGCCATCCCGTACGCGGGCAGAATCGCCTCCCGGCGGAGCCCGAACGGCGCGCCGGCCTCACACAGGTCCTCGACCACGGCGGGCTCGACCTGCTCGGCACCCGAGAGCGCCCATCTCAGCGAGGAGAGGTCGAACTCACCGGGGTTGGCCTGCCTGCGGAGCCGCTTGGCCAGCAGCGCGTAGGCGAAGTTGGGCGCGGCCGTCATCGTGCCCTTGTACTTGTCGATGAGCCTGGGCCACAACAGAATATCGGTGAGGAAGTCCATCGGCGTGACCTTGACCAGCTCGGCGCCGAAGTACATCGGCACGATCAGAAAGCCCGTCATGCCCATGTCGTGGAACAGCGGAAGCCAGCTCACGATGACGTCGATGTCCAGGTCATACTCGGCGCCGACGAACATGGCCTCAGCGTTGGACACCAGGTTCCGGTGCGTGATCCGGACGGCCCTCGGCGGACCCGTCGAACCAGACGTCAACTGAAGCAGTGCGATGTCGTCCTCGGCGGTCTCGAGAGGCTCGACGGGGTCGAACGTCATCAGATCGGCGGGCACCAGGACAGTGACGCCACGTTCGGCCAGGAAGGGCGCGGCCGCCATGAACGGGTCCGACACCACCACTGCCGCCGCGCCGAGCGCGTCGACCACCCGGCCGGTCTCCTCTGCCCACACCACGAGGTCCGTACGGGGCGTCGGTTGGTGCAGCATCGTCAAACTGGCGGCCCGCATCCAGACGGCCTGCGCGGTGGGAGCGATCTCGGCGGGGGCACCCGCCAGCACCGCGACCGCGTCGCCGGGTCCGACACCCGCCGCGGCGAGACCCCCAGCGATGCGGCGGGCGCGTTCGTGCACCTCGGCCCAGCTGTGCCGGATGAGCGCATGAGGATCCCCGGTGACCATCCCCCGCGTGCTGGTTCGCGCATTGGCGAACATTGCGTCACAGAACCTGCTCATCGCAGGCCCTGTTCTTTGACGCACCCCGTCACGCCGTTTCGGCCTCGGCAGTCGAGAATCGGCCCAGCAGATGTCGAAGCACAGACGTGTCCATCGGTGCGTCGGAGTCGCGGATGGCGTCCAGGACGCGGTCCACGATCGCGGTGGTACACGTCTGCGGGAAGACGTAGATAACGGCGTCCCGGGAGTGCGTGCCGATCAGGTAGATCGTCTCGCACGTCACCATCGGGTAGGGATCGATGGAGATTGCCACGCCGCGCCGGATCATGCGCGACGGCGTCTTCGTCCAGGACCGTGGGTCGTAAACAACGCGTCGGACCTCGCCGATCATCGATCCGATGACCGCAAGCAGGTCGGGCAGTTCAGCGCCCAGGTTGTTGCTGCCGGGCAGCCACGCGGCATCGACGCCGCCGCGGGTGGCTGATCTGTTGCAGAACACCAACCGGGGGGCCTTGTTGGCCACAGGAGAGTTCAGCACCATGGATGGTGCTCCCATCCGTTATACGCACACGTCGCAGACGGTCACCGCTCGGCGGGAACGCGAGGAACCTGCGACTCCTTGAGGGTAACGCAGGGATTTCGTAATGCGCGTCACCCCGTGCGCTTTCCGGCTTGACGAATCAATCGTGTCGTTCGTGACTGGCGATTGCCCTCGAGCGTCACCCTGTTCTGGTCGATGCCGTCGTTGAGCTTCAACTTGCCCAGCTGAATCTGGTTCATCGTCGCCTTGGTGAGCTTGAGGCTGGCGTCGGCATTCGGTATCGGTGCGGACCCGTAGTTGAGCACGCCGTTCTCCACGGTGAGCACATACTGCTTCTTCAGCTGGGTGAAATCGACATTGAGGGTGATCTTCCTGCCCGCGGCCCTCGGGCCGTTGAGTCGCACGCCCAGGTAGTCGAACATCATCTCCGGCGGCATGGCATTGATGGTGTCCGGACTCGCGGTGTCCGTCCCTCCGGCATCGGGGAACGCCGTTGCACCCGCCGAGACATCGCGTTGCCGGCGATCACATTCTCGCTGACCGCAGCCTCGACGAAAGCCGCTGACGGCGCGATGATTTTCACCTTGCCGGTGTCGACGTCCTGCTGCGAGACGATGCCGCGCACGCCACCGTAGTGATCGGTGTGCGAGTGACTGTGCACGACTGCGAGAACTGGACTGGCACCGAGCTTCTCGTTGGCCAGATCCAGTCCGGCCTTGGCCATCTCCGGCGAGATCGGGGTGTCGATCACGATCCAGCCAGTGTCGCCCTTCAGCAGGGTTAGGTTGGCCAGGTCAAAGCCAGCGTCTCGCGGTGGCAACCGCACGCAATCTTGGTCTGGGGTGCGGGACGCACAGGGCTGCCCAATACCTTCACCTATGGCTTCGATGGTGGGCCTCCGGCACGCGCGTTGGAGCGTTACCGACGCGCTCGTCGAAGACGAGCGAATGGGCAATACCCGCGTCCACCGCTCCGGTCGAGTTCTATTGCAAATCTTGATGTTCGGTTCAGGCCACCGCGTGAAATTCTTGCTGAGGGCCAACGCCACGCGGAACATTCCCCTAGTGTCCAGAAAGCAGGATCCACACCACGTCGGATGAAAGCGAGGGCGACATGCCCAACGGAAAGCCGAACATCGTGGTCATCTGGGGCGATGACATCGGCATCACCAACCTGAGTTGTTACAGCGACGGCGTCATGGGCTATCGCACCCCGAACATCGACCGGCTCGCCAAAGAGGGCATGCGATTCACCGATTCCTACGGTGAGCAAAGCTGCACCGCGGGCCGGGCCGCCTTCATCAGTGGTCAAAGCGTGTATCGCACCGGAATGAGCAAGGTCGGTATCCCTGGCGCTGACATCGGTTGGGCTGCGGAGGATCCGACCATCGCCGAGTTGCTCAAACCGCTGGGCTACGCCACCGGCCAGTTCGGCAAGAACCACTTCGGCGACCTCAACAAGTACCTGCCGACGGTGCACGGCTTCGACGAGTTCTACGGCAACCTGTACCACCTCAACGCCGAGGAGGAGCCCGAGCAGTACGACTACCCGCACGAGGATCGCTACCCCCGGCTGTACAACCTCGCCAAGCCCCGCGGTGTGTTGAAGTGCAAGGCCACCGACGACGTCTCCGGTGAACCCGACGACCCGAAGTACGGGCCCGTCGGCAAGCAGACCATTGAGGACACCGGGCCGCTGAACACCAAGCGGATGGAGACCATCGACGACGACATCGCCGAGGCCACCGTCGACTACATCAAGCGCCAGCACGAGGCGGACACCCCGTTCTTCGTGTGGTGCAACTTCACCCACATGCACCTCTATACCCACGTCAAACCGGAGAGCCGGGGACAGGCCGGCCTGTGGCAGTCCGAGTACCACGACGCGATGATCGATCACGACCGCAACGTCGGCACCGTCCTCGATGCCATCGACGAGCTCGGCATCGCCGACGACACCATCGTCATCTACTCCACCGACAACGGACCCCACCGGAACACCTGGCCCGACGCCGGCACCACCCCGTTTCGAAGTGAGAAGGACACCAACTGGGAGGGTGCGTTCCGCGTGCCGGAACTGGTCCGCTGGCCCGGCAAGATCGAGGCCGGCGCCGTCTCGAACGAGATCATCCAGCATCACGACTGGCTGCCGACCCTCCTGGCCGCCGCGGGTGACCCGGACATCAGCGAGAAGCTGAAGAAGGGCCATAAGGCCGGCGCCGACGGGAACACTGAGTACAAGGTGCACATTGACGGTTTCAACCTGCTCCCCTACCTGACTGGTGAGGTAGACGAGAGCCCGCGGCGTGGCTTCTTCTACTTCTCCGATGACGGTGACCTGGTCGCCATGCGTTTCGAGAACTGGAAGATCGTCTTCATGGAGCAGCGCTGCCCGGGCACGCTAAGGATTTGGGCCGAGCCGTTCACCTCGCTCCGGGTGCCGAAGCTGTTCAACCTGCGTACCGATCCGTTCGAGTACGCCGACATCACGTCGAACACCTATTACGAGTGGCTGCTGCGACACGACTACTTCGTCTTCTATGCCACCGCCATGGCGACCAAGTTCCTGGAGACGTTCAAGGAGTTCCGCCCGCGGCACGCACCGGCCAGTTTCAGCGTCGACCAGGCGGTCGAGAAGCTGCACGAGTACCTTGCAAAGGACTGACAAATGCCTAATTCGCAACCGAACATCCTGGTCATCTGGGGCGATGACATCGGCATCTCCAACCTCAGTTGTTACAGCCGCGGCATGATGGGCTACTTCACCCCCAACATCGACCGGATCGCTGATGAGGGAATGCTTTTCACCGATTCCTACGGCGAGCAGAGCTGCACCGCGGGACGGTCGTCGTTCATCACCGGACAGAGCGTCTATCGCACCGGTATGAGCAAGGTCGGCATGCCCGGTGTCGACGTCGGGCTGCAGAAGGAGGACCCGACGATCGCCGAGGTGCTCAAACCGCTGGGTTACGCCACCGGCCAGTTCGGCAAGAACCACCTTGGCGACCTGAACAAATACCTGCCCACCGCACACGGATTCGACGAGTTCTTCGGAAACCTGTACCACCTCAATGCCGAGGAGGAGCCGGAGCACGAGGACTACCCCACCGAAGAGGAGGCGCCTCTGCTGCGCAAGGCTCTGGTACCGCGCGGCGTGATCCACTCCTGGGCCACCGACGAGGACTCCGGTGAGGTCGACGAACGGTACGGTCCGGTCGGCAGGCAGCGCATCGAGGACACCGGACCGCTGACGAAACTGCGGATGGAGACCATCGACGACGAGACCACGTCTGCGTGCGCGGAGTTCATCAGGCGTCAGCACGAGGCGGAAACCCCGTTCTTCGTGTGGATGAACATGACGCACATGCACTTTCGCACCCACACCAAGCCGGAGAGCAGAGGTCAGGCCGGGCGCTGGCAGTCGCCGTACCACGACACGATGATCGACCATGACCGCAACGTCGGCACGCTGCTCGATCTGGTGGACGAACTCGGGATCGCCGAGGACACCATCGTCATCTACTCCACCGACAACGGCCCGCATGCCAACAGCTGGCCCGACGGGGCCACCACCCCGTTCCGCAGCGAGAAGGCGACGAACTGGGAGGGCGCGTTCCGCATTCCGGAGTTGATCCGCTGGCCGGGAAAGATCAAGGCCGGATCGGTATCCAACGAGATTGTCCAGCATCATGATTGGCTTCCCACATTCGCAGCCGCTGCGGGTGATCCGGATATCGTCGAGAAACTCAAGGCCGGTCACAAGGCTGGCGCCGACGGCAAAACCGAGTACAAGGTGCACATCGACGGCTACAACCTGCTGCCGTATCTGACTGGCGAGGTCGACAAGAGTCCGCGGCGCGGGATGATCTACTTCTCCGACGACGGCGATGTGCTGGGCATCCGAGCCGACAATTGGAAGATCGTGTTCATGGAGCAGCGCTGCCAGGGCACGCTCGCGGTGTGGTTCGAGCCATTCACGAAGTTGCGCGCACCGAAACTCTTCAACCTGCGCACCGATCCCTTCGAACACGCGGATATCACCTCGAACACCTACTGGGACTGGGTGATTGATCGTCTGTACCTGATGTTCTACGGCTCAGCGATCGTGAACCAGTTCCTGGAGACGTTCAAGGAGTTCCCGCCGCGGCAGGAGCCGGCGTCGTTCACCATCAACCACGCGGTCGAGGAACTCGAGAAGTTCCTCGCCACTCGCGGCGGCTGAACGTGGCGGAGCTCGCGACTTGGGCCGACGGCGTGACGAAGTCGGCAATCATCGACTTCGTCGCCCGTGTCACGACCGCTGGACCGGACTTCGTCCCGCCTGAGGAACGCGTCGCCGTCTTCGACAACGACGGCACGCTGTGGTGTGAGAAGCCGATGTACATCCAGCTGGACTTCATCGTGCGCAGGCTGGTCGAGAAGGCAGCGACCGATACCTCGCTGGCCGCCAACCAGCCGTATCAGGCAGCGGTGGCAGGCGATCTGAACTGGTTCGGCGGAGCCATCACCAAGCACTATCAGGGTGATGACTCCGACCTCAAAGTGCTTGCCGGGGCGGTGATGTCGCTGCATGAGTCGATGACCGTCGAGGAACACGCGGCGCTGGTCAACGCCTTCTTCGCCGAGGCCAGCCATCCCACGCTGCAGCGCAACTATCTGCACTGTGTCTACGCGCCGATGGTCGAGTTGCTGCGCTACCTCGAGACGCACGACTTCACCTGCTACATCGCGTCTGGCGGTGGACGCGACTTCATGCGGCCCGTCACGTCGACGATCTACGGCATCCCGCCCGAACGCGTCGTCGGCAGCTCCCAGGGGCTGAAGTTCGACGGCCGCGACGGACGCGGCGACCTGCTGATCCAGCCGACGCTCGATGTCTTCGACGACGGGCCGGAGAAACCCGTGCGGATCTGGAACCGCATCGGCAGGCGGCCGATCCTGGCCGCGGGCAACTCCAACGGCGACGACGAGATGCTGATGTACGCGGGTCGGCCGGACAAGCCGTCGTTGCGCCTGCTGGTGCTGCACGACGATGCCGAACGCGAATTCGACTACACCGCAGGCGCGGAGAGGGTGCTGGACCACGCAAAGCAGTACGGCTGGACCGTTGTCAGTCTCAAGAACGACTGGACGGCCGTCTTTGCCTGACCTCGACCGCCGAGACTGCGGTGAGATCACCGTTTCGGCCGAAAGCGCGATCTCACCGCAGTCTCGACGGGGAGCACACAACCAGTGAGCGACGACTTCGCCTGGATTCCAGCCCAGACCGCGCTACTGGGTTCCGACGCGCACTACCCGGAGGAGGGTCCCGTCCGCGAGGCAACCGTCGAGGGTTTCCGGATGCAGACCCATCAGGTGAGCAACGCCGACTTCGCCGCGTTTGTCGACGCGACCGGCTACGTCACGATCGCCGAGCGGCCGATCGACCCAGCGGACTTCCCCGACGCTCCACCGGAGAATCTGCAGCCGGGATCGATGGTCTTTCATCGCACACCCGGTCCCGTCGACCTACGCCACCTCAACCAGTGGTGGACATGGACGCCAGGTGCGTGCTGGAACCACCCGCGCGGCCCGAAGTCCACCCTGCGCAACCGCGAGCATCATCCCGTCGTGCACGTGGCGTTCGAGGACGCCGAGGCCTACGCCGAGTGGGCGGGCCTGGCGCTGCCCACCGAGACGCAATGGGAGGTGGCCGCCCGCGGGGGCCTCTCCGGGGCGACCTACACGTGGGGCGACGCACCCGAGGGCCCGGGCGAACGACTGGCCAACTACTGGCACGGTGAGTTTCCCTATCTGCCCGACACGGGTTACGGGACAACACAACCCGTCGGCAGCTTCACGCCGAACGACTACGGCCTGTTCGATATGGCGGGCAATGTCTGGGAGTGGACGCTCGACTGGTGGACCGACACCCGTGCGCTCGAGTCCTGCTGCGCGGCGGACAGTTACGACCCCAACCAGCCGCAGTTCCAGATCGGCCGCAAGGTGATCAAGGGCGGATCGTTCCTGTGCGCGGACAGCTACTGCCTGCGCTACCGCCCCGCCGCGCGCAGGCCGCAGATGGTGGACACCGGGATGAGCCACATCGGCTTCCGGTGCGTCCGAGCCTAGGTCGGGGGCGGATTGCGGCGTGCGGCGATCCATACCTCACCCCGTCGCACGGCTTCCTCTGTGGCCTCGAACAACCGGTCTGTGGCCAGCACCATGCCATCGGCTCCCAATAGTTCGACCAGGCCGGCGTGTTCGAACACCTTCGCCGTCGCGGGGCTGACTCCCGCGATGATCAGCCTGCCGCCGTTGGCCGCAAGGTCCTCGGCCCACCGCCTCAATGCCTTGATCACCTTCGACGAGGGCACATCGGGCAGCGTGTGCATCCCCAGCACCACGACGGCGTTGTTGGAGCTCTCGACTCGGGGCCAGTCCTCGTCGATCCGGGGCACCTCGGCGAAGAGCCCCACACCCGAGTACTGCAACACCGTCACAGCGTCGTTCGCGACGGCGTCTGGCACCGGGACCACCCACCAGTCGCCGTCGGTCCGCGAAAGGGCGATCAGCTCCGCTGCCTGCGAAGCCTTGGCGCAGTACAGCACAAGCGAGGTGAGCGCACCGATCAGGATCGCAGTGTGCAACGGCAGCTGTGTCGTGGCCGCGAATGTGACCAGCATCGCGACGGCGGACAGCGGAGCGGTACGCACCACCAGTTTGATGTCGGCCCACCGACCCATGACCAGCTCAGCGCCGATCACGAGAATGAGCCCGCCGATGACCGGCATCGGGATCCGTTCCGCCAGCGACCCCGCGACCAGCACCAGGGCCGCCAGCCACAGCCCGGCGAATATCCCCGCCCAACGCGTCTGAGCCCCCGCAGAGACCGCGACGCCGGTACGCGAAAGCGATCCGCCGGTGGGTAACGCGCCGAACAATCCGCCTGCAACGTTGGCCGCCCCCTGCGCGACGAAGTCACCAGATGTGCTCGGGCGGCTCCGATCTGGGTTTGGCACGGCAGCCGAGATACCGGCCGCCTGCGCCAGCCCGACGAGCGCGACCGCCAGTCCCCCGACTAGCAGCTCGGGCATCGCCGCGAAGTTCGGCACCGAGAACGGCGGAAGCGCATTGGGAATGGACGCGATATCGCTGACCGTCTCCACCTGCACCCCGAGAAGCGCGACGCCCAGCGTCACGACGACGAGCGCAATCAGGATCGCGAAGGCCTCAAGCGGTTTGATGAAGTGAAACACCGCCCACACCGCGACCGTCGCCACCGCGACCAGACAGGGGCCGACCTCCCAGGAACCGATGTGCGCGAAGGCGTCGATGAACTTGCCGATGGTGTTGTGACTGTCCGGTCGGTACCCGGTGGCGTCACCGATCACGCCGGCGATGATCTGCAGCGCGATACCGGCGGTGAACCCGGTCATCACCGCGTTCGAGACGAAGTTCATGATCGATCCGAACTTCAACAGACCCAGCACCAGCATCACGACACCCACGACGATGGCCAATGCGGCGACGTTGGCGGGGTCGGACGGATCGAGGCCGGCGTCCGTCAGCACACTGCGCGATGACAGTGCCAGGGCGCTGGTCAAGGTGGTGACCATGAGCACGGTGCGGGCGAACATCGAGCCGACAATCGTGGACACGACGCCGGAGTAGAGGCCGGCCACGGGGTTGAACCCGCCGATGCTGGCGTACGCCATGCCTTCTGGGATCGAGAACAGGCCCGTCACCAGTCCGGCAACGGCATCACGGAACGTCGGCTTGCCCAGCTTGAGCCTCATCCGGATCCAGTCCCCTCAGCCGCCGCATCGTCCGACATCTGCTGATGTCGGGAACCGCGCCATGTCCCATTCCACGCCAAGTCGCCCGAGTTCGTCGGCGGTATCACCCGACGCGTGGCGGCGAGCTAGCGATTGCGCTTACCAGCCGAGAGTGCGAGGTTGTATCACGTTCTACATGGCTGACTGGGGAGGCGCATGACTGACGCGGTTTTGGTGACGGGGGCCTTTGGGCTAGTGGGATCGGCGACGGTGAGACGGCTCGCCGCCGACGGGCGACGGGTGGTGGCCACCGATCTCGACAACGCCGAGAATCGCAAGGCCGCCGCCGGACTGCCAGCCGGTGTCGAGGTGCGCTACGCCGACCTCACCGACCCGGCCGCGGTGGACGCGCTGATCGGCGACGTCGCGCCCGCCGCGATAATCCACCTGGCCGCGATCATCGCACCGTTCTGCTACTCGCGGCCCGCGCTGGCCCGCAAGGTCAGTGTCGATGCCACCGGGTATCTGGTGGAGGCCGCCAAGTCACAGGATCCGCAGCCGCGGATAGTGGTGGCCTCCAGCGTCGCGGTGTACGGGTCGCGCAACCCACACCACATCACCGACGTGCTCTCGGCTGACACCCCGATGCGGCCGACGGACCTCTACGGCACACACAAGGCCGAAGCCGAGGAGCTCGTCCGCACATCGAGCCTGGACTGGGTGGTGCTGCGCCTCGGCGGCGTGCTGACCACCGATATCAGCTTCGACATCAAACCCGAGTTCCTGTTCTTCGAGAGCGCGCTGCCCACCGACGGCCGGATTCAGACCGTCGACGTGCGTGATGTCGCGGCGGCGTTCGCGGCGGCGACCACCGCGGACTGCGTCGGCGAGATCCTGCTGATCGGTGGTGACGAGTCGCATCGCCTCACCCAGGGCGACATTGCCGTCGCGACGGCGGGCGCCATGGGTCTGGTCGGCGCCATCCCGATCGGGCGCCCCGGCAACCCCGACAGTGACACGGACTGGTTCGCCACCGACTGGATGGACACAGTGCGAGCCCAGGAAGTGCTGAATTTCCAACACTTTTCGTGGCCCGACATGCTCGCCGAGACCGCGGAGAAGGCCGGCTGGAAGCGCTACCCGTTCCGCGCCGTCGCCCCGCTGATCGGCTTCGTCCTGCGCAGGCAGTCGGCCTACCGCAACGCCCCGGGCAAGTACGCGGACCCGTGGGGCGCCATCCGCGGCAAGTGGGGCGACCCAGGGCCCGACCGGACTCGCTGAGCCAGAGCTCCTCGTTCGGCCGGCACCTCTGACAGGATCAGCGCGTGGCCATGAAGACCGAGTTCACCGCGTCGCAGAAGCGGGCACTGGCGATCGCCACCGGCGTCGCCATCGCGTTCGGTGCGTACTTCCTGCGCAGCTTCTTCATGGTCATCGTCGTGGCAGCCGTCGCGGCATACCTGTTCCACCCGCTGTTCATGTGGCTCGGCAAGCGGATGGGCAAGGGCCTGTCAGTGACGCTGACTGTGCTGGCGGCGCTCTTCGCGCTCATCATTCCCCTCAGCCTGCTGGTGCTCCTGGCGGTGGTGCAGATCAGCGCGATGATCCGCAGCGTCTCTGACTGGGTGTCCCGGACCGACCTCAGTTCGCTGGGCGACCGGACACTGAAACTCGTCAACGACACGGTGGACAAGGTCCCGTTCCTGAGCGACTTCGACGTCACCCCGGCGATGATTCAGGAGCGGATGACCACCGTCGCGCAGCACGTCGGCGAATGGGCCCTGGGTTTCCTGCAGGGCGCGGCGGGTGGTCTGGCGGGCGCGCTGACAGCAGCCGTCCTCTTCATCTACGTGTTCATCTCGCTGCTGTCCAACCACGACAACGTGCAGACGCTGATCCGCAAGCTCAATCCGCTCGGCGAGGACGTCACCGACCTCTACCTGGAGAAGATGGGCGCCATGGTGCGGGGTGCCGTGTTCGGCCAGTTCGTCATCGCCCTGGCACAGGGCCTGGCCGGTGCGGTGTCGATCTACATCGCGGGTTTTCACGAGGGGTTCTTCATCTTCGCGATCATGCTGACCGCGCTGTCGATCATTCCCCTCGGCGGTGGCATCGTGAGCATCCCGTTCGGCATCGGAATGGTCCTGTTCGGCAACGTGTGGGGCGGCCTGTTCGTCGTCGTGTGGCACCTGCTCGTGGTCACGAACATCGACAATGTGCTGCGACCGATCCTGGTGCCGCGTCAGGCCCGCCTGGACTCCGCGCTGATGCTGCTGGCGGTGTTCGCAGGCATCACCATGTTCGGCTTCCTCGGGATCATCATCGGGCCGGTCCTGATGATCGTCATCGTCACCACGGTCACCGTGTACCTCGCGGTGTACAAGGGCGTACCGATCACCGATCTCGACGACGAGGCCGACGACGACGACAAGCCCGGCCTGCTGGCCAGGCTGGTTGCGTGGGCCCGCGCCCGCCTGGGCTCAGACCGCCAGCGCGACACGCTTCAGACCAAGCAGGCCGACGTTGAGGCCGAGGCCGAGGCAACGCCGGCCAGTTCGGACTGAGCCGGCTACACGCCCCTAGTTCGCGGCCAGTCGCTCCGTCAGGAAGGCGACGACGCGCTTGCGCGCCTCATAGGCCGGGTTCCCGTCCACCTCGCGCACCTGATCGGTGAGCACCGAGTGCGCCATCCGGCCGATGCCGTCCGGGTTACCCGGCTTCGAGCTGATCTCGATGACCTCGAAAGCGTCGCCGAGGCGCGCCTTGAGCGTCTTGAACCGGTCGCCGGGCGACATCGGATCCTCGCTGAACCGCAGTCCCATGGCGCACAGCCCCTCGTCGGCGGCCCTGCGCTCGATGATCTTCAGCTCGGCCTCCGAGAGGCCGGGGTCGCGGCGCTGTCTCAGAGTCAACGGCAGCGGCAGCGAGGGCTGACTCATCACCGGCGCGAGCACGCTGTCGTCGACGGCAGCCGCCAGGGCGAAGCCACCGGTGAAGCACTGTCCGATGACGCCGACGCCCTTGCCGGGTGTCTTGTCGTTGAGGTCACGCGCAAGGGCGCGCAGGAAGTGCGCGATCGGCCGATCTGCATTGGTCGCGAATGCGGCGAACTCCTTGGTCACGCATCCCTTCAGCAGGACCGGCACAGCTCCGGGCCGCAGCGCCGGCGCACCAGGCGTGCCGAACAGCGAGGGTGCGGCGACGGTGAACCCGTTGTCCACCAGATGGTTTCCCAACGCCAGCACGCCGGGGTGCAGGCCGGGCATCTCGGGGATCAAGACGACGCCGGGGCCGTTGCCCTTGCGGTACACGTCGTAAGTGAGTCCCGCGCCGGTGAACGGTGCGGCTTCCCAGCCAGTGAGGTCGGCTTCCGGAGCCGCCCCGCCGGCGACATCCGAGTTGCGTGACGACATGAACGCTCCTAGCTGACTGGCAGTGGTGGCTGCGTCTGAGTGGCCTCCGCCAGAATACGGTACTCATCGGTACCGGCGGCGCCCGTCAGCGCCAATTGCGCCGGGCCGGTCGGGCCGTCGATCCGGGTGGTCCACACCGGCCGGACGTCCTCACCGCCCTCATAGGTGACCCACTTGACGCCGTTCACGTCCTCGGCGCCGGTGGGAATCAGGCTGGTGTCCATCCAGCTGAGCAACTTGTCCTCGTCGGCGTCACTCTGGGTCAGGCTGATGAACATGCCGGTCGGGGCGAGGTAGCCCACCCGCGACGTCAGGGCCCGCACTTCCACGCCCTCCGCATCGGTGCGACCTGCTTCGATGCTGCCGCGCGAGCCCGAGTTAGCCCGCCAGCCCTCGGGCAACTTGGGCAGCCGGATCGGAATCTTCAACGTCTCGGCGTCGGCTCCCAGTGCGGCCGGGGCGTCATACGGCGGTGTTGGCCCCTCGCCGGGACCGTTGGGGGCAAACGAGCACATCCCGAGAACACCTGCGGCAACGATGCAGACCAGCACCAGCGGCGCCATCGACCAGAACATGTCGCGCCCGTCCTGCCGCAACCGCGACTTGGCTGGCCTCGGCGGTGGAGGAGGCTGTGGCGGGTTCGCGGGCGGGACGGTCACCCTCCCAGTATCCCAGCTCCCAAGAACCGAGCTGCTAATGGGAGAATCTGGCACATGACGCCATCGAGACGTGAAGCCCCGGACCGCAACCTGGCCCTCGAGTTGGTGCGGGTGACCGAAGCAGGCGCAATGGCCGCCGGTCGGTGGGTCGGCCGTGGTGATAAGGAGGGCGGCGACGGCGCAGCGGTCGACGCCATGCGCGAGCTGGTGAACTCGGTCTCAATGCGCGGTGTCGTGGTGATCGGCGAGGGCGAGAAGGACAACGCCCCGATGCTCTACAACGGCGAAGAGGTCGGCAACGGGGACGGTCCGGAGTGCGACTTCGCCGTCGACCCCGTCGACGGAACCACGCTGATGAGCAAGGGTATGCCCAACGCCATCTCGGTTCTCGCGGTCGCCGAGCGCGGCGCCATGTTCGACCCGTCGGCCGTCTTCTACATGAACAAGATCGCCGTCGGCCCCGACGCCGTCGACGTCATCGACATCACCGCCCCGATCGGCGAGAACATCCGCCGGGTCGCCAAGGTGAAGAACTCCAGCGTTGCCGACCTCACCGTGTGCGTTCTGGACCGGCCGCGGCACGCGCAGCTGATCGCCGATGTGCGGGACGCGGGTGCCCGCATCCGCCTGATCTCCGACGGTGACGTCGCTGGCGCGATCTCGGCATGCCGACCGAACTCAGGCACCGACATGCTCGCCGGAATCGGCGGCACCCCGGAGGGCATCATCACCGCGGCCGCGATCCGCTGTATGGGCGGTGCCATCCAGGCGACGCTGGCGCCTACCGATGACGCCGAACGCCAGAAGGCCCTCGACGCCGGGCACGATCTGGACCGGGTGCTGCACACCGAGGATCTGGTGTCGGGCGAGAACGTCTTCTTCTCCGCCACCGGCGTCACCGACGGCGACCTGCTGCAGGGTGTGCGCTACTCCGGCGGCGGCTGCACCACGCAGTCGATCGTCATGCGATCCAAGTCCGGCACCGTCCGGATGATCGAGGCCTACCACCGCCTCACCAAGCTCAACGAGTACTCCGCGGTCGACTTCACGGGCGACAAGTCCGCGGCCTACCCCCTGCCCTAATCCCACCCCACCTCCGATCTACCGAATAGGGAGCACATGACCGCCGACAATGACGTCGAGTACCGCATCGAGCACGACACCATGGGTGAAGTGCGTGTGCCCGTCAACGCGCTGTGGCGCGCACAGACGCAGCGCGCGGTGGAGAACTTTCCGATCTCGTTCCGCCCGCTCGAGCGCACCCAGATCCGTGCGATGGGCCTGCTGAAGGGCGCCTGTGCGCAGGTCAACAAGGACCTGG
The DNA here is from genome assembly GCF_022557175.1 of Mycolicibacterium sp. YH-1. The sequence continues at coordinate 1,616,455 of NZ_CP092915.1, read as the reverse complement.
GCCTGCTGGCTCCGGAGAAGGCCGACGCGATCATCGCCGCAGCAGGTGAGATCGCCGACGGCCTGCACGACGACCAGTTCCCGATCGACGTGTTCCAGACGGGGTCGGGCACCAGCTCCAACATGAACGCCAATGAGGTCATCGCGTCCATCGCAGCGGCCAACGGCGTGACCATCCACCCCAACGACGACGTCAACATGTCGCAGAGCTCCAACGACACGTTCCCGACCGCGACGCATATCGCGGCGACCGAAGCCGCTGTCCGCCACCTGATTCCGGCACTCGAGGTGCTGCACGAGTCGCTGGCCGCCAAGGCTCGCCAGTGGCGCACCACGGTCAAGTCCGGCCGCACCCACCTGATGGATGCGGTGCCCGTGACGCTGGGCCAGGAGTTCGGCGGCTACGCCCGCCAGGTCGAGGCCGGTATCGAGCGGGTCAAGGCCACACTCCCCCGGCTCGGTGAACTCGCCATCGGCGGCACCGCCGTCGGCACCGGGCTCAACGCCCCCGACGGTTTCGGCGCGAAGGTCGTCGACGTCCTGGTCAGCCAGACGGGGATCGCCGAACTGCGCACGGCGGCCGACTCTTTCGAGGCTCAGGCTGCACGCGACGGGCTGGTCGAGGCCTCCGGCGCGCTGAAGACCATCGCGGTCTCGCTCACCAAGATCGCCAACGACGTGCGTTGGATGGGCTCGGGGCCGCTCACCGGCCTCGGCGAACTGCAGCTGCCCGACCTTCAGCCCGGTAGCTCGATCATGCCCGGCAAGGTCAATCCGGTGCTGCCCGAGGCGGTTACGCAGGTCGCGGCCCAGGTCATCGGCAACGACGCGGCCGTCACCGTGGGCGGGCTGTCGGGCGCCTTCGAACTCAACGTCTACATCCCGATGATGGCCCGCAATGTGCTGGAGTCGTTCACGCTGCTGGCCAACGTGTCGAAGTTGTTCGCCACCAAGTGCATTGACGGCCTGGTGGCCAACGAGCAGCACCTGCGCGAGCTGGCCGAGTCCTCCCCCTCGATCGTGACACCGCTCAACTCGGCGATCGGCTACGAGGAGGCCGCCAAGGTCGCCAAGGAAGCACTCAAGGAGCGCAAGACCATTCGGCAGACGGTGATCGACCGCGGGCTGATCGGCGACAAGCTCTCAGAGGCAGAACTCGACAAGCGCCTGGACGTGCTCGCCATGGCCAAGGTCAAGGATGGCGACTAGCCACTTCCGCGAAGCTTCCCGAGTGTGAACGTGGCGACGTTATCGGCCCGATCTTGTCGTGACGTTCACACTCGGCAATGCCGGGCGCAGGGAAAGCCGTGAACGCCCTCAATGAAGTTCGCGTGGGCGTCACCGGCCTGCTGACGGCCTACCAGTACCTCGCCGACACCGGCAAGATCGACCGGCTGGCAGCGCTGTTCGCACCCGACGGGGTACTGGAGATCGGCGCCGAGAGGTTCACCGGCCCAACCGAGACTCTGGGCATGTTCGCCCGTGCCGGCGGGCAGTTCGCCGACGCCGACTTCCTACCCGCCCGTCACCACCTGAGTTCGATTCACGTCGAGCCACAGCCCGACGGCAGCGCCAAGACCTACGCGTGTTTCCAGTTCATCGGCACCCGCGGCCTTGACCACTGGGGCACCTACCGCGACATCGTGGTGCCCAGCACCGACGGCAACGTGGACGGGGCTGGCTGGCGGTTTCTGCACCGACGGGTGATCACCGAGGGGTTCGCACCAGGGTCGCATCTGGCCCCCCCAGCCACCTGATCCCCGGCCAGGCGCTCAGGCTGTGGATCACCAGGCTCAGGCTGACGGTCACCGCCACCACCTGAATGATCAACGACTCCTGCGCGAGGTCACCACGGTCGACCACCAGAAGTCCCAGCACGAGCGTGCTGATGCCACGCGGACCGAACCACCCGATGAACAGTCGCTCGCGTGTGGGCACGTCGCTGCGCACCAGCGCCACCGACACCGCGACCAGGCGCACACCCAGCACGGCGACGATCGCGAATACGATTATGCGCCAGTCGGCCTCGCGCCAGCCGACGATCACGGCGTAGCCGCCGAACATCGCGAACACCAGTAGTTCGAGCAGCTGCCCGGCGGCGGCCGACACATGCATGTCCGGGCGTGAGCCGACGCGGCGCGCCGCGAATGCGAAGGCCAGTCCGCCGGCGAACGCCGCAACGAATCCGCTGCCGTGCAGGTGTTCGCCGACCTGAAAGCACATCAGCGCGATGGCGAGCGTCGCCAGTTGTGCCCAGGTGTCGCTCATCCATCCGCGTTTACGCGACGCACCGATCACCCAGCCGCCCAACAGTCCGACGCCCAAGCCCACCACCACGGACATCAGCTCCGTGCGGACCAGAAACCAGCCCCAGTGCGCCTCATTGGAGTCGGCGCGCTCGGAGGCCACCGCAAGCGCGGCGAGCAGGACCGCCAGCGCGAAGCCGTCGTAGAAGCCACTCTCGGTGGACAGCGCGTGGCGGATTCGCTCCGGGACTCGATCGTTTTCCAACAGTGCGTGGATCAGCGCGACCTCCGTGGGCGCGACGATCGCGGCCAGGCACACCGCCTCCCACAGCGGCATCACCGGCAGCACCAGAACCGCGGTCACCACGCCCAGCACCATGGTCAGGGGAATGCCGATCACCAGCAACCGGAAGGTGACGTCGCGTCGGCGTACCACCGTCGAGAGATCAAGTGCGGCAGCTTGATTGAACAGGATGACGGTCAAGGCGAGCTGCGCCAGCACCGTGAATGTCGAGGTGTCCGGACCGCCCTCCAGCAGGTCGAGACCGAACGGCCCCAACGCCATTCCGGCCAGGACGAAGATCAGCGCGGGCGCCACATACCAGCGCTTCACCAAGCCGGACACGACGGCGTAGCACACCACCAGCAGGGTCAGGACGAACGCGGTATTGGTCGCCATCCGACCTCAGGCGCCGTTGTTGGGGCCGCCGGAGTTCTGCCCCTCGATATCGGTGATCGGGATGTTCGGCATCGGTGCGGGCGACGGTGTGTTCGGCAGCGCCGGAATGTCTGCGGGCGCGACATCGTGCAGAACGTTGACGGGCGGGCCGTTCTCCCGGCTGCCGTAGGCGGTTCCCGGCGCCAGCGGGCCGAGCATGTGGCTGACCGTCACGAGGTGGTAGCCGTTGGCCCGCAGCACCGGGATGAACTGGTAGACCAGGTCGACCGTCGAGGAATAGGTGTCGTGGAACAACACCACCGAGTTCGGCTTGATCTGGCTCATCAGCAGGGCGCGAGTGGCTGCGAGGTTGGCGTCGTTAGCCCAGTCGAATGGGATGACGTCCCAGTTGACGTCGGCCAGCCCCTGTTTCTTGGCCTCGGCGAGAACCGAGGCGTTGATCAACCCGCCTGCCGTCCGGACCAGGGTCGGCCGCTGACCCGTCGCCGCCTCGATAGCGTCATTGGCCCTGCTGAACTGGGCCGGGATATCGGCTGGCGGAATGGTGGTCATATTGGGGTGTTCCCAGGTGTGACTGCCGATCTCCATGCCCGCGTCGGCGATGCGCTTGGCCCCGTCCGGGTTGGCCGCCACCTTGTTGCCGATCAGGAAGAAGGTCGACTTCGCGCCGTTGTCCGCCAAGATCGAGAGCAGCCGGTCGGTGTAGGGGCTCGGCCCGTCGTCGAACGTCAACGCGACGCACTTGACCACCGCACAGTCCACGTCGTCGGCCGCTTCGGCCGGGGTGGCCAGCTTGACGTGCCCGGTGAGGCCGCCGACGACCACGATGGCCACGCCAGCGCAGACGCCCGCGACCATGCGCCAGTACGACCACGCTGAACTGTCGGGCCGCTTGCGCACGGTGGCAGCCTACCGGGCGATATGGGCGCGGGAACCCGCGCGCACCGCGGGTTTCCGCGCCCAATCGCACTCAGGTCACGGCAGGGCGCCGGGGCTGATCTCCTCCAGCATCTCGGTGACCAGCGCCGCGATCGGCGAGCGCTCACTGCGCAGCAGCGTGATGTGGGCGAACAACGGGTGCCCCTTGAGCTTCTCGATGACCGCCGCGACGCCGTCGTGGCGGCCGACACGCAGGTTGTCGCGCTGGGCGACGTCGTGCGTGAGCACCACCCGCGACCCGGAGCCCAGACGGGACAGCACCGTCAGCAGGACGTTGCGCTCGAGTGACTGGGCCTCGTCGACGATGACGAAGGAGTCGTGTAGCGAGCGGCCGCGGATGTGCGTCAGCGGCAGCACCTCGAGCATGCCGCGCGAGAGCACCTCCTCCAGGACCGCCGGGCTGGCCAGCCCCTCGAGGGTGTCGAACACCGCCTGCGCCCAGGGCCCCATCTTCTCGGCCTCGCTGCCGGGCAGGTACCCGAGTTCCTGGCCGCCGACCGCGTAGAGCGGGCGGAACACCACGACCTTGCGCTGTGTCCGACGCTCGAGCACCGCCTCCAGGCCGGCGCACAGGGCCAGGGCCGACTTGCCGGTCCCCGCCTTGCCACCCAGCGACACGATGCCGACCGACTCGTCGAGCAGCAGGTCCAGGGCCACGCGCTGCTCGGCCGACCTTCCCCGGAGGCCGAACACCTCCCTGTCCCCTCGAACCAGCTGCACCCGCTTCTCGGCCGTCACCCTGCCGAGGGCGTGCGAGTTACCGCCCAGAAGGCGAATACCTGTGTGGCAGGGTAGGTCTCGAGCCTCCGCGAGGTCGATCTCACCCTCGGCGAACAGGGCGTCCACCTCGTCGCCCACCACGTCCACCTCGGCCATACCGGTCCAGCCGGAGGTGACGACGTCCTGGGCGTGGTACTCGTCGGCGGGCAGGCCGACCGCACCTGCCTTGACGCGCAGCGGAATGTCCTTGCTCACCAACGTCACTCGCTTGCCCTCGGCGGCGAGGTTGGCGGCGCAGGTGAGGATGCGCGCGTCGTTGGTGTCGGTCCGGAAGCCAAGAGGGAGCACTGTCGGGTCGCTGTGGTTCAGCTCGACCTGCAGTGTGCCGCCCTGCGTCCCAACGGGAATCGGCTCATCCAGCCGCCCGTGCTCGATCCGAAGGTCATCGAACAACCGCAGAGCCTGACGGGCGAACCAGCCGAGCTCGTGATGGTGTCGTTTACCCTCGAGTTCGCTGATGACCACCAGGGGAACCACCACTTCGTGCTCGGCAAATCGCGTGATTGCCCACGGATCAGACAGCAGCACAGAGGTGTCGAGCACATAGGTCCGAACGGACGATTCAGTCACGTGGCGCTCCTTGGCCTGCGCGACCCCGCGGAGGCCTCTCGGCGGACACCGCGGTACCAGGACCGGGGCCGGCCCTTCTCGAATCGAGAACCGGTACCAACCGGACAGCGAAGCAAGTTGCTAGCCATCGACAGCGACGCTACTCCCGCGCAAGCAGGTCCGCCTTTCGGCGCGCCGGAATCCGGATGTGACTACTGCGTGACGAACTGGCGAAGGTCAGGCTCGTCGGCCAGACCCCATGCCTGGACGCGATCGGAGATCACTGCGCGCAGGGCGTCGGCGTCGAAGATCCCGGCATCGGCGACTTGGGCCACCTTGTCCTGGTATGCGTCGATATCGCCGCCGACCGGCCCGAAGTCCGCGGCACGCGCGGCGATGGCGGCGACCGTCTCGTCTCGGTGCTCAGTCAGGCAGTGGGCCACCAGGTTGTGAAAGAACTGCTCATGGCGTTCCTCATCGGTGGCGATTCGGCCCATCAGACCCTTGAGCACCGGCTCCTCGATCTGCGCCTCGAGATTGCGGCAGAACACGGCGTGCGCCCGCTCCCAGAGAGCCATGAACGCCAGGGTCTCGATCTGGGTGTACGAGTCGGCGCGGTAGCCCTTCATCACGTGCTCGACGCGGACGTCCTCATTGGCCGACGGATCGATCTCGCGTGTCACCACGAGGTAGTTGCGCAGCACGATGGCGTGCAGGTGCTCCTCGGCGGTCCAGCGGCCCAGGAAGCGGCCCCACTGCTCGTCCAGGATGAAGTGGTCGACGAGCTCACGGTGGACACCCGCGAGGTTGTCCTTGTTGATGAGCAGGATCTCGAGGGCGTCGGTGACAGGCTTGGGCAGCGTGACGTCCGACGGCTCCCAGTCACGACCGCCGAGGAACGCGAAGTTCTCGCCCTGTTCCCACGGCACGTAATCGTGGCCGAACCAGAGGTCCTCGGTCGCGAGGTGCCGCTGCAAGTTCTCCGCCACGACGGGTTCCAGCTCAAGGGTCAGCGCGTTCGCTACCGGCTTCTCTGCCATGAAAGTAACTGTAACCCAAATTCACATGTTCTTGAAAATCGGGGGGGTCGGGCGTGTCCCGGAGCCACCCGAATGGCTCCGGAACCCGGCGACGGTTAGAGCGTCAGCCCCGGATACAGGGGGTTGGCGTTCAACAACTCGGCCGACGCCGCATGCACCCGATCGGCGGTGCCCTCGGCCAACAGGTACTTGGCCTTGGACGGCCCCGACGGACCCGCCGCGGGCTGGGTGTTGGACAGGACGTCGACGACCAGTTCGGCCACCCGGTCGAAGTCGGCGGCGCCGAATCCGCGTGTGGTCAGTGCGGGCGTGCCGAACCGGATACCGCTGGAGTACCACGCGCCGTTCGGGTCGTTCGGGATCGAGTTGCGGTTGGTGACCACGCCGGCGTCGAGCAGCGCCGACTCGGCCTGGCGGCCGGTCAGGCCGAACGACGTGACGTCGAGCAGGACGATGTGGTTGTCGGTGCCGCCGGTGACCAGACGCGCGTCACGCTTCAGGAAGCCCTCGGCGAGCGATTTCGCGTTATCCGCGACGCGCTGCGCGTAACCCTGAAACTCGGGCTGACGGGCCTCGGCCAGCGCCACGGCCTTGGCGGCCATCACGTGCGACAGCGGCCCGCCCAGCACCATCGGGCAACCCTTGTCGACGGCCGGGGCGTACTCCTCGGTCGCCAGCACCAGGCCGCCGCGCGGGCCGCGCAGTGACTTGTGCGTCGTCGTGGTGGTGACGTGAGCGTGGGGCACCGGATCCTCGTCGCCGGTGAACACCTTGCCCGCGACCAGACCGGCGAAGTGCGCCATGTCGACCATCAGGGTGGCGCCGACCTCGTCGGCGATCTCGCGCATCTTGGCGAAGTTCACCCGGCGCGGATAGGCGGAGTAACCGGCCACCAGAATCAGCGGCTTGAACTCGCGAGCTGCCGCGGCGACCACGTCGTAGTCGATCAGGCCGGTCTCGGGGTCAGTGCCGTAGCTGCGCTGATGGAACATCTTGCCGGAGATGTTGGGCCGGAAGCCGTGCGTGAGGTGGCCACCGGTGTCCAGCGACATACCGAGCAGGCGCTGGTTGCCGAGCTTGGCGCGCAGCTTCTCCCAGTCCGCCTCCGAGAGGTCGTTGACGTTCTTGGCGCCCAACTCGGCGAGTTCCGGGGCCTCGATGCGGGTGGCGAGGATGGCCCAGAACGCGACCAGGTTGGCGTCGATTCCGGAGTGCGGCTGGGCGTAGGCGTAGGGCGCACCGAACAGTTCGCGCGCGTGCTCGGCGGCCAGCGCCTCGACGGTGTCGACGTTCTGGCACGCCGCGTAGAAGCGGTGCCCGACGGTGCCCTCGGCGTACTTGTCGGACATCCAGGTGCCCATTGTCAGCAGCACCGCGGGTGAGGCGTAGTTCTCGCTGGCGATCAGCTTGAGCGAATCACGTTGGTCAGCAAGTTCTTTGCGCGTCGCCGCGGCGACGCGCGGTTCGACGGACTCGATGACTCGAAGGGCGGCCTGGTAGGCCTCGCTAGCGGTAGCGGCGTACTCGGCGCCGGGGGCCACGTACGGCGTCGCGGAGGTGTCAGCGGTCATGACCTTCAGCGTAGTCGGGCTGCTACCGGCGGCTTATACGCCATAGCCCTCGTTGCCGTGGGTCAAGCGCGCAGACTCGACGGGATCAGCGGTTCGTCGAGCAGCCGGCCGAAGCGCTCAGTGACGGTGACGCCCTCGGGCCGGTCGTCCAGCCAGCCCCGCAGCAACCGGTAGCCCTCGACATAGGTGCTGGTGTAGGCCCGCCACAGGGGTGACGACAGGAATCGCATGGCCTGGCGTGCCCGCTCCTCGTTGACCAGCAGCCAGCGCTGCAGGAACGCGACCACCTCGTCGGCGTCACGGTGTTCGTCATGCAGCATCAGTGCGGCGTCCTGGCGGACGTCGGCCAGCGCAACCGACGCCGCCGAGATGGCCTCCGCGCGTTCACCGTCGAAGCGCAGTCCCAGGTCGGCGTACACCTCGGCGGCCCACGACCCCCAGTTCGGGCCGATCGCCGCGTGCAGGGCGAGGTCGGCGAGCCCCTCGGCCATCAGGCACTGCGGCGTGTTGACCAGGAAGATGGTCTGCTCGGCCTGCCCTTGGCCCTCGACGAGGCCGGCTTCCTTGCGGCAGTGCTCAGTGTGGTGTCCGGGGTAGGACTCATGGGCGACCAGACGCGGCAGGTTCGACATCTGCTGTTTGAGGTCGGCGTTCACCGCGACGGTCGACCGGTAGTCGCCCTCGTAGTAGTTGAAGCCCGACCACGGCTTGTCGGTGACCACCTCGTAGGTGATGGTCTCGGCGGCGGGCAGCGGGTAGTCGACCCGCACCCTGTCGCGCAGTGCGCTGGAGAAGGCGTGGATGCACTCCTCGAGGCGCGCGGGCGGAATCTCCTCGGCGGCGCGGTGGGCCTGCATCCGGCCGGCGAGCGATCCGCTGCCGCCGACCGCCTCCTCGAGCTTGCGGTGCGCCTCGCTGTAGCGGTCGGGGTCACCCTTGACGATGTCGACGTCGAAGTAGTCGCGCACCTCCTCGACGAACCCGACGTCCTCCCCCGCGAACTTGCGCCCCGCGCAGGCCAGTGCCTTCAGATGCGCGGCGAGGTAGTCGGCGCGCGCCGGGTCCAGGCCGTCGACCCGCGGTACCTCGGCGAGCAGCCGCTGGGCCTCGCGGGCCAGCGCGGCGGGATCGGGGGTGGGTTCGGACTCGACGGCACGGCGCAGCGCGGGATCGCCCGTGAAGGAGTCCACGTAGCCCTCCTCGATGCGGTCGAATCGCAGACCAAGCAGCAGATAGTCGCGGATCACGGTGGTGGCGTCCATGCCCACAACCGTAAATGCAAGACTGGGTCCATGGCGCGGACGAGCGAGCCGAGTCCGTATGTCGAGTTCGACCGGATTCAATGGCGTTCACTTCGTATGTCGACCCCGCTCAAGCTCAACGAGAACGACGTCAAGGGCCTGCGCGGCCTGGGCGAGCAGCTCGACCTCCTCGAGGTCGAAGAGGTCTACCTCCCGCTGGCCCGGTTGATCCACCTGCAGGTGGCCGCTCGGCAGCGCCTGTTCGCCGCCACCGCCGAGTTCCTTGGCGAGCCCCAGCAGAATCCGGACCGTCCCGTGCCGTTCGTGATCGGCGTCGCGGGCAGCGTCGCGGTCGGCAAGTCCACCACGGCCCGCGTGCTGCAGGCACTGTTGGCGCGCTGGGAGCACCATCCGCGCGTCGACCTCGTCACCACTGACGGATTCCTCTACTCAAACTCCGAACTGGTGCGTCGAAACCTGATGCATCGCAAGGGTTTTCCGGAGAGTTACGACCGTCGCGGATTGATGCGCTTCGTCACGGCGGTCAAGTCCGGCGCCGACCAGGCATGCGCCCCGGTGTACTCACATCTGTTGTACGACATCGTGCCCGACGAGAAGCAGACGATCCGCCATCCCGACATCCTGATCCTCGAGGGCCTCAACGTCCTCCAGACCGGGCCCGCGTTGATGGTGTCGGACCTGTTCGACTTCTCCGTCTACGTCGACGCCCGCATCGAGGACATCGAGGGCTGGTACGTGTCGAGGTTCCTGGCGATGCGCGCCGGTGCCTTCGCCGACCCGCAGTCACACTTCCACCACTACTCGACGCTGACCGACGAACAGGCGATCTTCGCCGCCCGCGACATCTGGCACTCGATCAACCGGCCCAACCTCATCGAGAACATCCTGCCGACTCGGCCGCGAGCGACGCTGGTGCTGCGCAAGGACGCCGACCACGCGATCAACCGGTTGCGCCTCCGCAAGCTCTAACCCCCTCCCACGACGTGATTTCGGCGCGTTTCGGAGCGGTGGGCGCTCTGTGGTGTCTCGGGACATCGTTGACACATATGTCTCGGGACATCGCTGACAGTCATGGTGATGGTTTGGGTTCGCGGGCGCGGTAGGTTCGCGTGTTTTTGTCACCGGGTTGGTACTGGCGGGTGGGGTCGGCGGTGAGTTCCCTGATCAGCGTCGTGCCGCTGAAGATGGCGATGTGGTCGCCGTCGCGGATGCTGTCGCAGGTGTGTCCAGCCCAGCGCAGGCCGACGTTGACTTTGTAGGGCGGGACGAACAGGTTGCCCGAGCGTTCCCCGACGATGTGGCTGCTCACGAAGATTGGTGCCGGCAGCGGACGTGCTGCGGGTCGGGCGGCTTCGGTGGCGGCGAAGGCCTCGGCCGGGGTGGCGCCGCGGTGGGCTCGGTGCGGACGGTGGTGGTTGTAGAAGGCTCGGAACCGGTCGAGCAGGTCGTTGAGCGCTTCGACGGTGGCCGGTGCCCGGCGGGCCCGAAGCCACTTCTTCAGGGTCTGCCAGAACCTCTCGATCTTGCCGCAGGTCTGAGGGTGATAGGGGGTGGAGTTGATGGTGCGGGTGCCCAGGGCGCGCAGGTTGGCCTCGAATGTCGACTCATAGCCGCGCAGTCGCCCGGTGTACATGAACCCGTTGTCGGTCAACGACATTGCCGGTACTGCGCACTCGCTGATACCGGCCAGCATCACCGCCCACACCAGTTCGGTGGAACCCGCACCCGCCGCCGCCTGAAGCGCGGTCAGGTAGCGCGAGTGGTCATCGATACTGCCCGCGATGGCCACCGGGGAGCCGTCGGCCAACGCCCACTGGGTCCAGTCGGACTGCCAGCACTCGTTGGGCCGATCGAAGGTGAACCGTTTGGTCGCCGAGCGCGGGCGCTTCTGCGGCGCCGGTGTGATCACGCCATGACGGGTCAGGATCCGCCACACCGTGGCCCGCGAGGGCACGACGCCGCGGCCCTCGCGACGAAGCGACCACACGATCGACTGCGGGCCGTGATCACCTCCCTGCTCGAAAAGCTGCTTGCGCTTGAGCAGCACCATCTCCTCGACTGCCGCACCGGTCTGACCTGGCGAGGACAACGGTCGTCGTGAGCGATCCTGCAGCCCTGGGACGCCATCGTCGCGGAACCGAGCCCGCCACTTGTAGAACGTCTGCCGACTGATCTGCTGGCGGCGGCAGAACTCCGCCACGTTCTCCACTTGCCCGGCCAACGCCGTCGCGGTACGGATGTCCATCGCCGTCACCTTCTGGGCCATGAACCATCCTGGTCGCGGCCCTACTCAGGTGTCAGCGATGTCCCGAGACATACAAGTGTCAGCGATGTCCCGAAACAGAACAGAGCGGTGACCGCTCCTTAGCGCGCCGAAATCGCACGGGGGCTAGGGGCGCATGCGGCGCAGTCCCAGGTACTGCAGATCGGCCATCACCAGCGTGTAGACACCACCCGCGAGCACGAACACGATGCCCGCGGTGGTCAGCGGCCACACCCCGGCCAAAACGACCGCGACGGCGGCGACGGTGAACAGCAGGTTGGCCACGATCACCCAGACGCCCGGGGTCCGCACAGCTGGCAGCCGCGACAGGCCGAAGACCGTGATGCCGTAGACGACGAAGAACGCGGCGAGGCCGTATTCCGCGGCGCGCGGGACCTCGGTGAACGACGACATGGGCCCGGCCGCGGCGGCCAGGGCGACACCGCCCAAACCGGTGCACACGGCGTCCAGGCGCAACGCGAAACGCAGGAACGAGTCGTTGGTGGTCACGCGAGAGGTGGTGGCGGTCATGGAACTTCCCTTCGGTTGTGTGGATGCGCTGCCTGTGTGGATGCGCTGTCGAAATAGACCGGCACGGGGTCCGTGCTCCGTAACCTCTTGCGGTTGCACGGGCCCCGCACCGGTTGGGCAGGAGTCACGCCAGACGGCGCACTCCGAGGTACTGAAGGGCCGCGAAGCCCAGCACGATCGCCACGGTCGCCAGCATCATCGCCACCCCTGCCGCGGTCAGGGGCAGCACTCCGATCGCGAGCACCGTCGTCGTCGCCACCGCGAACGCCAGGTTGGCGACGACGATGCCGACCCCGATGCGGCGAATGGCGGGAGCGGCCGCGAGCACGTAGAGCGCGACGCCGTACGCGACCAGCGCAGCGCCTGCGATCCACTCCGATACCGCCGACAGCCCCGACACCCGCGCCAGCGGGTCGGCGGCGAACGCAATGAGCAGACCGGTTCCTGCGCACAGTGTGGCGTCGGCTCGCATCGCGAATCGGAGCAGGGAGTCCGAACTGTCGGACAGGGGCCGGGTCCGGGTGCGGGTGGACAGGGTGGCGGTCATGGCGGGCTCCTCGTCGTTGAGGTGTGTCGTTCGAGGTGATGTCTGTGCGACACCTCAGACACTGCTCACCGACCACTGCCAGATCGACACCGCTTGCTGCCAGACACTGCCAGCCACAGGTCAGAGCACTATTGGTTGACGGGTACCGGTGTCCCGCGCAGGTCGGCGGCGATGACGCGAGCTGCCGCGTTCTGCCAGTTGTGCATCGAGCGCTGCGGCACCTCGGTGACGAACCACTGCCAAGCCTGCCGCGCGACGGGGTCCAGGCCCGCCGCGGTCGCGTTCTGCGCGTAAGCCCGCACACCCACGACGTAGGGGAAGTAGAGCGAGTTGTAGTGCCGCCACTCCTCGGTGGTGCCGAAGTCACCCGCATCCCGCGGCTTGAGCGCCGCGATCCGATCGGCGAGCAGCGCCTTGAGTTCGTTTGCGCGCTCCAGCGGCTGATCGGGGGCGCTGCGTCTGGCCAGCCGCTCGTCGATGACGGGCAGCGCGGTCAACGGGCTCGCGACGAGCTTCGACAGATCCGAGTAGTGCCCCAGCGCGCGCCGTGTCAGCCGGGCGAAGGCGTCCTCATCGATCCCGGCGAGAGGATTGTCCGACCGCAACGGCAGCGCTGCCTCGGTGCGACGCAATGCGGCACGGTCGGCGCGCAGTTCCGGCGACCGGGAGAACGCCAACCGGTCGAGCACCCCGGCGAGCGGGTCGGCAAGCACGTTGATGCCGATCGCCACGGCGAGGCTGGTGAACAGCAGCACCGCCAGCGCGGTGTGCTCGTCGGTGACGGCCATACCGACGAGCACCTGGCCCCCGAACAGCACCGCGACGACAGTGCTGCCGACGAACGAGCGCAGCATGTCACCGCGCAGCGCCTGGCCCTCGTCGAACGAATCCCACAGCGCCACTGCGACACCGAGCAGCAGCACGTCGAACCCGGTGGACGCCAGCGCCAGCCAACTGGGCACCAGTCCCAGCGGGATCACCAGGATCGCGTTGCCCAGGGCGAAGAACAGGGTCGCCACCACCGCGACCCCCGTCACCGAGCCGGGCCGCCGTCCACCGACCAGCGCGCGCACCATTGCGCCCAGCGTCGCCAGCGAGATGACCCCGAACATGACCCAGTGGCCGGTGCGCAGCGGTCCGTCGACTCCACCCGCCATCGCCGCACCGGTGATCGCCAGCGCGGCGACGACGACGACCATCGCCACCTCACCCGCGCGGCTGCGCCAGGTGTCACTGGGTCTGGAGAGTTCGAGCAGCACGGCGAACCACGCAACGCCGGGGACGACGACGAGGAAGACCTCGATGTGGCCGAGCACGTCGGCGTGAGCGGTACTGGTGAGCCGCACCGCGTCCAGCGCCACCACAACGGCGAAGCTCGTCAGCCCCACCGCGGCCAGCAGCAGGACGGGCTTACGTGGGTCGCGCGCGAGGAGATAGAGCCCGAGCCACCAGCTCAGGGCGAAGACCACGGCGGACATCGCAGCCATGGGTCCAGTCTGTCACGGCTACGCGCCGTACAGGCGGTGCCTACACGCCGTACCTGCGGTGCCGCATGGTGTAGTCGCGCAGTGCACGCAGGAAGTCGACCCGGCGAAAGGCCGGCCAGTGCGCCTCGGTGAACCACATCTCCGAATAGGCGCTCTGCCACAGCAGGAATCCCGACAGCCGCTGCTCCCCCGAGGTTCTGATGACCAGATCGGGATCGGGCTGACCGGAGGTGTAGACGTTCTCGGAGATGGCGTCAACGGTGACCGCATCGACCAGACCCTCACCCGTCACACCGTTGGCCAGTTCCTTACTCAGCAACGCGCGGACCGCATCGACGATCTCCTGACGACCGCCGTAGCCGACGGCGACGTTGACGGCCAACGCTCCCGGGGCCGCCGTCGCGATCGTGCCGTCGACGGCGTCGCGCAGCCGTCGGGCCGGTTCCTCCCCGAGCAGTTCCAGATCGCCGACGGTGCGCACACTCCAATGGTTGGCGGGTGCACAGATCTGCTCGACGACGTCGGTGATGATCTCGATGAGTGCGGACAGTTCGGCGGGATCGCGCTGCAGGTTCTCGGTCGACAGCAGATACACCGTCGCCATCTCGACGCCCGTCTCCTGGCACCAGCGCAGCATCTCGGCGATCTTCGCCGCCCCCACGCGGTAGCCGTAGCTGACGTCGTCATGGCCCGCGTCTCGGGCCCAGCGCCGGTTTCCGTCGCACAGAACGGCGACGTGACGGGGCAGTTCGGCCTTGGCGTGCGCCAGTTCATATCGGAGCCGCATCTCGTACAGCCGGTATGCCGGTTCCTTGAGACGCGGCGGAATGAGATCCACGAAAATCAAGACTACTGTGACGGACGGGAACCCCCATGCCAGTTAGGGGAGGTGACATGGCTCAGATGAATACATCAGTCGACATGGCGGACGAGGCACAGCAGCCGCCGCCGCGTGCATACGCAGAGGACCTCCCAGAAGCGGTCGCCGATGGCGTCGCCCAGTTCCTGGGTAAGCCGCGGGCTCGTGGCTGGATTCACGTGTACTCCGCGATTGTGGCGACCATCGCAGGCGCCGCCCTGGTGTCGGTGTCGTGGTCGGTGGAGTCGACCCGGGCCGGCCTGGCGACGCTGCTCTACACGTTCACGATCGTCGCGATGTTCGCCGTCAGTGGCACGTATCACCGAGTGACGTGGAAGTCGCCAGCGGCGCGCACGTGGATGAAGCGGCTCGACCACTCGATGATCTTCATATTCATCGCGGGCAGCTACACGCCGTTCGCCCTTCTGGCACTCCCGTCGGAGAAGGGGATGGTGCTGTTCTGGATCGTGTGGGGCGGCGCGTTCGCGGGCGTGCTGCTGAAGATGCTCTGGCCCACCGCGCCGGCCTGGGTCGGCGTCCCGCTGTACCTGCTGCTGGGTTGGGTGGCCGCGTGGTTCATCGGGCCGATCATGGACGGCGCAGGTGTCGCAGCGGTGGTGCTGCTCATCGTCGGTGGAGCGCTCTACAGCGTCGGCGGCGTGTTCTATGGCCTGAAATGGCCGAACCCGTGGCCGACGACGTTCGGCCATCACGAGTTCTTCCACGCCTGCACCGCGGTTGCCGCGATCTGCCACTACATCGCGATGTGGTTCGCGGTCTTCTGAATTCGTACATCTTCCGGCCGACCGACGGTAGTTTAGGCGTGCGCCGCAGTTGTGGCTGCTGGCAATCGACGCGGCGCTGGGAATAGCGGCTACCCAACCTCCCCGACGTGCGGTGTCTGCGAACGGTATCGACGTGCGTAGGAGGATCGGTGAAGGCCATTGCGAGAGTGTTGGCGTTCGGGCTTGTCGAACTCGCCGTGTTCGGCCTGGTGCTGTTCGGGCTCGCCGGAACGGTCGACTACTGGCAAGCATGGGTTTTTCTAGTGGTGTTCGCCCTTTCGACATGGATCCCCACCATCTACCTGCTGCGTGCGAACCCCGCTGCGCACCAACGGCGCAAGCATGCGGGACCGGTGGCCGAATCCCGCACGGTGCAAAAACTCCTCATTGCCTGCTGGTACTCGTCGCTCGCGGCAATGGTCGTCGTGAGTGCTCTGGACCATCGCTTCGGCTGGTCGTCGGTGCCAGCGGCAGTCTGCCTGGTCGGCGATATCCTGGTCGTCGTCGGACTGGGTGTGACAAGCCTGGTGGTCATTCAGAACGGCTTCGCAGCCTCCACCGTCCAGGTGGAGTCTGACCAGAAGGTCGTCTCCACCGGTCTGTACGGGCTGGTGCGCCACCCCATGTACACCGGCAACGTGATCACGATAATCGGATTCCCCCTCGCGCTCGGCTCCTACTGGGGACTCGTCCCCGTCATTCCCGGCCTGATCGTGCTCATCCTGCGGATCCGCGACGAGGAGAAACTGCTCGTCGAGGAGTTGGACGGATACCGCGAGTACACGCAGAAGGCGCGCTATCGCCTTGTGCCACATATGTGGTGACCACCGCACCACCCGTGGGGTGCGGTGGTCCACAGGTCTCCGGCCTGGGTCAGGCGGGTCCTTCACCCACTGAGCGAATGGCTCCGTTCAACTGCTGGCTCAAGCCCCTCACCGACGGCGCTTCGATCAAGTCGGGCACCGTGAGTTGGAGATCAAGCGCTGCGTTGATCGCGGCGATCACCCGCATCGCCGTCAGCGATTCCCCGCCCATGTCGAAGAACGACTCATCCACCCCGACACGGTCCACACCGAGCACCTCGGCGTAGATGCTCGCCACGATCTGCTCGATCAGGGTCGACGGCGGGCGATGCGCCACCCGGGTGTCGACCTCGGGTGTCGGCACCACCGCGGTGGCCGGCCGGGCCGAATGCCGCCGGCGGTGCCAACGATCCAGCAGGTGATGCGCACCGGAGCCCCGTAGGTCCAACGACGACAACCGCCGCCCCGGGTGGGCGGCCATCTCCACCAACACGTGGGTGAACCGCTCCATCAACGCCGCAATGCTCTGCGCGTCGAAGACGTCGGTGTCGTACTGAACCCGAAGTTCGAGTTCACGCCCCGGCCCGGCCTGCACCGTGAGCGGGTAGTGGTAGAAGTCGCGGCTGGTGAAGCCGGTGATGGTCAACCCGTCGACGCCCGCTGGCGTGCCGGTATCAGTCGGATAGTTCTCGTACACGAAGACGGTGTCGAAAAGCCTTTCCTGACCAGTGATGCGGTGAATGTCGCTGAGCGCCAGGTGCTGGTGCTCGAGCGTGTCGTTGTGTGCACTCTGCAGCTGATCCAACAGGTCGGCCGTGGTCTTGGCCGACGTGATGGTCGCCCGCACCGGCACCGTGTTGATGAGCAGGCCCACCATCGATTCCGCGCCGACCACGTCGGGTGACCTACCCGAGACCACGGTGCCGAAGGCGACATCATGCTCACCAGTCAGCGAGCTGAGCAGAAGTGCCCACGCACCCTGCAACACGATGCTGACGGTGGTGCGATGCGAGCGTGCCAGCTTGGTCAGCGCCCGCGTTGTCTTGGCAGGCACCCGGAACAGTTCACCGCTTCGCCGGCTGAGCCCCAACTGCTGCGGCGGGCCAACCAGAATCGGGGTGTCGAAGTCGGTGAACACCTCGCGCCACGCCGCATGGGCAGCACTGTGATCCCGATCGGCCAGCCAGGTCATGAAGCTGCGATACGGCGAGGCCGCGGGCAGCCGCAGGCCGTGGTAGCCGGCGAAGATCTCCTGCATCAGGATCGGCATCGACCAGCCATCGAGCACGATGTGGTGGTTGGTGAGCACAAATCGGTGCCGGTCGTGTGCGGTGCGAATGAGCGCGACGCGGAACGGAGGCTGATCGACGAGGTCGCAGACCGCGGCGCGTTCGGCGACCAGGATCCGCTCGATCTGTTGGTCGACATTCAAATTTCCGGCGTCCGTGTTCAATTCGGCATGACCGCCGGTGTCCAATTCGGCATGACTGCCGGCGTTCAATTCGGCATGACCGCCGGTGTCCAACTCGACGTACTGCCACGGCGCGACGGGATCAGCGGGAATGACCTGCACCGGTTGCTCGAACTGTGGGCAGAATCGAGCGGCCAGGTGCGGATGCCTGCTGACCACTGCCTGCACGGCATCGCGCAACCGATGCGCGTCGAGCGGGCCGCTCAACGCGATATCCAGCTGTACCGCATACACATCGTCGCCGGAGTGATTGGCGATGCTGGCGTGGTACAGCAATCCCTTCTGCAACGGCGTCAACAACAGCACGTCGGCGATCGGAGACTGGCCATGCAACTCGTCGATCTGCTGCTGACTCAGCCTCGCAGGGGCGATATCCGACGGTGTCAAACCGCCCCCGCCACGCCGGACATGCGCGCAGATACCGGCCAGTGCGTCGAACCACAACCGGCTGATGCGGGTAACCGCCACGGTGTCCAGTGCCGACGGCGCCCACGTCCAGGTGGCGTTCAGGTGCGGGCCGGTGTCGGTGTCGATGGTGACCGCATTCAGTTCCACGGTGTGCGCCAGGGAAATCGGCATCGCCCCAGCGGCGCCGGTCATCGACAAGCCCTCTTGGCTGAAGCGCCACACGTCACCAGACGCGTAGGCCGCAGGCGACCCCAGCCGCCCGAGATAGTTGAACCCGATCGCCGGATCTGCTCCGGCCAAGTCGATATCGGGATTCAGATAGCGCAGGAGACCGTAGGTCATGCCGTCGGGTAGGGCCCGAAGCTGCTCCTTGGCGGCTTTGATCACCCCACCCAGTGCGGCGTCACCGGCCACCACCTGCGTCCAGCGCAATCCGCCCATCGCCAACGACACCGGGTACTTGGTGGTGAACCACCCCACCGTGCGCGACAGGTCGATGTTTCGATCGGCGGCGCCACCCAGATCCTCTTGGCGGCCGTGACCCTCGACATCGATCGCGATCGGCGCGTCACCTGTGCCCAGGTACTGCGCCCATGCCAAGGCAAAGGCGATCAACAGGATCTCGTGTACCCCGGCATGAAACGCCGCGGGTACCTCACCGAGCAGCATGTGGGTGGTCTCGGCATCCAGCATCTCGGTCAAGTAACCCGCCGTGGCGAACGTGTCCACCGCGGGTTGCGGCGCCGGCAGCGCCGCAGGCAGCGCGGCCACCCGCCGCCACAACTCCGCATGCCTCACAACATCCGGGGTGTGCGCGTGCTCAGCCAGCAGATCCGCCCACCGCGCAAACGACGTCCCCGCCGGGGGCAGCAACACAGGCTGTCCGCCGTGATGCTGGGTCCACGCGATGTTGAGGTCCTCCATGACAATCCGCCACGACACCCCGTCGATGGCCAGATGGTGGACGATCAACGCCAGCTGCCCGGTGGAGGACGCCCACAGGGCGCTGACCATCGCACCGGCGGCCGGGTTCAACCGCGACCGTGCCGCAGCCACAGCCTCATCGGTCAGCACGTCCGCCGTGTGCAGGCACCCGTGCGCGTCCACGGTCCCCGGCTCGGGCACCGTCAATGACCATCCCCCGGCACCGTCGTCGGTGGCGCGCAACCGCAGCATGGCGTGTCGATCCAGCAGGGCCTGCAGTCCAACCACGACGTCGGCCTCGGTCACCCCCGCCGGAGCCTGCAGCACCACCGTCTGGTTGAACTCGTCGATCGGGCCGGCCATGCCGTTGAGCCACCGCATGATCGGGGTCGCGACCACCGGCCCGACACCCTCGTCGATCACCTCACCGGCTGGGTCACCCACCCTGACGACTCGCGCCAGACGGGCCACCGTCTGCTGCACGAAGATGTCGCGTGGCCGACCCACCAGGCCGGCACGATGGCCGCGCATGATCACCTGGATGGCCGAGATGCTGTCCCCGCCAAGGTCGAAGAACGAGTCGTCGACTCCGACCTGCTCCAGCCCGAGAACCTCCGCGAAGATGGCGACCAGGATCTCCTCGACGGGGGTCGCCGGGGCGCGGTAGTGATCGATGTCGGCGTACTCCGGTGCCGGCAGCGCGCGGGTGTCGAGCTTGCCGTTGACCGTCAACGGCAATGCGTCGATCTCCACCACCGCGGCAGGCACCATGTAGGACGGCAACCGCTCGACCAGTGCGACGCGCGCCTGGGCTGGGTCGGCGGTGCCGGTGATGTAGCCGACCAGACGCTTATCGCCCGGGCGGTCCTCACGCGCGATCACCACCGCCTGCTCGACACCCTCGAGGCCCGCCAGAGCCGCCTGCACCTCACCGAGTTCGATGCGATGCCCACGGATCTTGACCTGCTCATCAGCACGCCCCAGATACCGCAGCTGCCCATCGGCACCCCAACACGCCAGATCCCCCGTGCGGTACATCCGCATCCCCGGCGCGCCAAACGCACACGCCACGAACCGCGTTGACGTCAACGGCGCCCGGCCCACATAGCCCGCGCCCACCCCGGCACCGGCCACATACAACTCCCCGACGACGCCGGCCGGCACCGGGCCCAACCGGCTGTCGAGCACAAAGAAGGCCAGATGTGCGAGTGGTCCACCGATCGGGCTGACGGTGCTCGCCACATCGTCGGCGAGGATCTCGCGGAACGAGGCGTGCACCGTCGTCTCGGTGATCCCATACATATTGATCAACCGTGGCGAGTTCGGATGGTTCTCCAGCCACGACCCAAGACGCGCAGGCTCCAGCGCCTCACCGCCGAAAACCACCACGTCAAGCGCGAGTTCAGACTCCAGCCCGGGTGTGAGTCCCTCCACCGCCTGCAGCGCATAGAACGCCGATGGCGTCTGGCTCAACACACTGACCCGCTCCTCGACGAGCAAGTCATGGAGCTCCTCGGGTGATCGCACCACCGCCTCGGAGACCACCACCAGTCGCCCGCCATGCAGCAGCGCGCCGAAGATCTCCCACACCGAGAAGTCGAACGCCAACGAGTGACACTGCGTCCACACCTGACCCGGTGACAACTCCAAGTCGGCGTCGAGCGTCGCCAGCAGTCGGGTCACGTTGTGATGCGGAATCGCCACGCCCTTGGGCACACCCGTGGTGCCCGAGGTGTAGATCAGATACGCGATATCGTCACCGGCCGGCCCCGGCGGTGCGCTACTCGGCTGGCCGTTGCCTGTTTCGCTCCTCGCGTGCGCGCGAACCGCGGGGTCATCCACATCGATGACCGCCATCCCACGCCCCTGCAGCCGCTTCATCAGATCGGTGGTGGTCAGCGCGGCAACCGGCCCCGCATCGGCGAGCACGAACTCCATCCGCGCATCGGGTACCGCGGGATCAATCGGCACATAGGCGGCCCCGGTCTTGAGTACCGCGAAGATCGCCACGACCGCCTCGACCGACCGGGAGAACAGCAGTGCCACCCGCTGCCCCGGACCGGCGCCCTGCCCGATGAGCATGTGCGCCAACCGATTCGCAGCGTCATCGAGCTCTCGATACGACATGTGGATGCCGTCGAAGCTGACCGCCACGGCATGGGGGTCGCGAGCCACCTGCGCCTCGAACAGGGCAGGAATCGACACCCCGGTCACGGGCTGGGTCAACACCGCCCGATTACCGATCGTGTCGAGACGCACCCGCTCGTCGGCGTCGAGGACATCGATCGCCGACAACGGCCGGGCGGGGTCGGCGGCCATCGCCTCGAGCACCCGTTGCAACCGCTCGATCAGGACTTCGATGCTGTTGGCGTCGAAGACGTCGGTGCGGAACTCCACGGTCCCCGAAATACCCGCGGCCTCACCTGCTTCGGTCCACCGTTCGGCCAACGAGAACGACAGATCCATGCGGGCTGTTTGGGTGTCCAGGGGCAGTTGGGTGACCTGCAGATCCCCCAACGCCACCCCGGAGCCGGGATCGCCGGTCTGCCCGGGGACGTTCTGCCAGGCCAACATCACCTGCACCAGCGGGTGATGAGTCAGGGACCGGGTCGGATTGAGCCGTTCGACGAGAACTTCGAAGGGCACATCTTGATGCTCGAAGGCGCCCAGGCTGCGTGCTCGCACCTGCGCCAGTACCTCGCTGACGCTGGGATCGGATGCCAGATCGACCCGCAGCACCAATGTGTTGACAAAGAACCCGACCAGCTCGTCCAGCGCCGCATCACGGCGCCCGGCGGTTGGGAAACCCACCGCCACATCAGAACTCGCGCTCAGCTTGGACAACAGCACGGCCAGGGCCGCCTGCATGACCATGAATCCGGTCGCGTTGTGCTCGCGAGCCAAACGATTGACCTGCTGCTGAAGCTCGGCTGGCCAGTCCACGTCGACCCTTGCGCCGCCCTGATCGGCCACCAGCGGGTACGGCCGGTCGGTCGGCAGCGCTATGCGCTCGGGCATCCCGGCCAGAGCGTCTTCCCAATACCCCAGCTGCTTGGCGATACGGCTGTCGCTGTCGTCGAGGTCACCAAGTTGCGCACGCTGCCACAGCGTGTAATCGACATACTGGACCGCCAACGGCGCCCACCCGGGGACTTGCCCGGCACATCGACTGGCGTAGGCCACCCCCAGATCAGCCACCAGCGGGGTGATCGACCAGCCGTCCGCGGCGATGTGGTGCACCACGGCCACCAGTACGTGCTCATTCTCGGAGACACGGAAGAGCTTTGCCCGCAACGGAATCTCGGCGGACAGTTCGAAGCTGTGCCGCGCCGCCTCGCCGACAGCTGCCTCCAGCCGGCTCACCGTCCAACCCGTTGCATCCACTGTCTCCCAGCCGAATTCGGCCTGTTCGGGAGAGACAACCACCTGCTGTGGTATTCCGTCGACCGCGGGGAACAGCGTGCGCAGGCTCTCGTGGCGGCTCACCACGTCGGCGAACGCCGCGCCTAGCGCATCGACATCAAGGCGCCCTCCGAGGCGCAACCCCACCGCAAGGTTGTAAACGGGTGAGGGGCCCTGCAATTGGTCGACGAACCACAACCGGCTCTGCGCGAAGGACAGCGGCATGACGGCCGGCCGCTCGCCAGCCACCAGCGGCTCCAGCCGATCCTCATCGGCACCAATGCGCAGCACCAACTGGGCAACCGTGGGAGCGTCGAACACCGCACGCACCGCAATGCCCGCATCCAGGGACCGGTTGATCGCCGCGGCCAGGCGCATCGCCAACAGCGAGTCCCCACCGAGGGCGAAGAAGGAATCATCGACGCCGACTCGGTCCAGGCCCAGGACCTGGGCGTAGATGCCGGCCAGGATCTCCTCGGCGGGTGTGCTCGGTGCGCGGTAGTGATCGACATCGGTGTACTCCGGTGCCGGCAATGCCTTCTTGTCGAGCTTGCCGTTGACGGTCAGCGGCAACGCGTCCAACACCACCACCGCGGCTGGCACCATGTAGTCCGGCAACCTGTCGGCCAGCGCTGTACGCAGTTCATCCGAGTGCGCGGTGCCGGTGATGTAGCCGACCAGCCGCTTGTCGCCGGGGCGGTCCTCGCGGGCGATCACCACCGCCTGCTCGACACCATCGAGTCCGGCCAACGCGGCCTGAACATCGCCGAGTTCGATGCGATACCCGCGGATCTTGACCTGATCATCGCTACGACCCACATACTGCAGCTGCCCGTCAGCGCCCCAGCACACCAGATCACCGGTGCGATACATCCGAATCCCGGACTCCCCGAATGGACAGGCCACAAACCGCGTCGCACTCAACGGTGCCCGGCCCACATAGCCATAGCCCAAACCCGCACCGGCCACGTACAACTCGCCGACCACACCCGCTGACACCGGCCGCAACCAGCCATCGAGCACGAAGAACGCCAGATCGGCCAACGGCACCCCGATCGGACTGACGGTGCTCTCCACGTCAGCGGCGAGGATCTCGCGGAACGAGGCATGCACCGTCGTCTCGGTGATCCCATACATGTTGATCAACCGCGGCGAGCCCGGATGACTCTCCAGCCATCCCGCAAGACGGGAAGGCACCAAGGCCTCACCACCGAACACCACCACGTCAAGGGCAAGCCCCGATCCGAGCTCGGACTGCACCTCATCGACAGCCTGCAACGCGTCGAACGCCGATGGCGTCTGGCTCAACACACCGACCCGCTGCTCCACCAACAAGGCGTGGAACTCCTCAGCCGACCGCGCCACCGACTCAGGCACCACCACCAGCCGCCCACCGTGCAGCAGCGCGCCGAAGATCTCCCACACCGAGAAGTCGAACGCCAACGAATGACTCTGCGTCCACACCTGACCCGCCGACAGCTCCAGGCGGGTATCGATCGCGTCCAACAGTCGCGCCACATTGCGATGCGGAATCGCCACACCCTTGGGCACACCCGTGGTACCCGAGGTGTAGATCAGATACGCGATATCGTCAGCGCTCGGCACAGGCAATGAACTGCTCGGCGCGCTCACCAACGCGGCATCGGCGACATCGACGACCGGCAACTCATGCCCGTCCAACCGATACACCAGATCAGCAGTGGTCACCACAACCAGCGGCGCGGAATCAGCGAGCACGAACTGCATCCGCGCATCAGGCACCGCCGGATCGACGGGCACATACGCCGCCCCCGTCTTGAGCACCCCCAGAATCGCCGCAACCGCCTCAACCGAACGCGAGAACAACAAGCCCACCCGCTGCCCCGGACCCACACCCCGACCAACCAACAAGTGCGCCAACCGATTCGCAGCCTCATCCAGCTCGCGATACGACATGTCACAACCGTCAAAACTGACCGCCACCGCCTCCGGAGTGCGAGCCACCTGCGCCTCAAACAGCTCCGGAATCGACACCGACGACGCAGCGGGCCGACTCAATGCCGCCCGATTACCCCACTCATCCAGCTCGGCGAGGTCATCTTCATCGTCCACATCCATCGACAACAGTCGACGGCTCGCATCGGCGGTCATGATTCCTGCACCTCACCTGTCATGGCCTCCAACACCCGCTGGAACCGCTTGACTACCTTCTTCACCCGGTCCGCGCTGAACACGTCGGTGTCGAACTCGACACGCAGGACTAGTTCAGTGCCCGGCATGGCTTGCAGGGTCAGCGGGTAGTGGTTGTACTCGCGGCCGCTGACCTCGGTGATCGCCAACCCGTTCGTGGTGTGCGTCGCGGCGGCGTCCACGGGATAGTTCTGGAACACGAACAGGGTGTCGAAGAGTTGATCGTGACCGGCAGCACGATGGATCTCGCTGAGCGCCAAATGCTGGTGGTCCAGGGTGTCGCTGTGACAACGTTGCAGGTCGCCGAGCAGGCCGGCGATGGTGGTGTCCGGGGTGATGGTGGCCCGTACCGGCACGGTGTTGATCAGCAGGCCGACCATCGATTCGGCACCTGCCACCTCGGCCGACCTACCCGAGACCGCGACGCCGAACGCGACATCGTGCTGGCCGGTCAGCCACATCAGCACCTGCGCCCAGGCCGCCTGCAGCACTGTGTTGACGGTGGTGTGGCAGCTGCGGGCAAGCGCATTGACGGTCTGGGTGGTCTCGGCGGGCAGCCGGAACGTCTCGGTGTCCCGTCGTCCCGGTCGTGTCCGCCCTCTGGGAGCCACCAGAGTGGGCGTGCTGAATCCAGCCATGACCTCACGCCACGCGGCGTGGGCGGCATCGATGTCGCGATCGGCAAGCCATGTGACGAACCTGCGGTAGGACCCGGCCGCGGGCAGCCGCTGCTCGTAGTAGCTGGCGAATATCTCCTGCAGCAGGATCGGCAGCGACCAGCCGTCGAGCACGATGTGGTGGTAGGTCATGACGAACCGGTGCTCGTTGTCGGCGGTGCGGATCAGCGCCGTGCGGAAGGCCGACTGGTGGACCAGGTCGCAGACCGCCGCGCGTTCACCGGCGCACACCCGCTCCATCTGCTCCTGGAAATCGTGGTCCTCCGCGGCGATTTCGACGTACAGCCAGGGCACGCTGAGGTCCGCGGGAATGACCTGCACCGGCTCGTCGAATCGCTGGTCGAACCGGGCGGCCAGGTTGGGGTGGCGGCTGACCACGGTGTGCACCGCCGCGCGCAGCCGATCGGGATCCAGCGGACCAGCGACGGTGACGTCAAGCTGCATGGCGTAGACGTCGTCATCGTCGTTGCCCTGAGTTGCATTGGCGTGGAACAGCAGTCCCTGCTGCAGGGGCGTCAAGGGAAGTACGTCAGCGATGCTGTGTTGCCGGCTCAGCTCATCGATCTCCTGCTGGGTGAGCCGGGCGGGGATGATGTCCGACGGTGTCAGGCCCCCACCGCCCTCGCGGACGTGGGTG
This sequence comes from Mycolicibacterium sp. YH-1, assembly GCF_022557175.1. The sequence continues at coordinate 1,590,427 of NZ_CP092915.1, read as the reverse complement.
CAGATACCCGTCAGGGCGTCGAACCAGAGCTGGGACAGGCGACTCACCTGGGTCTCGTCCAGCACCGAGGTAGCCCACGTCCAGGTGGCGTAAAGGCTTGGACCGAAGTCGGTCTCGGCGGTGCTGGCGTTGAGTTCCACGGTGTGCCCAAGCGGCATGGGGATCGCCGCTGCGGCAGCGGCGATCGACGCACCATCGACGCTGACCTGCCACAGCTCGGCGAGGGCCTCCGGCTCCGCCACCCCGGTCGATCCGAGCCTGCCGAGGTAGTTGAATCCGATGGTCGGATCGGATCCGGACAGTTCGACTTGGGTGTTGAGGTAGCGCGCCAAGCCGTAGGTCATCCCGTCGGGTAGGGCGCGGAGTTGTTCCTTGGCATCCTTGATCACGGGGCCGAGTGCGGCGTCGCCGGCAACCACCTGGGACCAGCGCAGCCCGCCGACGTTCAAGGCAACCGGGTACTTGGTGGTGAACCACCCCACCGTGCGCGAGAGGTCAACGCCCGGAGCGACGTCCTCGTCGCGGCCGTGACCCTCGACATCGATGGCCAGAGGTGTGGTGGTGTCCAAGAACTGTGACAACGCCAATCCATAGGCGATCAGCAGGATGTCCTGTACCCCAGCGTGAAACGCTGCAGGCGCCTCACCGAGCAACACGCGAGTCGTCTCGACGTCCAGCGACGCCGTGAGGTGCCCAGCGGTCGCGTAGGTGTCGTACTCGGACTGCGCCGCGGGCAGCGCGACGGGAGCCCCCAACACCGTTCGCCAGCTATTGGCCTGATCCACCACTGCCGGCGTTTGAGCTGCTTCATCAAGCAGCGCCGCCCACCGGGCGAATGAGGTTCCGGTCGTCGGCAGTGTGACGGGTTGGCCATGTCGATGCTGGGCCCAGGCGATGTTGAGGTCTTCGAGCAGAATCCGCCAGGACACCGCGTCGATAGCCAGGTGGTGAATGGTCAGCACCAACTGGCCGGTGGTTGCCACCCACAGGGCACTGACCATCTCCCCCGCGGCCGGGTTCAACCGCGACCGAGTCGCCACCAGCGCCTCATCGGACAACGCGTCGACCGACTGCAGGTGGGCTCGCACCGCCCCCTTCTCGGGTACCTGCAGCGTCCACTCTCCCGCGGTCCCTGTTGATTCGGCGCGCAGCCGCAGCATGGCGTGCCGGTCCAGCAGCGCCCCAAGGACCATCTCCACATCGGCCTCGGTCACTCCCGGCGGGGCCTGGACCACGACCGTCTGGTTGAACTCGTCGACGGGGCCGCCAGCGCTCTCCACCGCCCGCAGCCACCGCATGATCGGGGTCGGTGCCACCGGCCCGATACCCTCGTCGATCGGACCGTCGTCGCCGTCGGTCACGCCAACCACCTGAGCCAGTCGAGCCACGGTCTGCTCGACGAAAATGTCTCGGGGCCTGCACATCACACCGGCCGCACGAGCCCGGGCCACAACCTGCATGGACAGAATGCTGTCCCCGCCAAGGTCGAAGAACGAGTCGTCGACCCCGACTCGCTCGAGCCCGAGAACCTGGGCGTAGATGCTGACCAGGATCTCCTCGATCGCATCGGCCGGGGCACGGTAGCGATCGACGTCCTGGTAGTCCGGCGCAGGCAGGGCCCGAGTGTCGAGCTTGCCGTTGACGGTCAACGGCAACGCATCCAAGACCACGACAGCGGCTGGGACCATATAGGGCGGCAGCCGGTCGGCCACCGCGCTCCGCAGTCCGGCCGGGTCCACCGCTCCGGTCACCGATTCGGTGACATAGCCGACGAGGCGTTTGACGCCCGGATGGTCTTCGCGCGCAATCACCACCGCCTGCGCCACCGAATCCTGTGCGGCCAGCGCGGACTGAACCTCGCCGAGTTCGATGCGGTAGCCGCGGATCTTGACCTGGTCATCGGCGCGGCCCAGATACTGCAGCTGTCCGTCGGCACGCCAGCTCACGAGGTCTCCGGTGCGATACATGCGCGTGCCCGCAATGCCCGGCCCACCGAACGGGCATGCCACGAAACGTGCCGCCGTCAGACCCGACCGGCCCAGGTACCCGCACGCCACACCGTCACCGGCCACGTACAGCTCACCGACCACCCCGGCAGGCACGGGCCGCAACCACTCGTCGAGCACGAACAGCGCCGACGTCGAGACGGGGGCACCGATGGGCGCGGCCCCGGACCCGGGCAGCAGTGGCGCACTCATCGATGCGTACACCGTGATCTCGGTTGGGCCGTAGGCGTTGATCACCACACGTCCAGGCGCCCAGCGATCCACCACCTCGCCCGGGCAGGCCTCGCCACCGAGCAGCAACGCCACGGACTCCAGCCCCTCTGGCGCCAACGCTCCAGCGGCAGAGGGAGTTTGGGTGAGTACATTGACCCGCTCGCGGATCAGCAGATCGTGGAACTCCTCGGGTGAGCTCACGACCGACTCGGGCACCACCACCAGCCGCGACCCGCCAAGCAGCGCGGCCCAGATCTCCCATACCGAGAAGTCGAAGGCATAGGAATGGCATTGCGTCCACACCTGTTCCACCGGCAACTGCTGCGGCGTCGACCGTGCGAGGTGGGTCAGATTGTGGTGGCTGACGGCCACCCCCTTGGGGACGCCCGTGGTTCCAGAGGTGTAGATCAGGTAGGCAAGATCATCTGGGGCGGACTCGGCCACCGCCAACGGTGTGGCGGGATGTGCGTCCACATCGGTGTCGTTGATGTCGATGACCGCCAACCCAAAGCCGTCCAACCGGTCGGCCAGACCGGTGTGGGTGATCGCGGCGACCGGTGCGGAATCGGCCAGCATGAACTCGATCCGGGCCGCTGGCACCGCCGGGTCGATCGCCAGATAGGCGGCCCCGGACTTCAGCACCGCCAGCATCGCGACGATCGCCTCCGCGGACCGCTCCAATAGCAGCGCCACACAGCGTCCTGGGCCCGCGCCTTGATCGATCAGCAAGTGCGCCAGCCGGTTTGCGGCCTCATCGAGTTCGCGGTAGGTCAAGGAGCGATCACCGGCGGTGACCGCCACGGCCTCCGGGGCGCGGCTGACCCGTGTCGCGAACAACGCGGGGACCGACACGGGTTCCCCTGCGGGCCCGGTCAGCGCCGCCCGATTGCCCATGTCATCGAGGCGGGCGTGTTCATCGGCGTCGAGCAGGTCGATGGAGGACAGGCGCTGACCGGAGTCGGTGGTCATCGCCACCAGCACCTGCTCAAACCGCTTGATCAGGGTTTCGATGCTGGCCGGGTCGAACACGTCGGTCCGGAACTCCACCGTCCCACCGATTCCGGCGGGCTCGCCGGCCTGCGACCGACGTTCAGCCAGCGAGAAGCTCAGATCCATGCGGGCGGTGTGGGTGTCCGCCGGCATCTGGGCGATCCGCAGGTCCCCCAATTCCAACCCGCCGCCGGAAGCGCCGCCGCCGTGTCCGGTGAGGTTCTGCCACGACAGCGCCACCTGGACCAGGGGGTGATGTGTCAGGGATCGGCTGGGGTTGACCCGGTCGACGAGCACTTCGAACGGCACGTCTTGGTGCTCGTAGGCGGCCAGGCTGCGTGTCCGCACCTGAGCCAGCAACTCCGCCACCGTGGGGTCCCCGGCCAGATCGACCCGCAGCACCAGCGTGTTGGCGAAGAATCCGATCAGCTCATCGAGCGCAGGGTCGCGACGCCCGGCGATCGGGAAGCCCACCGCCACATCAGAACTCCCGCTGAGTTTGGACAGCAGCACGCCGAGCGCGGCCTGCAGCACCATGAAGCTGGTCGCGTTGTGCTCGCGAGCCACCCGGGCGACCTGCAGCCCCAACTCGGCGGACCAGTCCAGGGCCATCGTGGCGCCACGCTGATCGGCCGCCGGCGGATACGGCCGGTCGGTCGGCAGTGCCACCCGCTCGGGCATCCCGGCCAGAGCTTCCTGCCAGTACGCGAGCTGGGTGGCGATACGGCTGTCACTGTCGTCGAGATCACCGAACTGGGCGCGCTGCCACAGTGTGTAGTCCACGTACTGGACCGCCAACGGCGCCCACCCCGGGGCTTGCCCGGCACACCGGCTGGCGTAGGCCACCCCCAGATCCATCACCAACGGGGTCATCGACGAGCCGTCGGCGGCGATATGGTGCACCACAGCCGCCAGCACGTGCTCGTCCTCGGACAGGCGGAAAAGTCGTGCCCGTAACGGGATCTCAGTTGCCAGATCGAATGTGTGTCGCGCTGAGTCGCCGATCGCCTCCCGCAGCTGCGCCGCCGTCCAGCCGGTGGCATCGACGACCTGCCAGCCGAACTGGGCAGTCTCGGGAGACACCACTGATTGCCGAGGGATTCCCTCAACTGCCGGGACCATCGTGCGCAGGATCTCGTGACGGGCCACCACATCCGCAAGCGCCATACCCAACGCGTCGACGTCCAACGCCCCGCTGATGCGAAGCGCCGTCGGCATGTTGTACACCGGCGACGGGCCCTGCAACTGGTCCAGGAACCACAACCGGGATTGGGCGAACGACAACGGAATCACCGGAGGTCGCTCGCCTGCCACCAAAGGCTCCAGCCGCGCCTCTTGGGCACCGATGCGGGGCGCCAACTGTGCCACCGTGGGCGCCTCGAACACGGTGCGCACCGCAAGCCCGGCGTTCAGGCCGGTGTTGACCGCCGCAATCAGACGCATCGCGGATAGCGAGTCGCCCCCCAGATCGAAGAACGAGTCATCGACACCGACGCGCTCCACACCCAGCACCTGGGCGTAGATGCCGGTCAGGATCTCCTCGGTGAGGGTGACCGGCGCGCGGTAGTGATCGATGTCCTGGTACTCGGGTGCCGGCAGGGCACGGGTGTCCAGTTTTCCGTTGGGTGTCAACGGTATTGCCGACAACGTCACGACCGCGGACGGAACCATGTAGGCGGGCAGTTGCTCGGCCAGCTGGGTGCGCAACTTGGCCACGTCCGCCGTCCCGGTCACATAACCCACCAGGCGAATGTCGGCAGTGCGGTCCTCTCGGGCGATCACTGCCGCCTGGTCGACACCGTCCAGTCCGGCCAACACCGACTGGATCTCGCCGAGTTCGATGCGATAGCCGCGAATCTTGACCTGCTCATCGGCACGCCCCACATACCGCAGCTGCCCATCAGCACCCCAGCACACCAGATCCCCGGTGCGATACATCCGTGTTCCGGGCGCTCCGAATGGGCAAGGCACAAACCTCGACCCGGTCAACCCGGCACGGCCCACATACCCGACACCCACACCGCGGCCGGCGATGTACAGCTCGCCGACCACCCCGGGTGGCACCGGGCGCAATGACCCATCCAGGACGAACAGGGCAGCCCCCGACACCGGCGTACCGATCGGCGGTGCCCCCGATCCGGCACTCAACGGTGCAGTCCTGGACGCACATATCGTGGTCTCGGTCGGACCGTACGCGTTGACCATCAACCGTCCGGGCGCCCAGCGATCCACCACCTCGGCCGGACACGGCTCACCGGCCACCAACAACGCCGCCGATCCCAGGGACTCAGGTGTCAACATCGCCACCGCCGAGGGGGTTTGGCTCAACACGCTGACCTGTTCGGCTACCAGCAAGGCGTTGAGGTCCTCGGGTGAGCGGGCCACCGACTCGGGCACGACCACCAGTCGGCCGCCGTGCAACAGCGCGCCCCAGATCTCTTCAACCGAGGCGTCGAAGGAGTACGAATGCCACTGCGTCCACGCCTGACCCGCGAGGAAGGTGTCCCGCGACCCCAACAACTGGGTCACGTTGTGGTGGGTGATCGCCACGCCCTTGGGGACACCGGTGGTCCCCGAGGTGTAGATGATGTAGGCGATGTTGTCGGGGCTCGGCACCGGCAGTGCGGCGCCGATATGGCCGTCAACCACCGTGGCCGCAGCATCCCCAATATCGATGACCAGCAGGTCACAGCCGGCCAGGCGGTCGGCCAGGCCGCTGGTGGTGATCGCGGCGGTCGGCGCAGCATCGGCGAGCATGAACTCGATTCGCGCGTCGGGCAGTGCGGGGTCGATCGGCAGATACGCGGCGCCGGTCTTGAGCACCGCCAGCATTGCCACGACCGCATCAGCGGAGCGCTCCGACAGCAGCGCCACGCACGCACCCGGACCAACATCGTGAGCGGCTAGCTTGTGCGCCAGCCGATTTGCGGACTCGTCGAGATCCCGGTAGGTCATAGCGCGGCCGTCGAAACTGATGGCCACCGCGTCGGGAGCACCGACAACCTGTTCGGCGAACAATGCCGGAATCGATGCCGGCGCCGGGGCCGGGTCGGTCAACACCGCCCGGTTGCCCCACCCGTCCACGCGGGCATGCTCGACCTCGTCGAGCAGGTCGATAGACGAGATCCGCCGGGTGGGGTCGGCAGTCATCGCCGCCAACACCCGCCGCCACCGTCCGATCAGCGTTTCGATGCTGTCCGCGTCGAAGACGTCGGTGCGGAACTCCACCGCCCCGCCGATCCCGGCGGGCTCACCGTTCTGGGTCCAGCGTTCCCCGAGGGAGAACGTCAGGTCCATGCGGGCGGTCTGGGTGTCCACCGGCAGCGGCGAGACCTGCAGATCACCCAGGCGCAGCCCGTCGGCGGGGCCGGTGTCCTGCCAAGGCAGGTTCTGCCAGGCCAACGCCACCTGCACCAGCGGGTGATGGGTCAGGCTTCGAGTGGGGTTGAGCCGCTCGACCAGCACCTCGAAGGGCACGTCCTGATGCTCGTAGGCGGCCAGGCTGCGTGCGCGCACCTGGGCCAGTAACTCGGCAACGGTGGGGTCATCGGCCAGATCGACGCGCAGGACGAGGTTGTTGACGAAGAAGCCCACCAGCTCATCCAGGGCGGAGTCGCCGCGCCCCGCGATCGGGAAGCCAACCGCCACATCGGTACTCGCGCTGAGGTTGGACAGCAGCACCGCAAGGGCGGCCTGCATCACCATGAAACTGGTCGCGCCGTGCTCGCTGGCCACCGCGCGAACCTGCTGCTGCAACTCGGTCGGCCACTCCACCTCTACGGTGGAGCCGCGCTGATCGGCGACCGGCGGGTAGGGCCGGTCGGTGGGCAGTGCCACGTGTTCGGGCAGTCCTGCCAGCGCCTCTTCCCAGTAGGCCAGCTGCGCAGCGATGGGGCTGTCACTGTCATCGAGATCGCCGAGCTGCTCGCGCTGCCACAGCGTGTAGTCGACGTACTGCACCGCCAGGGGTGCCCAGTCGGGTGCCCGTCCCGCGCGCCGGCTGGCGTACGCGACACTCAGATCGGACACCAGTGGGGTCAGCGACCAGCCATCGGCGGCGATATGGTGCACCACGGCCACCAGAATGTGCTCGTCCTCGGCGACCCGGAAAAGTCGTGCCCGCAACGGGATTTCGGCCGTCAGGTCAAAACTGTATCGAACCGTGGCAGCCATGGCCTCGTCGAGTTGGCTCGCCGTCCATCCGCTGGCATCGATGACCTCCCAACCAAAGTCGGGCCGGTCAGCGGATGCCACCACCTGCCGAGGCGTGCCGTCGGGCGCTTCGAAGCGGGTGCGGAGGGTCTCGTGGCGGCCAATGACGTCGGTCAGCGCCGCACCCAGTGCGTCTGGATCGAGGTGTCCGCGCAGCCGCAGACCCACCGGCATGTTGTAAACCGGGGAGGGGCCCTGCAACTGGTCGACGAACCACAACCGGTTCTGGGCGAACGACAGTGGAACCACGGCGGGGCGCTCACCGGCCACCAGCGGCTCCATGCGGCCGGTACCCACACCGACACGCGGCGCCAACTGAGCGACCGTGGGCGCCTCGAACACGATGCGCGCCGCAAGATCGGTGTCCAGGCTGGCATTGATCGCAGAGACCAGGCGCATCGTCGAGACGGAATCGCCACCCAGATCGAAGAACGAGTCGTCGACGCCGATGCGCTCGACATCCAGTACCCGAGCGAAGATTCCGGCCAGGATCTCCTCGGTGGGTGTGGCAGGGGCGCGGTAGTGCCCGACATCCTGGTAGTCCGGCGCAGGCAGCGCGCGGACGTCGAGTTTGCCGTTGACCGTCACTGGCAGCGCCGCGATCCCGACGACAGCAGTGGGGACCATGTAGGTCGGCAGCCGTTCGGCCAGCGCGGCACGCGCCTGGACCGGGTCGGCGGTCCCGGTGATGTAGCCGACCAGGCGCCTGTCGCCCGGTTGGTCCTCACGGGCGATCACGGCCGCCTGGTCCACCCCGTCGAGCGCGGTCAGCGCCGACTGGATCTCGCCGAGTTCGATGCGATACCCGCGGATCTTGACCTGTTCGTCGGCACGGCCGAAGTAATCCAGCTGCCCGTCGGCACGCCAGCGCACCAGATCTCCGGTGCGATACATGCGCGTCCCGGGCTCTCCGAACGGGCACGCCATGAATCGCGACGCGGTCAACCCCGTGCGACGCCAATACCCCACTCCGACACCGGCACCGGCGAGGTACAGCTCGCCGACCACACCCTCGGACACCGGGCGCAGGCACTCGTCCAGTACGAAGAACGCCGCCCACGCCGTCGGTGAGCCGATCGGCGGAGACCCCGATCCCGCCGCCAGCGGCGCGCTGGCACACAACCACATCGTGGTCTCAGTCGGTCCGTAGACGTTGACCATCACCCGCTCCGGCGCCCAACGGTCCACCAACGCCGGCGGGCAGGGCTCGGCGCCGATCACCAGCGTCGTCCCGTCCAGGCCATCCACCGGCAGTATCGACACTGCCGACGGGGTCTGCGTCAGCACCGTGATCCGTTCGCGTACCAGCAGTTCGTGGAATTCCTGAGGTGAGCGGGCCACCATCTCGGGTACCACCACCAGGCGGCCCCCGTGCAGCAACGCACCCCAGATCTCCCACACCGAGAAGTCGAAGGCATACGAGTGGAACTGCGTCCACACCTGCCCCGGCTCCAGCGGCACTCCGATCTGCAGCGAGTCGAACAGTTGAGTCACGTTGCGCTGAGTGACCGCCACGCCCTTGGGCATGCCGGTGGTCCCCGAGGTGTAGATGATGTGGGCGACGTCATCCGGTGCCGGCGCCGGCAGTGACGTGTTGGGCTGGGCTGCGATGTCAGGATCCTCGACATCGACGACCAGCAACTCGAATCCGTCGAACCGAGACGTAAACACGGTCGTGGTGACCGCGGCGATGGGCGTGGAATCGGTCACCATGAACTCGACGCGGGCCGACGGCAGCGCCGGGTCGATGGGCAGATAGGCCGCGCCGGTCTTGAGCACCGCCAAGATCGCCACGACACCGTCGATCGACCGGGGGAACATCAACGCCACCCGCTCGCCCGGACCGGCCCCCCGCGCGACGAGCAAGTGCGCCAACCGGTTGGCCGCCTCATCCAGCTCGCGATAGGTCATCGACCGGTCGCCACAGACCAGCGCCACCGCCTCCGGGGCACGCGTCACCTGCGCGCCAAAGAGCTCCGGCACCGACGCCGACTGCGCCAAGTGGCTCAGCACCGCCCGGTTCCCGATCTCATCCAGGCGGGTCCGCTCAGCTTCATCGAGCAGATCCACTGCCGACAGCGGGCGCCTGGGATCGGCGGCCATCGCCGCCAACACCGTCTCGAAACGCTTGGCGAGGGCCTCGATTCCGGCCACGTCGAAGACATCGGTGTCGTACTCCACGCGCAGGCGCAGTTCGTCACCGGGTATGGCTTGCATCGTCAGCGGATAGTCGGTGGACTCGTGGCTGGTGAACTCGGTGATGGTCAGCCCGTCGGCGCCCGACAATGCGCTGGCGTCGACCGGGTAGTTCTCGAACACGAAAAGCGTGTCGAACAGTCGGTCGTGGTCGGTGATGCGATGAATCTCGCTGAGCGCAAGATGTTGGTGCTCAAGGGTTTTAGCGTTCGATCGTTGCAGTTGGTCGAGCAACTCGGCGGTGCTGGTCGCCGCGGTGATGTCGGCGCGCACCGGAACGGTGTTGATCAGCAGACCAACCATCGACTCCGCGCCTGCCACCTCGGCGGGCCGCCCCGAGACCACGACGCCGAAGGCGACATCATGCAGGCCGGTCAGCGAGCTGAGCAGCACCGCCCAGGCGCCCTGAAGCACGGTGTTGACGGTGGTGTGATGCGAGCGGGCCAGCTCGTTGAGCGCCCGAGTCGTCGACTCGGACACCCAATGGGAGGCAACGCCGCGCTCCCCCAGCCCGGACTTCTGTGGTGGGCCAACGAGGGTGGGGGCCTCGAAACCGGCCAGCACCTCGCCCCAGGCCGCGTGAGCGCTAGCCTGGTCGCGATCGGCCAGCCAGCTGATGAAGCTGCGATACGGCGTCGCCGCAGGCAGTCGCTGCTCGCGATAGCTGGCGAAGATCTCGTGCAGCAGGATCGGCAGCGACCAGCCATCGAGCACGATGTGGTGGTTGGTGAGCACGAACCGGTGCCGGTCTGGTGCGGTGCGAATCAGCGCCACCCGAAACGCCGGTGGGTGGGCCAGGTCGCAGACCGCAGCGCGTTCGTCGGCGCACACCCGCTGGATCTGTGCCTCAGCTTCAGCTGTGCCCAATTCGGCCTGGGCTGAGCCCAATTCGCCATCGGCCGTGCCCAGTTCGACATACCGCCATCCCGCCTCGGGATCGGCCGGGATGATCTGCACCGGCTCGTCAAACTGGTCGCAGAATCGGGCCGCGAGGTGTGGATGCCGAACGACCACCGCGTTCACCGCATCGCGCAGCCGGTGCTGATCGAGCGCGCCGGTAACCGTGATGTCCAGCTGCACCACGTACAGATCGTCGTCGGTGTCATGCGCGGTACTGCTGTGGAAGAACAGCCCCTGTTGCAGAGCGGTAAGCGGCAGAACGTCAGCGATCTGGTACTGCCGCTGCAGCTCATCGATCTGCGGCTGGCCCAGCCGGGCGGGGACGATATCCGACGGCGTCAATCCGCCGCCGCCATTTCGCACGTGCGCGCAGATGCCTGCCAGGGCCTCGAACCACAATTGGCCAAGGCGGGCGATCTGTTCGTGATCGACCGCCGAGCGCGCGAATGTCCAGTCTGCGTGCAGATGTGGTCCGGTGCCGGTGTCGATGGTGCCGGCATTGAGGGCCACAGTGTGGGTCAGCGGCATGGGTATCGCCGCGGCCGCGGCGGTGGACGACAAGCCGTCTTGGCCCATGCGCCACTGATCGTCGGATGCCTCGGCGGCCGCGCCGCCCAGCCGTCCCAGGTAGTTGAACCCAATCGTCGGGTCGGATCCGGCCAGGTCGACATCGGGGTTCAGGTACCGCAGCAGACCGTAGGTCAGGCCGTCGGGCAGTGCCCGAAGCTGCTCCTTGGCTCCCTTGATCACCGCACCCAGCGCCGCGTCGCCGGCCACCACCTGCGCCCAGGACAGCCCACTTCTGTTGAGCGACACCGGGTACTTGGTGGTGAACCACCCGACGGTGCCGGAGAGGTCAACGTCACCGACGAGTTCTTCGTGCCGGCCATGGCCCTCGACATCGATCCCGATCTGCGCGCCGCCACTGGGCAGGAACTCCGCGAGCGCCAAACCGAACGCGATCAGCAAGATGTCCTGCGCCCCAGCGTGAAACGCCGCCGGCACCGCATCGAGCAGCATGCGGGTGGTCTCGGCATCCAAGTCGGCCGAGAAACGTCCGGCACTCACCTGGGTGTCGACGTCGTGCTGCACCGCTGGCAGCGCAGCTGGCGTCGCCGCCACCCGTCGCCATGCATCGGCCTGGCCCACGACTTCCGGACGGCACGCATGCTCTGCCAGCAGCGACGCCCACCGCTGGAACGACGTTCCCGGCACTGGTAGCGCCACCCGCCGCCCACCACGATGTTGAGCCCAGGCGATATTGAGGTCATCCAGCAGAATCCGCCACGACACTCCGTCGACGGCGAGGTGGTGAATGCTCACCACCAACTGACCCGTCGACGCCACCCACAGCGCGCGCAGCATCACCCCGGCGGCCGGGTCCAACCGCGACCTCGCGGCCACCAACGCCTCATCGGTCAGTGTCTGAATCGACTCCAGGACACTGCGCGCGTCGACCGAACCCGCCTCGGGCACAGTCAATGACCACCCACCGGCGTCGTCGCGCACAGCGCGCAGCCGCAGCATGGCATGCCGATCCAGCAGGGCCTGCAGCATCACCACCACGTCGGCCTCGGTCGCCCCAGCCGGCGCCTGCACCAGCACCGTCTGGTTGAACTCATCGACCGGGCCATCTGTGTCCTGCAGCCAATGCATGATCGGCGTGGCCAGCACCGGCCCGATGCCCTCATCGCCTCCGCCAACCGCACCGCCGGTGACTGCCGCTACCCGTGCCAGTCGGGCCACGGTCTGCTCGACGAAGATGTCGCGCGGGCGACACACCAGGCCAGCCGCTCGAGCCCGGGCCACCACCTGCATCGACATAATGCTGTCGCCGCCCAGGTCGAAGAATGAGTCATCGACCCCGACCCGCTCCAGCCCCAGTACCTCGGCGTAGATGTCGGCCAGGACCTCCTCCACGGCATCGACCGGGGCGCGGTAGGAATCGCCACCCCCAGAGCCATGGTGATAGTCGGGAGCAGGCAGGGCGCGGGTGTCGAGTTTGCCGTTGACCGTCATCGGCAACGCGTCCAGCACCACCACCGCAACGGGCACCATGTAGGCCGGCAGCCGCTCGGAAAGATCGGCACGCACTTCTGCCGGATCGGCTGATCCGGTGATGTATCCGACCAGACGCTTATCGCCAGGGCGGTCCTCGCGTGCGATCACCACCGCCTGATCGACACCGTCCAGCCTGGCCAAAGCGGCCTGGACCTCACCGAGTTCGATGCGATAGCCGCGGATCTTGACCTGTTCGTCGGCGCGACCCAGGTACTGCAGCTGCCCGTCGGGGCGCCAGCACACCAGATCCCCGGTGCGGTACATACGCTTTCCGGACACCTCTGGCCCGCCGAACGGGCACGCCACAAACCGCGTCGCGCTCAGCGGGGCCCGTCCCACATAGCCATAACCCAGACCCGCACCGGCGACGTACAGTTCACCGATCACACCGGCCGGCACCGGGCGCAGACACTCGTCGAGCACGAACAGCGCGGCTGCAGGCACTGGGGACCCGATCGGCACCCCGAGCCCAGGCGTGAGGGGTGCGCTGATCGCCACACACATCGTCGTCTCGGTGGGACCGTAGGCGTTGATCATCACCCGACCGGGCGCCCACTGGTCAACCACCTCAGGCGGGCAGGCCTCACCGACGACAACCAGCGTCGCCGACTCCAAGCCATCGGACGGCAACATCCTTACCGCAGAGGGCGTTTGGGTGAGCACGTTGACCTGTTCGCGAACCAGCAGAGTGTGGAAGTCCACCGGTGAACCCACCACGTCCTCGGGTACCACCACCACTCGCCCGCCACGAAGCAGGGCACCGAAGATCTCCCACACCGAGACGTCGAACGCCAATGAATGGCACTGGGGCCACACGCCCGCGCTGGGCAACCCGGCATCGAGAGACTCCAGCAGCTGCGTCACGTTGTGGTGGGTGATGGCCACGCCCTTGGGCACGCCTGTGGTACCTGACGTGTAGATGAGGTAGGCGACGTCATCGGGGCTCGCCACCGCGACGGGCGTACCGGGTTGAGCGTCGACAGCGGGGCTCTCGATAGCACTGACATCGATGACGGCCAGGCCATGCCCGCTCAGCCTATCGGTCAGATCAGCGGTTGTGAGCGCAGCTACCGGCGCTGCGTCGGTGAGCACGAACTCCAACCGCGCATCGGGTACCACCGGATCGATCGGAAGGTACGCCGCCCCAGTCTTGAGCACCGCAAGTATCGCCACGATCGCCTCGGCGGACCGGTTGGACAGCAGCGCCACACATTGCCCTGGCCCCGCACCCTGCCCGATCAGCGTGTGCGCCAGCAGGTTTGCGGACTCATCGAGTTCGCGGTAGGTCCATGATCGCTCGCCACACGTGATCGCCACAGCATCGGGCGCGCGTGCCACATGCTCGGCGAACAATGCCGGAATCGACACCTGCCTGGGTGCGGGCCGCGTCAGCGCTGCGAGGTTGCCGATCTCAGCCAGGCGGGCGTGCTCATCGTCATCGAGCACATCCACCGACGAGAGGCGTGCCGTTGGATCGGAGGTCATCGCCGTCAGCACCCGCTGCAGCCGCACGATCAACGTCTCGACGGTGTCGGCGTCGAACACGTCGGTGCGGAACTCCACCGTCCCGCCGATGCCGTCCGGGTCACCGGCATCGGTCCGGCGTTCGGCCAGCGAGAAGCTCAAATCCATGCGGGCGGTGTCGGTGTCAACGGGCACCGGATCGACCGCCAGGTCACCCAACGTCATCCCGGCAGCAGGATTGTTGAGGTCGTGACCGGCGACGTTCTGCCACGCCAACCCCACCTGGACCAGGGGGTGATGGGACAGGGATCGAGTGGGATTGAGCCGCTCAACAAGAAATTCGAACGGCACGTCTTGGTGCTCGTAGGCGGCCAGGCTGCGGGCCCGAACCTGAGCCAGCACCTCGGAGACGGTGGGATCGCCGGCCAGATCGACCCGCAGGATCAGGGTGTTGACGAAGAACCCGACCAGCTCATCGAGCGCCGAGTCACGACGGCCTGCGATCGGGAACCCCACCGCCACATCCGAACTCGCGCTGAGTTTGGAGAGCAGCACCCCCAGGGCCGCCTGCAGCACCATGAAGCTGGTCGCATTGTGCTCGTGAGCCACCCGGGCGACCTGCTGCCCCAACTCGGCGGGCCAGTTCACCTCCACCGTGTCACCGCGCTGATCGGCCACCAGCGGATAGGGCCGATCGGTCGGCAGCGCCACCCGTTCGGGCATGCCTGCGAGTTCGCCCTCCCAGTACGCGAGCTGGGTGGCGATACGGCTGTGGCTGTCCTCGAGATCGCCGAACTGGGTGCGCTGCCACAGCGTGTAGTCGGCGTACTGGACCGCCAACGGTGCCCACTCGGGAGCGCGCCCCGCGCACCGGCTGGCGTACGCCACGCTCAGATCTGCGACCAACGGGGTGATCGACCAGCCGTCGGTGGCGATGTGGTGCAGTACGACCACCAAGACATGGTCATTGTCGCCAAGGCGGAAAAGTGTTGTTCGCAGCGGGATTTCAGTCGCCAGTTCAAATGCGTACCGCGCCGCGGCGTCAATGGCCTCCTGCAGCCGACCTGCCGGCCAGCCGGTGGCATCGACGACATCCCAGCCGAGATCGACGCGCCCAGGGGCAAGGATGACCTGACTGGGAACGCCGTCGGGCGCGGCGAACACGGTACGCAGGCTTTCATGACGACCCACCACGTCGCCCAGCGCCGCGCCCAACGCCGCGTCATCAAGTGCACCGCTGACCCGGAACGCGGCCGTCATGTTGTAGACCGGCGAGGGGCCCTGCAGTTGGTCCAGGAACCACAGCCGGGATTGGGCGAATGACAGCGGAATCACCGCGGGCCGCGGGCCGGCCACCAACGGCTCCAGTCGCCCACCACCCTCACCGATGCGGGGCGCCAACTGAGCCACCGTGGGTGCGTCGAACAGGGCGCGCACCGCAATGCCGGCATCCAGTGCCTTGTTGATCGCGGCGACCAGCCGCATTGCCGACAGTGAATCACCGCCCAGGTCGAAGAATGAGTCGTCGACGCCGACGCGGTGGAGTCCGAGAACGTGGGCGAAGATGTCGGCCAGGATCTCCTCGACCGGGTTGGTCGGCGCGCGATAGTGATCGGTGTCGGAGAAGTCCGGTGCAGGCAGTGCCCGTCTGTCGAGTTTTCCGTTAACCGTCAGCGGCACTGTGTCAATCGCCAGCACTGCGGCCGGCACCATGTAGCTGGGGAGTCGCTGCGCCAGCTGGGCGCGGATCTCGCCCGAGTCCGCGGTGCCGGTGATGTAGCCGACCAGGCGCTTGTCGCCCGGCTGGTCCTCGCGGACGATCACCACTGCCTGCGTGACCCCGTCGAGATCGGCCAACGCCGCCTGAATCTCACCGAGTTCGATGCGGTACCCGCGGATCTTGACCTGCTCGTCGGCTCGTCCGAGGTACTCCACTTGCCCGTCGGCGCCCCAGCGCACCAGATCACCGGTGCGATACATGCGGGCGCCGGGCTCTCCGAACGGGCACGGCACAAACCGAGATGACGTCAAACCCGCACGGCGCCAATAGCCGTACCCCACGCCGCGGCCGGCCACATACAGCTCACCCACCACCCCGGGCGGCACTGGGCGCAGCCAGGCGTCCAACACGAACAACGCCCCACCGGCCACCGGAACACCGATAGGCACGACCGCGCCGCTTGTGAGCGGTGCGCTGATCGACGCGTACACCGTGGCCTCGGTGGGGCCGTAGGCGTTGATCATCACCCGTCCGGGCGCCCACCGGTCGACCAACTCAGACGGGCAGGCCTCCCCCGCCACCACGAGCGCCGCAGACTCCAAACCCTGCGGTGAGAGCATTCCTACCGCAGAGGGGGTCTGGCTCAACACGCTGACCTGTTCAGCGATCAGCAACGCATGGAAGTCCTCCGGCGACGCAGCCATGGATTCGGACACCACGAGCAGCCGGGCACCGTGTAGGAGCGCACCGAAGATCTCCCAAACCGAGACGTCGAAGCTATAGGAGTGCCACTGGGTCCAGACCCGTCCTGGTCCGGACGACACCTCGGCACCCAGGACACCAAACAGCCCGGGTACGTTGCGATGAGGTATGGCAACGCCTTTCGGAACACCGGTGGTGCCCGAGGTGTAGATGATGTAGGCGATGTCATCGGGCGCCGGGCCTGGTAGCGCGGTGTTGGGCTGGGCGTCGACAGCGAGGTCATCAACATCGACGACGGTCACGTCAAATCCGTCGAACCGCCCGGCCAGCCCGGTTTTGGTGACCGCGACGATGGGCGCCGCATCGGTCAGCATGAATCCAATACGCGCCACCGGTAGCGCCGGGTCGATCGGCAGGTAGGCCGCCCCGGTCTTCAGCACGGCCAGTATCGCCACGATCGCATCAGACGACCGGGGAAAGTGAAGGGCCACTACCTCGCCGGGGCCCGCACCCTGGCCGACCAGCACATGCGCTAACCGGTTGGAGGCCTCATCGAGTTGTTGGTACGTCATCGACTGGCCGTCGAAGGTCAGTGCCAATGCGTTTGGTGTGCGCGCCACCTGGGCGGCGAACAACACCGGAATCGGCACCGCCTCGGCCGCCGGCTCGGTCAGCTCTGCCCTGCGACTCCACGCGTCGAGGCGTGCGCGAACGGCCGAATCGAGCAGCTCCACCGAGGAGAGTCGCTGCCCCGGGTCGGCGGCCATGGCCCTCAGCACCTGCTGGAACCGCTCGATCAGCATCTCGATAGCGGCGGGGTCGAACACGTCGAGGTCGTACTCGACGCGCAAGCTCATCTCGCGTTCGACGCGGGTGCCCACTTCACGGCCGGGTAGGGCCTGCACCGCAAGCGGGTAGTGATTGGATTCGCGGAAATTGAACTCGGTGATGCCCAACCCGTCGACGCCCAACGCTCCGGTGGCGTCGATCGGGTAGTTCTCGAACACGAAAAGGGTGTCGAACAGGCGTTCCTGGCCGGCGATGTGGTGAATGTCGTTGAGCGCCAAGTGCTGGTGCTCGAGCGTGTCGTTGTGGGCGCTTTGAAGTTGGCCGAGTAGGTCGGCAGTGGTGGTGGACGGCGTGATGCTCGCCCGCACCGGCACCGTGTTGATCAGCAGGCCCACCATCGATTCCGCGCCGACCACGTCGGCCGGGCGCCCCGATACCGTCGTGCCGAACGCGATATCGTGCTGTCCGGTCAGCGAGCTGAGCAGCAGTGCCCAGGCACCCTGCAACACGATGTTGGTGGTGGTCTGGTGCGAGCGTGCCAGCTCGCCGAGTGACCGCGTGATCTCCTCAGGCAGCCGATACGACTTAATGCCACGCGGCCCCAGTCCCGCCCGGCCGGACGGGCCCACGAGAGTGGGGGTGTCGAAACCGGCCAGCACCTGACGCCACGCCGTTTGGGCGGCATCGCGATCCCGTTCGGCCAGCCACGTGACGAACCTGCGATACGACGCCGCCGCGGGCAGCCGTTGCCCGCCGAGGCTGGCGAAGATCTCCTGCAGCAGGATCGGCATCGACCAGCCATCGAGCACGATGTGGTGGGCGGTGAGCAGGAACCGGTGCCGGTCGCCTGCGGTGCGGATGAGAGCGGCTCGGAAGGCGGGCTGATCGGCGAGATCGCAGACCGCCGCGCGTTCGGCGACACATATCCGTTCGATCTGCTCATCGGCATCGCCGCTGTCGGTGTCCAATTCGACGTAGCGCCAGGCGGCCACCGGATCAGCCGGGATGATCTGCACCGGCTCGTCGAATTCTTCGCTGAACCGGGCAGCCAGGTGTGGATGCCTGCTGATCACTGTCTGCACGGCGTCGCGCAGCCGGTGTGC
The DNA here is from genome assembly GCF_022557175.1 of Mycolicibacterium sp. YH-1. The sequence continues at coordinate 1,572,071 of NZ_CP092915.1, read as the reverse complement.
GTCGAGCTCGCCGCTCAACGCGATATCCAGCTGCATTGCATAGACATCGTCGCCGGATCCCTGCGCGGCGCTGGCGTGGTAGAGCAATCCCTGCTGCAAGGGGGTCAGTGGCAGCGCGTCCGCGATCACGAAATGGCGTGCCAGTTGGTCGATCTGCTGTTGGCTCAGTCGGGCCGGGGCGATGTCCGACGGTGTCAAACCGCCCCCGCCGTTTCGCACATGCGCGCAGACGCCGGTCAAGGCCTCGAACCAGAGGTGGGACAGCCGGGTGATCTGCGCGTCGTCGAGCGCCGATGACGCCCACGTCCAGTCGGCCCGCAATTGCGGGCCGGTATCGGTGTCGATGGTGGCCGCGTTGAGTTCCACGGTGTGCGGCAGGGCAATGGGTATCGCCCCGGCCACGCCGGTCATTGACAGACCGTCCGGGGACATCCGCCACACATCTTCGGAGAGATCGGCGGCCGCGGCTCCCAGGCGACCCAGGTAGTTGAACCCGATCTGCGGGTCAGCCGCCGCCAGATCAGCCGTGGGGTTCAGGTAGCGCAGCAGACCGTAGGTCAGGCCGTCGGGCAGCGCCCGAAGCTGCTCCTTGGCGCCCTTGATCACCCCACCCAGCGCGGCATCACCGGCCACGACCTGCGCCCAGCGCAAGCCCCCGGCGCGATCCCGAAAGTCCAGTGACACCGGGTACTTGGCGGTGAACCACCCCACCGTGCGCGAGAGGTCGATATCGGCCGCGAGTTCCTCGTCGCGCCCATGGCCCTCAACATCGATGCTGATGGGCGCGGCGGGTTTGTCCAGGAACTCGGCCACCGCCAACCCGAACGCGATCAACAAGATGTCGTGGACCCCAACGTGAAACGCCGCGGGTACCTCACCGAGCAGCATGCGAGTCGTCTCGGCATCCAACTCCGCCGAGAGCCGCCCTGCGCTGGCATGAGTGTCGACCGTCGGCTCCGCCGCAGGCAGCACGGGAGCGACCGAAGCTATCTGCTTCCACGAGTCTGCGAGGCTCAGAACCTCGCGACGGGATGCGTGCTCGGCCAGTAGCTCGCCCCATCGGGCAAACGACGTCCCGCCCACCGGCAGCGCTATGGGTTGTCCGTCGCGATGCTGGGCCCAGGCGATGCTGAGGTCCTCCAACACAATCCGCCACGACACACCGTCGACGGCCAGATGGTGAACGATCACCGCCAGCTCACCCGTGGCGGCTGCCCACAAGGCGCTGACAATCACGCCCGCGGCGGGATCCAACCGCGACCTCGCCGCGACCAGAGCCTCATCGGTCAGCATATGCACCGACATCAGTGCGCTGCGCGCGTCGACCGAACCCGCCTCGGGCACAGTCAATGACCATCCATCGGCGCCGTCGCGCACGGCCCGAACCCGCAGCATGGCATGCCGATCCAGCAGGGCCTGAAGCACCACCACCACGTCGGCCTCGGTCGCCCCAGCCGGTGCCTGCAGCAGCACCGTCTGGTTGAACTCATTCAGCGAGCCAGCCCCGTTCTCCAGGCCGCTCAGCCACCGCATGATCGGAGTCGCGACCACCGGCCCGGTGCCCTCGTCAAGCACGTCACCGGCGCTGCCGGCCTCACCAACCACCTCGGCCAGCCGGGCGACGGTCTGCTCGACGAAGATGTCGCGCGGGCGACACACCAAGCCTGCGATACGGGCGCGCGACGCGACCTGCATCGACAGAATGCTGTCGCCACCCAGCTCGAAGAATGAGTCGTCGACGCCGACTCGGTCGATCCCGAGGATCTGGGCGTAGATGCCGGCCAGGATCTCCTCGGTGGGTGTGCTCGGGGCGCGGTAGTGATCGACATCGGTGTACTCCGGTGCCGGCAATGCCTTCTTGTCGAGCTTGCCGTTGACCGTCAACGGCAACGCATCCAAGACCACCACCGCAGTCGGCACCATGTAGCCCGGCAAGCGCTGTGTCAGCGTGGCGCGCGCCTGGGCGGCGTCGACAGACCCGGTCACATAGCCCACGAGGCGCTTGTCGCCGGGGCGGTCCTCGCGGGCGATCACCACCGCCTGCTCGACACCGTCCAACCCCGCCAAAGCGGCCTGGACCTCACCGAGTTCGATGCGATACCCGCGGATCTTGACCTGTTCGTCGGCACGACCCACGTACTGCAGCTGACCGTCAGCGCCCCAGCACACCAGATCACCGGTGCGATACATCCGTGTCCCGGACTCCCCGAACGGACAGGCCACAAACCGTGTCGCGCTCAACGGTGCCCGGCCCACATAGCCATAGCCCAAACCCGCACCGGCCACGTACAACTCGCCGACCACACCCGCTGACACCGGCCGCAACCAGTCATCGAGGACAAAGAACGCCAGATCGGCCAACGGCACCCCGATCGGGCTACCCACGCTGTCGACATCGGCCGGCAGAACCTCGCGGAACGACGCATGCACCGTCGTCTCGGTGATGCCATACATATTGATCAACCGCGGCGAGCCCGGATGATTCTCCAACCACGGCTTCAGCCGCAGCGGTTCGAGCGCCTCACCGCCAAACACCACCACCTCGACACCGAGCTGACCCGCAAGCTCGGGCTGAATGGCGTCGACCGCCTGGAGCGCGTAGAACGCCGATGGCGTCTGGCTCAACACACCGACCCGCTGCTCGACGAGCAAGGCGTGGAACTCCTCAGCCGACCGCGCCACCGACTCGGGCACCACCACCAGCCGCCCACCATGCAGCAGCGCGCCGAAGATCTCCCACACCGAGAAGTCGAAGGCCAGCGAGTGACTCTGCGCCCACGCCTGGCCTGCTGAGAGCTCCAGTTCAGCGTCGATCGCGTCCAACAGTCGCGCCACATTGCGATGCGGAATCGCCACACCCTTGGGCACACCCGTGGTACCCGAGGTGTAAATCAGATACGCAACATCGTCCCCGCCCGGCACAGGCAATGAACCGCTCGGCGCGCTCACCAACGCGGCGTCGGCGACATCGACGACCGGCAACTCATGCCCGTCCAACCGATACACCAGATCAGCAGTGGTCACCACAACCAGCGGCGCGGAATCGGCGAGCACGAACTGCATCCGCGCATCAGGCACCGCCGGATCGATCGGCACATACGCCGCCCCGGTCTTCAGGACCCCCAAGATCGCCGCAACCGCTTCACCCGACCGCGAGAACAACAACGCCACCCGCTGCCCCGGACCCACACCGCGACCAACCAACAAGTGCGCCAACCGATTCGCAGCCTCATCCAACTCGCGATACGACATGTCACGACCGTCGAAACTGACCGCCACCGCCTCCGGAGTGCGAGCCACCTGGGCCTCAAACAGCTCCGGAATCGACGACACATCCGGTGTCGGATCGGCCAACACCGAGCGGTTGCCGATCGCATCCAGGCGGGCGTGCTCGTGCGCGTCGACCACATCGATCGCCGAGAGCAGCTGCCCAGGATCGGCGGTCATCGCCGCCAACACTCGCTCGAACCGGTCCGCTAGATCACGCGCATCGCAGTCGGCAAACATCTGCCCAACACCCGACGTGCCGAGGTAGAGCTCCTCACCGTCCTTGGTGAAGACCAGCCCGAACTGATCCGTGAGGCCGGTGTGGGTCACGGCCCCAGACCCAGCAGCACCGGCAAAATCCGCAAAGGGGATCGCGGGAATGAAATTGATGGTTGCCCGATCGGACGGCTGCCCAGAGCCCTGTGACCGCGCCTGGTTCTCGATAGCGCGCGCCGGGAACCGCTGATGACGCAGCGCCTCTTGCATCTGGGTGTCGACATGTTCGCAAAAGCCCGCCACCGAGGACTCCGGCGACGTCTTCAACACCAGTGGCACAACCCCGGAGATCATCCCGGGCACCATCAGCGCCTCTGGGTGCACACGCCTACTCACCGGAAAATCGAGCACGACCTCAGCGGCCCCAGCACCTTGCCCACGCACGAGCAACGCGCACGCCGCGGTGATCACCGAGGCGCGCCGTACCCCCAACGCGTGTGACAGCTCGCGCGTCTTGGCAACGACGGATGGATCCAGTCGAACCGGCGCGGAAGGCACGTACTCACTGGGCCGGCCCGCGCTGCCGGCAGGCAGCCCATAACCTGGTTCGACGTCGAGCGGAACATTCTTGGCCCAGTAGGCCTCATCATCCGAGTAGTCGGCGGAGGACTCGTATTCCAACTCGCTGTCGATCAGGTTTCTCAGCGAGCCAAAAATTGGAGGAGGAATCGCGGCGTCGGTGGCAATTGCGGAATAGACTTCCGCAATCCGATGAATAATCATGGCCATGCCGATGCCGTCTACAGCTATGTGGTGACAGCACACGAACCAATAGAATTCATCTGCCCGCGTCTGCATTAACGCAAATTTGAACAGCGGCCCGCTAAGCGGCATCGGAGCGTGTTGAATCGACGCCATTAGACGGTTGACTTCCTGCACGGAGTCCTGCGCATCTAAGAGGTCGTAATACGCAAGCTCAACGTCCGGATAATCAATCAGCCTTTGGAAGACTTTTCCATCAGCCTCGAAAAAGGTGGCTCTCAGCGGTTCGGCCTCGCCCACCACGTGACGGATCGCCAATTCAAGCAAAGCAGGCTGGAGCGGGCCTTCGATTCGGCCAAGCATGCCGTTGTGCCACTTGGCGCCGACCCGACCGGTTTCCTCGGAAAGCCATATGTCCAGCTGACCTCGCGTGAGCGGAAAGGTCCCGCTGTCACATTCCATAGGTCTATGCCTGCCGTTTACTTGTTCCGGCCCTGTGCCAACCTCTCGCGCAGGCTCTTCGGCCGTATGTCAGCCCAGTTCTGTTCGATGTAGTCGAGGCACGCCACGCGGTCTGCTTCGCCGAAGACCACTTGCCAGCCGGCTGGGACATCGGCGAACGCGGGCCACAAGCTGTGCTGCTCTTCGTCGTTGACCAAGACGAAAAAACTGCCTTTGTCGTCGTCGAAGGGATTGACGCTCAACATTTCTCCTGATCATCTAGCCGACACAAGTGGAACACGTTCTAACCTAACCGAGGCCAGCTGCCCCGTACGGAGTTTTAGGAAAATCGTCAATATTTGCTGTAACACGCGTGAACGTCAGTTCAACGGTGCGACAGACCCGATACCGGAGAATTCAAACTTTGCTGTGGAGTCGACCGCACCGTTGCCGCAGGTGCCGCGGGGACGCCCAGCGCGCGATGCTCCGCAGGGGGTCCGGGTCGAGCGCCAGATGACCGTACGTGGTGAGGCTCATCACACCTGCACCGGGGCGGTCGACACGCGCGCGGCACCGGTGAATCTCGCGATGAATGCGATGCAACCGCCCCAAAGTGCTCGCACACCCAACCCGACACTCGTACGGTTGGAACTCGCCGTAGCGCCCTGGTCTGCGATTGTGGATCTACCCGAACCGAGTGTTCACACGCGACCGGCAAACCCGTGTCAGGTGCAGCCCGTGGTCGTCGGCGTGACCGCGTCATACCCATCTAGTAGCAAGGATCCCGCACTGTGAGCGACACCGCGCAACCCGGACTGCCTCCCGGACCTCCACTTCCCATGGTGGCGCAGTCCGCGTTGATGCTGCGCTACGGCTTGCGCTTCCTGACCGAATGCCAGCGCCGCTACGGCGACGTGTTCAAGCTGCGTGAACCGCTGGCGGGCACGACGATCTATCTCGCGAATCCGGACGACATCAAAAAGGTTTTCGCCGGCGACCCGCGGATCTTTCACGCCGGCGAAGCGCGCTGGTATTTGAGCGGCGTCCTCGGCGAGAACTCGGTGTTCGTGATCGATGAGGATGAGCATCGCGACCAACGTCGTCTGATGATGCCTGCGTTCCATCGCGACGCCGTTGCGCAGCAGGCTGCTCAGATGGCCGAGATCGCTGCAGCCAGCATCGCCGAATGGCCGGTGCACAAGGACTTCCCGGTGGAGTCCAAGACGACCCAGATCACGCTCGAGGTGATCCTGCGGACCGTCATCGGCGCCACCGACCTGGACCGGCTCGCCGCGCTGCGCAAAGTCATACCCGAGCTGCTGTACCTGAAGCCGTGGGAGACGCCGGCGATCGCCAAGCCGAACTTGCAGCACTATGGCCCGTGGCGAGCGCTGGGCCGACGATTCGCAGAAGCCGACGCCCTGCTCTACGCCGAGATCGCGGACCGCCGCGCCGACCCCGATCTGGCCGACCGAACCGATGCCCTGGCCATGATGGTCCGTGCCTCCGACGAAGACGGACGCACGATGACCGACCACGAACTGCGCGATCAGCTCCTGACGCTGATCGCCGCAGGCCATGAGACGACCTCCGCGTCACTGTCCTGGGCGCTCGAGCGGCTGACCCGCCATCCTGAGGCATTGGCCAAGGCAGTGTGGGCCGCCGATGCCAGCGCGGAGGGCGATCCTGCCGGCGATGAGTACCTCGATGCGGTGGCAAAGGAGACGCTGCGGATCCGTCCGGTGATCTTCAGCTCGGGCCGGCTACTGAAGGAGCCGATCGAGTTGGGTGGCTACCTGCTGCCTGCCGGCGCCATAGTCAACCCCGGCATCGGGCTGGTGCATCAGAATGCCGATCTGTATCCGGATCCGGAGAGGTTCGACCCGGACCGAATGATCGGCGCCACCCTGACGCCGACCACCTATTTGCCGTTCGGCGGTGGCAATCGCCGCTGCATAGGTGCCACGTTCTCCACGGTCGAGATGCGAGTCGTGCTGCGTGAGATCCTCCGCAGGGTCGAGTTGTGCACCACGACAGAACCCGATGAGAAGCAGAAGTCGAAGCACGTCACCTTCGTGCCGCATCGCGGTGGGCTCATCCGAATCCGCGCCCTGAGGGACGTCGCGTCAGCGTCGGCAACAAACCCTCCGGTGTGTCCTGCCAGCCACGGCTCAAATCCGTCGAGCGATTCGCCGATGGAGTAGCGGGTGTATTGACCAAACTTCCTGAACGACCCGATCAGACGCTAAGAGAGAAAACGTGGAACAGACGAAGATCAACCAATACCACCGTGAACTCGGCCCTCTCCAGCGCAAGCTGAAGGTTCACCGCCTCATGGTCGGCGGCCGTTGGGAGGAGATCGGTCGTCTTCAGTTCGACTTCATGGTCGCCAACGGGCTGGCCCCCACGTCAACACTTTTGGACGTGGGCTGTGGCGCTCTGCGGGGAGGTTTGCATTTCGTCGATTACCTCGACGACGGCAATTACTACGGCATCGACATCAACAAGAGCCTTTTGAAGGCTGGCGAGCAGGAGTTGCGGTCAGCGGGGTTTAACAAGCAGGTTCACCTGCACCGCACCGATCAATTCGATGCCTCCGGGTTCAACACCCAGTTTGATTTCGGGATCTCGGTGTCGTTGCTGACGCATTTGCCCGCGAACCACATCATCTACTGTTTCATGCAGATGCGGCGAGTGATGCACGAGGCGAGCCGCTTCTACTTCACGTTCTACGAGGTACCCGAGCTACCGATCCCAGATACGTTCTCGCGCGGCTCCTTTGCCACGCATTTTCTGTCGGACCCCTATCACTACACCCGCGATCACATCGAGAACTGCGCGCGCACTGCCGGACTGGCACCCCACTACATCGGAGATTGGGATCATCCGTTGGGCCAACAGATGCTGGAACTGCGGCTCCCCTGATGTCGCCAACGTGAATCACTGCTAGACAGAGTATTTGCGTGTGACGCAATGACGCTTTCCTGCGGATCCGCGCACGCTGGACCTCTATTGACGTGATTCCGCGAAGGCCTCCAGGCGATCGGCGGCGGCCGCAACGCTTTCGGTGGCCTTGGTCATCTGGGTGGCGACCTCGCGGGCGCGGACGCCATATTGTGGTTCCAGGATCGTGCGCAGATCTGCCACCAACGATTTCTCGGTGGTGGCCGAAAGACGCCTGGCGGTACCGACTTTCAGTTTCTTGACCCGTCTCCCCCACATCGTCTGATCGAAGTCGGTCGAGAGGATCAACGTGGGAACCCCCGCGCGCAGGCCCGCCGCAGTGGTGCCCAGGCCGCCGTGGTGCACAACTGCGCGGCAGGCGGGAAAGGCGGCCGCGTAACTCATCGCACCCACCACCTTGACGTGCTCGGAGTGCGGGAGGTGGAAGTCAGTTCCCGCCGAGCAAATCAACGCCCGCTCACCCAACTGGGCACACGCCGCGGTGATCATGGCGAGTGTCTCGCCGGCAGATCCGACCGGCAAGCTGCCAAAGCCGAAGAAGATCGGCGGTGTCCCGGCCGCAATCCACGACGCGACCTCGTCGTCGGCGTCGGTCGGCAACTCCATCGTCAGTGCGCCGACAAAGGGCCGTTGTCCAGCCCAATTCGCCCACTCATGTGTGAGACCGGGAAAGCAGACCTCATCGTAGCCTTGGATTTCCAGCCAGCCGCGGTCAGTGATCCGCCACGGCGAGGGTCGTGTCGCCTTCGGCAAGCCCAGCTCACCGCGCTGGACACCCTCGACCTTCCTGGCCGCGCGCCATGCCACCCACTCGCCCATCTTCATTGCGCGACGACCCAATGGTGCGGGGAGGACTGGCAAGAGATGACCGTTGGCGCGCAGGGGGAACAAGTGCAGCGTGGCCAGCGGAATGTCGTAGTACTCGGCGACGTTGCCTGCGGCGTCCTCGAAGTTGACGCCTGTGAACAGCAAGTCGGCTCCCTCGGTGAGCGAGGTGAGCGTCGCGATGATCTCCTTCCAGCACTCGAGAAATGGCTCGACGACTTCGCGCCGCAGTCTGATCAATTCTCGGATCTTCCAGAAGTTGCGGAAGAAATGCGTCCAGAAGTTGCGGTGCGCGTCCAGCACGTCCTGCAGGTCCGGTCCGTAGGCAACCGCTGAAAGTCCTGCCGCCGCAGCGAAGTCGATCAGGTCGGGCGGGATGGCCATGTGCACTTCGTGCCCGCGGCTCTGCAGCTCACGGCCGACAGCGACACACGGCTCGATGTCGCCGCGTGTTCCATAGCTTGCCAGCACAAACTTCATCGCGGAATCTGGCCTCTCACTTGCCCTGCGCGCTTTGTGCTGGCGCGCCGTCGCCGGTCAGCCAGCACGCCTGAGGCGGACGAAGGCTTCCAACCGATCGGCGGCGATCACAACACTCTCGGCGGGTTGGGTCATCTGGGTCGCGACCTCGCGGGCGCGGGCGACACATGCCGGATCAAGGATGGTGCGCAGGTCTGCGACCAGTGTCTTCTCGGTGGTGGCCGAGAAGCGCCTGGCGGTGCCAACTTTCAGTCGTTTAACGCGAGCACCCCACAGCGTCTGGTCGAGGTCAGTCGAGAGAACCAGCGTGGGGACACCGGCCCGCAGACTCGCGGCCGTGGTGCCCGCGCCACCGTGATGCACGACCGCACGGCAGGCCGGGAAGGCGGCGGTGTAGTTCATCACGTCTACCACCTTGACCTGCTCACAGTGGGAGACGCCGCTGAAGTCACTCGAACCTGCGCACACCAAAGCGCGCACGCCCAATTGATCACAGGCCGCGCTGATCATGGCCAGGGTGTCGGCGGCAGATTCGACCGGCATACTGCCGAAGCCGAAACAAATCGGCGGTGTTCCCGCAGCAATCCACGAGGCGACATCGGCATCGGAATCCGTCGGCAGGTCCAACGTCAGCGCGCCGACGAAGGGCCTGCGACCGTCCCACTTCGCCCATTCCTCGGCCAGTCCGGGGAAGGAAACCTCATCGTAGGCTTGGATTTCCAGCGATCCGCGGTCCGCGATCCGCCACGGCGAGGGGCCGGTGGCCTTGGGAAGGCCCAGTTCTCGACGCTGACGGTCCTCGATCCTCTTCATCATCGGCCAACCCAACCACTCCGACATCCTCATGACAGACCGGCCTAGCCGAGTCGGCATTCCCGGAAAGAGCTGGCCATTGGCCCGAATCGGGAACACATGCAATGTGGCCAAAGGAAGGCCGTAGTACTCCGCGACGTTGCCGGCTGACTCCTCACCCAGTACGCCGGTGAACAGCAGGTCAGCTTCCTCCGACATCGACTTCAGGGTCGAGCTGACGTCCTGCCAGCACTGGGTGAACAACTCCCAGTCCTCGCGCAGCAACGCCTTCAGATCTCCGATCCTCCAGAAGTTCTTCCAGAAGTTGCGCAGGAACCGCGCCCAGAAGTCACGATTCACGTCCTGCCACACGCGCACGTCCGGCCCGCAGGCTACCGCCGCAAGTCCGGTCGCCTCGGCGAAGCCAACCAGATCGGGCGGGACTGCCATGCGCACGTCATGCCCGCGGCGCAGCAACTCACGACCGACGGCGATACCAGGCTCGACATCGCCACGGGTTCCATAGAATGACAGCACGAACTTCATCGCGGATCTCAGTCCTTCACGTCCCGTATTTCTGCGGAATCAAAGTGGGGGCCTCGCCACGGCTCGACCGCCCGGCAGCATAACCCGATACCCGCGCTAACGACCTGAAATCCAGAAGTCTCGGCCTCCACCATCGGGCCTAGGCCCAAGTCCCGCTGCGGCGGTTGGCCAGCGCGACGATCTCGTTGCGTAGCTTCAGGAAACGCGGCGGCATGAACCGGTGGATCTTGTGTAGGCGGTGGCTGTTCTCGAGCGCCGTGCGGAAACCGCGTTCGCTCGCCCGGTACGACTCGAAAACGTGATCCAGAGCGGCCTGATCCAAGGGCTCGTCACTCGCGGCCGCACACAGCGCATCGTTGACCACAGTTATCCAGTCTGTGCCGAAGGGCTCTGTCACCGGGCCGCTGTGTCGCTGGCGGTGAAGATCCGAGGTGAGAAAATCCTTGATCGCCCCCTCGTCCCGGGCGTCGAGATCGATGTCGAGCGCCACCGATATCCGCTTCACCTCCCGGCGCCAGTCGTCGAGGAAGTTGGCGTAGTCGACGAACACGCGCGGCAGGCCGCGTGAATCTCTTTCGGCCAGCAGATTGAACTTCAGCCACAAAGCACTCGCGAGTTCCGGCTGAGCCAGCAGGGCCGCCTCACCGGACGCGATGACCTCACGCGGGTGGCGTACCGCAATCACGACTGCGACGTCGAATCCGGCCTGACGCGCCGCCTCGAACCACAAGCCGGACAGCAGCGTTATCCTCGGGTCCTTGATGACCACGAGCGGTGCGGACGGCAGCGTGCTGAGATACGCCTGAATCTCGCCGACGCAGGCGGCCTTCTGCTCGGCGTCCAGCCCACCGTCGTCCTGCAGGCGCAATGACGTGTCGAACACGGTGCTGCCGTGGCGATGCAGGATTGTGTTGTTGATATGCAGAGCCGCGCGCGGCTCCCAATAGCCACGCAGATTGTTCCGGTCAGCGCCCGCCATCCCGACCGGGAGCGTCGCACCGCATAGCGATAGCACCCGCGTGAGCGCCGATGTACCAGACCTGGGCGCTCCCAACACGAACAGTGCAACGGGGCGAGCCGCAGCACCGGGCTGTGCTGCCGGGGTCACGAGCACACTCCGAAGTCGCGTGTGACCGCGGTCTGCGTCGTCGGCTGACGCAACGAAGGGGATCCTGCGGCGCGATTCGCGATAGCGGTTCGGCTCTGACTCATAGCGGCAGGATAGACAGTGACACGACACTATTGCCGTGAATCGCTATATGTCGCATGGTCTCCGGGGCCGACCTGATCACAGCAAGAATGAGATCTTAGCTACGAGCTAAGCACTCTCGTCGACGTCCGCATTGTCGTCCTCGACGGCGTCGGCGGCCTTGTTGGCTTCCGACACCCGCGCCACCTCCTGCGCGCTGTAGCCGATGAACAGCGCTACCACTCCGAGTAGGACGACCACGCCGGCCAGCCACAGTAGGCCGTAGGTTATGCCCTGGTCCAGCGCATTCATCTGGGCGGCGTTCATGGCGTCCACCGGCCCGCTGGTGCCGCCCAGTTGCAGCGTGCGCAGCGTGATGACGGCTTGGACAACGACCAGGACAATCGGCCCGCCGATGGTCTGCAGCATTAGTGCAATTGCGGATGCGGGCCCAATCCGGTCGAACCCAACGCTGGCGACCAGCGACAGCGTGAGCGGCACGTTGATCATCCCGAGACCGATACCGCCGAGGACGATAGGCAGAAGCAGGTTCGGGAAGTACGGCACCCCGCCGTTGAGCGTCGAGCCGTACACCAGCGCCGCCACCACCAAGGCGCCGCCTGCGATCACCACTGCCCGCGGCGGCAACCACGTCACCACTCGCGATGCCACCACCACCCCGACAGTCGTCGCGGCGGCGAACGGGATGAAGCTGATGCCTGCCTGAAGTGGGCCGTAGCCAATGACGCTCTGCACATACAGGCCGACCAGCACGGCCAGGGTGAAACTCACTCCACCGGCCAGGAACATCGCACCGAACGTGGCCAGCCGGTTGCGCTGCGCGAACAGGCTGAACGGCACGATGGGGTTCTCGGCCGTGCGCTCCACCACGACGAACGCCACGAAGGCGCACAGAGCCACCAGACACGAGACGATCGTGATGGGCGACTGCCAGCCCTTCTCCGGCCCTATCGACAAGCCGAAAACCGCAGCGGTGCAAGCCAACGTGACCAGCACAGCGCCGCTGGCGTCGAGCTTCATCCGCTCCTTTTGGGTCTCCCGCAGCGTCGTGTAGGCCAGATAGATCACCACCAGCCCGATCGGCACGTTCACCAAGAACGCCAGCCGCCATGAGACCTCGGTGAGCGCTGGGCCCACCACCAATCCCAGCACCGCGCCGACACCGCTCATCGCCCCGAACACCGCCGAGGCGGCATTGCGGGTCGGACCCTTCGGGAACGTGGTCGCGACCAGCGACATAGCCGTCGGTGCCACGATCGCGGCGGCCGCGCCATGCAACAACCGGGCAATAACCAGGATGGTGCCGTCCCAGGCGATACCGCACAGGGCCGAGGCGAGGGTGAACAGCGCGATGCCAACGATGAAGGTGCGCTTGCGGCCGAAGGTGTCACCGAGGCGGCCGCCAAGCAACATCAGGCCAGCAAAGGCGACGACGTATGCGGTGATCACCCAACTGCGCCCGGCATTCGACAGGCCGAGATCGTCCTGGATCTGAGGAAGCGCATAGACCGCGACGGGGCCGTCCATGAACGCCATCAGCAGCACGCCGCCGATCGCGATAACCACACCGATGAATCTGCGCGACAGCAGCGAAGTCGAGGGGTCACTGCTCATGGGCTGCGGCGTGGTCGGCGCGACAGGCACCGAGGTCGTTCGCTCCGCGCGGTCGGTCACCGGCCGACCGTAGCATCCGGGCGTTGCCAAGAAATTGAGGTCGTGCAAATTCGGTTCGTTCAAACTGGCGAGAAATTAGCTCAGCTCAGTTAGAGTCACATCGCGCACCACACCCACACCACAGTGCTGTGGATTGGCTGTTGATTACCCAGTCGCCAAAGACCAGTTGCTACATCGCGGTTCGCCACCGGATCGGGGAAAATTCCATGCCGAAAGACTCGCGATGAAAGTGGTGCTGGCGAGCTACGGAAGTCGTGGCGATATCGAGCCTTGCGTCGCAGTCGGCCTGGAGTTGCTGCGACGTGGGCATGACGTGCGCGTGGCCGTCCCGCCCGACCTCGTCGGCTTCGCCGAGACCGCTGGGCTTGAGGCGGTCCCCTATGGCCCTGACACCCAGGTGTGGTGGGACGCGCACCGGGATTTCTGGACGCGCTTCTTCGGAGAGTTCTCGAAGAACTTCTGGAAGATTCCAGATCTGATCAGGTCGTGGCGCGAAGTCGGAGAGCCCATCATCGGGTACTGGGACGAGATCGCCGCAACGCTGAAGTCATTGTCGGATGGCGCCGACCTATTGGTCACTTTTTTAAATTTCGAACCGCCGGCTGTCAACGTCGCGGAGTATTACGGCATTCCGTTGGCAACGCTGCATGTTGCACCCGTGCGGGCCAACGGCCACTTCCTGCCTTTCCTGCCACCGTCGTTGGGTCGTCACGCCCTGACGCTGTTTCAGTGGACGGCTTGGCGTGGGGTGAAGAGGTTTGAGGACGCGCAGCGCCGTCAACTGGGCTTGCCGAAGGCCAGGGGCTCCGCACCGCGACGGATCACCGAACGCGGATCACTAGAGGTTCAGGCCTACGACGAGACGTGGTTCCCCGGGCTGGCAGCGGAATGGGCGAACTGGAATGGCCAGCGACCCTTTGTCGGCGCGCTGACTATGGAGTTGCCGACCGATTCCGATGACGAGATCGCCTCGTGGATCGCCGCGGGAACACCGCCGATCTTCTTCGGGTTTGGCAGCACGCCGGTTAAGTCTCCCGCCGACACGCTCGCCGCGATCACCGCGGCCTGCGCACAGCTGGGCGAGCGCGCGTTGGTGTGCGCAGGCTGGAGCGACTTCAGCGACATCCCCCCTTCCGAGCACGTCAAGGTGGTCGACTCGATGAACTACGCGGCCGCGTTTCCCTCCTGCCGCGCGCTCGTGCACCACGGCGGAATGGGCACCACATCGGCGGGCCTGCGCGCCGGCGTCCCCATGCTGATTCTCTGGACGGCCCTCGATCAGGCGATCTACGCAGATCGGATCAAACAACTGAAAGTGGGCTTCGGGCGGCGCATTTCGGCCGCTACCGAGAAATCGTTGGTCGCGGACCTACGCCGAATCCTCGAACCGCAGTATGTCGACCGGGCACGCGAGGTCGCCACCCGGATGACCAAACCCGCCGAAAGCGTTGCCAACACCGCCGATCTGCTGGAGAACTTCGCCCGCTCAAGTCGTGTTGGCTGACCTGCAGTCCTGATTTAGCGGGCGCGGCTGGCGACCGCCACCGTCGGGCCCAACCCTCGTCCGGTCCGGAACTCGACGGTAATGGCCGGGTCGGCATGATTGGCGAGCGCGCGCAGTGCCGACGGGCTGTAGGCGCGAAGCGAGCTGATGAAGCCATCGTGTTGCAGTGGCGAGACCTTGGTGAGCGGCAGCACCACCGCCAACAGCATCACGTGCAGCGGTGCCGGCGGCCTGGGGAGATCGACGATCAACAACTTCTTGGCCGCCCTGGTCGCCGCGTCGAACACCTGCGCGGCGAGTACCGGCGGCAGGTGGTGCAATGACAACGCGAACACCGCAAGGTCGTAATACCCGTCCGGGGCATCGATTGCGGTGGCGTCCATTTCGCGCACCGTGACGCGCGGGTGACTGCCGAGGTCACTTGCGGCCATGCCGGCCACAAACGTGGGATCGATATCGGTGACCGTCAGCGCGGCAGTGGGATGTCTCTCCAGTAGCTTGCTCGACAGCCCGCCAAGGCCAGCCCCGAGTTCGAGGATCCTCGGCGAGGGCACGTCGGCGACCTCCCGAAGCACCATCCGGGCGCACTTGTCGTGGATACCAATACGGCGTCGCCGTCCGGCGCGGTCGAGTGAATCCATGACCTTGCGTTTCAGATCGTCGACGTCATCACGGTCCAGGTATTCCAGTCGGTCGGTCTGCAACCGCCGGTCCAACCAGGAAGCGTCCGGCCCGCCCCGGGGCATGCTCGCAATGTCTCGGGTTCTGCTATCCACGTAGACCATCATGGATCATCGGCGCGGTGATCCAATCGAAAGCCCAAAAGTCACCGCGGTTTCGGCCGACTTCGGTTGGGCCAGCACGTAATCGACCCGGGATCCGGACTCCCGGCCAGCCACGCCGGGGCGTGAACACCGCACCGCTACTCAGGACCGGTGGTCGCGTCGCTGCGGTCCAGGGAGGCGCGGCGCACAACAATCAGGTGACCATCTCGGAAGGTAGCGATATTGGTCGCGAACCGATAATGGCCATACACGGCGTCGATCAATGCCGTGGCGAGATCGGTGAACGAAAAATTGTTGGCGAACGTCCAATAGTCGCAATAGACGTCTTCAATCAGGTAAACGCCGCCATCGCTCAGCGCTTTCTCGAACAGGCAGCGAAAGGAATCAGCCATACGGGATGTCGTGATACTTCCGGCGTCGATGATGACGTCGAAAGGGCCGAACTCCGCAGCCACCTCTCGCAGGAAGGAAGCGCCCTGCTCACCACACATGCGGACGTGAATGCCTCCTGAGTCCGCAATTCGCACCAGCTTTGAGTCAATGTCAATACCGACGATGCGCGAGTCAGGGTGAAGGTGCTCCTGCCACATCTGGAGCGAGTCACCATAGAAGCTACCGATCTCCAACATCCGGATCGGCCGAGTTCGGTCGACCACAGACTCATAGGTTGGCAAGTCGTGCGGCAACTCGTGGACCCTCGGAGTGCGGTTGACCACCTCGGCCGCCTCACCGTGAAGCTCGGTGTCCACCGCCGACCAAGTGGTCATTGCGGCAAGCTCCGGCCCCAGCACTCTCAACGTTTTACGTCGACCCCGAAGGCGATGCCGCCGGGCGACGGGGGAAAACTTGAGAACGAGATTCACCGGAAGCACCCTGTCGGCAGATCGATCAACTTCCAAACCGCCCTGTGTGCTTTGCACTCGCAGTTCAGTGACGCGGCAGTCAATTACAACCTCGGAACGGTTTTCGGACGGATAAATCGACGGTACCGGACCGGCCGCACCTTCGGCGCAGAGTCTCGGCCGAGAGCGCGCAAGAACGGCTGACGCGAGCCGCTCAGACGGGCTTAGCGCACGCGGCGCAGATACCCGTCAGGAGCCGCGGTTATCTGAAGTCTCTGCGGGATCTCGCGATCAATCTCGAACTCGGAATGCGACTTCAGAAACTCCCAGACCGCTGTCTTCGGGTTGTTGCCGTGATCCCACGGCCGGTCGGGGAACATATCGGCGGGCAGATCCTCGATAATGGTGTCGAATACCACGCAATAGCTATTCGGCGTCACTAGAGATGCGTATGCCGACAATTCCGCCAGAACATGCTCATGGGTGTGGTTGCTGTCGAGGCAGACGAGCGTGGCCCCACGACCGCGTGCCAAATCGTGAACCTGTTGAATTGTTGTCGGCTCAAGGCTCGACCCTTCGATCATCGTTATGTAGTGAGACAGTGGATGAGCCTCCATCGCCGCACGATTGTGGGCCCGTATATCGATATCGACGCCAATGACCTGCCGACGGGGTGCACGAGGGTCGAGAGTCGTGTTGTTGTCGACGGCGTCACACATATCAAGCATCGCGAGCATGGAAGCGCTGAGGATCAACGAACCCCCGTGCGCGATTCCCGTCTCGACGATCACGCTTGGCTTGACCCTCCAAATCAACTCCTGGAGGCAGACGATGTCCTGTGGGTATTGAATGATCGGCCGGCCGAGCCACTCGAAGTTGTACGAGTAGCGGTTCCTCGCGCCTCGATCGAGCCATTCGGAGGACAGCCGCGCGAGTTCTTGATCCTTCGCGAGAGCTTCGACGTTCTCGATCACGCTCAGCTGATGGTCGGTCAGAGTTCGTTCGGCCACGGCTTTGTCTCCCAAGCTGATTTGATCTGAATCACGGAGCGGAATCTCCCATACCGACTTCCGGACCTGCTGGTGGGCTTGGCTTGATAATCAAGCCCTGGCCAGTCGGCAGCGAACAGATCGTCACACCGTGCGTCTGCGCGAATTCATCCATCGCGAGCTTTTGTTCCTCATAGCCCATGTAGGCGTAGTCGTCGAGCAGTATTGGCGCACCCGGGACGAGTAGTTCCCAGAAGTGTTCAAGAGCGGCTATTTCTGGTGGAGCGCAGTTCATGTCGATGTGAAGATACGCAACCCGGCGCGTCGCGACCTCACCGAGAGTGTCCGGTACAACGCCCTCGACGATGCGCGCACGAGGCCATTGAGCGAAGTTGGCCCGGACGGAATCCGATCCCTGCACATAGAAGCCGCTCTGCAGATTCTCTGCATTCTTTTGCAGCGCACCGGATGTGCGCTCACGTTCGGACACAAATCCGTCGTCCAAGCCTGCAAATGTGTCAAGCAGATAGAAATCCCTGTCGAGCGAGTTCCAGTCGAGGTACTCCATGATGGCGCTGCTCAGAAAACCCCTGTTCACGCCACACTCGACAAAATCCCCATCGAGACGCAAGCCAGTCGAGGCGGCCCACAGGCCGACGTGCACGCGCCAGTGCCATCGATAGGTGTCGACGCCGCCGATCGCGCTGACACCACGGTCGTACGCCGCCATGAATCTCGGATCCTGCATGAACGTGTGGGAGTGCACGCTGATCAGGCCATCCTGTATGTACGCTTTCGGCGCGACGCGACGCAACAAAGCCTGCATCCCCGCGTCGATTCGTCTACTCCCGGCCTGAAGGACATTCGCAGCGCTGAGTCGGTTCACCGGATAACCCCCGCTGTGCCGGATCGCGGTGCGCGAAGGCGATTCTCATGACTGCTGACCATGAATTGCGATCGTACCCGACTAGAAATGGGGATCCGCTAAAACCGCAAGGTTATTGGTGCAGCGGGTCGGCAATTCACAACACGACTCCGTTGAAATCAGCACTCAGCAGCGGATGGGTCAGGTCACGGGGTGACAGCGCCTGCGGCGGCAATGGCCAATCGATCCCGAGCCGTGGGTCGTCATACCGAAGACCACCCTCGGAGGACGGGTCGTAGAACTCTGTAACCAGGTACAGCAGTTCACTGTCCGGCTCCAGAGCCTGGAAGCCGTGGGCGAAACCCTCTGGGATGACCAGCATTTGCGCATCGTCCTGTGCCAGTTCCTGGGCGTGCCACTGTAGAAACGTGGGTGACCCCGACCGCAGGTCCACCGCCACGTCCCAGAGTCGGCCGCGAACGCAGCGGACCATCTTCATTTCCGCATGCGGTGGCCGCTGGAAGTGCAGGCCGCGCACGGTACCGGCGTCGCTGGTTCTGGAGTGGTTGACCTGTGCGATCTGGCGGCCACCCAAGACGGGCTGGAGCTCCTGAGCGCAGAAGAGCCGGACGAATGCTCCGCGGGCATCGTGGTGGGGCGTGGACTGCACTATCTTCAGATCGGCCACGGCGGTGTCGAGAATGTTCACGGGTTCGCCCAACCCATGCCCGAGTCGGCTGCATCGGCGACGTAGGCGGCCAGTTCGTCGGCGCTCGACACGTCACCGGCTTCCAGAAATCGGCGATACCAGTTGGCGGTGTGGTGGATTGCCGTCTCAGAGTTCCAGACGGGACGCCAACCGAGATGTGTCTTCGCCTTGGCGCTGTCGAGTTGCAGTAGCGCCGCCTCGTGCGGCTGCGGATCGGATGCCACTCGCCACTGCAGCCGTGGCCATGTGTGAGCAAGGTCTGCGAGCACCTGCTCGACCGTCAGGTTCTCGCCTTCGGGGCCGAAGTTCCAGGCATCGGCACTGGCGGTGTCGCCGGCCAGCAGCCGCTGGCCTAGGAGCAAGTACCCACTGAGGCAATCCAGCACGTGTTGCCAGGGTCGTGTGGCGCGCGGCGAGCGGATCACCAGTGGCTCGCGCGCGATAACTGAGCGCACCAGGTCGGGAATCAGTCGGTCCTCAGACCAGTCGCCACCGCCGATCACGTTGCCGCCCCGGGCGGTTGCGAGCAGCGGAGCGGAGCGGTGTTGCAGCAACGCACTTCGGTAACTGGCGGCCACCAACTCGGCGCCGGCCTTCGACGCGCTGTAGGGGTCGTGGCCCCCCAGCCGGTCTCGTTCTCGGTAGGCCCAGGGCCATTCGCGGTTCTCGTAGCACTTGTCACTCGTGACAACTACGACGCCACGTACCTCTGGTGTGTGACGGACGGCCTCTAGTAGATGCACGGTGCCCATCACGTTGGTGGCCCACGTGGTAACTGGCTCTCGGTAGGACCGACGAACCAACGGCTGGGCGGCCAAGTGGAAGACAATCTCCGGTCGCTCCGCGGCGAAGATCCCACGGACGGCCGCCTCATCGCGAATGTCGATGCGATGATCGTTGATGGCCAGCTTCAACGAGCCCCAATGGCTGGGTTCGGACGGTGGGTCCAGTGCGAGCCCGGAGATCTGCGCGCCAAGCGCCTGGAGCCACAGACACAGCCAACTGCCCTTGAAGCCGGTGTGGCCAGTGACCAGGACACGACGCCCGCGATAGGCACTTCCAAAGGCGTTCACCGCCAGCATTTCCATGGCGCTTTGCCGCTACTCCATTGTTCTTCGAGCAGGTTCTTGTCTCGAAGCGTGTCCATCGGTTGCCAGAAGCCGGAGTGCTCGAACGTCATCATTTGGCCATCGGCAGCGAGACGCGCCAAGGGCGAGCCCTCCCAAGGGGTCTCGTCTCCTTCGATGTAGTCGAGTACCGCGGGCGACAGGACGAAGAATCCGCCGTTGATGAGGCCGCCGTCGCCACGTGGCTTCTCGATGAATTGCGTTACCTGGTCACCCGTGCGCTCGATGGCGCCGTAGCGACCCGGCGGACGCACCGCTGTAACTGTGGCGTGCCGGCCGTGCTGACGGTGGAATTCGATGCTTGCACCGATGTTCACGTCGCTGAGCCCATCACCGTAGGTCAAGCAGAAGGCCTCGTCGTCTTGGATGTAATTCGCCACGCGCTTGAGGCGCCCGCCAGTCAGGGTGTCGTCACCGGTGTCCACCAGGGTCACCCGCCACGGTTCGGCGTGGTGCTCGTGCACTTCCATCCTGTTGAGGGACATATCGAAGGTCACGTCCGACATGTGCAGGAAGTAGTTGGCGAAGTATTCCTTGATGGCATAGCCCTTATAGCCACAGCAGACGACAAAATCGTCAATACCGTGGTGGGAGTAGAGCTTCATGATATGCCATAGAATCGGCCGCCCGCCGATCTCCACCATCGGCTTGGGGCGGACGGCGGTTTCCTCACTGAGGCGAGTACCCAAGCCACCGGCCAGCAATACGGCTTTCATTGAGCTCGCTTATGTTTGGGACGATACCAACTCGACAAATTCCTCGGTCGATCCGCCAATCCCGCGGAGTAATTCGAGTCATCCTTCACGATGACCGTCATATATCCGAACACATCGGCAGGAATGCTGTTCGAGTACTTCTCCTTGAGGTGGCGGATCACGAGATAGGACCCCAGTCGCTCACCCAGGAAACCGACCGCCCTAATCTGAAAGCGATTGTATTTCCGCACGCGGTCGCCATATCGATTCAGGAACTCCCTGCCGACAAGCTCGATTCCCGAGAATGTGTGCACCAACCAGGCCTTCGGGTAGATCCCGATTTCAATGCCTCCTGGAATGAAGTGCTTCGCGGCCAGGAACTCCGACGCAGAGTTCGAATCCAGCACGCCCAACTCCACTGCTAGATCAGCGTAATCGAGAATGTCTTGGCGATGATGAATCGCTGCGTAGTGCCCGACTACCGATTTCTTGAGATGAAGAGGCTGCGGAATCAGAAACTCATGGCCAGGCCTGGGCTCGTACACCGAGAGCTCGGATTCCCGCGCGAAGTTCTCCAGGCTCAACTCCCTCATGGTGGGAAAGTTCTTGGCCTCCCTGCCCTCCGGGGAGGGAAGGGTTCTCTTCCGGTGTGAGGAAACTTCAATAAGGTCAGCATCGCCGGAGAATTTCTCGATAGCGATGGGCAAGACGTGCGTTCCTGCGGCGCCATATGCAACCGGTCTGGCCTCGTGCCAAAACCGATCGAGTTGACTCACATGGAATGCAGAGTCCGGTTGAAAATCCCCAAGCGCGATGCAGTCGTCATACCAACTCTCGGGCAGCAGTGGCTTCTCATGACTTATGCAGTACCTACGAATCATGGGTGCGGGTCAGATCCTGACAATAAGCTGCTGGAGATCTCACGCCCGCCGCTAACTGCGGTGTGCGCTCGGAAATCCTGCAGAGCTTGGCCGGCGATGCCACGAGCGTCTACGGCTGCCACTGGGCGGTGTTCTTTCGGTCGTCGAGGAACGTGAACCGAACATACCAAGGGCAGTCGAGGAACCATGAGCACTTCTGCACAAGCGGCTAGTGAGCGCGTGGGCCCCGTCGCGATGGACGTGAATCACCAGGTGCCCGGGTCCCACTCGAGCGGCCGTGGCCAGGATCATGCACTCAGGGCAACCTAATTGTCGAGGACGACATCGAGCCTTCCTGCACCGGCACGGCAAGCCGCCTACGTCGGCGAAGCAGATTTCGCCACCACATCTCATCGGAGTGGCTAGGCTACCGACCGACCAGTTGATTTGAGGCTCGGATGGACGGCCGTCCGAACGACTGAGCTAATGACCTGCCCCCTAGCGGAATTCGGCCGTGCCTGCTGAAACCCACCGTTCGGAAAGAGGTGAATGCCCCATGGGGTACGCCCCAGTCACTCCCGTCGCAGTGATCGGAATGGGCTGTCGGCTCCCCGGTGGCATCAACTCGCCGGACAAACTGTGGGAGGCGCTGGAGCGCGGGGACAACCTGGTCACCGAGATCCCGGCCGATCGCTGGGACGTCGACGAGTTCTACGACCCCGAGCCGGGGGTGCCTGGCAAGTCGGTGACGCGCTACGGCGGATTCCTGGACGACATTTGGGGTTTCGACGCCCCGTTCTTCGGTCTGCGGACACATGAGGCCACCTTCATGGATCCCAACCACCGGTTGCTGATGGAGACTTCATGGGAGGCCATCGAGCACGCCGGCATGGCTCCAGGCTCGCTGTTCGGGTCCAAGACGGGTGTCTTCATGGGGGTGGTCCACGATGACCACGTCGTGCTGACCTACGAGTCTGGCGTCGTCCACGATCCCTACGCGTACCCCGGCAATACCCCCAGCATGGCTTCCGGGCGCATTGCGTTTTGGCTGGGAGTGCACGGCCCGGCACTGACGGTGGACTCCGCATGTTCGACCGGTCTACTCGCTCTGCACCTGGCCTTTCGCAGCCTGAATGACGGCGAGAGTGACCTCGCCCTGGCGGGCGGGGTCAACACCCTGATCTCGGGGATCATGAACACGGCGGGGGCGGCGCTGGGGATGTTCTCCCCGACCGGCTGCTGCCATTCTTTCGACGTCGCGGCGGACGGGTTTGTACGGTCCGAGGGAAGCGCCGTGGTCTTGCTGAAGCGCCTGCCGGACGCACTGCGAGACGGCGACCGGATTCACGCGGTGATACGTGGCACGGCAGCCAATCACGACGGCCGCACCAAGACCATCTCCAGGCCGTCGTTGGATGCACAGGCCAACGCGTACCGCGCAGCGCTGGCGAATGCGGGCGTGGACCCCGTCACGGTCGGCATGGTGGAGGCCCACGGCACCGGCACCCGGGTCGGCGACCCGATCGAGTTCGGCAGCCTCGCCCAGGTATACGGGTCGGATGGCCCTTGCGCACTCGGATCGGCGAAGAGCAACTTCGGGCACACCGAGGGCGCGGCCGGTGTGGTGGGGCTGATCAAGACCACCCTCGCGCTGCAACACGGCGTGGTCCCGCAGTCACTGCACTTCACCCGGCTGACCGATGACCTTGCACGGATCGACACGGGACTGTTCGTTCCGACCGAGACCACGCCGTGGCCGTCGCGAGACGGCCAGGACCGCCGACGGGCGGCCGTGTCGTCGTACGGTCTGAGCGGAACAAACGTTCATGCCGTGCTGGAACAGGCACCCGAACCGGCGCACCACGACGAAGTCTCCCCCGGCCACCCCGGCTCTCTGGTCTTCGCACTGTCAGCCACCTCACCCGAGGCGCTGCGACGCACCTCCGGGCGGCTCGCCGAGTGGGTGAGGGGCCGTGCCGATCAGCTGGTGCCATCGGATCTGGCGTACACCCTGGCGCGCAGGCGCGGACACCGGCCCGTGCGCGCTGCCGTGGTCGCCGCGAGCGTTTCCGAGCTGACCGACCGTTTGCTTGAGGTCGCCGAGGTCGACGCGGCGTATCCACCTGCGGTGGGCCAGGACGACCGGGGACCCGTGTGGGTGTTCTCCGGACAGGGCTCGCAGTGGCCCGCGATGGGTGCAGATCTGCTGGCGGCCGAGCCGGCGTTCGCCGCGACGGTCGCGCAGGCCGAGCCGTTGATCGCCGCCGAAGCGGGATTCTCGGTGACGCAGGCGATGTCGGCGCCGGAGACAGTCACCGGTATCGACCGAGTCCAGCCGACCCTGTTCACCATGCAGGTCGCGTTGGCCGCCGCGATGCGCTCCCACGGGGTGGTCCCCGGCGCAGTCGTCGGGCACTCGCTCGGGGAAGTCGCCGCGGCCGTTGTCGCAGGAGCACTTTCACTCGAAGACGGGGTCCGCGTCATCTGCCGCCGCTCGCGGTTGTTGACCACGATCTCCGGCGCCGGGGCGATGGCATCGGTGGAGCTGCCCGCCCAACGCGTCCGTGAGGAACTGGCTGTTCGCGGTCTCACGGATGTCGTGGTGTCGGTGGTCGCCTCGCCGGAGTCCACCGTCATCGGCGGTACGACCCAGGCGGTTAGGGACTTGGTCGAGATGTGGGAGCGCCGCGACATCATGGCACGCGAGGTGGCGGTCGACGTCGCATCGCACTCACCGCAGGTCGACCCGATCCTCGCCCAGTTGACCGATGCGTTGGCCGATCTCACGCCCAGGACACCGTCAGTCCCGTACTACTCGGCGACTCTCGACGACCCACGGCAGCAGCGGGACTTGGACGGTAGTTATTGGGCGGACAATCTGCGCAATCCGGTGCGCTTCGCCGACGCGGTGCAGGCGGCGCTCGAGGACGGCCATCGAGTCTTCGGCGAGCTCTCCCCCCACCCTCTGTTGACCCGCGCGGTCGAGCAGACGGCCAGCGCATCCGACATCTCAGTCCAGGCGCTGCCCTGCCTTCTGCGCCAGCAGGAGCTGCGGCACGGACTGTTCGAGTTCCTGGCGAACCTCTATTGTGCCGGCGCCGCAGTGGATTTCGCGACGCTCTACCCGACGGGACAGCTGGTCGACGCGCCGCTGCCGAGTTGGACCCACCGTCGGCTGCGCATCGGAACCGGCGGCGCGAGCCCCCAGGCGCTAGGCACCCGGACCGTCACTGTGCATCCACTGTTGGGCGCCCATGTCCGCCTGCCCGAGGAGCCGGAGCGCCACGCCTGGCAGGGCGATGTCGGCACCGCGGCACTGCCTTGGCTGGGTGACCATCAGGTACATGCCGTGACCGCCCTTCCCGGGGCCGCCTACTGCGAGATGGCGCTGGCGGCCGCTCGCACCGTGCTTGGCGAGCAATCCGAGGTTCGTGACATCCGCTTCGAGCAGATGTTGCTGCTGGACAAGCAAACCCCGATATCCACGATTGTCTCGGTTGACACACCCGGCGTCGCGGAGTTCGAGGTGGTGACCGATCACGAGGGCGAACGCACGCGGCGAGCCATCGCCACGCTGCACGTCGTGGACGAAGACGACGCCGACAATGAGCCGCAGCCACACGACGTGTCCGCGCTGCTCGCCGCGCACCCATTGCGCACCGAGGGGGACGAGCTACGGCAGCTGTTCAACTCGCGCGGGGTCGCGCTGGGTGCGGCATTTGCAGGTCTGATCGCCGCTCACACCGCCGACGATGCGTCCACCCTGGTCACCGAGATCGCATTGCCCGGCCCGCTGCGCGCGCAACAGGGCGCCTACGGCATACACCCGGTGTTGCTCGATGCCTGCTTCCAGTCCGTCGCCGCGCACCAGGCGGTCAATGACGACACCGACGGTGGTCTGCTCGTGCCGTTGAGTGTGCGACGGATCCGTATCTGCGATTCGGCACGCAATCCTCGCTACTGCGTCGTCCGGCTGACCCCGCACGATCGGTCGGGTTTCGAGGCCGACCTCGACGTTCTCGATGAGTCCGGGAAGCCTGTGGTCATTGTCCGGGGATTCCGGCTGGGCAGCAGCGCCACCGAGGGAAGCGAAGCGCAGCGGCTCCTCGCCGAGCGCCTCCTTACCGTCGAATGGCGGCAGAGCGCCCTACCCCCCATACCGGATGCCGACCCCGGCCAGTGGCTCCTGATCACTACCTCCACCACCGAGGACGCCCTGACGACGGGACTCATCGAGTCGATGAAAGCCCTTGATGCACAATGTGATTGGCTTGGCTGGCCGGAACATGCCGACCATCCCGCCTATCTCGAGCAACTGAGCGGTCGGCTGCGGGCGAGTGCCGTCAAGGGCCTCGTCGTGGTGCTCCCGACACCGGTGGGCAGTCCGGATGAAGACGGATTGACCAGGGCCCGTGAGCATGTCTCTCACCTGGTGCGGATCGCCCGCGAACTGACGGAGGCACCTGGAGAACCACCGCGTCTCTATGTGCTGACAAGGGCCGCCCAGGCCGTCCAGCATGGGGATGGGGCCAACCTCGACCAGGCGGGACTACGCGGCCTGGTGCGCGTGGTCGGAGCCGAACATCCACAGCTGCGTCCCACCCAGATCGACGTGGACATCGACTGCGATCCCGAAAAGGTGGCACTCGAACTGCTATCGGGCTCGGACGAGGACGAAACCGCGTGGCGGGACGGCCAGTGGTACGTGGCCCGACTGCGGCCCACTCCCCTGCGACCGGACGAGCGCCGCACCACCGTGGTGGACCACGGGAGTGGCGGCATGCGCTTGGAGATCCGCACCCCGGGCGATCTGGCGAGCATGGAATTCGCGGCCTTCGACCGGGTTCCGCCGGGGCGGGGCGAGATTGAGGTCGCGGTCAGCTCATCCAGCATCAACTTCGCCGATGTCCTGGTCGCGTTCGGCCAATACCCGAGCGTCGAGGGGGTTCTGCCGCAGCCGGGCACCGATTTCGCCGGCGTGGTGACCGCGGTCGGACCCGACGTCACCGATCATCGGGTCGGTGACCATGTCGGCGGCTTCTCGAAGAACGGATGCTGGGCCACGTTCGTCATCTGCGACGCTCGCGCTGCCGTGACACTGCCGCCCGGGTTGACCGACGAGTTGGCGGCCGCGACGACCACTGCGTACGCGACGGCCTGGTACGGCCTGCACGACCAGGCCAGGATCGGCGCCGGTGACCGGGTCTTGATCCACTCCGCCACCGGCGGTGTGGGCCAGGCGGCCATCGCGATCGCTCGCGCCGCGGGAGCGGAGATCTTCGCCACGGCGGGCAGCCCAGCACGTCGAGAATTGCTGCGCAGCATGGGCATAGAACATGTCTACGACTCGCGCAGCATCGAGTTCGCCGATCTGATCCGCAAGGACACGGACGGCGAGGGTGTTGATATCGTGCTCAACTCCCTCACCGGCGCTGCCCAGCGCGCGGGGCTCGAACTGCTGTCCATCGACGGACGGTTCGTGGAGATCGGCAAACTCGACGTCTACGCCAACACGCGACTGGGGCTCTATCCCTTCCGCCGCAACCTCACATTCCACTACGTCGACCTGGCGTTGATGGTCAAGAGCCGGCCTCGCAAGATCGCGGACCTGTTGCGCCGCGTGTACCGGCTCGTCGCGGAAGGTGAGCTGCCCCCGCCGGAGATCACCCGCTACCCACTCGCCGAGGCGGCCACCGCGATTCGTGTGATGGGCGCCGCGGAACACACCGGAAAGCTCGTGCTCGATGTCCCGCACAGCGGTCGCAGCAGCGTGGTCGTGCCACCGGAGCAGGCTCGGGTCTTCCGAGAGGATGGCGCCTACATCATCACCGGTGGCCTGGGCGGCCTCGGACTGTTCCTCGCCGCCGAGATGGCCGGAGCGGGCTGTGGCCGGATCGTGCTAACGAGCCGCTCGCAACCAAATCCTCAGGCCGAGCAGGCCATTGCGCGTATCCGTGCGACCGGCACTGACGTCCACGTGGAGTGCGGCGATATCGCCGAGCCGGCGACCGCCGAGCGTCTGGTCGCCGCCGCCACTGCCACCGGGCTTCCGGTACGCGGTGTGCTGCACGCCGCGGCGGTGGTGGAGGACGCCACCCTCACCAGCATCACGGACGAGCTGATCGACCGAGACTGGGTGGCCAAGGTCTGCGGCGCCTGGCATATGCACCGGGCCCTGCGTGATGTGGAGGCCGAGGCACCACTGGACTGGTTCTGCTCATTCTCGTCGGCAGCCGCACTGCTCGGCTCGCCAGGGCAGGGCGCCTACGCAGCGGCCAACAGCTGGTTGGACGCCTTCACCCACTGGCGTCGCGCCCAGGGTCTACCGGCCACCGCGATCGCGTGGGGAGCTTGGGGCCAGGTCGGCCGCGCCGCGTCCCTTGAAGAGGGCCGCACCACGATGATCACCCCCGAGGAGGGTGCGCACGCCTTCGAGACGCTGCTGCGTTACGACCGCACCTACACCGGCTACATGCCCACGGCGGGAACGCCTTTGTTCACCGCGCTCGTCGCGCGCAGCCCGTTCGCCGAGGCGTTCAAGACCGCGGGCGGAGCGCAGCACGACACCGCCACGATGCGCGCCGAGTTGCTCACGCTGTCCCCCGACGAGTGGCCGACCCGGCTTCGGCGCCTGGTGACCGAGCAGGCCAGCCTCATCCTGCGCCGCACCGTCGACCCCGACCACGCGTTCCCCGATCACGGCCTAGACTCCCTGGGCTACCTCGAACTGCGCAGCCGCATCGAGGCCGAGACCGGTATACGCATCACCCCCAAGGCCATCGCCACCCACAACACCGCACGAGCCCTGGGCAAGCACCTCGCCGATTCGCTGGCGGCTGAGCTGACCACAACGTAAAACGATAGAACCGTGAACACACGGTCGAGATGAAGGATGGTGATCGGTGCCCGGGCGGATAGGTCGTGCGCGCGAATCGTGGAGAACCCGGCGCGCAGCCAAAGCTGCTGCCCGGCCGGATAATCGGCTCGCATTGGCGGACGAAGCCTTGTTGGCGGAGCATCACGCCGCCGATATGAACGTGGTCATACAGGTCACGTGGCTCTATGAGCACGCCATCGATCTCGAAGCGCTACGGCGCTTTCATCAGAATCTCGGCCAGGGGTTACTGGGACGGCGCATCGAGCGCCCGGCGCTGCCGATCGCCCGGCATCGGTGGGTCCTGGACCGAGGACCTGCGGACCTCGACATCGCCGAGCACACCCGCCCGCGCGCTGACTTCAGCGACTGGATCGACGAACGCTCACAAACGCCCATCGATGCCATGGCCGGGCCCGGCTGGCACCTCGGCGTCCAGCCCTTCGATGACGGCTCAACCGCGATCAGCCTGGTGCTCTCACACAACCTGATCGACGGTCTCGGGCTTGCCCTGGTGATAATCGAAGCGGCCCTGGGTAAGACGCGCGATCTTGGCTACCCACCGCCCCTGTCACGCACTCGAAAAATGCGTGCGGTGGGCCAGGACGCCCGACTGACGGCGCGCGACGTCCCCGAGGTCGGCAGGGCACTCGTCACGGCAGTCAAACTGGCCCGTAAGCAGGCCCGTAGCAAGTCTGAGGGTGACCGCGCACCGGCATCACGGCCTGTCCCCGTCACCTCCGTCGTCGGCGACACGGTCTTGGTGCCGGCCATCACGATCTACGTCGACCTGGACGATTGGGATGCCTGTGCGGAGGCTCGGCACGGCGCGAGTCATACGCTGGCCGCAGCATTCGCCGCGAAGCTCGGGGAGCGCATCGGGCGACGACGAGCCGGTGACGGCGTCGTCACCCTGCAGATCCCCATCAGTGATCGCACCGAGGACGACACGCGGGCGATGGCGCTGTCGTACACGCGCGTCAGCGTCGACCCGACGCCGCTGACCACGGATCTGCGCGAGCTCCGGGCCACCGTGAAGCAAACGCTGAAGACTCTCAAGGAGACACCGGACGAGGCAAAGCAGCTCATGTGGCTGCCGTCGTTCGCACCGAAGCGGACGCTGCGGCGGATGGTCGCCAAGTTGCCCGCCGACCCCGATCAGTCGGTGTTCTGTTCCTATCTCGGAGACCTGCACTCGATCATCGGCTGCCCTGCAGGCACCATCGCCGAGATCGAGAACGCTCGAGGAACTGGTCAACGCGAATCACGGCAGTTGCTCGAGCGAATCGGCGGCCGAATGATCATTCTGTCTGGGCGCATCAACGGCAAGATCTTCATCAGCGTCGGCGCCTATCAACCGGGCGCAGAGAACACCAAGGACGCTCTGCGTGAGGTGGCCGCACAAACGCTGGCTGATTTCGGCCTCACTGGCGACATCGACTAAACGCCAGTGGGTGGACGTCGCAGCGCGACGCCCACCCACTGGCAAAGCTCAAGGGCTCGCGCCCCATTCGATCAGAAGTTATTGCAGGTATTGAAAGCCGCTGCGATCGTGCCGATGTAGGGCTGAAATGCTGGCGCGGCCGACACATTCTGGGCCTGCCGCGTCCGCGCCTCTGGCCCCGCCTCGATGAAGTCGCGCAGGCCCTTCTGCAAGATCGGCGTCTGACTGAATACCGTGCCAACCTGCGGATCTTGCGCGTTGAGTGCCGAAACCAGTTGCGGATACGTGCAGGTGGTGTTGATGGCTGGGCCCAGGTCAGGAGCTGCGGAGGCGACCCCAGCGCCAGCGGTCAACGTCAGTGCCAGTCCCCCAAGCCCGACGGCCAGCTTGGTCAACGACGGTTGGATCATATTCCGACTTCTTCCCTCCAATTGATCCCGACCATTCCGACTGTAATCGGCCGCGGCAAATCTCGCCCAAACTTTGCCTAACCAGCAACCACCGCGGCGGGTGACTAGTCCTGTGCCACCAGCTGATCGGGCCGGGGGTCGGGATCGCGCATCGGGCCCAGTACTGCACTGGCGGGGCGCTGGCGTACCCGCAGCGGCCACCAGAACCACCGCCCCATCAACGCGGCGATTGCGGGTGTCATGAACGCGCGCACCACCAGGGTGTCGAACAACAGACCGATACCGATGGTGGAACCCACCTGCCCGATGATGCGCAGGTCGCTGACCACCATCGACATCATGGTCACGGCGAACACCAAGCCGGCGGCCGTCACCACCTTGCCGGTGCCACCCATCGCCCGGATGATGCCGGTGTTTATCCCGGCGTGTATCTCCTCTTTCATCCTGGAGACCAGTAGCAGGTTGTAGTCGGAGCCGACCGCCAACAGCACGATCACCGACATGGCGAGCACGAGCCAGTGCAATTCGATGCCGAGAATGTGCTGCCAGATCAATACGGAGAGCCCGAACGCGGCGCCCAACGAGAGCGCCACCGTACCCACGATGACCAGCGCGGCGACAAAACTTCGCGTCATGACGAGCATGATGCCGAAGATGAGACAGAGCGCCGCGACACCAGCGATCAGGAGATCGTAGGTCGAGCCGTCTCGTAGATCCTTGAATGTCGCCGCGGTCCCGGCGAGGTGGATGGAGGCATTCTCCAACGGCGTCACCTTGAGCGCCTCCTCGGCCGCCGTCCGCACGGCGTCAACCCGCGAGATGCCCTCCGGCGTCCCGGGATCGCCCCTGTGCGTCAGGATCAGTCGAACAGATTTCCCGTCCGGCGAGAAGAACAGGCTCATGGCCCGTTTGAAGTCCTCGTTCTCGAAGACCTCTGGCGGCAGGTAGAAGGAGTCGTCGTTTTGAGCGGCGTCGTAGATCTTGCCCATCGACGTCGCGTTTGCGGCCGTCTCATCCATGATGGCAAACATTCCCGACATGGTGCTGTGCATCGTCAGCGTCATGGTCCGCATCGACTGCATGGTGACGATCATCGGCGGGAACAGGGTGAGCAACTCCTGCTGCAACCCATCCAATTGCTCTACGCGCGCGAGGATCTGGTGCATCTTCACACCGACCTGGTCGACTCCGTCGAGACCCTGAAACACGGATCTGATCGCGAAGCACACCGGAATACTCGAGCAGTGCGGCTCCCAGTACAGGTAATTGCGGATTGGCTTGAAGAAATCGTCGAAATTCGCGATGGAATTACGCAACTCGTCAGTGAGCTCCGATATTTCCCTGTTCACGAGAAGCGTATCGTGCGTGACGTCGCGGATCTGTTTCATCAGCCCATATGTGCGCTGCATTTGGTTGATCATCTTCGTCATGCTGTCGGCCTGCTTCAGCATGTCGTTCATTCGCGCTTTGCCAAACGGCAGGATCTGGATCATGCCAGCGCTCTGCAGGCTGATCTGAAACGGTATCGAGGTCTTCTCGATCGGGGTTCCCTCGGGCCGGGTGATGCTCTGCACCGTGGCTATGCCCGGAACGGCAAAGACGCTCTTGGCGAGTTTGTGCAGAACCACGAAATCTGTCGGATTCCGCATGTCGTGATCGGCCTCGATAATCATGACGTCGGGCGTCATCCGCGACTCGGGAAAATGTCGATCAGCGACCGCATACCCCTCGTTGGCGGGGATGTCCTGCGGCACATACAGTCGATCGTCGTAGCTTGTCTGATATGCCGGCAGCGCCAGAAGCCCGACGAACGCGACCGCGCACGTCGCGGCCAGGATGGGTCCGGGCCACCGAACGATCGCCGTGCCGATCTTCCGCCAGCGCCGAACCAGGACCTTCCGCTTTGGCTCGAAAAGCCCAAAACGACTGCCCACGGCAATGACTGACGGAACCAGTGTGACGGCCACTGAGACCGCGACGACCATTCCGATAGCGGTAGGTGCGCCCATGGTTTGGAAATACGGCATCCGGGTGAAGCTCAGACAGAGAACTGCTCCGGCGATTGTCAAACCGGAAGCCACGACCACCTTGGCGACACTGCGATAGGTGGTGTAGAACGCCGTCTCTTTATCCTCACCGGCCTGCCGCGCCTCATGATATCGCCCGGTGAAGAATATGCCGTAATCCGTTCCAACCGCGATCCCGAGCGATATCAGCAGGTTGACCGCGAATGTCGAAAGCCCCAGAACTTGGTGATCGCCGAGAAATGCGACGACTCCCCGGGCCACCTGTACCTGTATTCCCACCATGATGAGCAGGAGAAGGACGGTGGTGATCGAGCGATACACGAAGAGCAACATCGTGAGGATCACCACCAGTGTCACCAGGGTGATCTTCACGAGGGACGAATCGCCGGCGTGGGTCATATCCGTGATCAACGGTGTGGGACCTGTGACGTAGGACTTCACGCCCGGCGGCGCTGGCGTCCGATCCACGATGTCACGGACGGCGTCCACGGATTGGTTCGCCAGGGCTTCGCCTTGGTTACCCGCGAGATTCAGTTGGACATAGACACTCTTGCCGTCGGCGCTCTGCACACCCGTCGCCGTGAGCGGATCCCCCCAGTAATCCTGGACGTGCTGCACATGCGTGGTATCGGCTCGCAACTGACGAACCAGATCGTCGTAATAGGTGTGCGCATCATCGCCGAGGGGTGCCTCACCCTCCATGACGATCATCGCCACGCTGTCCGAATCGGATTCCTTGAACGTCTCACCCATGCGCTGCATGGCCTCGAACGACGGCGCATCCCTGGGAACCAGCGATACCGAGTTTTCCCGCCCGACTTGTTCCAGCGTTGGAACCGCGAAGGTCAGGATGGCAACGATCACCAACCAGCCCACGATGATCGGCACCGCCAGCCGATAGATCGTCCGAGCGATGAATGGTGGCCGGACGCTTGTCATTTGGTTGCTCATGCGGCCTTCGCCAAGCAGAAGGTCAACGCGTCCATCGCGGTCAGCGCTCTTCCTTCTGCAGGAGAGAACGCACCAGTGGAGTGGCCCCTACCCGGCGTCGTGACGCACCGACAGGGCGGCGGTGCACCACCTGCGGCCACCAGAACCACCGACCCAGCAGCGCCGCGATCGCAGGCGTCATGAACGCGCGGACTATCAACGTGTCGAACAACAAACCGACACCGATGGTGGCACCGAGCTGTCCGATCGTGACGAGGTCACTGACCACCATCGACAACATCGTGAAGGCGAACACGAGGCCCGCGGCGGTCACCACCTTGCCGGTGCCGCCCATCGCCCGGATGATGCCGGTGTTGATCCCGGCGTGTATCTCCTCTTTCATCCGTGACACCAGCAGCAGGTTGTAATCGGAACCGACCGCCAAAAGGATGATCACTGACATCGCGAGAACAACCCAGTTCAATGGGATGCCCAGAATGTGCTGCCAGATCAGCACCGAGAGGCCGAACGCCGCACCCAATGACAGCGCCACCGTACCCACGATGACCAGAGCGGCGACAAAACTCCGCGTGACAATCAGCATGATGCCGAAGATGAGACAGAGCGCCGCGGTCGCCGCGATCAAGAGGTCGTAGGTGGACCCGTCGACGATGTCCTTTGCCGACGCCGCGGTGCCGGTGAGATAGATGCTGGCGTTCTGCAGCGGCGTTCCCTTGAGCGCCTCCTCCGCCGCGATCTGGATGGGTTCGACGAGCGCCATACCCTCGGGTGTCGCGGGGTCGCCCCGTTGCGAGATGAGCATCCGAGCCGCCTTCCCGTCGGGTGACAGGAAGATGTCCATGACGCGTTTGAAGTCCTCGTTCTCGAAGACCTCAGGAGCTAGGAAGAATGAGTCATCGTTCTGGGCGGCGTCGAAAGCCTTACCCATCGCGGTGGCGCCATCAGTTGACGCCTCCATTTGCGACATGATCCCGGTCATGGTGCTGTGCATCGTCAGCATCATGTTCCGCGTGTCCTTCATGGTCTGGATCATCACCGGAAACTGTTCGACCATTTGCGGCAGGAGTACATCCAGTTTGTCGAGGTTCTCGACTAGACCACGCATCTTTGCGCTGATCTGATCGACCCCGTCAAGCGTGTCGAAAACGGACTTGACCGCGAAGCAAACCGGAATGTCGTAGCAATGCGGTTCCCAATATAGGTAGTTGCGTATCGGCCTGAAGAAATCGTCGAAATTCGCAATGTGATCCCGCAACTCATTGGTGATGTCTTCCAACTCATGCGTTGTGGTGACCATTTCATGAGTTGCGGTGACCATCTGCTGGGTCAACGATTCCATGCGCTCCATGATGCCGATCGTTTCCAGCATGTCATCGGCCTGGACCAGCAGGTCTTCCATCCGATTCTTCTGGAACGGCATCAACTGCGACTGGGACGCGCTGCTCATGCTGAGCATGTACGGAATCGTCGTGTGTTTGAGTGGCTCGCCCCCTGGGCGCGTTACGGACTGCACCCGGGAAACGCCGGGGACGGCCTGGACGCTCTTGGCGAGTTTGTTGAGCACCAGAAAGTCTGCCGGATTCCGCATATCGTGATCGGCCTCGATCAACAGAATATCGGGGGCCATCATCAACGACTGGGGGAAATGCCGCGCAGCGGCCGCGTAACCCACATTGGCGGGGATATCCTGCGGAATGTACTTCTGGTCGTTGTAGCTGGGCTGGTATGCGGGGAGTGCCAACAGCCCGATGAAGCTGACCGCGAATGTCGCGATGAGAATCGGCCCGGGCCACCGAACAATTGCCGTCCCGATTTTCCGCCAGCGACGAACCATGATTTTGCGCTTGGGCTCGAAAAGCCCAAAGCGGCTACCCACGGCGATAACTGCCGGCACGAGCGTGACAGCCACAGCGACCGCGACGACCATACCCACGGCGGTAGCGACACCAAGAGACTGATAAACGGGTAGCCGGGTGAAGTGCAGACAGAGAACCGCTCCGGCGATCGTCAAACCGGAGCCCAAGACCACCTTGGCGACGCTGCGATAGCAGGTGTAGAACGCGGTTTCCTTGTCCTCACCGGCCTGACGCGCCTCCTGATAGCGGCCGGTGAAGAATATGCCGTAGTCCGTTCCAGCCGCGATCGCGAGCGCTACCAGCAGATTGACGACGAACGTGGTGATACCAATGATCCCCATGTCGCCGAGTAACGCGACAAATCCTCGGGCCACCGTCAATTCAATGCCGACGATGACCAGCATCAGAATCACGGAGATGACGGATCGGTACACGAGCAGCAACATCGTGAAGATCACCGCGAGGCTCAACACCGTGACCAACAGGACTGTCCTGTTGCCGGCGGGGCCCAGATCTGCGGCGAACGCGGCCGGGCCAGTGACATAGGCCTTGACCCCCGGCGGCGCAGGCGTCCCGTCCACGATGGCCCGGACGGCTTCCACTGACTTATTCGCCGAGACGCCCTCCGTGGGAGGGGCCAGGTTCAACTGCGCATACGCGGCCTTGCCGTCGACACTCTGCGCAGCGGCCTGTGTGATCGGATCGCCCCAGAAATCCTGGACGTGCTGCACATGCTCGGTGTCGGCTTCCAGCTGGCGAATCATCGCGTCGTAGTACTCGTGTGCGGCGTCGCCGAGGGGTGCCTCACCCTCCAAGACGATCATCGCCACAATGCTGGAATTTGACTCCCCGAATACCTCGCCCATGCGCTCCATCGCCCGGAACGACGGTGCAGCATCCAGATTCATCGCTACCGCATGTTCCTTCTCGACCTGCTCGAGAGAGGGAACGGTCATGCTCAGCACAACGGCGATCGCCAACCACCCAAGGATGATCGGCACCGCCAACCGACGGATCATCCGCGCTACGCGTGGCGGCCGATGGCTTATCTGCAACGGCTCCGTTGAAGGTTCGCTTGGCGCGGTCATGCGGCCTTCAGTTGACAGAAGGTGAACGCGCTCACGCCCTGTTTGACCTTCTCGTCCTTGACATCATCGCCGACGAGGATGCGGCACCCGATGCTGTCCGAGTCGCCCTGCGCGGTGACGTTTCCGATGGACGTCGCCTCCGAGATCGGGAATTCCACTGACCACGGCAACGTCGCGTCCTTGACGAGCTGTGGCTCAGCATCGGCATCGAAATAGCTGATGGTCGCCACTGTTCCCGGGGGGCCGAACACCTCGTAGACCATGTGCTTGGGGTCGTGGGGCCTTTTCTCCTCACGCTCGGCGCTGGCGTAGGTGGGACGAGTCTCGCTGCCGAAGACACCATGCAACCGCGACACCGTGAATCCTCCTGCAATTCCCACCGCTACAAGGACTAGTGGGATCCACAGCCGCGTCAGAATCCTGAAAATCGCGAGTTACCTCCGCCTATTTCCGCGCCCGGCACCGAGTCGAGTGCTCGAACCTGCAACTTCACATCGGACGCGATCACGATAGAGCGGACCTCGAATGCGGCAGCATTCCCGGCTCGCCGTGCGCCAGATACCGCAAACTTTCGGCACCTCGATGAACGCGTTCCAATCCCGACGAGTAAACCATGTCGGTCACTACCTAGCGGGTCAAACGAAAAGTTGACGGGAAACCCCCAGATGCCTTGACATCACGTGGACCCGCGCACTCCGGCACATCAACCAATGACGCGTCGATAACTGCGACTGCCATTTCTTGTCTAGGCGTGATGGCCCGATGGCAGCTACTAAGTCCTTTGCTCGCTGGCCACTCGTCGACATCGCGACGGCCGCATGAGCGCTAGATCGTGGTGACGTTCTCCGGGCCCCAGTAGGCCTTCATCGAGGTGATCTCGCCGTCGGCGTTGAAGTGCATAACCTCGATGGGTTCGATGCGAAGCTTCGTCTCACCCATCGTGACGGTGATCGCGAAGACGAATGCCGCCTCGTTGCCCCCGACTCGGATGTGCAGCAGCTCAGTGGCGATCTCGGCGTTGGCCGTCGCTCCGTAGAAGCCGGCGATGGCCTCACGTCCGATGTGGACCTCGCCGCCGCCTACCGGGTCCTCCAGTGTGGCGTCCTCGGCGTAGAGGGCGGCCACGTCTGCGGGGGTGCCGGTGGCGACCGTGTCGAGGTAGCGCTTGACGTTGGCGGCGGGGTCGACGGTCATGCGCCGCACGCTACACGGCAGCGCCGAGTGCGGTGGCCAGTTCCCCCGGGGTGGTGACGGGAAGGTCGCACACCCTTCCCCGACAGACGTACGCGGCGTCCCGCCCGCCGATCCGGTCACGGCCTGCGAGCAGCTCGGAGGAGTCCACCGCGCCGCCCACGACCACCGCACCTCCGGGTGCGAGCATCCTTGCCGCGGCCAGTAATTCGGAGTC
The DNA here is from genome assembly GCF_022557175.1 of Mycolicibacterium sp. YH-1. The sequence goes on along the minus strand of NZ_CP092915.1, from coordinate 1,534,460 downwards.
ACCGGGATCGCAGGCGACGGCGATCTGAATCGGCCCGCGCACAGCGGCCTCGGCGACCGCCAGCCAGTGCCCACCCGAGCGCGGTGCCCTCGCCAGGATCGGTGTGGCCGCGTTCAGGGCCGCGACCGCCGCGGCCTGATACCGGTCGGCGTGCGGGCTGGGCGCCAGATGCGCAGCGAGTTGCAGCGCCTCAGCGATCAGCGCGGCCCCTGACGGCGTGGCCCCGTCGATCGGGTCGGCGGGACGAACCACCAGTGCTTCGGCGTCGTCGGCGGTGTCGAACCAACGGCCGGCACGTGCCGGGTCTGCGAAGTGGTCAAGCGCGATGTCGAGCAGCAGGCACGCGGTGTCCAGCCACCGCTGGTCGGTGGTGATCTGGTGCAGCGTCAGCAGAGCGGTCGCCAGTGCCCCGTGATCCTCAAGCGTCGCGGCGCTCCCTCCGACGACCCCACCCAGGCTGGCTCGTCGCAGCCGGCCGTCAACCACATGGAGGTCGACGATCGCGCGGGCACACGCCGTTGCGGCGTCGAGCAATTCGGGCTCACCGAGAACATGCGACGCCTCGGCCAGCGCGGTGATCGCCAACCCGTTCCAGGACGTGATCACTTTGTCATCGCGGCCGGGTTGCGGCCGTTGGGCGCGCACCCGCGCCAAACGCGCGCGAACACGCTCGGACCGGTCGCCGTCGTCGGCATCGACGGGCAGCTGGAGCACCGACGTGCCGTTCTCGAAGGTGCCACCGGGCGTGACGACGAAAGTCGTTGCCGCCCAGTTTCCGTCGTCCTCACCGAGAGCATCGGCCAGCTGAGCGGGCGTCCAGGCGTAGGTCAGCCCCTCGACACCGTCGGTGTCGGCGTCCAGCGACGAGGTGAACATCCCACCGGCGCTCAGCGCATCCACGATGAACCGCGCGGTCTCCCGGGTGACCCTGAGTGCCAGGGGGTTCACGGTGCGGCGAGCCCAGTGCCCATATGCCCGCAGCAGCAGCGCGTTGTCGTAGAGCATCTTCTCGAAGTGCGGCACCACCCATGCCTCATCGACGCTGTACCGCGCGAAGCCACCGGCCAGCTGGTCGTAGATGCCGCCGCGTGCCATCGCGGTGCACGTCCTCTCGACGGTTGCCAGCGGTTGCTGCGCGCCGGTGCGTTCGTGACTTCGCAGCAGCGCCTCAAGCAGGGCAGACGGTGGGAACTTGGGTGCGGAACCGAACCCGCCGTTGACTGAGTCCTCATCGCCGACCACGCTCGCGACGGCGCTATCGCACAGATCGGGGTCAAGCGCAGGGCCTCCGCCGGGCAGGCCCGACGACATGGACCGCAGCTCCGTGGCTATCTCGTCGGAGGCCCGTTCCACCTCGGCGCGACGGTTGCGCCAGGTCTCCTCGACCGCCTCGAGCAATTGCAGCAGACCCGCCTTCGGGTAGTAGGTGCCGCAGAAGAACGGACGACCGTCCGGGGTGAGGAAGCACGTCATGGGCCAACCACCCTGACCCGTCATCGCGACGGTGGCGTTCATGTACACGGCGTCGAGGTCGGGGCGCTCCTCGCGGTCCACCTTGATGCAGACGAAGCCGGCGTTCATCGCGGAGGCAACCTCGTCGTCGGCGAATGACTCGTGAGCCATCACGTGACACCAGTGGCATGCGGCATAGCCGACCGACAGCAGGATCGGCAGGTCGCGCTCAGCGGCCTCGGCCAGCGCCGCCGGTGTCCACTGCCGCCAGTGCACCGGGTTGTCGGCGTGCTGGCGCAGGTAGGGGCTGGTGGCCGCCCCGAGTTCGTTAACCCTCGGGCTCACGCCGCGGGTTCTCGGCATCTGTCGCGATGGTGGTGCCCTCGTCTGCAGCCTGGTCCGGTTCCGGATGCTCGCGATCGAACGAGTCCGGCAGCCGCTTGAGGTGCCGGTTCATCGACCACACCAGAAAGAACGTGCCAATGAGCAGGACCACCACGACGAGCAGGCCGAAGGGACTGGCCTTGCCGAAGTCCGGCCCCGTCTCGCGGGGTCCCTCCTCGGCCAGCAGGCCTGCAATGATCAGCAGCGAATCGGTCATGGCTCAATCCCCGCGAACAGGTCGTCCTCGGGAAATCGGACGGGAACCCTGGATCGGGCCAACTCGAACTCCTCGGTGGGCCACAGCCGCTGCTGCCACTCGATGGGCGCCGCGAAGAAGTCGCCCTCCGGGTCGATCTGGGTGGCATGCGCGCGCAACGCATCGTCACGCTGCGCGAAGTACTTGGAGCACTCAATGCGAGTGGTCACGCGGTGTTCGAAGATGTCGAGCTCCGGATCCCAGTGCTTCAACCACTTGTCGAACGGACCGTGCTGTCCGTGCTTGGCGAACTCGTCCTGAATCAATTGCATCCGCTTCCGAAGGAACCCGTGGTTGTAGTAGAGCTTGGACACGTTCCACGGCTCACCTGCCTCTGGGTACCGAAGGTAGTCGCCTGCCGCCTCGTACGCGGCCACTGACACCTCGTGGCAGCGGATGTGGTCCGGGTGCGGGTAGCCCCCGTTCTCGTCATAGGTGGTCAGCACGTGCGGCCTGAACTCGCGGATGAGACGGACCAGCGCGCCCGTCGACTCCTCGAGCGGGGCCAGCGCGAAGCAGCCCTCCGGCAGCGGCGGGAGCGGATCGCCCTCGGGCAGCCCGGAGTCCTCGAACCCCAGCCACGCGTGCTCGACACCGAGGATCTCGGCGGCCTTGGCCATCTCGTCGCGGCGGACCTCGTGAATCCGTCCGTGCACCTCGGGCAGGTCCATCGCCGGATTGAGGATGTCCCCACGCTCTCCCCCGGTGAGCGTCACCACCATCACGCGGGCGCCTTCATCGGCGTAGCGCGCAGTGGTCGCCGCGCCCTTACTGGACTCGTCGTCGGGGTGGGCGTGCACCGCCATCAACCGCAGTTCGCTCACTCGTGTCTACCTGCTCGCTTCACTCGTCGGGACTCGCCGCTCGGTTCCAACAACTTGGGGTAGCCCTATAGTTCCAGTCGTACTCGACCCATCCGAACTCAGACCCATGCCCAAGCCATTGCTCAGGGTCCCAAGGGAACGTCAAACCTCTCATGATCGAGCGTCCGACCGCCCGCTACGGGCGTCAGCGGCTGTCGCGCATCGGCCGCCGCCGCATCGCGATCGGTATGACCCTGTTCATCGTCGTGCTTGGTGTGATCATCGCGACCATCGGCTACCAGCGCCTGGGCACGAGTGATGTGAAGGGTGAACTGACCGCCTATCGCCTCGTCGACGATCGGACCGTGGAGGTCACCGTCGGCGTCACCCGCGATGATCCCTCCCGGCCGGTGGTGTGCATCGTGCGCGCACGATCAGTCGACGGTAGCGAGACAGGCAGACGCGAGATCCTGGTTCCGCCGTCGTCGCAGGTCACCGTGCAGGTGGACGCCATCGTGAAGACCACGAAGCCGGCTGCCGTCGGCGATGTCTACGGCTGCGGAACAGACGTTCCCGGCTACCTGGTGGCGCCCTGATCGAGCCGCCCGAGCGGCCCTCCCGGCAACCTCCCGACCAACGTCCGGCGGCAAAAGCGTAAAGAGCGGCTGACCTCGCGGTGGTACCATCGATGGGTACACGGTTCCCATCCTGGGACCGTGTATTGCTGCATATGCGCGCGACTAGGCGCTTGCGATCGCGGCAATACACATGAACTTGCACCAACGAATGCGGGACCTACGACAGGAGCGCGACGATATGACCGACACTCAGGTCAACTGGCTGACCCAGGAAGCACACGACCGTCTGAAGGCCGAGCTGGACCAGCTGATCGCTCATCGACCCGTCATCGCCGCCGAGATCAACGACCGCCGCGAAGAGGGCGACCTGCGCGAGAACGGTGGCTACCACGCGGCTCGCGATGAGCAGGGCCAGGAAGAGGCCCGCATCCGCCAGCTGCAGGAGCTCCTCAACAACGCCAAGGTCGGCGAGGCGCCCAAGCAGTCCGGCGTCGCACTGCCCGGCTCGGTGGTCACGGTGTACTACAACGGTGACCAGTCCGACGAGGAGACGTTCCTGATCGCCACCCGCCAGGAGGGCGTCAGCGACGGCAAGCTCGAGGTCTACTCGCCCAACTCGCCGCTCGGCGGCGCGCTGATCAACGCCAAGGAAGGCGAGACCCGCGAGTACACGGTCCCCAACGGCAACACCGTCAAGGTGACGTTGGCGAAGGCCAAGCCGTACCACTCCTAGTAGGCCGGTAGCCCGCCACAGCACTCCGCAGTCGCGACTCAGTTCGCGGCGGGAGGCTGCACTGATCTACCGTCCGTTACGTGGCGCAGATCGCCGAGGACCTCTTCCTCCTGCTGTTGGACAACGCTGCCGCGCAGCCCGCGCTGGAGCGTGACCGTCGTGCGCGGTTGCTCGCGGCGGCGGCGCTGCTCGACCTCGCACACGCGTGTCTCATCCGGCCCGCCGTGACCGGCGATCCGGTGGAGTCGGGCATGCTCCTGGCGCTCGACGGCCGCGGTCCAGTGGATCCGGCGGTCGGACCCGCGCTGGAACTGCTGCAGCGGCGACCGCTCACACCCCGCACCGCGGTGTCGAAGCTGCGCAAGGGCGCGCAGGAACAAGTCGCCAGACACCTCGAGCGCCTCGGCGAGATCCGCCGAGTCGACTTGCCCTCCAGGCGATCCACCGCACCGCACGCGTGGCCGTTCACCAACCGGCACCGCGTCGGCCCGGCACGTGCAGCCGTGCTGTCCACGCTGTTCGACCGCACACCGCCCACCCCGTCGACCGCGGCGATCGTCACGCTGCTGCACGCCGGCGACGGCCTCGGCGCGCTGTTGAGCCTCAACGACCGGGGATGGCGATGGGTGCACGCCCGCGCCAGCGAGATCGCCAGCGGTAGTTGGGTCGACGAGTCACCGACGACGCTGGCTGAGGTCAACCTGGCCGTCACCGCCTCGGCGGTGCGGTCAGCGCTGCTGTAGCGCCTGGTCGAGGTCGCCCAGCAGGTCGGCGATGTCCTCGATGCCGACCGACAGCCGCACCAGGTCCGCGGGTACCTCGAGTTGTGAGCCCTCCGTGGATGCGTGGGTCATCGCACCGGGATGCTCGATGAGCGATTCCACACCGCCGAGCGACTCGGCCAGGATGAAGATCTCGGTGCGCGCGCACAACATGTGTGCGGCGTCCCGGCCACCGCGTAGCCGCACCGACACCATCCCGCCGAAGCCCGACATCTGGCGCGCGGCGACATCGTGGTTCGGGTGGCTGGGCAGACCCGGGTAGAGCACGCTCTCGACGGCGGGGTGCTCGTGCAGGAACTCCGCGACCCGCGCGGCGTTCTCACTGTGCCGCTGCATCCGCAGCGGCAGCGTCTTCAGTCCGCGCATGGTGAGGTAGGCGTCGAACGGCCCCGGCACCGCACCGGCGCCGTTCTGCAGGAACGCGAAAGCCTCGTCGAGTTCCTCGTCGTTGGTCACCAGCGCACCGCCGACCACGTCGGAGTGCCCGCCGATGTACTTGGTGGTCGAGTGCAGCACCACGTCCGCGCCCAGCGCCATCGGCTGCTGCAGCGCCGGCGACGCGAATGTGTTGTCCACCAACACCTTCACCCCCGACGTCGACGCGAGCTGTGCGATCGCCGAGATATCGGCGATCGACAGCAGCGGGTTGGTCGGCGTCTCGACCCAGATGAGCCTGGTCTTGTCCGTGATCGCGCTCTTGACGTCGTCGACGTTGGTCAGTGCCGCAGGCGTATGGGTGACACCCCACTGGGAGAACACCTTGTCGATCAGACGGAACGTGCCGCCGTACGCATCGTCGGGAATGACGACGTGATCACCCGGCCGCAGGATCGCACGCAGTGCACAGTCGGTGGCCGCCATACCCGAGCTGAAGGCCCGCCCGAAGGTGGCGCCCTCGACGGCCGCGAGCGCGGTCTCCAGCGCCGATCTGGTCGGGTTGCCGGTGCGGGCGTACTCGAAGCCGCCGCGCAGACCACCGACGCCGTCCTGGGCGAACGTGGAGCTGGCGTAGATCGGCGCGTTGACCGCACCGGTCGCCGGATCGGGCCGGTAGCCGGCGTGAATGGCCTTCGTCGCGGGACCGTAGGCCTGATACGCGTCTGTCTTCGACCGCTTCTCGCTCATGGTCGATCAGGGTAGCGCTGTCGAACTCAGCTCTCGAATGCAGACAGTCGTGACGAGCTTGTCGGCGAAGGTCTGGTGACGGTCGTCCCACAACGGCCACAGGAAGCCCAGCCCGAGGCTGACCACATTCACGAGCTGTGCCGCGAGCCGGACGAGAGCCAAGGGCACGCCAACCGGTTGGCCCGACTCCGCGCCCACCACGGCCAGGCCCATCGCGGACTTGCCAAGGGTCGCGCCTCTGCGGCCCTGCCGGTACCCGAAGTTCCACGCGCCGTAGCCGACGACGCCCAGCCACGCCGCGACGAAGGCCACCACACCCGCAACGCTGATACCCGAACCGCATTGAGCAGCCAGGTCAAGCGCCGACGTGTCACCGTCGCAGGCGCGAATTCTGGTCAGCCACATCAGCCCCAACGCCAGCACCGCGATGCCCAGGATGGGTAGCGCGTCGATCACAACCGCCCCGGCACGCCGCGGCCATGGCGCGTACTGCGGGCCGGTTCTGGTGACCACTGGTGCCCCTCCTGGAAGTTGCGGCTGGTTCAAGCAGAACACGACGGCCCCGCGGTGGTGAGCCGCGGGGCCGTCGTGCCACTGTCTTTGGGCCGGACTACGGGGTCAGCGGCGCGACCTGACCGCCACTGAGTCGACGGTAGGTGAACACCAGGAATAGCGCCGCCACCGGAATGGCCACCAGCAGGCCGACACCGCAGAGCAGCGAGCCGACGAAGGTCGTCGCGGCGATGACCAGGTAGGCCAAGAGCACCTGCACGAAGTTCGCCTTGACGATTTCGAAGCTGCCCTTGATCGCATCGATGGCACCGGTTCCGCGATCGACGACGATGACCGTCGTGAAGATCGCGAACAACGCCACGACGAGGCCGGGGACCACACAGAGCGCGTAACCGATGGAGGTCAGCACTCCGACGATCAGGGTGGCGATGATCACGTTGGTGACGTTGCGCGGCTTGAAGAACGAGCCGATCGTCACCGGTTGCCCATTGGCGATATCCAGCACACCACTGAGGAACGCCGACTGAACCGCGGCGACCAGCACCAGCAGCAGGAGGCCGCCGAGGATGAGCACCACGATGCTGGCGGCGCCCAATCCCGCGTTGTACGAGTACGAGAAGCTGGTATCGGTCTCATAGGACTCGAAGGTGGAGTCCGGCGCCAGGGCCATCGCGGTGCCGTACACGATCCCGTAGACGATGCTCACGATGATCGCGTACACCAACGTGGGGACGATCAGCGGAACCGCGTTCTTGCTGAACTTGTTCCACGCCCACGAGAAGGCCTCGCCGACGCTGTAGACCGGCGCACCGTATCCCGGTCCACCGACGGGCGGGTATCCCGGCGCGGGCGGATATCCCTGCGGCGGTGGCGGGTAGCCGCCCTGTGGGGGCGGTGGGTAGCCGCCCTGCGGGGGCGGCGGGTAACCACCCTGCGGCGGAGGCGGATAGCCACCCTGCGGGGGCGGCGGATAGCCACCCTGGGGTGGTGGCGGGTAACCGGCGGGGGGTGGTTGCTGCTGGTAGCCGCCGCCCTGCGGAGGCTGGTAACCGCCACCCTCCGGCGGAGGCGGGTAACCACCCGGCGGAGGCGGGTAGCTCCCGGGTGGCGGTGGGGGCGGTTGTTGCGTCATGGCGCCATGCTCCTGATGAGTTCGTACCGTTGATGTCTCGTACCGAGATGGTACTGATTGTGGTGTTGACCGAGAAAATCGTCGGCCCGCGGCGGTCACCGCGGGCCGACGATTCTCGTTGTGGGACTTATTAAAGGGGTACGCAGACGGTGGTCATGATCTTGTCGGCGATCGTCTGCCGCTTCGAATCCCACAACGGGAACAGGTACCCGATGTAGCAGATGATCGAATCGACGATGTGCGCGAGTTGCCGCACGATCGACATGCCGAAACCGATGGGCTGCCAAGTCTTCTCACTGACGACCTTGAACTTCATGATCGACTTGCCAATGCTCGACCCGGTGGTCCCCTGCCGGTACCCGTAGTTCCACACGATGTACGCCAAGCCGATCGCGTAGGAGATCCAAAACGCCGCGGCTCCGAGCGCTGAATTCTGGGTGACACAGAATTCGCCGAGGTCGTACTCGGAAGCCTGGGTGATGCAGTCCGTTTCCTGGGTGAGCATCTGAATGGCCCAGCCAATGCCGACGATGATTATGAATGGCACGTAATCGATGAGGAATGCGAGCACACGGGTCACCCACGGCGTGTATGCCTCGGTCGGCAGCGCGGCGCCGGGGCCTCCCGGTGCACCCGCGGGCGGCGGATAGCCACCACCCTGCGGCGGCGGAGGCGGTGGATAGCCACCACCCTGCGGCGGCGGAGGCGGATAGTTCCCGGGGGGTGGCGGTTGATCGGTCATTGGCGCCTTCCAGTGATGAATTAGCTGGGAACAAGCGGTTTTACCCTACCTGAGAACCCCATCAGAAATGCGGGCAAAAACCGAATTCTGTCATCGCCTGCCACTCCACCAACCGACTCCAATGCTTACCCAGGCAAACGAAGTGCCGGCGTCCCCGCCGCCCTCATAAGCCGGGTTACGTCCGCTCTACCGGCGACTACTGCTGTCGGAGAGGAATCCGAGCAAATCGTGGCGTGTGAGCACGCCGACGGGCTTGCCCTCCTCGACCACCATCACGGCATCGGACTCACGCAGTTTCTCGGCCGCCGCACTGACGAGTTCACCTGCACCGATAAGCGGCAACGGTGGGCTCATGTGCTGCGACACGGCATCGGCAAGCTTTGCTCGACCCTCGAATACCGCGGAGAGAAGCTCGCGTTCGGACACGCTTCCCGCCACCTCCCCCGCCATCACAGGAGGCTCAGCACCCACGACCGGCATCTGCGAGACGCCGTACTCCCGCAGGATGCCGACGGCGTCGCGCACCGTCTCGGCCGGATGCGTGTGAACCAGGTCTGGCAGCGCACCGGACTTGCCGCGCAGCACGTCGCCGACGCTGGACTCCGTCACCGAACCGTCCAGCCTGCTCCGCAGGAATCCGTACGACTGCATCCACGAGTCGTTGAAAACCTTTGAGAGATACCCACGTCCGCCATCGGGCAGCAGCACCACGACCACGGCATCCGGTCCAGCTTGCTCAGCCACCTTGATCGCCGCGACCGCGGCCATGCCACATGACCCGCCAACGAGCAGCGCTTCCTCACGGGCCAGGCGGCGCGTCATCTCGAACGAGTCGGCATCCGACACCGCGATGATCTCGTCGGGCACCGTCGGGTCGTACGCGGACGGCCAGAAATCCTCGCCAACGCCCTCGACGAGGTAGGGCCGACCGGTGCCACCCGAGTAGACCGAGCCCTCCGGGTCGACGCCGATGATCTTCACCGCGCCGCCCGACACCTCCTTGAGGTAGCGCCCGGTGCCGGTGATGGTCCCTCCGGTGCCGACGCCGGCGACGAAATGGGTGACCTTGCCGTCGGTGTCGGCCCAGATCTCAGGACCGGTGGTCTCGTAGTGGCTCTCCGGCCCCATCGGGTTGGAGTACTGGTCTGGCTTCCAGGCGCCGTCGATCTCCTCGACGAGCCGGTTGGACACGCTGTAGTAGCTGTCCGGGTCCTCGGGCGCCACCGCGGTGGGGCACACCACGACGTCGGCCCCGTACGCCCGCAGCACGTTCTGCTTGTCCTCGCTGACCTTGTCAGGGCACACGAAGATGCACTTGTAGCCGCGCAGCTGGGCGACCAGCGCCAAACCCACTCCGGTGTTCCCCGACGTCGGTTCGACGATGGTCCCGCCGGGCTTCAGCTCTCCGCTGGCCTCTGCGGCGTCGATCATCTTGATCGCGATGCGGTCCTTTGAGCTGCCGCCCGGGTTGAGGTATTCGATCTTGGCGGCCACGATCCCCGCCCCTTCGGGCACAACGGAGTTCAGTTGTACGAGGGGTGTGTTGCCGATGAGTTCACTGACGTGGCGCGCTATCCGCATGCGTCCATCGTGTCAGGCCCTCAGGTGCCTCACCACGTCGCCTCACGAATGTAGTCGCCGATCTGCTTCAGCGAGCGCGTCGCTTCCTTGACCGCGGGCGCTCCCAGCTGGAACACATGCATCTGACCTGGCCAGATCCGCACCTCGACAGGCACGCCTGCGGCGGCCAGCATGTGCGCGGCCTTGCGCGCATCGTTGAGCAGAACCTCCGAACCCGACACGTGGATCAGGGTGCGCGGCAGGCCGGACTCGATGTGATCGAGCGGTTCGTAGACCTCCTCGGGCCTGCCGTCGACGATATGACGCTCGGCGGCGGACTCGATCAGTTCAACCAGGGCATCGAACGCCTTGGGCGGGAACATCACGTCGGACCGCGCGTTCGGATGCTGCGCGCGTCCCTCGTTGTCGATCTCGAACAGCGGCGACATGGTGACCACTGCGGCGGGTAGCTCGTCCTCGAGGTGGAGCCTCTCGGCCAGCGCCAGCGACAGGTATCCGCCAGCGGAGTCACCGGCGAGCACGATCTGATCGGGCTCATACCCCTTGAGACGCAACCACTTGTAGGCGTCGTAACAGTCGTCGAGCGCCTGCCCGATCGAGTGCTTCGGGATCATCCGGTAGTTGACGACCAGGACCGGGGCATCGGCGAACTGCGACAGGGCCGTCACCAGGCGCCCGTGCGAGTTCGCACCACATGTCAGGAACGCGCCACCGTGCATGTAGAGCACGACGCTGCGAGTGCCGTCGGCGGGAAGCACGCCCGCTGCGCGGACCAGCTGCGCGGTGCAGTTCCGCAGCGATATCGTGGCCCGCACCGTTCCCGGCGCAGGTCGCAGGACCCGCGAGACGATGTCGACAAGACCCCACGGCCAGGGCAAACGCGGTGCAAGGCTGCCGATGGTCAGCGTTGGCTTGATCGTCATCATCGCGGCCAGAGCAAACAACCTACCTGCCACGCTCGGACCGTCCTCGACGATCTCGACGGGCGCGCCGTCGCTGACAGGATAACGCCGCGTTTTACGCGCCCTAGCTGGGCTTACTCCCGCTCTCGATGTCCCGATGAGCTTGCTTGGTGCCGTCATCGCCACCACTTCCCTACGCCGTTGTAGTGCCCAGTGCTGCTACTGCTTAGCCAGTCCAGGAAACTTAGCTTGACATCCCATGTTCAGTTCAACAATCAAGGGATTCATTTTGTTACCGGACTTGATACAGCACCGTGACCACCGAGCGCGCCTCGCCACGCGGGCGTCCGCTCAGTCCGCGCCTAAACTGACGGCCGTGGGCATTCGCGCACCGCGTCGGTCGACTGTCGCCTTGGCGGCCGCGGCCACGCTGGCATCCACGGGCTCTGCGTATGTCGGGGTCCGCAACCTGCTGAGCGGGCAGGCCGACCAGGCCCGCCGCGTCATCCCCAAGTCCTGGGACGTGCCACCCCGCGCCGACGGCGTCTACTCACCCGGCGGCGGACCGCCGGAGAGGTGGCACCGTGGAATCCCGTTCGACCTGCACCTGATGGTCTTCGGCGACTCGACCGCCACGGGTTATGGCTGCACGTACGCCGACGAGGTACCCGGCGTGCTGATCGCCCGCGGGCTGGCCGAGAAGTCGGGTAAACGCGTCTGGCTGAGCACCAAGGCGATCGTCGGCGCCACCTCAAAGGGTCTGTCCGGGCAGATCGATGCGATGTTCGTCGCCGGCCCGCCCCCACACGCCGCCGTCGTCATGATCGGCGCCAATGACGTCACCGCTATGAACGGCATTCCGCAGTCCGCTCGTCGGCTGGGCGACGCCGTGCATCGGCTGAGGGCCAGCGGCGCCGTCGTCGTCGTGGGCACCTGCCCGGACTTCGGTGTCATCACCGCCATCCCGCAGCCGCTGCGCTGGGTGGCGCGCAACCTGGGGCGGCGATTGGCGCGTTCACAGGCATCAGCGGTGCGGGCCGCCGGCGGCGTTCCCGTGCCCTTCTCCGACCTGCTCACACCGGAGTTCCAGAAGGCTCCCGACGTGCTGTTCTCCCCCGACATGTTCCATCCGTCGGCGGCCGGCTACGCCCTGGCGGCCACGCAGCTGCTGCCTGCGCTCTGTAATGCGTTGGGCGAGCGCGCCGGTGACCCCGCGATGGAGCCTGCGCTGGAATCTCGGTCGGACGACGCGACGACGCTTCTGGCCCGGATCGGCGGCATCGGCAAGCTGTGGCGTCGCACGACGGGCGTACCCGCGCCGATCGTCGCACCGGTCACGGGTTAGGTTCGGGAGTAATCACCTCGAACTAGGAGTCGTAATGCCTGAAGCCGTCATCGTCGCCACAGCGCGTTCCCCGATCGGCCGCGCCGTCAAGGGATCCCTGGCCACCATGCGCCCCGACGACCTCGCCACGCAGATGGTTCGTGCCGCGCTGGACAAGGTGCCGTCCTTGGACCCCAAGGACATCGACGACCTGATGATGGGCTGCGCGCAGCCCGCCGGTGAGGCCGGCTACAACATCGCCCGCGCCGTCGCCGTCGAACTCGGCTACGACTTCCTGCCCGGCACCACGGTCAACCGCTACTGCTCGTCGTCGCTGCAGACCACGCGCATGGCGTTCCACGCGATCAAGGCCGGCGAGGGTGACGTGTTCATCTCCGCGGGCGTTGAGACGGTGTCGCGCTTCGGTGTCGGCGCGGCCGACGGTGCGCCCAACAGCAAGAACGAGATCTTCGCCGAGGCTCAGGCCCGCACCGCCAAGCAGGCCGAGGGTGCCACCGAGTGGCACGACCCCCGCCAGGACGGCACCATCCCGGACGTCTACATCGCGATGGGCCAGACCGCCGAGAACGTCGCGCTGTACAGCGGCGTCAGCCGTGAGGACCAGGATCACTGGGCCGTGCGCAGCCAGAACCGGGCCGAGGCGGCCATCAACAGCGGCTTCTTCGCCCGTGAGATCTCGCCGGTGACACTGGCCGACGGCACTGTCGTGTCGACCGACGACGGCCCCCGTGCAGGCACCACCTACGAGAAGATCAGCCAGCTGCAGCCCGTCTTCCGGCCGAACGGCACCATCACGGCGGGCAACGCGTGTCCGCTCAATGACGGTGCCGCCGCAGTGGTCATCATGAGCGACACCAAGGCCAAGCAGCTGGGGCTGACCCCGTTGGCGCGCATCGTGTCGACCGGCGTCTCGGGCCTGTCGCCGGAGATCATGGGCCTGGGCCCGATCGAGGCGATCAAGCGAGCACTCGCCAAGGCGGGCAAGAAGATCTCCGACATCGACCTGGTCGAGATCAACGAGGCGTTCGCCGTGCAGGTGCTCGGCTCGGCTCGGGAACTCGGCATCGACGAGGACCGGCTGAACGTGTCCGGCGGCGCCATCGCGCTGGGCCATCCCTTCGGCATGACGGGCGCACGCATCACCGCCACCCTGCTGAACAACCTTGCCACCCATGACAAGACGTTCGGCATTGAGTCGATGTGCGTCGGCGGCGGCCAGGGCATGGCGATGGTCGTGGAGCGCTTGTCCTAACACCTCCCTCGCGCGACACCTCCCTCGCGCGAAACTGCGGTGAGATCGCGAATTCTCGACATTTCGCGATCTCACCGCAGTCTCGATTCTCGCGCGTCGCGCACCCGGCTCGCTATCTCCTGCCGGCGTTGCTCCGCCACAACACGTACAACCAGCCATCCGACAGCATGCAGATACTCCATTCGGATGATGTCGCTCTTGTAGCTCGGCCTGTCGACGCGGTGATGCTCACCGTCGTACTCGACCGCCACCATCAAGTCCTCCCAGCCCATGTCGAGGCGATAGCGCGTCTCTCCACTTCGCCCTGGCACTGGAATTTGGGTACGCGGTCTCGGAAAACCCGCGTCGATCAACAGAAGTCGAAGCCACGTCTCCTTGAGTGACTCGGCACCCGGATCGTGCAGATCGAGCGCCGCCTCCAACCGGCGCAGGCCCCTGGAACCGCGATGTCGAATCGCCAACTCGTCCACGTCGGCAACGCGAAGCGGCATCGCGTTGCCCAGTGCATCGAGTCTGGCGACGGCGTCGACGCGACCGCGACGGCGGCCGATGTCGAAGGCCGTACGTTCCGGTGTGGTGATCCGCATGCCATCGGACTCGATGAATTCATCGCCCAGTAGCCGATAGTCGTACGTGTGCATGCCCTTCGGAGGTCTGGCGTTCGGCCAGACCAATTCGATCGGCAGCGAATCGTCCACCCACTTCGCCCCATGCAACGCAGAAGCCGTCAGTCCGGCGACGACACCTTCCCGGTGCGACCACAGCCAGGCTGCGCGGGCGCGGTGGGTGAGTACGGGCTCCACGTCGCGGTGGAGGTAGACATCGGGAAAGATCGATGCGAAATCGCTTCGGAGTTCGTGTTTGGCCACCAAACCCGATGCGACAGCTGCACTGCCGATAAAAGGACCATCGTGGATACGCATGACCTCCACGATGGCGGCTCAAGGGCCGGCTCAACCCGCTCGAAACTGCTACCAGATCGCGATCTGGGGATGAATCGCGATCTGTTAGCAGTTTCGGCGGACGCAAATGGACAAAAAGAAAGGCGCCCGCTATCGCGGACGCCTTTCCAGGGGTTGGTTACTAGTCGTTGTTGAAATACGACAGCAACCGCAGGATTTCGAGGTACAGCCAGACCAGGGTGACGGTCAGGCCAAGGGCGATTCCCCACGCGGCCTTCTCCGGCGCACCGGCGCGGATCATCTGATCGGCCGAGTCGAAGTCGATCAGGAACATGAACGCCGCGAGACCGATGCAGACGAGCGAGAAGATGATCGCGAGCGGGCCACCGCTGCGAAGCCCGAAGCCCTCGCCGCCGCCCACGCCGAACAGCGCGAGCACCAGGTTGAGCAGCATGATGGCCATCACACCGAACAACGCTGCCACCAGCATTCGGGTGAACTTGGGCGTAACTCGAATGGCGCCCGTCTTGTAGACGAAGAGCATGCCGACGAATACGCCGATGGTGCCGAAGATCGCCTGCGCAATCATTCCGGGGCCACCGGTGGAGACGAGGTTCGCGAACATGAACGACGCCGCACCCAGGAAGAGACCCTCCAGCGCCGCGTAGGTCAGCACGATGGCGGGGTTGTCCTGCTTGCGACCGAACGTCGCGATCATGACCAGCGCGAAGCCACCGAGGCCACCGACGAGCACGAACGGCATCATCAGCGACATGTTGGAGGACACCAGGAAGTAGGAGACGACCGCGACGGCTGTCAGAACCGCCAGGGTGACCCCGGTCTTGGTGACGACGTCATCGATGGTCAGCGGCCGGGCGACGCCCTTCTGCTGCTGATCGGGGTACTGCGCCGTATAGGGGTCGGCGTGCACCGCCTGGGCACCGTAGCCAGCGGCTCCGGTACCGAACTGCGCGTATCCGCCTTGCTGCCCCTTGGGCAGTGAACGGAATACCGGGTTGCTGCTTTCGCGCACCGTCGGATCCTCTCCTGTGCTGTGTTTCGTCTGATGACGAATACTCCACCAACGATCAGCGTGGCAGACAAGGTTCCCCGCCGTCGACTTTCGTTTCGTGGTTTCTGTGAACTTCCTCAGCGTGACGCTACCCGTCGCATCGTCGCCGAGCCCGACGTTCTACATTGCTGACGTGACAGAAAACGAGGACGTCCTAGTAAGTACGCAGAATGGCGTCGGCCTCATGACCCTGAACAGGCCAAAGGCGATCAACTCGCTCAACTACGCCATGGTCACCGCTATGGCGAACGCCGTGGAGGCATGGGCCACCGACGACGACGTCCACACGCTCCTGCTGACAGGGGCCGGCGAACGCGGCCTGTGCGCGGGCGGCGACGTCGTCGCGATCTACCACGACGCCAAATCCGGTGGCACCGAATCGCTCGCCTTCTGGCGTGACGAGTACATCCTCAACGCCCGCATCGCCAACTACCCCAAGCCCTATGTCGCGGTGATGGACGGCATCGTGATGGGCGGTGGCGTCGGGGTCAGTGCGCACGGGAGCGTGCGGGTCGTCACCGACACGACCAAGATGGGCATGCCCGAGGTGGGCATCGGGTTCATCCCCGACGTCGGCGGAACCTACCTTTTGGCCCGCACACCCGGGCTGCTCGGTGTGCACGCCGCGCTGACCGGCGCACCGTTCTCGGGGGCGGACGCCATCGCGATGGGCTTCGCCGATCACTACGTACCGCACGACGCCCTCGACGCCTTCAAGGCCGCCGTGATCGCCGACGGCGCCGACGCCGCGGTGTCGGCGCACGCCATCGAGCCGCCTGCCAGCACGCTGCTCGCACAACAACACTGGATCGACCACTGCTACGCCGCGGAGACGGTCGCCGACATCATCGCCGAGCTGCGCGGTCACGACGCCGAACCCACCAACGACGCGGCCAAGCTGATCGCCACCAGATCGCCGATCGCGCTGGCCGTCACGCTGGAGGCGGTCCGTCGCGCGGCCAAACTCGACACCCTGGAAGACGTTCTGCGCGAGGAGTTCCGGACGTCATCGGCGGCGTTGAGGTCCCACGATCTGGTCGAGGGCATCCGCGCCCAACTCGTCGACAAGGACCGCAATCCGAAGTGGTCGCCGGCTGACCTGACACAGTGCACCGAGGCCGACGTCGCGGCCTATTTCGCACCTGCCGACCCCGACCTCACCTTCCCCGGACAGGAGTAACCATGAGCACGAGCTACGAGACCATCCTGGTCACACGCGAGGACCGCGTCGCCATCATCACACTGAACCGCCCGAAGGCGCTCAACGCCCTCAACAGCCAGGTGATGGCCGATATCACCGCGGCCACAGCCGAACTGGACGCCGACCCCGGCGTAGGCGCGATCCTGCTCACCGGCAACGAGCGAGCCTTCGCTGCGGGCGCCGACATCAAGGAGATGGCCGAGCTGTCGTTCGCCGACGTCTTCGACACCGACTTCTTCGCCGCCTGGTCGAAGTTCGCCGCCACCCGCACGCCGACCATCGCCGCGGTCGCCGGCTACGCGCTGGGCGGTGGCTGCGAGTTGGCGATGATGTGCGACATCCTGATCGCCGCCGACACAGCGAAGTTCGGCCAACCGGAGATCAAGCTCGGCGTGCTGCCGGGCATGGGCGGAAGCCAGCGTCTGACGCGCGCCATCGGCAAGGCCAAGGCGATGGATCTGATCCTCACCGGACGCAACATGGACGCCGAGGAGGCCGAACGCGCCGGCCTCGTCGCGCGCGTCGTGCCCGCGGACAGCCTGCTCGAGGAGGCCAAGGCCGTCGCCGCCACCATCGCCGGAATGTCGCGGTCCGCGTCGCGGATGGCCAAGGAAGCCGTCAATCGCGCCTTCGAGACCACCCTCGACGAGGGACTGCTCTACGAGCGCCGGCTGTTCCACTCGGCTTTCGCCACCGATGACCAGACCGAGGGCATGGCAGCCTTCGTCGAGAAGCGCCCACCGAACTTCACTCACCGCTAATATTCGCGGGTGACCGACACCGACACCCTGGCACCCAAGGACCCGCAGGAGCCCTCGGCCGCACCGGAACCCGCGCCGGAGGCTGAGTCCTCGCAGGTCCAGCCGCCGTGGTGGCTTCGGCACTACACGTTCTTCGGCACCGCCATTGGGCTGGTGTTCATCTGGCTCTCGATGACGCCGTCGCTGCTGCCCCGCGGTCCGCTGTTCCAGGGCGCGGTGAGCGGGGCCGCGGGCGCGATCGGATACGCCATCGGTGTGTTCGGGGTGTGGCTCGTGCGCTACATGCGCTCCAAGGAGACCTCCCCGCGCGCGCCGACGTGGGCATGGCTGGCGCTGCTCGTCGTTGGCGTGATCGGACAGGTCCTGGCGATCATCTGGTTCCACGTCTGGCAGGACGATGTCCGCGACTTCATGGGTGTGCCGCGGCTGGGCTTCTGGGACCATCCGCTGACCGCCGTGCTCGCGCTCGTCTTCCTGTTCGCCTTTGTCGAAATCGGCCAGCTGGTGGGCAGATTGGTGCGGTACCTGGTTCGTCAACTGGACCGGTTCGCGCCGCCGCGGGTGTCGGCGGTTGTGGTCGTCGGCCTGCTGCTGGCGCTCAGCATCGCGCTCCTGAACGGTGTCGTGGTGCGCGTCGCGATGGACGTGCTGAACAAGTCCTTCGCCTCGGTCAACGACGAACTCGACGCCGACAATCCCGCTCCCACCAGCGATTTGCGATCGGGTGGTCCCGGGTCGCTGGTCACCTGGGACTCACTGGGCCACCAGGGTCGCGTCTTCGTCGGCGGCGGCCCGACGGTCGAGGAACTCACGAATTTCAACAACGCCCCCGCCATCGAGCCGATCCGCGTGTACGCGGGTAAGAACTCCGCAGAGGACCTCAAGGCCACCGCAGCCCTTGCCGCCCAGGAGCTTCTGCGCACCGGTGGCCTGAACCGCGACGTCGTGGCCGTGGCCACCACGACCGGCACCGGCTGGATCAACGCCGCCGAGGCATCGTCGTTGGAGTTCATGTACAACGGCAACACCGCGATCGTCTCGATGCAGTACTCCTATCTGCCCAGCTGGTTGTCGTTCCTCGTCGACAAGGAGAACGCCCGTCAGGCCGCCCAGGCGTTGTTCGAGGCGGTCGACGCGTTGGTCCGTGTGATGCCCGAGGCCGACCGTCCGAAGCTCGTGGTGTTCGGCGAGAGCCTGGGGTCGTTCGGCGGGGAGACACCGTTCCTGTCCCTGAACAATCTGCTCGCCCGCACCGACGGCGCACTGTTCTCCGGGCCCACGTTCAACAACACGATCTGGACCCACCTGACACAGAACCGCGACGCGGGATCCCCCGAGTGGCTGCCGATCTTCGACGAGGGCCAGAACGTCCGATTCGCGGCCGAGCCGAAGAACCTCGACCGGCTCGACGAGCCCTGGGGCACACCGCGCGTGGTGTACATGCAGCACGCGTCAGATCCGATCGCCTGGTGGAATCCGGATCTGCTGTTCGCCAAGCCCGATTGGCTCAAGGAGCCGCGCGGCTACGACGTGTCACCCGAGATGGAGTGGATTCCCGTGGTGACGTTCCTACAGGTGTCGGCCGATATGGCCGTCGCCATCGACGTTCCGGACGGCCACGGCCACGTCTACATTCGGGACGTTGCGAACGCATGGGCGGCCATAATGCAGCCGCCCGGGTGGACACCGGAGAAGACCGAGCGGTTACGACCGCTGCTGCTCCGCGGGTACTCGAGCTGACGCGACCAGATCAGTTGAGCTGGGGCAGCACACCGGCGGACTTCAACGCCTGATACCCGCCGACCACGTCGGTGGAGCGGTGCAGGCCGAGATCCCGCAACGCGGCCGCCGCCAGGCTCGACGTGTAGCCCTCCGAGCACAGCACCACCCATTCGACGTCGTCGCCGACGGCCTCGGGCAGTTTGGCGTCGCTGGTGGGGTCGCATCGCCACTCCAGCACATTGCGCTCGATGACCAGCGCGGCGGCGACGTCACCCTCGCGGGCGCGCTGCGCGGCGGGACGGATGTCGACCAGCAGGGCGCCGCGCGCAAGGGCGTCGGGAACGTCGCGTGCCTCGATCCGCTCGAGCCTGGCGCGCGCCGCATCCAGGACAGCGTCGATTCGGCTTGCCACTACTCCCCCTCCGGCTTATCGGTCAGTTCGGTCCGGTTGCGGCGCAGGGTGTTCCGCCCGGTCACCTCGTAGTACGACATGGCGGTCAGGGGCGGCGAGTAGGCGTGCACGCTGAGTGTCGGACCGCCCACTGCGCCTGCCTTCCTCTGACCGCTCACGCTTATGGACTCCGGCGCCCACACCACGTCGTGCACCCACCCCAGCGGGAACCCCGCCTGGTCGCCGGCCTCCAGCCGACGGGTGCGTAGCGCCTCGCCATCCCAGCGCGTCTCCGCCAACGCGCCCGAGACCACCGTCAACGCACCCAGCGAGCCGCAGTGGTCGTGCAGTTCGGTGGAGCGTTCGGGTACCCAGCTGATCAGCCAGACGTCGAGTTCGTCGTCGCCGCGCAGACGCGTGAACCAGCGCTCGTCGGTCGGTACCCCGCCGGGCGGCAGGACATGGCGGTAGCGCCCCGACAGCACGTCGTCGGCGGCTTGGTCAGTGGCTTGAAGTAGGTCGGGCACACGCAACCGGGTGGGCGCGAGGACCAACGGTGAGGGCGTGGGTGCAACAGACACAGATGCAACGGACATGGTGGTGCGAACTCCAGGGTGAGTGGACGGTCAGGGGGTCGGCGTCAAGCCCGACAACACTCCTGCGACACGGTCCGCTCCAGCACGTTCGCGAGTGTTGCATAGATTGGCACCATGCGCACGAACCCCCTCCTGGCGATGACGGCAGCGGCGATCGTCGGCGCCATGGCCCTGTCCGGCTGTTCATCGGGGTCCGAGGAGGGCGGCACCGAGTCGTCACAGCCGTCGGCCTCCTCCGAGACGGGGCAACCCACACAGACCACGCAGACGACTGAGGCCCATACCGCGGCGCCCGGCGCGACCGGCGTCTCGCCGGGTGGCGTCACCACGGCGGTCGGCGCGCCGGCCGTGTCGACCGAGGATGAGTACTTCAAGGCCTGCCTGGCGGCCAAGACGTGGATGGCCGGGCGGGGCACCGACGCCAAGGCTCAGTTCGAGCCCTATCTGGCCGATCTGCAGTCCACGGACGCCGCGGGACCAGGCACATTCGACACGCCGTGGTCGCAACTGGCACCGGAACGGCAGGCAGCGGTCATCGTCGCGGCCGAGGCCGCAGCCGACGATCTCTGCGGCTAGCCCCGCCTTTTAATCACGGCTGCGAGAAACCCCGGGTAGCGCCCACTGCCAGCCGGATCCCACCGCGCCCCGCCGACGCCGCCACACGCGACTCCGGGACCGAGATGCGTTGACGACACAGACAATTAGACCGTCTAGCTGTAGTGGCGTGGCTCACAAAAGCGGTTATGCTGTGTCCCGCATCACTTCGAGAGGACTGCAGATGTTCGGATCGCATGACAACGGTGTGGACAAGTCCCATTCCGGGCTCCCGCCCGCCGCGCACGGATCGATCAGCGGCACGCGGGTACTGATGGGCCTTCTGCTTCTCTTGATCGCCATCGCGGCGATCAGCGGCATCGTGGTGTCCCTCTCGAGCGGACAGCCGACCGTCGCCTTCATCATCGGCCTCGTCGCCGTCGCCTTCTTCAGCCGAATCGGCTGCTAGTAGGCAATCCGCCGACCTGGCCCCTTCGCTCGACCTCTGCTTCTGCGCGCGATTGGCGATGCTTGGTGGGACGATGACTGCCATGCGGGTGGCACTGGCGCTCGGTAGTGGCGGCGCGCGCGGCTACGCGCACATCGGCGTTATCAACGAGCTGCGCGATCGCGGGCACGACATCGTCGGCATCTCCGGGTCGTCCATGGGCGCACTGGTCGGCGGACTGCAGGCGGCCGACAAGCTCGACGACTACACCACCTGGGCGAGTTCACTGACGCAGCGCGCAGTTCTGCGACTGCTTGATCCGTCCCTCACCGCGGCGGGCGTGCTGCGCGCCGAGAAGATCCTGGACGCCGTCCGGGAGATCCTCGGCGACGTGGCAATCGAGGACCTGCCGATCCCGTACACGTCGGTCAGCACCGACCTGGTCACCGGACGGTCTGTGTGGTTGCAGCGCGGTCCCGTCGTGGACGCGATCCGGGCGTCGATCGCCATCCCCGGCGTCATCAGCCCGCACGTGCTCGACGGGCGGCTCCTCGCCGACGGCGGCATCCTCGATCCGCTGCCGATGGCGCCACTCGCGGCGGTCAGGGCCGATGTGACAATCGCCGTCAGCCTCAACGGGGATGACCCAACCGGCCACGACCTGCATCGTGACGAGCCGGGGCAACGGTCGAGTGCGGAGATTCTGAGCCGGATGTGGCGCAGCACGACAGCGCTGCTCGACACCGCCTCGGCGCGAACACTTCTCGACACTCCGGCCGCCCGCTCCGTGATGAGCCGATTCAGCACGTCGGAGGTTGTGGACGGCGACCCAATCACCGACGCCGACCCGATGCCCATCCCCAGGCTCGGCGGGTTCGAGGTGATGAACCGAGCCATCGACATCGCGCAGGCCGCGCTCATGCGGCACACGCTGGCCTCCTACCCGCCAGATCTGCTCATCGAGGTGCCGCGCACCGCGGCCCGCAGCCTGGAGTACTACCGCGCCAACGAAGTCATCGATATCGGCCAGGAACTCGCGGCGCTGGCGTTGGACACGTTCATCGACCTCGACACGGCGTCGCCCGACAAAGCATCGCCCGGCCCGTCAGAGTCCGATACGTCAGAGTCCTAGGAACTCCGCCACCCGCTGAGCCTCGCGCCGACCCTGGGCCCGGCCCGCGTGCGCCGACGGGATCCGGCACGCCGGGTCCAACGGGTTGCGGCCGAACGCTGCCAGCGCGTCGTCGTCGGCGAACACCGCCAGCGCCGAATCGCCCAACTCCGCAATCTCGCGCACCGCGCCGTCACCGAACGGCGACGGCGCGTTCTGCCCCGACGGCACCAGCGCGACCACGCCTGCGCAGTCGGCCGCGGCCGCCGTGTTGACGGTGCTACCGACACCGCCGTCCATGTAGCGGCGGCCAGCGATCGTCACCGGCGGCCAGACACCAGGAACGGCGCAGCTGGCGGCGACCGCGTCGACGAGCGGCACCCCGGAGTCGCCGTCGAACACCACCAGCTCACCCGTCGCCACGTCGATCGCCGTGACCCGCAACACCCGCTGTGGCCAGTCATGTGACGGCAGTCGGTGAGCGATCACCTGGCGGCGCACGGGCTCCGCGACGGTCTCGGTTGACAGCGCGATCTCGCCTATCCGCTGCAGCTTCTGCTCCGTGGTGGCACCCGGGGTGAGCATCGCGGTGACGAATAGATCGGCGATGGCTGCGATGTCGACGCCCGAGTCGATCTCGTGGGATGTCTCGGCGATCTGGCGGGCGAACAGATCCTCAAGGGTCGCGCCGCTGCCCAGCTGCGCGGCGACCGTCGACCCCGCCGAGGTGCCGAGTAGAACATCGGAGGCCAGCAGCGTCGACGCTGCGAGTGGCGATACGTCGGCGATACCGCAGAGGATGCCGGTCTCCCAGGCGATGCCAGCCAGTCCCCCACCTGCGAGTACGAGTCCACGTTTGGTCACGGAAGTCGAGTGTGCCAAACGCCCGATTCCTGCCGGACTCAGACGGCGGTGTAGCCTGGGCCGCGTGACCATCGTGCGTGCCAGCTATTGGCGCTTTATCCAGGCTCCGGGCGGAGCCGATAAAGCGCAGCACTAAGCACGCATCCACCCGGAGCCCAGGCAGTGACCATCAGGTCGCTGCCTTTCGTCATTCAAGGGCGCCGGACTCACTGCGGTGCCCCCACCAGAAAGGCACCCAAACATGAACCTGGCGCAGATCGCCACACCGCCGACGACGTCGGACCGGCGGATCCGAAGTTTCAGCGCGATTCCCAGCCCGCACGACGTGCTCGCCGAGTTCCCGCTGGGGGCCGCGCGCGCTGAGCGGGTGGCCCGCGACCGCGATGAGATCGCCGACATCCTCGCCGGCCGCGACGATCGCCTGCTGGTTGTGGTGGGACCGTGCTCGGTGCATGACCCGGCCGCAGCACTGGATTACGCCCGGCGGCTGGTCAAGGTCGCCGACGACCTGCGCGATCGGCTGAAGATCGTGATGCGCGTCTACTTCGAGAAGCCTCGCACCACCACCGGGTGGAAGGGTCTGATCAACGATCCGGGGATGGACAACACGTTCGATGTGACCCGCGGTCTGCGCGTCGCCCGACAACTGCTGCTCGACATCATCGACATCGGCCTGCCGGTGGGGTGTGAGTTCCTGGAACCGACCAGCCCGCAGTACATCGCCGATGCCGTGGCGTGGGGGGCGATCGGCGCCCGTACCACCGAGTCTCAGGTGCACCGCCAGCTGGCGTCGGGCCTGTCGATGCCGGTCGGGTTCAAGAACGGCACCGATGGCAACATCCAGGTCGCCGTCGACGGCGTGAAAGCGGCTGCCGCCCAGCACGTCTTCTTCGGCATGGACGATCTCGGACGTGGCGCGGTGGTGAGCACCGCGGGCAATGAGGACTGCCACGTGATCCTGCGCGGGGGCACCGACGGCCCGAACCACGATGCGGAGTCGGTGAACGTCGCGGCAGCCAAACTGACCAAGGCCGGGCTGCCCGGACGTGTCGTGATCGATTGCAGCCACGCCAATTCCGGTAAGGACCACATCCGCCAGGCGGCGGTCGCCACCGAGGTGGCACAGCTGGTGCGCGACGGATTGCCGGTCAGCGGCGTGATGCTGGAGAGCTTCCTGGTCGGCGGGGCCCAGGCACCCGAGGCCGTTCCGCTGACTTACGGACAGTCGGTGACCGACAAGTGCATGGATTGGGACTCAACCGATCTGGTGCTGCGCACGCTCGCCGGCGGCGGGTCCGACTAGCAACCAAACCGACGAAATGGCTGCGCGAATCCATGCAGTAGCAGCCACTTCGTCAGTTTCGCGGAAGGTAGCCCACAGACCCGCGGCTGCGCCATGATGGCAGGGGCGGCATCGAGCCATCGCCGCCTGCGACGAACGGGAGCGACATGGTTGACACGATGCGGGCCCAGCGGTTCTACGCCGACACGAAGACGATTGCGGTGGAGAGTGTTCCAATCCCTGAACCGGGCCCGGGTGAGGTGCTGGTCAAGGTCGCGTTCTGCGGTATCTGCCACTCCGACCTGAGCCTGATCAACGGCACCTTCCCCGCCCAACTGCCGGTGGTGACCCAGGGCCACGAGGCGTCGGGCACCATCGCGAAGCTCGGTGCAGGCGTCACCGGCTGGGCCGAGGGCGACCGGGTGGTCGTCGCCGCAGGCAGGCCCTGCATGGACTGCGTCAACTGTCGGCGTGGTGACGTGTCCAACTGCCTGCGGATCCGCTTGATGGCCTTCGCGTATGACGGCGCGTGGGCCGAGTACACGGTGGCACAGGCGTTCGGACTCACCAGGGTTCCGGACAACGTGGCGATGGAGCAGGCGGCCATCCTGGCGGATGCGGTCTCCACGCCGTTCGGGGCCGTCGTGCGGACTGCCAACGTCGGGGTCGGTGAGTCGGTAGGGGTGTGGGGCGTCGGCGGACTCGGCACCCACATGGTGCAGTTGGCTCGCCTCGTCGGGGCCGCGCCGATCATCGCCGTCGACATCAAACCCTCCATTCTGGATCGGGCGCTCGCCGTCGGCGCCGACTACGCGTTCGAGGCCGGCGATCCGAAGCTGCACGACAAGATTCTCGAGGTCACCGACGGTCGCAACCTGGACGTCGCATTCGACGCGGTCGGGCTGGCCTCCACGTTCGAGCAGGCCCTGAACAGCCTGACGGTCGGTGGGCGACTGGTCGGTGTCGGCATGAGCGCCGACGCACCGACGATCGGGCCCACCTCGATGTTCAACCTCTTCAAACGACAGGTACTCGGCCACCTCGGCTACCAGAACGCCGATATCGCCACGTTGGCGAATCTGGTGTCGCGCGGCCGCCTGGACCTGTCGCGGTCCATCAGTGACGTGGTGTCACTGGAGGACGTAAGGCTGGGTATCGAGAAGCTCGACAAGGCCGACGGAGACCCGATCCGAATCCTGGTCGCGCCCTGACGAATTTGGGATGTGCCCGCTAGCGCAGCCCCGGCGCCGCCTTACCGCTGATCAACGGCAGGTCGAGGTAGGTCACTATGCCAGGGTCCGCCTCGCACACCGCGGGCACCGAGTTCACGCAGTGCGCGGCAGTGGCGACGATTCCGGACTCCGGGGCCTCGTCACCGAATTCTGACTGGAATCCCTTGAAGCTCACCGCGATATCGGGATTGCCCTTCACCTCGACCTCGTAGCGCTGCCCCTCGGGGCCGAATGTCCATGCGGGATCGAGGTTCTCCTCACCCATGAACCAGTTCACCGTGACCCTGACGACGACCTCGGCGCCGACGAGCGCCTCCCAGTGGAACTTTCGGGCCGCGACCTGGCCGGGCTCGATGACTCCCATCGGCGAGTCGATGGGCGCGGTCGCCACCGCGATCTCCTGGGTCGCCCGGATCTTCGGGTCGATGTTGAACCCGCACTTGTCGACGATCATCTTCACGGACTGGATGAAGCCACCGTCCAGCAGTTTCTGCATCGGTCCGGTCAGCGCCTTCTCCGGGGTGTCACCGAAACCCATCACGTACTTCAGCACGTCGGGTGCGTCATAGGTACGCAGGTCGGAGAACTCCTCGGCGCGAACGAACGTCAGGCCGGTCGACATTATCGACATCATCAGCGGGAACTTGTCGCTGATGCCGCCGGGCGCGATGCCAGTGCCGTGCAGCGTCACTCCGCCCTCGACCGCGGCGGCGCGCAACGGGGCACCCTCCTTCTCCCCCGGGTAGAACCAGCCGACGGGGGTGACCACGTTCTTGCCCGACCGCAGCAGCGCCGCCACCTCGTCGGGGTTCGGCATCAGCGGTGCGTAGATGACCGCGTCGGCGTCGAGCGCCAGGATCTCGTCGACGCTGTTGGTCGCCGCCACCCCGAGCGACTCCCCACCGATCAGCTCGCCGACGTCCTTGCCGCTCTTGGCCTCCGAGTGCACCCAGCACCCGACGAGTTCCAGATCCGGGTGCTCGAGAACCCCCTTGATCGCGGCAACGCCGACCCCGCCGGTCGCCCACTGCACCACTCGCAAAGCCATCCGGGTCTCCTCTCGAGGGCAAAAACTGGAACACGTTCTAATTAATCTCTACACCACTCGGCGGCTCCGGACTGCACAATCAACACCGATGATTCTCGACTTCGGAGTTCTCGGCCCGCTGCAGGTGACGGCCAACGGGGCACCGCTGCCGCTTGGTACACCCAAGCAGCGGGCGGTGTTGGCGATGCTGGTGATGAGCCGCAACCGGCCCGTCAGCAGCGAGTCGTTGGTCAACGCGGCGTGGGAGCAGTACCCGCCGGCCGAACCGAAGGCCAGCCTGCACTCCTACGTCTCGAATCTGCGACGCCTACTCGCCGGGGTGGGACTCGACGCGAAGACCGTTCTGGCCAGCGCCCCGCCCGGGTATCGACTCTCGGTGGCCGACGCCGACACCGACATCGGCCGGTTCGTCGCACACAAGACCGCTGGCGTGCAGGCCGCCGCCGCAGGCCAATTCGAGCAAGCCAGCGAGCACCTGGAGAACGCACTCGCCGAGTGGCGTGGCGCTGTCCTCGAAGACCTGCGGGACTTCGACTTCGTCGACCCGTTCGCCACCGCACTGATGGAGGACAAGGTCGTCGCACACACGGCGCGAGCCGAATCCGAGATCGCCTGCAACCGCGCCTACGCGGTGATAGGCGATCTGGAGGCTCTCGTCGCCGCGCATCCGTACCGGGAACCATTGTGGGCGCAGTTGATCACCGCCTACTACGTCACCGAGCGGCAGTCCGATGCACTCGACGCCCACCAACGGCTGAAGACGACACTCGCCGACGATCTCGGCATCGATCCCGGGCCCACCATCCGCACACTGCACGAACGGATCCTGCGCCAGGAACCGTTGAACGCCAGGAAGGCCGCGCAGACCACGGCGGTGCACAAGATCGACAACATCGGCCTGCGGACCGCGGTCGATGACCAGACCCCGCTGGCGCACCTGCGCGCCACCGCCGGTGCGACGGCCGGACGCGTTCATCCGCTGCTCGCCGCGGCCACGCGCATAGGTCGCCTGCCCCACAACGACATCGTGCTCGACGACCCCAACGTCAGCAGGCACCACGCGGTCATCATCGACACAGGCACCAGCTTCGTCATCACCGATCTGCGCTCGGCCAACGGCCTAGAGGTCAACGACCAGCGGATTCGCCGTACGGCCACCCTCCGCGGCGGGGACCGCATTCGCATCTGCGACCACGATTTCACCTTCGAGGTCGGCGGTCACGCAGAGCCCTGACCGGCATGTTCCGCTGTAGCGACCCACCCCTGGCACTAGGGTGCTAGCTGGCACGCCAGGCAGGTGCCGACGTTGGCATTGGTCGAGGGGAACGGGGCAGATGAGCGAGCCGAATTCACGTGAAGGCACCCAGTTCGGGCCCTACCGCCTGGTGCGGCTCATCGGCAAGGGCGGCATGGGCGAGGTCTACGAGGCCCAGGACACCGTCAAGGACCGCGTCGTCGCCCTGAAACTGCTGCCGGAGAGCGTGTCCCACGACCCGGTGTTCCGCAAGCGACTGCAGCGCGAGGCCCATTCGGCGGGCCGCCTGCAGGAGCCCCACGTCGTGCCCATCCACGACTACGGCGAGGTCGACGGCACGCTGTTCGTCGACATGCGCATGATCGAAGGGTCCGATCTTCGCAAGCTGCTGAGGAACTTCGGGCCGATGACGCCCGCGCGTGCCGTGGCGATCGTGCGTCAGATCGCGTCCGCGCTGGACGCCGCGCACGAGAGCGGCATCATGCACCGCGACGTCAAGCCGGAGAACATCCTGGTCACCCACGACGACTTCGTCTATCTGGTGGACTTCGGCATCGCCAACGCGGCCAGCGACGAGAAGCTGACCGAGATGGGCACCGCCGTAGGCACTTACGCGTACATGGCTCCCGAGCGGTTCACCACCGACGAGGTCACCTACCGCGCCGACGTCTACGCGCTGGCGTGTGTCCTCTACGAGTGTCTCGCCGGGTCGCAGCCGTACACCGGTGACAGCGTCAGCATGGTCATCACCGGCCACCTGATGCAGCCGATTCCACAGCCCAGCGTCGAACGGCCGGGCATCCCTTCCGCATTCGACGACGTGATCGCGCGCGGTATGGCCAAGAAGCCCGACGAACGGTTCGTGTCGGCTGGGGACCTGGCGATGGCAGCCACCTCGGCGCTGACGGCGCGCGACCAGGATCAGGCCGAGACGATCCTGCAGCACGGTCAGGGCGCCGTGACCCCGGCGCTGCCTCTGGACCAGAACGCGACGATGGCCGCACCGGGACTGCTGATACCGCAATCCGGGGCGACCCCGCCACCACCACCGGGCCAGCCCTACGGAGTGGCACCTGCCCCGTACGGCGCTGCGACACCGCCGCCCCCGCCGCCCCCGCCGGGCCAGCCCTACGGCTTCGCCGGGTACACGCCTCCACCGCCGACTGCGGGTGGCACCGGCGGGCCACCGTCGTGGAATCCGCCGCCAGGGTCGACTCCCCCAGGCGGGAGCAAGGTTCCATGGATTCCGCTTGCCGCGATAGGTGGCGTCGCGATGCTGCTCATCGCCGCCCTTGGCATCTTCCTGGTGGTCAAGTCCGACGACGAGGCATCGGGTCCGACGACGCCGATGACGAGCACCAAGAAGTCGACCAGCGAGCGCTCATCGCCCACACGCACCAGGCCCACGGACGAGCCGGGCAACCCGGATTCGTACGGCGCCCAGCTGTTGGCGCTGGTTCCGCAGGGCTACCCGACGAGCGTCTGCGAGGTCGCGTCGCCGCCGGCACCCGGCGCGCTCGCCACCGTCGATTGCGGTCTGTCCACGCAACCCGGCGGACCGCACGCGGCCAGGTACTCGCTGTTCGCGGACGTGGATCAGCTGGCACAGCACTTCGCCGCCTCCGCCGCCGAGAACGAGGAGATCTTCGCGTGTCCCGGAAGTGACATGGACTCGCCGGCGGACTGGAACTACAAGCGCTCACCCGACGTGGTGGCCGGGCAGGTCGCGTGCGGTACCTACCAGGGCAACGCCGACGTGATGTGGACTCAGAACGACGAACTGCTACTCGCCGACGTGCAGGGCCCCAACATCGACGAGCTACACACCTGGTGGCTGAACTACAGCTAGTCGCGGGCACCAAGGATTCGACAAGAATTCCTCAAGAGGTCCGACGGATGGTGATGTCAGTCCGGGAACACCCGGAGCGACACGACATCACCAGGAGCACCCATGTTCAGCATTCGGATCGGGCTCACCGCCGCAACAGCGCTCATGGCGGGTGCGCTCGGTGTGGCCGCGCTCGGGCTGGCGGGCACCGCCAGTGCGCTGCGCTCATCGGACGCCTCGTTTCTCGACGCCATCAGCGCCGAGGGCATCGGATTCGACAGTCCGGCCACGGCCATCTCCAATGGGCACTACGTCTGCGCAGCACTGGACGACGGTGTCTCCCTGCCGGACCTGGGCAGCGAGATCCTGACCTACACCGATCTCTCGGAACATCAGGCGGCGGTGTTCGTGGTCTCGGCCGTGGAGAACTACTGCCCGGAGCACACCGACCTGTTCGAGTGATCCCGGCCGCGTTGTAAGTTGCAAGAAACGCAGCGTCGCGAAGGGATCAGCAATGCCGAAAGCCAAGAACCGCGTCTTCGTCGTGGGTGTGGGTATGACGAAGTTCGAGAAGCCCGGTAGCCGCGAGGGCTGGGATTACCCGCAGATGGCGAAGGAGTCGGGCACCAAGGCACTCGAGGACGCCGGTTTCGCCTACACCGAGGTCGAGCAGGGCTACGTCGGATACTGCTCGGGCGACTCGACGTCCGGGCAGCGGGCGCTCTACGAGCTGGGCATGACGGGTATCCCGATCGTCAACGTCAACAACAACTGTTCGACGGGATCCACGGCGCTCTACCTGGCGGCGCAGTCCATCCGCGGCGGGCTGGCCGACTGTGTCATGGCGCTGGGCTTCGAGAAGATGCAGCCGGGCTCGCTTGGTGGCGGCGCGCAGGACCGGGAGTCGCCGCTGGGCAACCACGTCAAGGCGCTCGCGGCGATCGACGAGTTCGCATTCCCGGTGGCGCCCTGGATGTTCGGCGCCGCGGGTCGCGAGCACATGAAGAAGTACGGCACCACCGCCGAGCACTTCGCCAAGATCGGCTACAAGAACCACAAGCACTCGGTCAACAACCCGTATGCGCAGTTCCAGGACGAGTACTCGCTCGAGGACATTCTCGGCGCGCGGATGATCTCGGACCCGCTGACCAAGCTGCAGTGCTCGCCGACCTCGGACGGCTCGGGCGCGGCGATCGTGGTCAGCGAGGACTACGTGGCCAAGCACGGGCTCGCCGCCCAGGCCGTGGAGATCGTCGGCCAGTCGATGACCACCGACTTCGCCAGCACATTCGACGGCAGCGCCGCCAACATCATCGGCTATGACATGAACGTGCAAGCCGCCCAACAGGTTTACGCCCAGTCAGGGCTCGGCCCCGAGGACTTCCAGGTCATCGAGCTGCACGACTGCTTCTCGGCCAACGAACTGCTGCTGTATGAGGCCCTGGGCCTGTGTGGTGAGGGCGAGGCACCCAAGCTGATCGACGACGGTGACACCACCTACGGCGGACGCTGGGTGGTCAACCCGTCGGGCGGCCTGATCTCCAAGGGTCACCCGCTTGGCGCCACCGGGCTGGCTCAGTGCGCCGAGCTGACCTGGCAGCTGCGCGGCACCGCGGACAAGCGTCAGGTCGACGGCGTCACCGCCGCCCTGCAGCACAACATCGGCCTCGGCGGCGCGGCCGTCGTCACCGCCTACCAGCGCGCCGACAGGTAACCCCTCCCTCGAACGTGAAGAAGATTGCGACCTTCCGCTCGGAAGTCGCCATCTTCTTCACGGTCGGCGGGTGTTCGGTCAGCTGAGGGTGACCACCTCGTAGCCCCCGTCGGCGTGACGGGCGCGGATGGTCTTCTTGTCGTACTTGCCGACGCTGGTCCGGGGCACCTGGTCGATGAACGTCCACCGTTCGGGCAGCCACCACCGGACGACGCGCTGGGCCAGGAACTCCCGCAGTTCGGCGGGTGTGGCCTGCGCGTTCTCGTTGAGGACGACGACGGCCAGCGGCCGCTCCTGCCATCTGTCATCGGGCACGCCGACGACCGATGCCTCGAGCACCGCGGGGTGCGCGATCAGGTGGTTCTCCAGTTCGACCGACGAGATCCACTCCCCGCCGGACTTGATCACGTCCTTGGCGCGGTCGGTGAGCGTCACGTAGCCGAGCGGGTCGATGCAGCCGACGTCACCGGTGCGCAGCCAGCCGTTGTCGAACTTGGACTCATCACGGTTGAGGTAGTAGGACCCGGTCACCCATGGGCCGCGGACCTCGATCTCGCCAACGGCCTTGCCGTCGTGTGACATCGGGTCTCCCTCGTCATCGACGATCCGAACCTCGACACCACACGCCGGACGCCCCTGGGAGGAGCGCAGCGCCCAGTGCAGTTCCTCGGAGACGCCCGGCACGGGAATCGCCACCGTCGCGACCGGGGACGTCTCGGTCATCCCCCATGCCTGCTGGATCCGTACGCCATAGCGCTGCTCGAACACCTCCATGAGCGACCGGGGCACCGCCGAGCCGCCGCACGCGACCAGGCGCAGCGACGAGATGTCATGGCCCGGATGGCCTTCCAGGTGGTGAAGCACGTCATTCCAGATGGTCGGCACCGCCCCGGCCACCGTCGGGCGGCGGGTCTCGATCAGGTCGATGAGCGACACCGCGTCCATGAAGCGGTCGGGCATCACCAGATCCGCGCCGGCCATCAGCGCGGCATAGGGCAGCCCCCAGGCGTTGGCGTGGAACATCGGCACGATCGGCAGCACCGAGTCGCCGACGCCGACGCCGAGCACGTTGGTGGTGCAGGAGCTCAGCGAGTGCAGGTAGGTCGACCGGTGGCTGTAGACGACACCCTTCGGGTTTCCGGTTGTGCCGCTGGTGTAACACATTGCCGCAGCGGATGTTTCGTTCAGCTCCGGCCAGTCGAAGTCCGGCGACTGACCGGCCAGCACCTCGTCGTAGCGCAGCACAGTCTTGCCGGAGGCGGTCAGCGGCGCCAGGTCGCCGTCGCCCACCACGATGATGGTATGCACGGTCTCGAGCGACGGGAGGACGGGCGCCAGCAGGGCCGTCAGCGACACGTTGACGACGATCACCTTGTCCTCGGCCTCGTTGGCGATGAACGCGATCTGTTCGGGTGAGAGCCGGATGTTGAGCGTGTGCAGCACCGCGCCCATCGACGGGGCCGCCAGGTAGACCGCGAGGTGCTCGGCGTTGTTCCACATGAACGTGCCGACCCGATCGTCACCCGTGATGCCCAGGCCACGCAAGGCGTTCGCCAGCCGACCGACCTGCTCGCCGAGTTCGCGGTAGCTGGTCGAGCGGTAGCGCCCGTCACCCATCGCGGTCGTCACGGTGCGGTCACCGCTCACACCGACTGCGTGTCGCAGGATCGCGGCAACGGTCAATGGGACGTCCTGCATTGTGCTGAGCATCACTCCACCCTTCGGTTGGCCGCGATGTTATCGCCGGGGACCGGCGGTGTCGGCGGTTCCGTCACAGCCGGCTTCGCGCCGGTGGAACGAATCGGTAGCCGTCGACGATCTACAAGGGGAATAGGCTCAACATTTCAGCAGATAGGGGGCGCACCATGCGTCCGTCATTAATTCTTGCCACATTCGCCACTTCCGTCGCAGCGCTACTGCTGGGACCCGTCGCCGTGGCCCACGCCGACGAGACGCCGCAGGAGACGATCAGCCGGTTGCAGGAGCAGGGCTACACCGTGAACGTCGACCGGGTCGGCAACGGCCGGATCAACGACTGTGTCGTCACCAGCGTGCGCAACCCGCAGGTCCAGACCGACACCATTCGCGACTACTACGGCAAGCCGGACGAGAACGGCAACCGGAAGTACCGACTCATCGAGGTGGTCGTCAGCCAGTCGATCTCGGTGTCGCTGGACTGCACCGGCTGAGGGCCCCGCGGAGCCGCTCCGGTTCCCCCCGCGGGTTAACTAGGGAATGATGGGTTGGACACGACAGGAGGCGCTGATGCGTAGTAGGTGGGCGGTCACGCCGATGGTCATCGCGACGGCCGGGGTCCTCGGTGCCGCACTCGCCACGGCGGGTGTCGCAGGCGCCGACGAGGAGTCCGCGAGCGAGGTCATCTCGCGTCTTCAGTCCGAGGGCTACACCGTGACACTCGACAAGATCGGCACCGGCCCGATCGAATCGTGCACCGTCAGCAGTGTGCGAAACCCCCAGTCGGTATCGCAGTTGGTGCCCTACGTCGGCCCCGGCCTCGGTGGCGACCGCATCCTCGTCCCGCAGACCAATCAGACGGTGTCGGTGTCGCTGATCTGCTGACGCCGATCTCCGCGAGGCTCAGCGGCTGGAGCAGTCCAACGACACCGTGATGGAGCGTCGCACCACCACCTCGATGAAGCGGTCGCGGTCGTCGTGTCGCCCGTCCACCCGGACCAGCCGGGTCTGTTCCTGCGGGTTGCGGACGCTGGTGACCTCACACTCCGAAAGTGGTGCGCTACCAATGCGATCCACCCGGACGTCGAAGCCCTGCGCCTCGAGTTGGCCGATGGTGACGATCGCCGATGTCGAGCCGGGCGCGGCCAGTGCCGCCGGAGCGACGAGCACACCGATGGCCACGGCGCCCAGCGCGAGAATGCTCAAGGGTGCGGCACGCATGTCGAATCTCCTTCTCCCCGACCGTTCCGGCTGACGTAGCCGTTCATCTGGAGAACGAGACGTGGCGCCGTCCGGTTCACCTCGGCAGCCCACCGACACGACGGAACCCGGCCAGGCTGACCTGACCGGGTCCGTCGTGACGCGCCCTACACCGAGGCGGGGACTCGCTCCTGCCTTGGCTCTTCGACGCGCGCGTCGTGGTCGGAGTCGACCATCGTCAGCTCGTTGAACGGATCGTCGCCGCGCAGCACCTCATCGACGCGGTCCTTGTCGATGGTGTGCGTCCACGACCCGACCAGGATCGTGGCCACCGCGTTACCCGAGAAGTTGGTCAGCGCGCGCGCCTCGGACATGAACCTGTCGATACCGACGATCAGACCGACACCGTCGAGCAGATCGGGGCGATGGGCTTGCAACCCACCGGCCAATGTGGCGAGGCCCGCACCGGTGACCCCGGCGGCGCCCTTGGAGGCGACGATCATGAACACCAGCAGCCCGATCTGCTCACCCAGTGACAGCGGATCGCCAAGGGCGCCAGCGATGAACAGCGACGCCATGGTCAGGTAGATCGCGGTGCCGTCGAGGTTGAACGAGTAACCGGTGGGCACCACCACGCCGACCGTCGTGCGCTCGACGCCGAGATGCTCCATCTTGGCGATCAGACGCGGCAGCGCGGACTCCGACGACGATGTCGACACGATCAGCAGATACTCGCGGGCGAGGTAGCGCACGAGCTTGAAGATGGACACCCCCGCGACCACCCGCAGGATCGTTCCCAGCACGCCGAACACGAAGACCACGCAGGTGATGTAGAAGCCCAGCATCAGTCCGAGCAGCTGGGTGACGGCAGTCCAGCCGGTCTGGCCGACGACGTTGGCGATCGCACCGAAGGCACCGATCGGCGCCAGCCACAGGATCATCACCAGGACCTTGAACACCAGCTTCTGCAGCGACGCGATCGCCCGCAGTGCCGGCTCACCGGCGGTGCCCATACCCTGCAGCGCGAATCCGACCAGCAGGGCGATGAACAACGCCTGAAGCACGCTGCCGGCTGTCAGCGCCGAGAACAGCGTGTCCGGGATGATGCCCTGGACGAAGTCCAGCAGGCCGCCGGCCTCGTGGGCCGTCTCAGCGAGTTCGGCGCCCTTGCCCGACGCGGATTCGGTGAGATGCATGCCGGTGCCGGGATGCAGGAGGTTGCCGACCACCAGACCGATCGCCAGGGCGAACGTCGACATCCCCAGGAAGTAGACGAATGCCAGCCCGCCGACCTTGCCGACGGTGGCGGCCTTGCGCACCGATCCGATGCCCAAGACGATGGTGCAGAAGATGACCGGCGCGATCATCATCTTGATCAGGTTGACGAACATGGTGCCGAGAGCGCCGACGCTCTTGCCGACCTCTGGGGCCAGTAGACCGACGGCGACACCGGCGATGACCGCGACGATCACGGCGATGTAGAGCCAGTGCGTGCGGTCCCGCTTCCCCGACTTCTCGTTGTCCGGGGGTGCGGATGTGTCCGGATGGGTGGCCATGGGAGTTCCTCCTGCTCGCAGCGCATCGGTTCGATGTGGTCTGCAAGGATGGTGTTCCCAGAAGTGAGCCAGGTCACGATTTAGTTCATTTAGTACAGGCCGCCCCTGGGGTACGTCAGCGCTCGCGGGTGGCGAGGTGTTCGAGCAATCGCCGCTCGGCATGGTCGAGGTGTTGGTCTCCAAGTTGTGCCGCACGGTTAGCGTCACCGTCGACGATGGCCTTCAAGATCGCATCGTGCTCGGCGTGGATTTCGACGGGATCGAGCAGGTGGTGGCTCTGCACCTGCGCCAGACACAGGCGCATTTCGTTGACGACGAGGCAGTGTGCGCGGTCTAGATGCGGGCTGCCCAGGCTCCCCACTAGGCAAGTGTGCAAACGGATGTCGGCCTCCACGACGGTGACGACGTCGCCCTCATTGGCAGCACGCTTGAACGTCTCGTGCGCGGTCACGACCGTGTGGGCGAGCCGTCGATCCCGCGCGAGCAGGCCGTAGGCGTGGCTCTCCAGGAAGCGGCGCGCGAAGTAGAGATCCTTTACCTGGCTCTCGTCCAAGATCGGCACTCGCGCACTTCGGTGGGCCGTGCGCTGTAGGAGGCCCTCGGCTACGAGGTGCTCGATTGCGGCCTTTGCGGTCTGTCGCGCGACCCCATAGTCGCTGGACACCGAGGCCTCAGTCACCGGCCTACCGGCGGGGATGTCGTCGGTGAGGATGCGCTCGCGTAACGAAACGATGAGTGCTTCCCCGACGGACTGCGTCTTGAGTTCGAGCGGCATGCCAACGGTCCTTTCAGCGCATGTGAGATCTCAGAATATCCGCGAGGCAGCGAAACCACCGACAAGACGACTTGATGGCTGTGATAACTTGACGAACAATTCTGAGACGGAGGACACATTGGGATTCACCCGGATCGTTCTCGCACCTGACAAGTTCAAGGGCAGCTTGTCCGCTGAAGAAGCGGTCGCCGCGATGACCCGCGGATGCGCTGACGTGGGCGCAGCGGAAGCGGCCGTCCCCCTCGCCATCGCCGATGGAGGCGATGGCAGCGTCGACGCAGCACTGCGATCCGGGTGGACTGAGCAGCGCGTGCCCAGTGTTGACGCCTGGTGCCGACCGGTCACCGCCCGCGTCGCGGTCAAGGACGAGAAGGCGATCATCGAGGTGGCAACGATCTGCGGAATGGGTGGCGCCCATCTGACACCCGCTGACGCGCTCGCCGCTACCAGCGTGGGTGTCGGCGTGGTCATCCGCGCCCTGCTCGACGAGGGCTTTCTGAACATCACCGTCGGACTCGGCGGCAGCGCGACCACCGACGGTGGCGCGGGAATGCTCACCGCGCTGGGTGTACGACTACTCGGTGCATCTGGTTCACCGGTCGGGGTGGGTGGCGGCGCTTTGCCGTCGGTGACCCATGTCGACATCAGCGGGCTGGACCCCCGACTGGCCACCACGCAGATGACGATGGCGTGCGACGTCGACAGCCCCATGGTCGGCCCGGACGGGTCGGCCGAGGTGTTCGGCCCTCAAAAGGGTGCCGACGACAGCGGTGTTCGATTGCTGTCCTTGGCGCTGAGGCATCTGGCCGACGCGGTCGAGCCCACCCTCAGGAAAATCGGTCTGCACCGGGCGCCCGGCTCCGGCGCGGCCGGCGGCCTGGCGTGGGCCGGAATGTTAATCGGAGCCGAATTACGTTCCGGCGCAGAATTATTCCTGGACATGCTCAGTGCACGCGACGTGCTCGCCGATGCCGATCTGGTGCTAACGGGGGAAGGAAGCCTCGACTCCCAGAGCCTGCGAGGCAAGGGGCCGGTCATGGTCGCAAGGCTGGCCGCCGATCTTGGCGTACCTGCGCTGGCCATTGTGGGCACCAATCGCCTTGACCAAGCCGACGGCAACGGCCCATTTGCCGACGTGGTGGCGATCGACCAAATCGATCATCGGTGCGCAGAGGACCCGGCGCTGACGGCCCACCTGGTCCGTCACGCCGTCGCGAAGTCGTTGGACCGATTCGCCCCAGGCCAGCACATCGAATTCGAAGGAGCTCGCTAATGCAACGACCATGGAGCTGTGACACATTCGTCGCGCTGCCCGGTGCGACCCGCGCGGGGGCCACGATCTTCGGCAAGAACAGTGACCGCCCGGCAGGCGAGGCCCAACCCTTGCGGCGTAGCGCGGCCCGTAGCGCAGGTGACCCGTTGCGGCTGGCGTACGTGACCATCGATGATGCCGATGCCCACGCACACGTCGGGTCGGCGCCGTTCTGGTGTTGGGGATATGAGATCGGGGTCAATGAGCACAGAGTCGCGATCGGCAACGAGGCGTTATTCACGCGCTCCTGGGCGGCGGCGGTAGCCGCCGATCGCAGCGGAAGCGGTCCCGAACCCGGGCTGCTCGGCATGGAATTGGTCCGGCTCGGCCTGGAACGCGGCGCCACCGCACGAGAAGCACTCGGTGTGATGACCGATCTGCTCGAGCAATATGGGCAGTGGGGTTCGGCGATTGTCGCAAAGGACCACGGATCGGGTTCCTACGACAATGCGTATCTCATCGCAGACCCAACCGAGGCGTGGATCCTCGAGACGGCGGGCTCCGAGTGGGCGGCACGGCACGTGACGCAGGGCACCTATGCCATCAGCAACGAGATCTCGATCCGCACAGATGCAGACTCGACCAGCGAGGGTCTTTGCCGCCAGGCAGTCGATGCCGGGTGGTTTCCGGCCGGCCAAACCTTTGACGTGGCCGACGCCTACACCGATCCCGGCACCCCGTTGCAGGTCTCACACATCCGTCGGCGGCGCGCTGAGGCAATGCTGACGGCTGCGCGCGAACGGGGCGGATTGGACGTGGCCGGGGCGTTCGCAATTCTGCGCGACCATCTCGAGGGGACCTTCCTGGGTGGGCCAACTTTCGATGCGTCCCGGCCAGACTTCCTCACCTTGTGCATGCACGAGCATCCGTCGGGCTTCACCTGGGGAAACACAGCCGCATCTCTCGTCGTTGAACTGCACGACGACCCACAGTGGCCCGTCGCCCTGTGGTGGTGCCCCGTTACCCCGTGCACCGGCGTGTACCTACCATTCTTCGTCGACGCGCCTCGGCTCCCCGACGGAGCGCAGTTGCCGATGGCCGCCAACAACTCATGGGATCCGAGGCGGAGTTCACTCGCGACGTTCGATTCCGCGTCGTCGTGGTGGCAGTGGCAGCAACTCCTGGACGCAGCCAAGGATCCTGTGAGCAACGACTTCACCGGCCGCGCGCAGGTTATCAGGAGTGCCTTCGATCCGCTTGAAACTCGTTGGCGCAGCGCGATACCCGCACTGCCGAACAATCCACGGGACCTCGAGGCGTTCACCAGAGACTGCCTCGACACTGCCACCGCCACCGTGGCAGATCTGCTCAAGGTCTTCGACACCGACCTCGGCCTGCCGATCGATCCGCGTTGGACACCCGCAACTTCCGCTTAGCCGCCTTCATATCAGTCAGAACCTTCACCGCGCCGAATCGGCGCCTGAAGCAAGGAGTGTCATGTCAATACGCAACGTCTTCCGTGGTCCAGAGGCCTCGATTGACGACCAGATCGAGAGCTATGCGATTGATCGCGTGCCCGACAACAAGAGGTGGCCGATACCGGCCATCAGCCTCGTGCTGCTGGGCAACGCCACGGCAATGTTCTTCTTCTCGTTCGGGGCGCAACAGACGTTCCTGGTCGGCTGGCCAATGATGCTGCTCCCTATCAGCTACTTCTTCTTTGGCGCCATCCTCATCGGCGCGCTGACGATGCGCATGGCGAGCCGAGAGGGGTTGTCGCAGAGCCTAATTTCACGCGGACTTGGCTTCGGCAGCCGCGGGGCGGCGGTGACGTCGTTCATCTACGCAATCAACTTCGTCTACTACTTCCTGTTCGAGGGCACGATCGTCTCGCACGCCCTGGCGTACTACTTCGACATCCCCATCGGCTCGCTCGCCGGCATCGCGATCTTCGCGTTGATCGGCCTGGTCACCATCGGCTTCGTGTGGCGCGGCATGTATGCGATGTCCGCGCTACAAACTTGGGGATTCCCCATCTTCATCGGCCTACTGGTGTGGGCGCTGATCGAATTGGGCTCCAAGCACGACATCGTGGGCCCGAGCGGTTGGGCTGCCACCGGAATGTCGGGCGGGGCGGCGTTGTGGACGGCAATGAGTTTCGCCAACGGGCAGATGATCTTCCAGGGTCTGATGGCCACCGACTATGGCCGGTTCGCCAAACGCACCATCCGCTACCGTGGCACGTCGTCGATCATGCTGCTCGAGCTAATCCCCATGTTCGCCATCATCTTCCTCGGAGCGATGCTGGGCGCGTCTCTGGTCGGAGAGTTCGGCGAAGAGAAGGCACAGGATCCCGGCTTCGTATTCGTTCATCTGATGGGTCTTGCGGGTGTCATCTTCGTGCTGATCACCCAGATTCGAATCAACGTGATGAACCTTTACGGCGGGTCCATCACGCTGTCGAGCGGGTTCGACGTCATCGCCCACTTCCGGCCCGGCCGGCCCTGGTGGATGTTCGCGGTCTGGTTGTTCGGCGTGGTGTTTTACGCCACCAACGTGATCAACCACCTGGGCACGTTCCTCGCCATCACCGGCGTACTCACCAATACGTGGGTACTGATCATCCTGGCTGACTACTTCATCTGCCGGCGCTGGCTCAAGCTGGGCCGCACCGAGCAAATTGAGTATCGCGAGGGTGAAGTACGGGAATGGAATCCGTGCGGGCTGACCGCGTTGGGCGTCGCGGTACTCATCGGCGCACTCGGAATCCTCGGGGTGTATCCCGTTGCCTACGCATCATTCGTGGCGATGTTCGTCGGCCCGGTGATTCACATCGGCATGACCGCAGCGACGAAGGGCCGGTACTACACCCCGGCTGGTGAGCCAGAGAAAGTAGTCTCTGGGCAACACGAATGAGTTGCACGCGAACCCAAGAGTGCGTCGGCGCTCAGCTCGAGTGACGTCATGACGATCGTCGCTCATGCCGACGGCCACGGTGCAGCGGCGGGCTGTGCTGAAACGCCCCAAGGCGCGGGGTGCGGCACGAGGTACTGAGAACGCCAGACGCGTCGAGCCGCGCCGATAGAATCGTCTGGTGCAAGCCAGCGAGCGAGATGCGGTGATCGACGGTGTTGTCGATCAACTCACTGACGTAATGCACCGCGTCAGGGCCACAGAGCCCGAGCAGAAACTGGACTGTGCTGCGGCTGACGTGGTCGCGTTGAACGAGTTGATCACTGCGGCCACCCACGAGACAGCCTCGGAGATGGGCTTCGCTCTGGCCGATACTCACGCTCTGCAGGCTCGGTTACGACTACGTGAGACGTTCGCAGAGTTCACCGACGATCAGTTCGACACCATCGTGAAGCAGGGCTGGTCCCTTGATCTCGTCAACGAAATCCGCGCAGCGGCAACGGTGTCCGACTCCGATAGGAAGTCGGTGTCGCATCGAATGCGCGAGCTTCTCGTCGCCCACAACGCGCTGCCGTGCACAGTGGCGAAGGCGCCCGGCCGCTACCTCTACGTCGGTCCGTAGACGGCAGGCAGCGTCATGTATCGCCTCAGCGCGCGCGCCGGCGCAGATAGCCACATCTACGGCAACCAACGAGTGCGGTTGTTGCGAATCTATCTAGCCGCTACGACATTTCTCTATGTGTACGGGGTCGTCTTCACGCTGTTCCCGGTGCGCACCGACCTGACTTACGGCAACCCGGTCGGGGGAATCGTCGCCATCGTGCTCGGCGCGGCAGCACTGGTGTCCCTTGCCCTCAAGCCCGAACAGCTCGTGTTGGCGACTCTGGCTGCGGTGGCGGCCACCCCCATCGTGATGGCGTTCCATGTTTCGATGACCGCCGAGTATGTCTGCCTGATCGGGCCGATGTTCCTGGCGATGTATCTGCGGGCGTTCCACTCACCTCGCAATGCCTGGTTGTTGATCGCCTCTCTCACCGCAGCCTGCGTGATCGCCGTCGCCGTCGCCCCGGCAGCGCACGTTGGCGTCATCACCTTTCTTATCATCGTCGTCGCGATCACCGGAGCCGCCGAGTCCTTCGGTCTGCTCATGCGCGCGATGTTCACCGCGGCATGCACAGACCCCCTGACCGGCCTCCTCAATCGCGCGGGTTGGGAGATCGGAACAACCGATCTGCTGGCGCGCTCCCGGGCGGCCCGTGTATCCGTCACTGTCGTCGCCCTCGATATCGATGGCCTCAAAGGCCTCAACGACACATACGGGCATCAAGCCGGGGACCGTCGCATCACGGAGTACGCACACCACTGGAGACGAGCTGTGCCTCGACACGCTGTCTTAGCCCGATTGGGGGGCGACGAGTTCGCCGCCTGCATCGCCGGCGAAAAACCCGAGGTCGTCGAGAAGTTCGTCGGCAGCATCCGGCTGAATACGCCGGGGGTCAGCCTCGGCACGGCGACGCAGACCTCGCTCAACGCGAACATCGCGGAACTGTATGCCCAGGCCGATGCCGCGCTGTATCAGAGCCGGGGACGGCCGCTGCGTGATGACTCTGGAAGCGCCGCGAGCGCGTAATCGAACTAGGCCCTTCCGCCCCGTACCCTCCACTTGGGTAGGAGTTCATTCGTTCAGGTGTGACAACGCCAGCGGAGGTGCGATGCGCAGACAGCCGGTCCCGTGGCCCCGCTCGCTCGCCGGCCAGGCCATAGCCCTTCAGATCGTGGTGATCGCCGTGGTGGTGCTGGCGGGCAGTGCCCTGGCCCTGCTCGACGCCCGGCGCGACGGCGACGAGGCCGCCCGCCAACAGATGATCGGCATCGCCACGGCGCTGGCCGACGCACCGTCGACTGCCTCGGCCATCGAAACCGGAAGGGCCACAGAGGTTCTGCAGCCGATGACGGAGGCGGTGCGCGCCAACACCGATATCGCGTTCATCACGATCATGTCGACGGACGGCACCCGTTTCACTCACACCGATCCCGATCAGATCGGCGGCAAGTACCTCGGCACCATCGAACCGGCACTGCGCGGCGAGACGTTCACCGAGGTCTACACCGGCACGCTGGGTCCGTCGGTGCGCGCCATCGCGCCCGTGCACGACGCCTCCGGACGCGTGGTGGGGTTGGTGTCGGCAGGCATCACACAGCAGACCCTGGCACAACGTTGGCGCGGACAGTGGCCGACGATCGCCGTGGTGGGCCTCGGTGCGCTGG
Source organism: Mycolicibacterium sp. YH-1 (assembly GCF_022557175.1). The sequence goes on along the minus strand of NZ_CP092915.1, from coordinate 1,491,260 downwards.
CGCTGTCGCTGGTCGGGGTGTGGGCCATACGTCGCCGGCTACTGCGCCAGACGCACGGACTGCGGCCCGACGAGCTGCGGGTGATGTACGAGCACCACGACGCGATCCTGCACTCGGTGTCCGAGGGATTGGTCGTGCTCGACCACGGCGAGGTGGTGCTGGTCAACGACGAGGCCCGCCGGCTGCTCGGGTTACCGCCAGGGCAGGTCGCCACCTCCGATCTGCCGCAGTTCCTGCGGACTCATGACCCCGGCGTGCGTGACGAGGTGCACGTGACCGAGGACCGCGTACTCGTCGTCAACCGGTCGCAGGTTGCCGACTCGCCAGGAGCGGAGGTCGTCACCATCCGTGATCGCACCGAATTGCAGGGCGCACTAGGCGAACTCAGCGTGCTGCAGGTTCTGACGGACTCGCTACGGGCGCAGGCCCACGAGTCCGCCAACAAGCTCCACACCGTCATCACGATGGTCGAGATGGGCCGACCCGACGACGCCGTCAGATTCGCGACCGAGGAACTCGCCCTGTCTCAACACCTGGTGGACCGGCTCTCCGATGACGTCGGCGAACCCGCGTTGGTGGCACTGCTGCTGGGCAAGACGGCCCAGGCCGACGAGCGCGGCATCGAGTTGACGGTCACCGAGGAGACCCATCTGCCGTCGGACACCGACCACATCCCACTGTCCCCGCAGGAGATGGTCACCGTGTTGGGCAATCTCGTCGACAATGCGATGGACGCCTGCGACCGTGACAATCCGTGGGTGGAGGTCACGATCAGCCAGGGCGATGACGAACTGTTGATCCGCGTCGCCGACAGCGGGGCCGGTATGAACGCCGAGACGTTCGCGCGGTCGATGCAGCGGGGGTACTCGACCAAGTCGGACAGCGACACCGAACAGCACGGCCTGGGCCTGGCACTGGTCGCTCAGGTGGTCAAACGCCACGCGGGCACCCTCACAGCCGATGTCACGTACGGCTCGGTGGTGACCGTGACGGTGCCCGGCGGTGCGCGATGACACCCGCCAAGCGAATCAACGTCCTTATCGTCGAGGACGACATACTGATCGCGGAGGCACATCGCACGTATCTCGAACGCCTGGAGGGGTTTTCGGCCGTGGCAGTGGTGCACACCGCGCGGGCGGCGATGCAGGCGGCGACGCAGGCCTCCGCCGGTGAGGCACCCGTCGATCTGGTGCTCCTCGACCTCGGCCTGCCCGATGCGAGCGGGATCAGCCTGGCCTCAGCGCTGGCCGGGTTGCGTCCGGCGCCCGACATCATCGCGATCACCTCCGAGCGCGATCTGGAGATGGTGCGCGCGGCGGTGGCCCACGGCGCCCTGGCCTATCTGTTGAAACCGTTCACGTTTGCCGCGTTCCGCGACAGACTCGAGCGCTACCGGCGCTACCGCATGGCATTACCCGCCGGTGTGGACGCGGCCAGCCAAACCGAGGTGGACCGCGCGCTCGCCGAATTGCGTGTCGCGACAGACAAGTCGGTTGCGCCCAAGGGTGCTGCGCCTCAGACCAATGACGACATTGCGAGGGCGGTGCGCGACCACGCCGACGGGCTGACCGCTGACGAGGTGGCCAAACGAGTGGGGGTTTCGCGCGTCACCGCGTGGCGGTACCTCGAACGGCTCGCCGATGACGGAACCGTCAGCAGGAACACCGATTACGGCAAGGCCGGTCGACCGAAGACCCGCTACCAGTGGCGGTGACGTCGGCCCCACATGCGATTTCGGCGCGCTTACGCTCGCTGAGCGACGGTTTGCGCGCCGAAATCACACTGGGGTGCCGTGCCTAGCCCCTGTTGAACAGGTTGCCGATCCCGTTGAGCAGGCCGTTGCCGGCCTGACCCACCTGCGTCAGCGCATTCGTTCCGGCCGTACCGACCTGAGTCTGAGCGTTCTGAACGGCGGTGCCGGTCTGCGAGATGGCGTTGGTGCCCGCGGTACCCAATTGGATCTGACCGTTCTGGATTGCCGTCCCGACCTGGGTCAGGAAGTTGGTGCCGGGGTCAGAGGTCGCCGAGGCCGAGGACCGCACCGACTGCGATGACACCCTGTCGCCGGGGCTGAACTTGTTGCCATCCCGTGTGACGTTCTGCTGGTTGTCAGCAGCGGCTGTTCCAGCGCCCGCGAGCGCCATCCCGGCGGCGATAGCTGCGGCACCACCCGCGACGCTCACCGTTGTGGCGAGCCGACGTACGACTGAGTTGTTCTGCGTGACCATGAGCTGTCTCCCTTCAGCAACGAATTTCGCGACTGATAGGTGGTTACCACCACAAACGCATGATCAAACTCACAACCCAAAGAAGTTTCCCGATCTCGCAACACCACACCGCTGGACTCGCGATTTACGTTGACGAGATGACGTGGAGGTACCGACTCAGCACGTCAGAGTAGTGAAGGATGGCCATTCGAAGGTTGCTGTGGCGAACAGGCAGCAAATTGGCCAGGGACCGATTTCTGACCCGCGCTTTTGTTGCTGGCACCCGCCGAGCCGCCAGGAACCACCCATCGGCACCGATACCGCGGCCGGTAGCTAGTTAGCCAGTTCCCCTGCCTGCCGACGTAGAACGCCCCAGACGCACGAACGCGCGACCACGGATGGTCGCGCGTTCTGCCACCGCCCAGAGGCGGCGGGACATACAGAGGGGCTAGACGCCCGCGGGCTCGAGCTCGCGGAAGGTGGGCACCGCGGCGGCCGAGTTGGCGGCCATCAGCGGGGCGTAAAGCATCGGCGCAGGCGCGGCGACGGCGAAAGCCGTGACGCCACCGGCGTAGTCAGCGACGTAGAGGCGGTCGACCCCGAGCGCCACGCATGACGGGCGGGCACCCACCGAGATGGTGCCGACGGTGTCGAGCTTCTCGGTGTCGAGCACCACGACCTCGTTGTAGTCGACAACGTAGGCCCGGGTGGCGTCGGCAGACAGGGCCAGCTGCGTCGGCGCCGTGGCGACCTCGACGCTGGCCATGATGCGGCCGGCGACCAAGTCGACCACATGCAGGACACCGCGGTCCTGAAGGTCAGAGGTCAGCACGTAGGCGGTGCTGTCCAGGCCGATCTCGAGGCCGCGGATCGACGCTCCGACCTCGAGCGTGCGCCGAACGACGCCGCTCTCGAGATCGACGACGATGAGGCGGCTGCCGCGCGAGTCCGACGTGGCGACGTACAACCGGCGGTCCGAGGAGTCAACCCGCATCGCGTCGATCACCACGTCGTCGCCCTTGGCCAGGTAGATCGTGGAGACGCGCTGGGTGATCACGTCGATGATGGCGACGTCGACGCCGCCATCAGCGGCGCGGCCGGCGTAGATCCGCTTGCCGTCGCGACTGGTGGTCATCGCCGTCACGCTGAAGGACAGCGGGTAGGAGGCGGTGACGTTGCCCGTGCGCGTGTCAATCACCGCGATGGCGTCGTAGCTGACCGACGCCACACCGACATAGGCGCTGTCACCGGCCACCGCGAGCGCGAACGCCTCGCGGGCGGCCACTCCCCCGTTGACGGCAAGGGTTTCGGCGTTCAGCACTGCCATCGAGTGGTCGGCGTAGTTCGACACCACCAGGGTGTCGCCATCCACTGCGATGTCCGCAATGGGCCCGTGTCCGATGGTGACGGCGCCCTGCAGAGCCGCAGCCGCGTTGTCGACGGTCACACCGTGCGCGCGCATGTAGCCACTAGCCATGTGTCTTGGCACCTCCGCCGGCATGCAGTGCACCGGCCTAGATTTGAAATGGTCTGCGCCCGTACCAGGCGCGGTCTTTGTCGAGTGTAGCGACGGAATCCGACGTTCCACGGCCCCGAGACGAGGGTTATCGCACACTGCCCGTTCACCTCTCAGTACCCGCTTAGGAAACTCTTCGTTATCGACTCGTTACCTTCTGCTGGCAATCAGGTTTCCGATCTGTAACAGCACTTTTCGCGGTGTGGCAATCACGATTGAGAGAGTGTCGAACGCCACTCCGCGCCAAGACTCTTAGTCTTGTATTCGAAAATGAGGTCTAGATCACAAGGCGACACGACAGCAAACTCACGGTCAATTGCGCAAGGACTGGCGCAAGTGACGCGCGGTGCCGAAGAGGCTGACGTTGCATGAGGCTACCGAACGGTGGTGCCAGGCCGCCGATCAGCGCCGATTAGCCCCGATCAGCCCCGGTCAATCGTGTTGCCGCTGCCGGAACTCGACGTCTTCGGCTCACCCGTGTGGAACACGATCCGGTTGTCGAAACCCGAGACGACGATGCTCTCCGTGGAATCGACGGCGACCGCGTTGTCCATACCCGACACCGACACACTGATGCAGTGACCGGTGACCGTCACGGTGTTCTCCATACCGCTGATGCTGAGAGTCGTTTCGTTGCAGGCGATCGTCCTATGCTGACCGACGCCTGCGACGGTGAGATGGCTCCCGGGCGCCGGCAGGTCGGGCACCGTTGCCTCCCTGCTGGGGACCTGAGTCTTGCCGCCACCTGCCGACGGCCCCTCCGGCGGCGAATCCGACAGGTCGGCACCACCACCGGCGATCTGCGTGCCGTTGCCGGGATTCGACGCAGTCATGGTGAACAGATACAACGACACCCCACCGGCGATGACGAATGCCAGCACCGCAATCACCACGGGGATCACAAAGGTCCGTGAGTGCCCCGTGCTCGACATCGGTGAGAGCGGCGGAGGCGGCGCCTCCCACGGTGCCGTCGGCGGGGGCGGATACGCCCCCGAGGGCGACGGCACATAGCCGTATGAGCTGCCGTGTGCGCCTACTCCGAGTTCGGATTTCTCGGCGGCGTCGCCCAACCGCCGCTCCAGATCGCGGATACGCGCCTCAGGGTCGCCCTCAGGTTCCATGGGCAGATCGTGCCACAGCCGCTGCGCGCTAGAGCACCTTGGACAGGAACTCCTGCAGCCGTGAATGTTTCGGGTTGTCGAATACCTCTGCAGGGGTGTCGTCCTCGACGATGTGACCGTCGGCCATGAACAGAACCCGCGACGCCACCTCGCGCGCGAAGCCCATCTCGTGAGTGACCACCACCATCGTCATCCCGCCCTCCGCGAGGTCACGCAGCACCTGGAGTACGTCGCCGACCATCTCGGGGTCCAGGGCACTGGTCGCCTCGTCGAACAGCATGATCGACGGATTCATCGCCAGCGAGCGGGCAATGGCGACACGTTGCTTCTGACCACCCGATAGCGTGGCGGGCTTGACGTGCGCCTTCTCGGCCAGTCCCACCTGTCCGAGCAGCTCGAGTGCCTTCTTCTCCGCGGCGGCCTTGTTCATCTTCTTGGTCAACAGCGGTGCCAGCGTGACGTTCTCGATCACCGTCATGTGTGGGAACAGGTTGAAGTGCTGGAACACCATGCCGATGTGCTGGCGCACCTGGTCGAGGTCCACCTTCGGGTCGGTGAGGTCGTAGTCGTCGACGACGACCTTGCCGCCGGTGATGTCCTCGAGCTTGTTGAGACAGCGCAGGAAGGTCGACTTCCCGGAACCCGACGGCCCGATGACGCACACGACCTCACCGTGGCTGACCGTCGTGTCGATGCCGTCGAGCACCACCAGGTCGCCGAAGGACTTCTTCAGACCCTCGATCCGGATCTTGACGGTGCCCGCGGGTTCGGCGGCCGCGGCCTCGGGGATCAGCTTGCTCATTTCACCATCCTCCTTTCGAGCCGGTCGGACAGTTTCGTCAGCGCCATGATGACGACGAAGTAGATGATGCCGACGATCAGCCACATTTCGAACGCTTTGTAGTTGCCGGCGATGATGATCCGCCCACTCTGCGTCAGCTCGGCGATGCCCAGGACCGACAGGATCGACGTGTCCTTGAGTGTGATGACGAACTGATTGATGTACGACGGGACCATGGTGCGGATCGCCTGCGGCAGGATCACCCTTCGCATCGTCGGCAGGTAACCGATGCCGAGGCTGCGCGATGCCTCCATCTGACCCTTGTCCACCGATTGGATTCCGCCACGGACGATTTCGGTCATGTAGGCGCCGGCGTTGAGCGACAGGGTGATGATGCCCGCCGTCAGCGCCGACATCTGAAACCCGAGCGTCGACGGGATGCCGAAGTAGATGAAGAACGCCTGCACCAGCAGCGGCGTGCCGCGGAAGATGTCGACGAAGGTGGTGCCGATGGCCCGCAGCCAGATGGACCGGGAGACCCGGAACAACCCGAAGATCACGCCGAGTATCAACGCGAAGAAGATCGAGACGACCGTCAGGATCAACGTCATCTTGAGGCCCGCCATGAGCATCGGGAAGGTGCTCTTGATCAGTCCGATGAACGAGTTGTCGTCGGTGGTCGCGGCCTCGCCGAGATAACTGCTGACGATCTTGTCGTATTCGCCCGACGCCTTGAGGTTGTTCAGCCCGGTGTTGAACTTCTGCAGCAGCTCGGCGTTCTGGCCCTTGTTCACGGCGAACCCGTAGCCAGTCGGGTCCTCCTTGGGCGTCACGGTCTTGAACCCGTTGCCCTGCGCGATGCCGTAGAGCAGCACGGGGTAGTCCTCGAAGACGGCCACCGAGTTACCCGTCTTCACCTCGTCGAACATCGTCGACGAGTCGGCGAAGGAGACGACCTCGAAGCCGTACTCATCCTTGATCGAATTGGCGAAATCCGAACCCTGAGTACCGTTCTTGACGGCGACCCGCTTACCTCTCAGGTCCGCATACGACTTGATCTCGTCATTGGACTTCAGCACCGCCATCTGAATCCCGGACTCGAAGTAGGGCTCGGAGAAGTCGAAGACCTTCTTGCGCTCGTCGGTGATCGACATGCCCGCGATGACGCCGTCGACCTGGTTGGCCTGCACCGCCTGCAGCGCAGCGTCGAAGCCGAGCGGCTTGATGTCAACGTTGAAGCCCTGGTCGGCACCGATGGCCCTGATGAGGTCCATGTCGATGCCGACGAATTTGCCCTGCTTGTCCTGGAATTCGAAGGGCGCGAAGGTCGTGTCGGTCGCGACGGTGTAGGTCTCGCCCTCGGCCTTCGCCTGCGGTGAGGTGAGCATCGCGGCGCCCAGCCCAGCGACAAGCATGGCGGCGAGCAGGAATGCGAGCGGCCGCAGCGACGGCATGCGCCACCTCACCCGTCGACCGTTGACTGGCAGTGACCGACCGGTTCGCATGCGTGCGCTCCCATCGTGACGTTGGTGCGGGAGGTCTCACGCTAGCGGGACGGCGATGCTGTGGCGGCCGATTCGGTGGACGGCTCGGAAGCACACCGCGAAATCAGAGACCGTCGGATCCGCCCGCGACGATGTAGGCCGTGATGACGTCGACCAGCGCCTGACGGTCCCGCCCGGTGTCCACAGGCGTGGGCCACACCATCTGCGCCACGACCAGTCCGCGCAACGTCGCCCAGATCAGATTGCCGATCTGCGCGGCGTTGGGGGCCGAGAGGCCCTCACCGAGGTGCCGACCGAGTGACGTGAGCCGGTCCATCAGGTTGGCGAGGTGGGTGTTGGCGACCGTGTCGCGCACACCCCGAGTGGCGATCAGGATCTCCAGTGCCGCCATCGACACCGGGCTGGAGAACGCCCCCCACACCACGTCGACGACGGCCGCGGTGCGTTGACCGACGGTCCACAGCGGATCCAGGTCGGGCAGCTCGGCCAGTGCATCGGCCAGTTCACCGAAACCCTTGTCCACCACCGCCATCAACAGGCCATCGAGGTCGCCGAAGTGGTACTGGACCACACCCCAGGTGACACCGGCGCGACCGGTGATGTGCCTGACGCTGGGTGGCGCGAAGCCCTCCTCCAGGATGCACTGGACGGTCTCGTCGATGACGGTGTCCCGGGTCCGTTCGGCGCGCGCCTGGCGTCCCGTGGATGGTCGACGTGGCGCGGTCATCGACTCGGTCTCACCACAGCACCCCGCGGGTGTGATCCGTCGGTCGCAGGTCGCGGGCGGCCAGAATGCCGCTTGGGGCGCGACACGCGGCCTCGATGACGTTGACTGCGCGGGCGGCCGTGGCGATGACGCCGCCGTCGTTGTGGTCGATACCGGATGTCCCGACGTGCGCGTTGATCTCGATGCCCGGGCTACCGCCGATCACGACGCGGTGCACACCCGAACGCCCGTCAGGCGGATAGGCCCAGTCCGGCGCGGCGGCCGCGGTGAGCCGATTGACGTGCTCCATGGTGATCACCACGGCACCGTCGCGCACACCCTCGACGGCGAATCGCACCGCGGCGACTCGGCCGGACTCGACGCGCATCATCGTGCAGTCGATCGGCTCGGGGGTGACCCACTTGTCGTGCCGCTCGCGAACCTCGTCCAGTTCGATGCCGAGATCGTCAGCCAGGTTGCGTACCTGCGCACCCCACATCGAGTTCAGCACGCCCGGCGCGAACAGGATGGGGCTGTGTTCAGGTGCGGTACCGAAACCGAAACTCACACCAGTGAATTCGGCGTCGTCGTAGCTACCGTAGTCACAGATCTCCTGGACGGTTATCGACGTCGCTCTTGCCGCCAGGCTCAGCGCCGTGTGGACCAGGGTGTCGCCTGAGAAGCCGGGATCGATTCCGTTGACATACAGGGTCGCATCGCCGTCCGCGCACGCCTTCGCCAACGGTTCGCGCAGCCACTGGTCGGCGTGATCGGGTGCGACGAGCCAGACGAACGAGGTTCCGACGACGTTGGTCCCCGCGCGAAGGAATCTGGTGATCTGGTCCAGTGCCTCGTGGGGCCGGGTCTCGGCCTGTGAGGTGTAGACGACGCAGTCAGCACCGAGTGCCACCAAAGCGTCGACATCGTCGGTCGCCGTGATGCCCGTCGGCGTGTGCAGGCCGCAGAGGTCGGCGGCGTCACGGCCGAGCTTGTCGGGTCCGGAGGCGTGAACGCCGACGAGTTCGAGGTCGGGCCGTTCGATGATGCTGCGCAGGGCGTGCCTGCCGACGTTGCCGGTGGAGAACTGGATGACGCGACGTGACATGGCGGGGCTCCCTCAGAGCAGATCTGTGATGGTCTTCAGGCCGGCGTCGTAGAGCACGCCGGGCAGCATCCCGCCGTCCATCTCGATGGTCGTGCCGTTGATGTAATCGGCTGCGCCGGACGCGAGGAAGACACACGTCCGGCCGACCTCGGCCGGTTCGCCGCCGCGTTTGAGCGGGATGGGGTCGAAGTACTGCGCACCGGTCGGATCGTCCTTGGGCAGCACGAACGAGCGGAAGTTGTCGGTGATGGTCGGCCCCAGCGCCACGCAGTTGACCCGCACCCGCGGCCCCCACTCCTGTGCCAGCGAGCGGGTCATGTGGTTGAGCCCGGACTTCGCCGCGCCGTAGGAGACCAGGGTCGGTGATCCGGCAGGATGGCCCGCTCCGCTCGAGATGTTGATGATGCATCCAGTGCCGTCCTGCGTCTTCATCTGGCGTTGGGCACGGATGGCGAACCACAGCGGGCTGATGAGATTCATCTGGATGGCGAACGCGTGAAACAGCACGGTGCGCTCATAGTCGTCGTCGGAGCGCGGCGCGCCCTGGATGCGCGACACCAGGGCTGGGACGTCCTCGACGTGCGGGGCGGGGACGGTGCCTCCGGCGTTGTTCACCAGGATGTCGACGCGCCCGAACCGGTCCACGACCTGAGTCACCAGGGAGTCGATTGCCTGGTGATCGGCCTGGTCGCAGACCAGCTGGAGTGATCGGTCCGACCACCCCGATTCACTGTCGGCGCCGGGCAGGCCGTCCAACGGGGAGCGCGAGCAGCCGACGACCGTCGCGCCCGCCCGCAGCAGCTCGTGGGCGATGCCGACGCCGACACCTCTGCTGGTCCCGGTGACGATCGCGATCTTGCCGTCGAGTGTGCCCATGCCAAAGAATTACACGTGTAATGATTTTGGGCAAGGGAATCAGTGGGCGCATGCTGACGTCGTAACTCCTGGCAGGCACGATCGTCGTCACCCGAAAGGCTGAACATGCGCGTTGGAGTGGTGTTTCCCCAGACCGAGCTCGGCGGCGACGTCGGCGCCGTCCGTGCCTACGGGCAGCGAGTCGAGGAACTGGGGTACACCCACGTGCTGGCCTACGACCATGTCGTCGGCGCCGACCCGACCGTCCACGAGGGCTGGAACGGACCGTACGACGTGCACACCACGTTCCACGAGCCGCTGGTGATGTTCGGCTACCTCGCGGCGATCACCACGTCGGTGGAACTGGTCACCGGGGTGATCATCCTGCCGCAACGCCAGACCGCACTGGTGGCCAAGCAGGCCGCCGAGGTCGACCTGCTCAGCGGTGGGCGACTTCGGCTCGGCGTCGGAATCGGCTGGAACGCCGTGGAATACGAGGCGCTCGGCGAGGACTTCTCCAACCGCGGCAAGCGCTCGGCCGAGCAGATCGAGCTGCTGCGCCTGCTGTGGTCCGACCAGACCGTCACGTTCGACGGCGACTTCCACAAGGTGACCGGCGCCGGCCTGGCGCCGCTGCCCGTCCAGCGGCCGATCCCGGTGTGGATCGGGGCCGCCTCAGAGGCTGGCTACCGACGCATCGGGCGGCTGGCCGACGGCTGGTTCCCGATGATGGGCCCGGGTTCCGGGCTCGACTACGCCCGCGGCATCGTCGACAAGGCCGCCGTGGAAGCGGGCCGCGATCCCGCCGCCATCGGCATGGAGGGCCGAGCCTCCTGGGCCGGGGACGACGACGCCGTGATCAGCGAGGTGGCGGCCTGGGCGGACGCCGGCGCAACGCACCTGTCGATCAACACCATGGGCGGCGGCCTCGCGACCGTGGACGACCACCTCGCCGTGCTGACGAGAGTGGCCGAAGCCCTCCCCAGCGTCTAACGCCTCGAAAGGATTGGACGATATGACCACCCCACAGCCGGACTACCCGCCGATGGCGGCGGCCAGAGGTCGCGTCGAGCCCTCACCTCGACGGGTTCGCGGCTTCCTCGGCAACGACTTGGTGTTCGACACGACCGCGGCGCGGTACGTGTGGGAGGTGCCGTACTACCCGCAGTACTACATCCCGCGCTCCGACATCCACCCGGAGTTCCTGCGCGATGAGAACCACCCGCAGAAGGTGCAATTCGGTGCGTCGCACCTCTTCTCGTTGGTCGGATCCGACCGCACGCACGAGTCCGCCGTCCGCGTGTTCGACGACGGGGACGGCCCCGTCGCCGGCCTGGTGCGATTCGAGTGGGACCACCTCACGTGGTTCGAGGAGGACGAGCCGATCTACGGGCACCCGCGCAATCCGTATTCCCGTGTCGACGCGCTGCGTTCACACCGCCACATCCGGATCGAACTCGACGGCGTGCGGCTCGCCAACACCAGCAGCCCGGTACTGCTCTTCGAAACTGGTTTGCCGACAAGGTATTACATCGACCGCTCGGACGTCTCCTTCGAGCATCTGGTCCCGTCAGACACCCAGACGCTGTGCCCGTACAAGGGTGTGACGTCGGGCTACTGGTCGGTGCGCGTTGGCGAGACGACATACCCCGACCTCGCGTGGACCTATCACTATCCGCTGCCCGCCGTCGCACGGATCACCGGTCTGGTGGCGTTCTACAACGAGAAGGTGGACATCACGGTCGACGGCGTGCCGCTGGCGCGCCCCCAGACGCACTTCAGCTGAGCCAGCCCTTCCCCGCTGCACGCCGGGGTGGCCGATGGCGGCATCTGTGGCTATCTACCCATCGAGCCCGAGGGTCTTCCGAACCGCCTTGACCTCGGTCGAAGAAATTCGATACAACGCTCAGCAAACCCCCGCCAGGGCATGGCGATCGCTAGACTCTCCGCCATGGTTGACCGGTGGCCGCTCACAGGCCGCACGGAAGAGCTTCGCCTCATCGGTGAAGCCCTGTCCGGCGACGCGCACGAGGGCATCGTCATTGCGGGTCAGGCGGGCGTCGGCAAGACACGATTGGCCCGCGCCGCGACTGATGCCGCCTCAGCCGCGGGATGGTCGGTACACCGAATCGCCGGAACGACGACCGGCCGGCTGGTGACACTGGGAGCGTTCGCGCGCTGGGCCGACGCCACCGACAGCTCTCCTCTGACGTTGGCGCGCAAGGTCCTCGCCGCCCTGACCGCAACCGCAAGTGACGCTCCCCTGCTCCTGTACGTCGACGACGCACATCTGCTCGACGATCTGTCGGCGATGATCGTGCATCAACTGGTGCTGCAGGATGCCGCGAAGGTGATCGCCACCATCCGCACCGGGGAACCAGCGCCCGACGCCGTGACCGCGCTCTGGAAGGACGGACTGCTACGGCGGCTCGAGTTGCAGACGTTGTCCCACAATGAGTCCGGCAATCTCATCGAGACCGTCCTGGACGGGCGCGTCAGCACCGACTGCACCAACCGGATGTGGAGGTTGAGCCGCGGAAACGTGCTGTTCCTCCACCACCTCGTCGAACACGAACGCGAGACTGGGCGCCTGGCACGCGTCGATGGTGAATGGCGCTGGGCCGGAACCCCATCGGTGTCGCCGTCGCTGGTCGAGTTGGTCGAACTACAGATCGGCGCGGTGTCCGATGAGGTGCGCGACGTCGTCGATCTCGTGGCGATCGCCGAGCCACTCGACCGGACGCTGCTGACCGAGCTCGCCGACCAGCAGGCCATCGAGACCGCCGAGCAGCGCTCACTGATCACGGCCACCGCAGACACCGACGCTGTGTACATCGGCCATCCCCTCTACGGCGAGATCAGGCTCGGCCAGTGCGGTCCGCTGCGGCTGAGAAGACTGCGGGGTCGCGTCGCCTCGGCGATGGCGCGCGCGGGGGCGAACGCGGATCCACTGCGTCTCGGGCTGTTGTGGTTGGAGTCCGATCTACCGCCCGACGTCGCGATCCTGTCGTTGGCGGCCAACATCTCGGCCTCACGGCTCGACGTCGGGCTCGCGGAACGATTCGCCCGCGCCGCGATTGACGCCCAGTCAGACCCGTCGACCAAGCTTCGACTGGCCTACATCCTCTACCTGCAGGAGAAGGGACAGGCGGCTGAGGAACTGCTGGACACTCTCAGCGTTCACGAGCTTGCGTCTGTGGGATTCGTGGACGGCGTTAGCCTGCGCGCGGCGAATCTGATGTTCCCGCTGCGGAATCCGGCCGCATCCCGTGTCGTCATCGATGATGCGGTGCGACTTGGCGACGAGACGCGAAACCATGCACTGCTGACGTTCCGCGCCATCTCCCAGGCAATGGCGGCCGAACCCGCCGACGCGGTTATGACGATGTCCGCAGTCGACTACGGTCGGCTCGACAGCTATGGCCGCGTCCTCGGCTACGCCGCCGAGGCCATCGCGCTCGGGGATCTGGGGCGCACCACCCACGCCGGCGAACGGGCATCCGCGGGGTACCGCGAGCTCGTCGACTCGCCCCAGGATTCCTTTCACGCCTCGGGTCTCGCCGAGTTTCACGCCTACGCACTGTTAGCGGCGGGGAATGTGGTCGAAGCCGTCGCCGTGGCCGAGCGGTCGCACCGCGAGTACGCGGACCTACCGGGCCTGTCGCGCTCGATGAGCATCGCTGCGCTTGGTATGACCGCCCTGGGACGCGGCGATCTGGCCGCCGCCCAAAGCCACCTCGACTCAGCTCGCGAGACCTTCGGTGACTACGGTGAGGTCGCCGGCCTGTTCTACCGCTTCCGCATTCTGCACACTGAGGTGCTGGCCCGGCGTGGACGCTTGGATGAGGCCCTCACGTCTCTCAAGGTGACACGCGAAAGTCGTCATCCCGCATATGAATACGTGGAGTCGGGCTACCTCGTGGCAAGCGCCTGGGTGGCCTCAGCTGGCGGTCGGGTCACCGAGGCGCGTGAACTCGCGCTCAATGCCGCGAAGTTCGCCCACACGCATGGGCAGCTGGCGCGCGAGGTGCTCTGCCTGCAGACCGCGGCACAGTTCGGTGATCTCGGTGGGGCACAACGGCTCAGCGAACTGGCCACGCTGGTGGAGGGCCCCCGAGCAGCGCTGGCCGCCCGGTACGCGCAAGCGCTGGCCGCCGACGACGCCACCTCGCTGGATAGTGTCTCGCGTGACTTCGAGGTGATGGGCGACGCACTGGCAGCCGCCGACGCTGCGGCGCAGGCAAGCACGTCGCACCGCCTCGCGGGGCGGAGAGGAAGTGCGCTCACCTCGAGCGCCCGCGCACACGTGATCGCCAACGGCTGCGGTGGTGCGGTCAGTCCCGCCCTTGGCGCCGCGCGGGTACCGCTGCCGTTCACGCGCCGCGAGCACGAGATCGCGAAGCTGGTGTCCGACGGCATGACCAACAAGGAGATCGCCGACTCGACGATGCTATCGGTGCGGACCGTCGAGGGCCACGTCTATCAAGCCAGCGCGAAGGCCGGCGTCACATCGCGAGCGGAACTGTCCGCGCTGGTGCAGCAGTTCAATCAGCTCGAGCCGCGGTAGCCGACGATCCAAGTAGTCGAGAGCCGAGCACGCCGAGAAACCAAGTAGTGCGCTACGGGTCGGTTCGGGCGCGATATCGGTCAGTGTCGTAGGGCTCAGCAGGGCCGTAGGCCCTGCCCAGACCAGACGAAAGCCCAGGAGATCGCGTGTCCACCCAAGGTCGCAGTTCGATGATTACCCGCACGGCGTTCATTGCAGGTGTGGCTGCTGCGGGCGCCGCCTTCTGGATGGCCGGCACCACCGGACCGGACACCGCAGCCGCGGCGCCCCGGGTACAGCTGATGTCGGTGGGCTCACCGATGCTGTCCCCCGCAGGTGCCGACTGCCCGACCCTGTTGTGCACCGATCTGGTGGTCTCGAATGCGGTCGCACCGACGCCAGCTCCAATGTTCGCCGCGATGCTGCCAGCGAGTGCCACCGCGGCCATCTCGTCCTCGGCGATCGATCCGATAGGCGCGCTGATTTCGGTGTTCGTCTCCAACGGCACCGCTGAACATCCCAACGCCGGGCTGCTGATCGGCAATGGATTCGACGGCGCCGCGGGTCAGAACGGCGGCAGCGGCGGCCTGCTGTTCGGCAACGGCGGCAAGGGCGGCATCGGGACTGCGGCGGTCAATGGCGGCAGGGGCGGCAACGGCGGCAACGCCGGCCTGTTCGGCAACGGCGGCGCGGGCGGCGCCGGAGCAGCGGCCACCGCCACCTCCAACGCCGGGGCCGGCGGCAATGGCGGCAACGCCGGAGCGCTGATCGGCAATGGCGGCGCGGGCGGCGCCGGCGGTCAGGGCCGCGCAGGCACCATCGGCGTGAACCCCACACCACCCACCGACACCGCCGAAGGCGGCACTGACGTCGGGAGCAGCAACGGCAATGGCAGCCCGGCCGTCAATGGTGGTCGCGGTGACGACGGCGCACCCGGACAGAATGGCGGCGCGGGCGGCAACATCGGATCCCTCAACGGAGTGAACGGTATCGGCGGCAAGGCCGGCGATGGCGGCCATGGCGGATCCGGCGGGGGCGCAGGCGGCAACGGCGGCAGCATCAGCACCGGCAATGGTGAGGGTATATCGGGAAATGACAGTCAAGGCGGCAACGCCGGCAATGGGGGCGACGGCGGCGCGGGCGGCGGTGCCGGTGGTAACGGCGGAGACATCGGGCGTGACAATGGCGCGGCAAACAGAGGAGGAACCGGCAAGGGCGGTAACGCCGGCGACGGCGGGACCGGTGGTGCCGGTACCGCAGGCGGGGCCGGAACCGCAGGCGGCGCAGGTGGTTCCGGCGGCCGCGGCGGCTTGGTGGTCGGCACCGGCGGCAGCGGCGGAGCAGGCGGAGCCGGCGGCAACGGCGCGTCGGGAGCGGTAGGAGGAACCGGCGGCAACGGCGGCAGCATCGGTGATCGCAACGGCTATGGAACCACTAGTGGGACCGCGGTGGGTGGCGACGCCGGTGCCGGCGGGGTTGGCGGCACCGGAGGTAAGGGTGGCAGCGGCGGAGCCGGCGGAACGGGCGGCTCGGGTGGCGATGGCGGAGTATTCGGCGGCGGCGGTCGCGGCGGCGCAGGTGGGGCGGCCGGTTCAGGTGGCGGCGGGGCGACCGGCGGCAGCGGCGGCAGGGGTGGTGACATCGGGCCCGGGAACGGCGGCAGCGCACTCGGTGGCGTCGGCACGCCCGGCTCGCGCGGCACTGGCGGGCAAGGCGGGACCGGCGGGCAGGGCGGTTCCGCGGGAACGCCAGGTACCGGCGGCTCCGGTGGCAGCGGCGGTGCATCGGGACCGTCCGGCGCCACCGGAAGCAGCGGAAGCCAGGGCGGCAGCGGATCAACTGGCAGCAATGGAACCAACGCCGACGACTAGCAGTGGCGACGGATCATCGGTGACCGATCCTGACCAGTACGAGGCGGCGCTGCGCAGCCTGCCCGAGGCGCACTCGCTGGCCCTACGGCTGCACGACGCAGCTGTTGCCGACGACGTCATCTGCGGCTATCTGCATATTGAACCGGAGGGCTTCGCGACTCTGCTCGACCTGGCCCGACGAAAACTGAACACAGCACTCCGAACATCGCCGAAGTCCGCACCGATCCGACGGGCGGCAAGCACGTGATCTGCAAGCCAAATCGCGTAGCGGACAACGCCTTTACCCAACACCACCGACGGAGGCTTCGCTGTGCGCGCTACGCCGGACAGACGTCCGGCGAGTCGACACGCACGGGTGCGTTCGCCGGCAGCGTGTAGTTGACCACCACACTGGCGTCGACAGCGCCGTCGTTGGCGACACGATGCGCAACGCCGGCTGGAATGAACACCACCTGCCCCTGTTCGTAATGGGTGGCGGCACACTGCGGCGCGGACTGCAGTGCGACAACACCACCGGTGATCACCGAGTACTCCGGTCCGGGATGAGTGTGCCAGCCGCTGTGGGCGCCGGGAGCGAGCACCAGGGACTGCACCAGAACGGTCGTCGACTGCCCGCCGTCGGTGACGATAGAGATCGGCGCATCGGTCTCCCCCTGGGCCAGATCGGTGCGCGCGACGTCCCCCTCGCCCGGGGTCGCCATGGCGGGCCCGATACCGACGCTCAGGATCGTCGCGCCCACGGCCACGATGAGGCAGAGCCCTCGAGGTCCTCGAGTCATCATGTGGCTCCCTTCGCTGGTTCTCGGGCCAAGCGTCGCTCAATGGCACGCGACTCGTCGGCGAAATCCGCGGACACCAACACGAGGCAGCCTCCCCAAACACCTCCCCGAGACCCGTTCAACAGTTCCGATGAATTTGCTGTAATTCGTTCACAGCAATTTAACTAGATCGTCAAAAATATTCGGTGGTTCGCCATTGACGTCTCGGCGCAAGATAACCATCAGCAAATCACCAACACGTCGGACACTGGATGCCCTCGATGCAGTCGATTCCGTCCAGGCCGACTGCCAATGGATTGCTCCGGTCACAGAACAGCCATATCACCGGCCCTGACGTGCCACTAGCCATCATCGACCAAGCCGACCATTCAAGATCAACGCCGGTGCGGCGTAGCCATTCGCAAACACTCATCAATACAATCAGATGAATGAGACCAAAAGAATGTTTCCGCGATTAGTGATCCACATGGCGATGAGTGGTAACTTTTTAGCATCCAATCAGATAGTTGCTATCAAGGGGACGGGTCATGGCACATCATCACAATTCGATCGGACGCAGGTTCGTGACGGGCGTAGCGGTTGCAGGAGGTGCGGTTGCCGTTGCGGCCGGTATGGCGCTCGCCGGTGCGGGCACCGCGGCCGCGGACAATCAACACAACGTCGTCACGAACACTGGCAACAAGGTCACCCCGAAGAGCGCGACGACGTCGGCGGCGAGCAGTTCCAGTGACAACATCTTCACCCGTGTCGGCACCGTCATCTCCAACGCTCAGATTCAGCTGGGTACCGCGGGCACCAACGCGATCTCGCAGACCGGCACGGCCATCCAGAACGGCCAGATTCAGCTGGGCACCGCAGGCAACAACGCGATCTCCCAGGTGGGCACCGCGGGCAACAACGCGATCTCCCAGGTGGGCAAGGCAGGAAACGGACTGCTCAAGGGCATCGGAAACCTGTTCAACAGGGGGTAGCTCGTCGGAGCGACAAGGGCGGCTGTGCAGCTAGGCGCGCTCAGCAAGTGCGTCTCGGCAGGAAGTGAGTGGTCGTCGACCCGTGACTGGACAATCGGCACGGTGGCAGGCCACCGCCCGTCTCCTTCGTCGCTCAGGATTCGGCGCAACGGGACCCCAGATCGACGCCCTCGAGACCCAGGACCTCTCGACTCACCTCGACACGATCCTTGCCCTGGACCCCGACCGCGACCCCGGTGCGCTGGCAACCCCACGCCCCATACCGCTGACGCCTGCGGCACCTGCCGACGGCGTCAGCGCGAGTGCGCTCGACGCCTTCACCGGCACGCTGGCCGATCAGATGCACGACCTCACCGTGTGGTGGGTGCGCCGAATGGTCAGCGTCCGAGAGCCCATCCATGAGAAGTTGACCCTGTTGTGGCACAACCACTTCGCCACATCAGCCCAGAAGGTGCCCGTGGCCGAGTGGATGGGCGCGCAGAATCAGACGTTGCGCACGCTCAAGCTGGGCGACTTCCGCACGCTGGCCGTGGCGATGCTGAGCGACGCGGCGATGCTCTACTGGCTCGACGGCGTCGGGAACAGCGCGGCAAAACCCAACGAGAACCTGTCGCGCGAGTTCATGGAGCTGTTCACCCTCGGACACGCCAACGGCTACACCGAGGCCGACGTACGAGAGGGCGCACGCACGCTCACCGGCTGGTACATCGGACGCGGCGGCCGCGCCACGATGGTATGGGATCAGCACGACTCAACCGTCAAGACCGTGCTGGGGAGGACCGGCAACTTCAGTCACGATGAGTTCTGCGACGTGGTGCTGAGCCAGCCGCAGTCGGCGACCTTCGTTGCTAGCCGACTGTGGCGACAACTGGCGTCCGACAACCCACCCGCGCCGGCGGTGCTGAATCGCCTCGTCGCCGCGTACGGTCCGCGCCGAGATCTCAAGGCGTTGACGAAGGCAATCCTGTTGGACCCCGACTTCGTCGCGTCCTCCGGCACGGTCGTATCCACCCCCATTGAGTGGATGGTGGGGGTGATGAGGTCACTGAAAGTGCCACTGAACGACCCACAGTTGATGGACGCGACACTGGTGGCACTGACGGTCATGCGTCAGCGCCCCTTCTATCCCCCCGACGTCAACGGGTGGCCACACGGAAACGCATGGCTGTCGACCATCAGCACAGCGGCACGAGCGTGGGCGGCCGAGAAGTTCTCCGGGCTGGGTGATCTGTCGATCGTCGACGAGGCGGCCAGTACCGATCGAATCGACGCGACCGGCTATCTGATCGGAGTGGGTGCGTGGACCGACAGCACCGCGGCCGCACTCAAGGACGTCGTCGACGACCCCCGTCGACTGATCGCCGCCGCCGTCAACACTCCCGAATACCTGACCGCATAGTGGATCTCGACAATGGCTGACTGGAACCGACGCAAATTCCTCATCGCGGGTGCCGGCGTCGGTGCCGCCGGTCTGCTGTCGGGAGTCGCTGCCATAACGCTTCCCGACCTTCTCGACGCGGGCCGGCAGCGGCCTTTGCCGCCCAAGAGCGGCATCCTGGTGATCGTCTCGTTGTACGGCGGCAACGACGGTGTCAACACCGTTATCCCCTATGCCGACAATGCGTATCACGACGCGCGACCCGACCTTGCCTACGCGCCCGAGGAAGTCCTGCCGCTCGATGGCCAGCTCGGCCTCAATCCCGCACTGAAGGGGATGTCCGGTATGTGGCAACACGACCACCTGGCCATCATTCGGGGTGTCGGCTATCCGAAGCCCGACCGCAGCCACTTCCGATCGATGGACATCTGGCAGACCGCCTCACCGATCCACCCGGTGTCCACCGGGTGGATCGGCCGCTGGCTTGACACCAACGGTGACGATCCGCTGCGGGCCTTGAACATTGGCGCCGTGCTGCCACTCATGGCAATCGGCGAGAAGCAGGTGGCCTCGGCGCTGTCGGAGACCATCCCGCGGATCCCCACGGGAATCACCGATACGCTCACCGCGCTGAGCGCCGACGATCCGCGCGACACTCCGGCGATGCGGGCGGTGCGGAACAGCTACCGTGCGACCGCGGTCACCGAGCCCGAATTCGGCAGGGTCATCAAGGGAGTCGACCCGACGGCGGCGGGCAGGAACGCCGACGTCGACTCCCTGTCGGCGCAGCTGGACGTGGTCGCACGATGCGTGAAGGCGGCCGTACCGACGCGGGTGTACATGGTGTCGCTGTTGGGGTTCGACACCCACGCCGACGAACGGGGCACTCAGGAGGATCTGCTGCGGACTCTCGACGAGGCCGTCACGCCGTTCCTGCAGCAGATGCGCAACAACACTTATGGGCGCAACCTCGTCGTGATGGCCTATTCGGAGTTCGGCCGTCGCGTCGCGGCCAACGCCTCACAGGGGACGGACCACGGCGCGGCCGGTCCGGTGTTTCTCATGGGAGCACCGGTCAAGGGCGGGTTCTACGGCGACGAACCCAGCCTGACCGACCTCGATGACGGCGACCTCAAGTCCACGACCGACTTCCGCGATGTCTACCACGAACTGTTGAGCAAGACCTTGAACTCGGACCCGACCCCATCTGTCGGCACGGGACGCCGCGATCTCGGATTCCTCTGATCTACAACGTCTCTCAGACGCGGCTGGTCACGAACTCCACCGCCTGCTGGACCATTCCGTTGGCCGGGTAGGAGTTGTGAGCCGCGAAGTCCAGTCCGTCCGAACAGATCGGATCGTTGGCCGCGCACATGCTGATCGTCTTCGATGTGAAGGCGTCGCCCACCGGGATGTTCGGCTGACCGATGATCCCGAGGAAGCGCGCGTTCGGCTTGCCGAACAGCGCAACCGCGGCGACGCGGTCGGCTACGTCGGGAGCAAGGGGCGTCGTCTGTCCGAAGGCATACGAATTCGGTGGCACCCCATCGGCATCGGCGGTCACAATCTGCGCCACTGCGGCACCTTGGGAGAACCCGCCGAGCACGACCTTGGTTTTGGGACAGTCCGCAGCGACCTGGCGGATGCGTGCGCTGGCATCGTTCACCCCGATGACACCGGTGGGCCAGTTGTCTATCGCCGGGTAGTTGACCGGATAGAGGTCGACGGTTCGATTCCCCACCTGGGCCCGCAACAGGTCGGTGAAGTCCTGTCCGACGAACCCTGGGCCCGCGGGTTCGGTGGTGCCGCGCGCGAAGACCACCTCGATGTCGGGACACGCGACCGCCGACGCGATCGGCTGGCCCCACGGCAATAGCACTGTGGCTCCCGCGCCGACGACGGCTGCGGCGAGAAGCCCGAAGATCCCACGATGCTTAGAACGGCGAATCATTCGTCCATGGTGTCACAGCAGCGGACAGAGGGGCAGCCACCAGAGCCCGACTGCATGCAGCGTCACCGTCCGTCAGCCGGCGCTGCCGATCTGGCGTGCCATCGCCGCGGCGCGGTCGGCATTGGCGAGCAGCTCGGCTCGCCTCTTGGGCCACCAGAACAGCTCGAGACCGACGAGGACCAGATAGACAAGCGAGGCGACAGCGTTGCCCCATGAACCGAGCACGGCGTCCCACAGCGCCGTCACGACAGCGACGACCAGGACGAACACGATCACCCAGCGCAGCCGTTCGCCCTTCTCCGCTGCGGCATGCAGCCCGCGGCTGTAGTCCACGACGGCCGGTGCGAGAGCACCGTCGCCGACGTGGTGGCCGCGCCGCGCCGCGGCCACCACCTGCTCCCGCTGCGCTCCACTCAACTCGTGTGAGCCCGGCCAGTATTGGGTCATCCGGCGACCTGTCCAGAATCCGGAACCGATACCGACCACAACGAGGACGATGACACCCGCGATCAGCATCCCGGAGTCCAGCCAGGCCAGCGCACCGAGCAACAGCCCGATGCTTGCACCCACCGTCACACCTCGGCGGATCGGACCGCCCCGCCACACGACGGCCGGGATCGACACCATCCGATGATTGTGACGCGGTCTCGGTTTCTACGCGTTGAAACCGATCCGCTTGAGCAACCTCCGAATGAACCTGGCCACTCCAGCCCCGGCCACGCCCCGGCCACGCAGCATGTGACGGATCCGAAAGTTGTTGCGAACAAGATCAATTCATAGTTTGGATTCACTCCAGAAGAATTGACGTTTCCGTAGACGGCGGGCGGGTATGCGGCTGACTAACCGTAGGAGGTAGAACGAAATGCCTGTTTGGATTTGGATTGTGGTCGCGGCAGCCGTCGTGATCTTCGTCGCGGCGATGGTCATCGCCAGCAGAAGTCGCCGCAACACCGACCGGCTGAAGGAGCGATTCGGCCCCGAGTACGACCGAACCGTGTCCGAGGCTGGCGACGAGAAAGCGGCCGAGAAGGAACTCGTCTCTCGCGAGCGGAAGCGCGACAAGCTCGACATTCATCCACTGACCCCCGCCGCATTGGACGGCTATGTCATCCGCTGGCGAGCGGTTCAGACCGCGTTCGTCGATCATCCATCGGAGGCGGTCGCAGAGGCCGACCTGCTCGTCACCGAGGTCATGCGCGAGCGCGGCTACCCAGTCGACGACTTCGACCGCCAGGCAGCCGATATCTCGGTGGATCATCCGACGATCGTCGAGAACTACCGCGCCGCACACGACATCCAACTCGCGCAGCAGAGGGGCGATGTCGGTACCGAGCAGCAGCGCCAGGCGTTCGTCCACTACCGCGCACTGTTCACGAAGTTGCTCGAAACAAAGCAGGACAAGTCACAGGAGGCAAGCGCATGACCACCCACGATCAGGGCACCGATATCACTCCGACCGAAGACAGCGGCCAGCCCTCTGAGCGCCGTGACCAGCAGACCGAACGCGTCGAACCATCATCGGAGCGCCCCGCCCAACCGTCGACCACAGCGACGACGACGGCGACGGCGGCGGCGGAACCGACCACCGCGCAGGATGAATCGACACCCATGCCCGCGAACGGCGCCGGCGAGACGTCCCCAACATCGACCGGTCAGGATCTCTTCGCCAATGACGAGCTGGCGGGCCTCCGTGCGCGCTGGGACAACGTCCAGGCAGGCTTCGTCGATGATCCCAAGGAGTGCGTCCAGAAGGCCGACGGCCTGGTCTCTGACCTTGTCGAACAGCTCACTGCGGGTTTCTCGCACGCGCGCTCGCGACTCGAAGAGCAGTGGGCTCGCGGCGAGGAGGCCTCGACTGAGGATCTGCGCGTCGCGCTCAAGCGCTATCGCGAGTTCTTCGAGCGGCTGCTCGCGGTATGAGGTGACGTGGTCTTGATGGCCGCGCCCGGCAGCGCCCGCGCAGTCGGTCCCGCCATCGATGAGTGACTTGGATCACATGCGGGTACTCGACGCTGGTCGGTTTCCTGTTTCCGAGCGCGGAGGTCCCCATGAGCGCGGTACCCACTCTCAAGAAAGCGCTCAGCCAACGCCAGCTGACGATGATCGCCGTCGGTGGGGTCATCGGGGCGGGCCTGTTCGTCGGCTCCGGCGTGGTCATCGGCGATACCGGCCCCGGGGCGTTCATCACGTACGCCATGGCCGGCGTGCTGATCATCATGGTGATGCGCATGCTGGCCGAGATGGCGGTCGCGAACCCGTCCACCGGATCGTTCGCGGACTACTCGCGCAACGCTCTGGGCAACTGGGCGGGGTTCTCCGTCGGGTGGTTGTACTGGTACTTCTGGGTCATCGTGGTCGGCTTCGAGGCGATCGCAGGCGCCAAGATCATCCAGTACTGGATCGACGTGCCGCTCTGGCTCTCGGCATTGATCTTCATGGTCCTGATGACCGCGACCAACCTCTTCTCGGTGGCCTCATACGGTGAGTTCGAGTTCTGGTTCGCCGGCATCAAGGTGGCTGCGATTATCGCTTTCATCGCGTTGGGTGCCGCGTTCATCTTCGGACTGTGGCCCGACAAATCGGCTGACTTCTCGAACCTGACCAGTCACGGCGGCTTCATGCCGTTTGGCTTCAGCGTCATCACCGTCGGCATCGTGACCGTCATCTTCTCGATGGTCGGCGCCGAGATCGCGACCATCGCGGCCGCTGAGTCTGCGGATCCAGAGCGAGCAGTGGCCAAAGCCGCCAACTCGGTGATTCTGCGGATCCTGGTGTTCTACGTGGGAGCGGTATTCGTCCTGGTGACCATCGTGCCGTGGAACGACGAGAGCGTTGCTGCGTCCCCGTTCGTCGCCGCCTTCACCGAGATGGGAATTCCATACGCAGACCACGTGATGAACGCCGTGGTGCTGACGGCGGTACTGAGCTGCCTCAACTCGGGCATGTACACCGCCTCGCGCATGCTCTTCGTGCTCGCCGCGCGACGGGAGGCACCGCCCGCACTGGTGCGCGTGACCCGTCGCGGCGTGCCGATGAACGCGATCCTGGCGTCCTCGGTGGTCGGATTCCTGTGCATCATCGCCGCTGCGGCATCCCCGGACACGATCTTCGCGTTCCTGCTCAACTCGAGTGGCGCGATCATCCTGTTCGTCTACCTGCTCATCGCGATATCTCAGATCGTGCTGCGCTACCGCACTCCCGACTCCGAACTCCGGGTCAAGATGTGGTTGTTCCCAGTGCTTTCCGTTCTCACCGCGCTGGGAATCGTGGCGATTCTGGTGCAGATGTTCATCGACGAGGCCCTGCGCTCCCAGCTGGTGCTGAGCCTGCTGTCCTGGGCGGTCGTCATCCTCCTCTTCGTCGCCAACAAGTGGTTTGTGAAACGCCGCCCGGAGGAGCCGGCCGAAGCCCCAGCCCGTCCGCCACACCGCGTGCTCGTGCTGGCCAATCAGACTGTCGACTCCGACGAGCTGCTCGACGAACTGCGTCGTATCGGAGCCGATCGGGAGGCCCAGTACATGGTCGTGGTACCGGCCAGCCCCGTCGACACCGGCGCCGCGGCCACACACGGACCGCGCGACGTCACGGAGGCGACCCAGGAGGCCGCGACGGCCAGGCTCGACGCCACGTTGTCCGCGCTGCACAGCGAGAACCTCAACGCTGAAGGCGAATTGGGTGACTATCGGCCACTGCGAGCTCTGGACCACGCCGTCGCGAAGTTCGGCCCGGACCAGATCGTGATCGCGACACTGCCGCCCGAGTTCTCGGTCTGGCAGCGGTTCGACGTCGTCGACCGTGCCCGCGCCCAGTTCAAGATGCCCGTGACGCATGTAGTCGCGAAGTCTGTTGTGGTTAACCAGGTCCCACGATGACGATCATCGCCGGCTTCAGTGCGAGCCGTCAGGGGACGGCACCGTTGCACCTGGCCGCGCAGCTGGCGCGTTGCACGGGCGCCAGGATCGTGGCGGCGGTGATCGTCGAGCGTCCTTGGCCTCCGAGGTCAGATCCCGTCGAGGACGAGTACCTGAACTACATTGGTATGCAGGCCAAGAAGTCACTCCAACACATGGCCGACCAGCTCCCCGCCGATCTGGACGTGTGGCAGATCGTGCACCAGGCCACATCCATCCCGGAGGGGCTCACCGAACTCGCGGCCGAGATGAGTGCGGATGTCGTCGTCGTCGGCTCGTCGTCATCCGGTCTGCTCGGCAGGGTCGCCCTGGGCAGCGTGACCGACCGCCTCGTCCACACCGCCGCGATCCCGGTGGCGATCGCGCCTCGCGGATACCCGGGGCATCCCGGCCGGATAGATCGGTTGACCGTGGCCTACGGCGGGCAGGCGGATGCGGTTGGCTTGGTCGCGGCGAGCGCGGAACTCGCTCAGCGATGGTCGACGCGACTGCGGATCGCCTCCTTCACCGTGCGACCGGTCACGATGTTCAGTGGCGCGATTGAACCGACCGCCGAGGATCTCGTCGTGAAGCAGTGGGCACGACGAACCCATGAGGGCATCGTCGCCCAACTGGAGAAGGTCCGATCTGATATCGACACCCTCGACGCCGAGGTGGTGATCGGGGCGGGCCCGACGTGGCGTGATGCGGTCGACGCCGTCGAGTGGGGCGTCGGCGACATCCTGGTGTTGGGATCTGGCGCGGCCGGCCCGGCAGCTCAGGTGTTCCTCGGTTCGGCAGCGGCGCGAATCCTCCGGCATGCGCCGGTGCCGACGATGATCGTGCCGCGGCGAGAGATGAAAGCCACCTGACAGCGAAGTCACGCCCGCAGCGGTCTGCACCCTTCTCGATGGCGAGAGGCAGCGAACATGACGACAACCGACCACACCGACCAACCGGCCGCAACACCGGACTCGTCCAAACCTCCGCTGGTCTATCCGAAGATGTGGGTCCTCTTCGCCGTCCTCATCTGCTGCTTCACGGCATGGGGTGTGGCCGCTGACCTCACCACCCCGATGGTGGCGGGTTTCAAGCGCATCTTCGAGATGAACACTTTCCAGGCCTCGCTCGTCCAGCTGGCGTACTTCGGCGCCTACTTCTTGCTGGCCATACCCGCGGCCCTCATCAACCAGAAATTCGGTTACAAGGCAGGCCTTCTCAGTGGGGTGCTGCTCGCGGCGGCGGGCGCGATGGCCTTCTATCCGGCGAGCAAGATCATGACCTACGAGGCATTCCTGGTCGCCCTCTTCGCCATCGCGGCCGGCTGCTCCATTCTCGAGACATCTGCCAACCCCTACGTGATGTCGCTCGGCCCGGAAGCGACAGCGACACGGCGCTTGAACTTCGCGCAGGCATTCAACCCCGTCGGCACCAACATCGGGGTGTTCCTCGCGGCCACACTGATTCTGCCCAAGCTGGACGAGCCCGTGAACCTCGCCAATGTGGATCCCGCTCAGGAACACGCCATCCGCGCCGGGCAACTAGGTGCCGTGATGGGACCGTATCTCGGGCTCGGATTCGTCTTGATCGCCATCGGATTGGTGATCGCAATCAAGAGGTCACCACCCATCGTCGAGGAGTTCGAGTCGGGTGATCTCGGCGACCAGAGCCCGATACGGATTCTGCTGTCCAACAAGCGGTACGTGTTCGGCGTCATCGCCCAGTTCTTCAACGTGGCCGCGCAGGTCTGCACCTGGACCTATCTGATCCAGTACTCGCAGCAGGCGCTCAACGGGTCACTTCAGTTGGGTGGCTATCTGCTGCAAGTCAGCTTGATCGTGTTCTTGATCTCGCGGTTCATCATGACCTGGGTGATCGGGAAGGTCCGCCCGACGAAGGTGCTGATGGTCCTCGGCGCGCTCGCAGTGCTGCTCTGTGTCTTCGCGATGCTCTCACCGAACGTCGCCGGGGTGGCCGCCGTCGTCGCGCTGTCGTTCTGTCTGTCACTGATGTTCCCGACGATCTACGGCGTCGCGCTCACCGGGCTGGGACCGGCCACCAAGTTCGGGGCCGCCGGTCTAGTCATGGCCATCGTCGGCGGGGCGATCATGCCGCTGATTCAGGGCGCCATCCTCGATGCGACGACACCCGCGATCTCCTTCGTCGTCCCCGCGGTGTGCTTCGCGGTGGTCACCGCCTTCGCCGTCTTCGATCTGAGAGCCGCACCCAACACGGTGGGAGAACGAGCATGAAGCGCATCTGGATCATCACGCTGGCACTGGTTCTTGCGGCATGCGGAGGCGGCCAGAAGGCGAACTTCTCTGAACCGACGGACCGGCTGGAGGTCGTGTCGTGGTGGGTGTCGCCGTCGGAGCACCCCGCCTTCGAAGTTCTGCTGAATGCCTTCAAGAAGGAGAACTCAGACGTCGACGTGATCGACGGGACAATCGCGGGCGGCGGTGGAAGCAATGTCCAGGTGGCCCTCGCGGCACGTTTGCGCGCCGGCGATCCGCCCGATGTGTGGCAGACGTTCCTGGGCAGTTCACTTCGGGCGTGGGTGGACGCAGGCAGGATCGCCGACGCCTCCGCGATCTACACGGACGGGAATCTGGGCTCGACATTGCCGCCGACGCTGTTCGATGCCGCGACGTACAAGGGCAAGCAATGGGGCGTCCCGACAGGTGCGCACCGCGGAAACGTGCTGTGGTTCAACATGAACGTGCTCCGCGACACGGGCGTCGCCGTTCCCGGGCCCGGCTACACCACGCAGGCGTTCATCGGCGATCTGGCGAAGGTGGCAGCGAAGGATCACACGCCGCTGTGTCTGGGCGGAAAGGACCGGTTCACCGCGACCGAGTTGTTCGAGAACACTCTGCTCGGCGTGATCGGACCCGACGGATTCGGCAATGTGGCCGACGACAAGTTCGACTGGCGGGGAGCACAACTCAAAGACGCCCTCACCCAGTACGGACAGATCGTCTCGCAGGCTGATCCCAGCGCTGGTGGGCTGACGTGGGATGCGGCGGCGAAGAAGTTGGCCACCGGCGGCTGCGCGTTCCTGTCGATGAACGATTCGGTTTACGGCGAACTCGAGGCGAACAAGGCCGTCGAGGGCAAGGACTTCGGGTATGTGCCGTACCCCGGCACATCGGGTGCGTACCTCGCGATCGTCGACACATTCGTGGTCTCCTCCGACGCTGTGGACGGCGTCAACGCGATGAAGTTCCTCGGCACCATCGCCAATCCCGAGACGTCGCTGGCGTTCAACAAGGTGAAGGGCTCGGTGCCGGTACGCAACGACGTCGACGTCGCATCGCTACCCGCCTACCAGCAGCAAGCATCAAAGTCGTTGTGGAACGACAAGATCCTCCTGTCGATCACCCACGGCGAGTTACTGCCCACCGGCTTCCAGCAGGGGTTGTACGACGCGGTCGCGACATTCGTTCAGAGCAGGGATCAGAACGCGTTCATCGACACCCTGCAGAACTCGGTGATCGTGCCCATCTCCGGGCGGTGACGCGGCGTCTGCGCATGAAGGGAGCGACCGTGAGCGGCGGACCGTTGTTCTTGGTTGTCACGATCAAGCCGCGACTCGACCGGATGGCCGAGGCGGAGGCGCAGCTGCAGTCGATGCGGCGTAACACACTTGAGGAGCCGGGCTGCGTCTTCATGCATCTCGTTCAACCGCAGGATGACCCGGACTCCTGGGTGATGCTGGAGATGTTCCGGTCGCGAGCAGCCTGGGACGAGCACATGCGCCAGCCGTACAACACCGAGGGCAACAGAATCTTGGAAGACCTCTTGCGGGAGCCATCTGAACTGCGGCTCTTCGATGAAAAGTAGTCGACGGGCAAGCCGCCGGACGTCTGGCGCCCGCCTAGCCTCCGGCCTCGGCATCCCGATTCACTGGGCCAGTACCCGCGGCATCATCGGGTGTGCTGGCAACCAGCAACCAAACCAGGGTCGCCAGCCCGGTGAAAACCGCCTGGACTGCTAGGAGAAACGCGAAGTACTCGTGCCAGCCTGACAGCACGTCGCCGCAGCCCTGGCCGTCCCACGGAAGAGTCGACAGCGCCCCGACCAGACCGGCGGCCAACACCGTCACGGTGGCTGCGGTCACCGCGCGTTGGGCAGCATCGGTCAACGTCCGGCGAAAGTAGTTGAACTCCACACCAAGAGCCAGCAGCAGCACCGGTATCACCCCGACGACCTGCTGAAAGAACACCGGGCTGATCGCACCCTGGCACAGCTGTGACAGCACCGACATCTGTTCTGACACCGTAAGATCCGACACCTGCGCCTCGATCGCCGGATCGAGCGCACGTGCGGTGTCGACATCGAAGAAGTCGACGTATGCGCTCGCTGCGAGGTAACAGAGCCAAGCCCCCACCACCAGTGGGACGATCGCGCGGACCCGCGCCCAGTCGACCGGCAATGCCACCCGCCGGGCGCTGCTGAACAGCGTGAGCGGATCGGCGTTCAGCGACACCGCCATCGTGGCGCCCATCGCCGCGGCGTAGACGGTGGCGGTCAGCACGTCGACGCGAATCGATTCCAGGTTGATGAGCCGTAGTGCGTCGACGCCGATGAGGATGACGACGCCGGTCCACCACCAACCCCACAGCCGTGGCACATCACCGTCTGCCCGGGTGACTGCGCGCTTCATCATGCCGACCACTCCCAGCACCACGGCGTCGACGGCGATCACCGTGATCCGCCAGGCCATGTGTCCGTCGTCGCCGCTGGACGGGAACAGCTCCGAGACGAGCTGCTCGCTGTAGGAGAACGCGAACAGCATGAGGAAGACCACGCCGAACACCGCGCGATCAGCGCGTGGGGGTGCTGCGGATTCAGGCATCGTCGGCCCCCTCGGTGCCGCGTTGATCAGGGCTGCTCATCACGAGAAGCCACACGAGTGTGGCCAGCCCCGTGGCAACACCCTGTACCGAGATCACAAAGGTCAGAAACTCGTGCCAATAACCGAGCACCCCACCACAACCCGTGCCGGCCCACGGCAGTGTGGACAGTGCGAGAACCAGGCCAACCGACATGACCGTCACGGTCGCCGCAGCGGCGGCCCGCTGAGCGGGCTCGACGAGTGCGCGTCGGAAGAAGTTGAACTCCACGCCCAGAGTGAGCAGCAGCAGCGGGATGACCGCGACAACCTGTTGGAAGAAGGCCGGGCTGACCGCACCCTCACAGAGGGTCGCCATTGCACCGAGCTGCTCCGGCAGTGGCATCGCGGCCACCTCTGCCGACATCTCCGAATCGAGAGCGCGCACCGTGTCGAGGTCGAAGAAGTCGTCGAAGGCCGTGGCGGCGAGGTAACAGACGAAGGTGCCGATGACGAGTGGGACCACGGCCCGGACGCGCGCCCAATCGGTCGGCTCAGCAGTCCGTCGCACCCTGCTGAACAACGTCAGAGGGTCGGCGTTGAGCGACAGAGCCATCAGGCTCCCCATGAGGACGGCCAGTGCGACCGAGAACGTGAGGTCGATCCACAGCGAATGATCCTCCGGCAGAAGACATAACACCACGTCGAGGACAACCACGCTGGCGAAGGAGATCCACCACGGCCGCCACAGCCGCTGGTCGCCGTCATCGGCTCGGCCGATGTGATGCTTGAGCAGACCCGCCACCGCGAGCACGGCCACATCGAGCCCCACCAGGCCGATGAGCCATCCCAGAAGATGGTTCTGACCGGTCGCCTCGAGCGCGGCGAACACGATTTCCTCGCTGTAGGAGAAGACGAACAGCAGGAGGAAAACCACTGTCAGCACGGCACGGTCGCGTCGATGCCGTATCAGTACCGCACAGTGGTCGGCGTCCGCTTCGGCTCGCACCGCACCCCCTAAGCCACTGCGCCCATCACTTCGTTGGCTCCCCGTGCACTCACGTTAAACCTCGAGGCCAGATAGCACCGGAGTATGACCGGCGCGATCTCGGCTCGTCTGACTGGAAACCAGCACCCACACCGGTTTATTGCCAACCCGCCACCACCGACGGCGGCCGCGCGCACAATCGAGGTGAGAGCCAGTTGCGGTCGAAAGGGGTGAGACCAATGGTCCGAACACACGTGGTTATCTCGGGGGAAACGCTGTCGGCGTTGGCGTTGCGGTTCTACGGAGACGCGAGACTCTATCCGCTGATCGCCACCGCCAGCGGCATCGCCAACCCCGACGTCCTCGCCGTGGGGCAACGGCTGGTCTTCCCCGACTTCACGAGATACACGGCAGTCGCAGGGGACACGCTGTCGGCGTTGGCCGTGCGGTTCTATGGTGACGCGGAACTCGATCGGCTGATCGCCTCCGCGAGCGGGATCGCCGTCTCCGCCGTCATCAATGTCGGGCAGCCACTGATCATTCCGGACATCACGAGGTACCGGGTGGTCGGAGGGGACACGCTCTCGGCATTGGCGTCGCGGTTCTACGGCAACGCGTCGTTCTATCCGCTGATCGCCACCGTCAACGGCATCGCAGATCCCGCCGTGCTCGAAGTCGGGCAGATACTGGTGATATTCGTCGGACGCAGCGACGGGTTCGGCCTGAGAATCGTGGACCGCAACGAGAACGATGCGCGCTTGTGGTACTACCGGTTTCAGACCGGCGCCATCGGCTGGAACCCCGGTATCAACGTCCTGCTTCCGGACGACTACCGCACCAGCGGGCGCACCTATCCCGTCCTCTACCTGTTCCACGGCGGCGACCAAGACTTCCGCTTCTTCGACTTTGCAGGCATCCGCGATCTGACCGCGGGCAAGCCGATCATCGTCGTGATGCCCGACGGCGGCCACGCGGGCTGGTACTCCAACCCGGTCAGCTCGTTCACCGGCCCGCGGAACTGGGAGACGTTCCACATCGCCCAGCTGCTCCCCTGGATCGAGGCGAACTTCCGAACATTCGCCGAGTACGACGGCCGTGCGGTGTCCGGGTTTTCGATGGGCGGGTTCGGTGCGCTGAAGTACGCAGCCAAGTACTACGGCCACTTCGCCTCGGTGAGTGCCCATTCCGGTCCGGCGAGTCTGCGCCGCGACTTCGGCCTGGTCGTGCATTGGGCAAACATCACCTCAGCGGTCCTGGACCTGGCCGGCGGCACGGTCTACGGCGCGCCGCTGTGGGACCAGGCCCGGGTCAGCGCCGACAATCCGGTCGAGCGCATCGACAGCTACCGCAACAAGCGGGTCTTCCTGGTCGCCGGCACCAGCCCGGACCCGCTCAACTGGTTCGACAGCGTCAACGAGACTCAGGTGCTCGCCGGCCAACGGGAGTTCCGAGACCGCCTCAACGCAGCGGGCATCCCGCATGAATCGCATGAGGTGCCCGGCGGCCACGTCTTCCGGCCCGACATGTTCGTGCTCGACCTCGATGGCATCATCGCCCGCCTACGTCCAGCGTCACCGGTGAATGCGATGCCGCAGATGTGACAGCACCACTCATCGTCAGTCTTCCAGTTGTGGCACCACCCTCAGATTCAGCGCGGCAGCGGTGGCAGGGCCGACGATGCCGTCGACCTTCAGACCCCGGGCGCGACGCTGAAACTCCCTGACCGCGGTCTCGGTCTGGGTGCCGTAGACACCGTCGACCACGAGATCCCCGGCATAGGTTTCGTAGCCATACTTGAGCTGGCGCTGCAGTTGCGCGACCTGCGGCCCCTCGGAACCGCGGAATAGCAGGATGTCCGCGAACTGGCCGACCGGCACCGGCGGTCTGGGTGTCGGCGCCGGGTCGGGAATGGTGCCGATGCGGGCTTGAATGTCGCTGCGCAGGATCTCCATGTCGATGGCGCCCGGATCCCATTTGCCCTGTGAGCGGCCCGCGTACTCCTTGTGTCCGATGGTGCGGCTGGAGTTCTGCGCGAGGCGCCGGTTGATGGCGGCGCAGCTGTCGACGAGCGCGTCATACTGCGCTGCCGGCCAGTTGGTGCGGTGTGGCGCCGTTGGGCTGGTTCCGCTGTTGGCGCACTCGATGCCGATCATGTGCCAGTTGCCCATGTTGGTCGGCAGCCACGGATACATGCCGATGCCGGCGTGCCAGGCCACCCCGGCCGCGACCACGGTCACAGTGCCGTCCTGTGCGATGTGTAGCTGCGACAGCGGGCCGGCCAGATCAGGCCTGCCGTAGGCGATGGAGGCGGCGCTCGCGTTATCCGATCCGGTGTGGTGCACCATCACCCCGCGGATGTCCTTGAAGTCGCCGTGACCGCGATCGCGCCAGCCGGGGAACTCGACGAGCTGGACACCCTCGCGCCGTAGTACGTCGGCGAGCCAGACCGGGTCGCCGGTCCACTGCCCTGTCTTGGCCACGGGTTTCCTTCCAGCGCAGGCTGAACGGGAATGGCGCGTGCGCCCCACCAGTCTGCGCCGAACGGGCGCCGCTGTCAGAAGTGCCACCGGGTTGTCGCGACACGCTGCTGGAACACACTGAGTGCTGCCAGATCCTTCTTCATCAGGGGCTTGTTGACCTTCTCGGTGAAGAAGTCGATCAAGGGGCCGGCGAAGAATGCCGTCATGACGGTCCCGATGCCGACCTGTCCGTGGAACGCCAGGGCCAGCGCGACGAAGACGAGATCCTGGGCCACGCGCACCGCTCGGTAGGGCAATCGCGTGTGGTCGACGATGATCGGGGCGATCGCGTCGTACGGCGAATTACCGAGCGCCGCTGTCATATACATCGACGCGCCGGCGGCGAACAGGGTGATCCCGACGAGGAACATGACGGCCTGTACCAACCGTGTGGGGTCGCTGGGAACCAGCGGATTCAACAGGTCCGAGAACCACTGTATGAAGTAGCCGGTCATGACCATGTTGATGAACGAGCCGACGCCGATGTACATGCGGCCGAACAAGACGATCGGAATCAGCAGAATCGCGTTGCTAATGAGCTGGTACGTGCCGAGATCGAGACCGATCGTGTTGCTGATGCCGATGTTGGCGGCGGTGTAGGGGTCGACACCGACCTGCGCGACGCGCAACACCGCCGCACCCAGACCCAGGACCGCCACCCCGACCAGCGCCCAGAACGCGCGCCTCCAGTAGTGCGAGTCTCGACCAGCCACGTTCGGACCCTACCGATTCCCGCATTGCACGGAGCAGAATGACGAAAGTGCGCACTCTGCAAACCATCTCATCCGAGCCCAGGGTGTTCGGGCCGGTGGTTTAGTGTGGTCGCTCCACGAGGCCCGCCGACGCTGCGGTCACGACGACGCGCTCCCAGCTGATCACGGCGGCGGCGATCAAGGTGATGGCGGTGGCGAAGCCGGCCAGTGAGGCCACCACGGACGCCCACTCCCCCGTCGCATAGATGACGCCGATCAGGATGGCCGCGAATGCTCCGCCGAGAGCGGGCCTGGGCACACTCCGCCACCACCGGCGACGAGGCATGCCGGATGCCACACCCGTCCGGCCATTCATAGCGGTCATGCAGACCACTGTCCGGCCGCCAACTGAGAAATGACGAAGTGTTGCGTGTGGAAACGCCCAGATTTGCCGTGCCGAATCGGGGTCACCGTCACCCGCATCAGTTCACGGCACACTCAGGGATTGAGCGCCACAGCGTTCGCCCGAGCGTAGACAGCGTCTAGGCAAGCCGCCTCGGCTTCTGCAATTGCACTCTCCGCAAACAAGATCGCGCCCACGGCATAGTCCTCGGCATCGTCGGCGTACCGCTCGGCGGCCTTCGCCTCGTGTTCCTCCTTCTTCGCTTCGATGGTTGACCGCACCTTGGCGAGGTGGTCCTTCCACTTTCCGCGAAGCTCGTCCCACTGCGACGACGCCCTATCTGAGGCCTCGCCCACCTTCTCCTTGAACTCCTCCGCTGTCGAGCTGGCGCGTTCGCGCGCTGCGGCGGCGTCCGCCTTCAGCTGATCCTTCTCGCGTCCTGCGGAGGCCTTGAGCTTGTTCGCCGATTCCTTTGTCCGCTCGGACAGCGCGTCGAACTTCTCGCTCAGACGGTTGTCGGCCATTCGATGCTCCTCAATCGCAGTTCGGCTCCGATCAACGGGGCCCGTACAGATCAAGCCTGTCACTTGGCCGCCCGACCCGATAGGCCCCAACCGCGGACTCGTTGCAGTCGGTAGAGAAGCCGGTGCACCAACTCCTCCCACCAGGCGGAAAGTGCTAAAATCCTGGCATTTACCAGCGCCTTTCGGCGCGACCCGGAGCAGACGACTATGGCCGATATCGTCCTGATCAATCCTCGGTTCGAGGTGTCTTACTGGGGCCTCGAGCACGCCCTGCCGCTGCTCGGCAAGAAGTGCAATCTGCCGACCGCCTGCCTTCCGCTGATCGCCGCGTTGACGCCTGCCGCACATAGCGTGGCGATCGTCGATGAGAACGTCGAGCCGATCGACTACGACCGGCTGGCGCGCGCCGACATCGTGGGGCTCACCGGCATGGTCGTCCAGCGCCGTCGGATGCGTGAGATTCTCCGCGAACTGAAGGCCCGCGGCGTCTTCACCGTCGTAGGCGGACCGTGGGTCAGTGTGCAGGAGGATTACTTCGACGGCCTCGCCGATGTGATCTTCATCGGCGAGGCGGAAACGACGTGGCCGCAGTTTCTGGACGAGTGGACCGACGGGCGACATCAGCACCGATACGAACAACTCGAGCGCACTGATATGACTCGGGTGCCGGTGCCGCGGTATGACCTGCTGAAAGCCAGGAACTACGTGTTCGGCAGCATTCAGTTCAGCCGCGGCTGCCCGTTCCAGTGCGAGTTCTGCGACATCATCGTCACGTTCGGACGCAAGCCGAGGCTGAAGACGAGTGCGCAGGTGATCGCCGAGTTGGAGGCCATGCGCAGGCAGAAACTGCTCATCGCGTTCATCGTCGATGACAATCTGATCGGCAACAAGGTCGCGGTGAAGACGTTGCTTCGCGACGTTGCCGCGTGGCAGGTCGCCGAGGGATATCCCTTCCAGTTCTTCACGGAGGCATCACTCAACCTTGCCGAAGACGACGAGCTGATGGAGTTGATGGTCGCCGCCAACATCACAGCCGTCTTCATCGGCATCGAGACCCCCAATGAGGAATCGCTGCGCGAGACGAAGAAGTACCAGAACGTGCGCAAGGGCGGGACGCTCGTCGACCGGGTCCGCAAAGTACAAGACTCAGGACTCGAAGTCTGGTGCGGCATGATCGTCGGTTTCGACCACGACGATGCCCGAATCTTCAAGGCACAAAGTGATTTCATGCGGCAGACCGACATCATGCACGCGATGGTCGGCATGCTCTCGGCCATTCCCAAGACACCGCTGCACGCGCGCTTGAAGAACGAGGGCCGCCTTGATCTCGACGAGGAGCAGGCGTTCGGCACCAACGTGATTCCACTCGGGATGACGCGTGAAGCGTTGCGCGACGGGTACATCGGTCTGATGCAGGACTTGTACGACACCGACTCCTACTTCGATCGCCTCGAGAGGCTCTATCTCGCGCGCGGATTCAATTTCGCCCGGGCTCGAAATGCGTACTTGAACCGACATCCGTGGCAGAGATGGCGAGCGCGATCATTTGATGCGGTTCGAGCGGCTGGCCTGTTCCTGCTGTTGATGAAGAATGTCCCCGACGCGGAGTTGCGCCGAATCTATCGGCACAGGATGGCGACGATGCTCCGCCACCGGCCGGATC
This sequence comes from Mycolicibacterium sp. YH-1, assembly GCF_022557175.1. Next base: position 1,454,455 of record NZ_CP092915.1, on the reverse strand, counting down.
CGAGCGTGCTGTTCATCTGCGTGGTCAAGTGCGCCATGCATTACCACCACTACACAATGTCGCACCAGATGGCCGAATCGCGGACCCTGGTCAACACGTTCTGACGCCCCTGCCGTCTAGTCGAACACCAGTAGAGGTTTGCCCCCGTGTTCGGGAGCTTCGGCCAGATAGACGGCTTCGCTGAACTTCTCGACGGGAATCGGCTGGCCCTCCGGCACGCGCAACACGCCGGACTGGGCGAGCTGAAGTGTCCGGTCGATCGCTGCGGCCATCCGGTCCCTCGGGGTCTCGGTGAACCAGCGGAACAGCCAGAACCCGCGAACGGTCTTGGTCTCGTAGATCAGTGAGCGCGCGAAGACGGGGATGGTGAGTCTGTCGGGATCGGTTTGGCGGTGCGTGGACAGCGCCCCGAAGACGACCAGCTCACCGCGCGGTGCCAGCGCACGCGACACATCCGCACCCACCTGGCCGCTGACACAGTCGATCGCCTTGGACACGCCGTCGTCGCCTGCTATCGCGGCGACCCGTTCGCGCAGGTCCTCGTCCTCCGTGCAGATCACCGCGGTGCCACCCAACGCGAGGATGTCCTCGACAGCGGATCGACGACGGACCACGTTGAGGGTTTTGAAGCCGAAGTGCACTCCGAGTTGGATGACGGACTGGCCCACGATCGAACCGGCTGCGGTCTGCAGGAGCCATTCGCCGGGCCGGACATCGAGTTCATCGCGGGTCAGGATCACCGCGGTGAGCGGATTGCTGAGAATCTGGGCCGCGGTGGAATCGCTCATGCCGGCGGGAACAGGCAGGACCCGCTCGGCGTCGGCAACGACATACTCCTGCCACGTGCCGGTGACGCCGATCGTGATGACGCGTTGCCCGACGGTCAGACCGTCAGTGCCGCTGCCGAGTTCGTCGATCACACCGACGGATTCGATTCCGGGCACCGTGGGGAACTCCGGGGTGAAGCCGTATCGGCCGCGGACGGTGTGTAGATCGCTGGCCTCGACTGGCGCGGCTATGACCCGGATCCGGACCTGGCCGGGGCCGGGCTGCGGAGCGGGGCGGGTCTGCAGGTGCAGAACCTCCGACGGTTCGCCCACCGTGCCAGCGACGACAGACCGCATGGTTCTCATCTTCCTGACGCCCTCACCACGGCGGGCAGTTCTGGCCGTATCGCACGTATCGAATTTCAGAGTTCAACCTGCGTGTCCCGGCGCGCCAGGATCGTGATTCGACCGAAATCGGGAGAAGATACGAATGTGACTGATGAGGCAAATGGGACCAACGTTGGCCCGGCACCCGAAGCGCCGGTCGAGCCGGCCGCTGAGGCCAAGACCGATGAACCGCAGCCTGCCGCGTCGCCGATCGAGTCGCCGGTCGAGCCCGACTTGGCGCCCACCGCGCCGCCGGCCGCCAAGCGGGCGTGGTCGCCTCCCAAGGCGCCGCTCACCCGCAAGCAGGCCGACGAGATGGGCCGTGTCGCTCTCAAGGCCGCGACGGGTATCGCCCATTTCATCGCCGGCGTCGCTCGATACGGCGCACGCGTCGTCACGCGACTGTGGCGGGCGATCGACGCAGTGCCGCCGGCGCTGCAACTGTTCTTCGTCGCGGGCATGGCGATGCTCCTCGGCGTTGTCGGCTCGATCGCGCTGGACAACTCCCTCGGCCTGATCTGCACCGTCGTGGTGGTCCCGGTGTGCTCGATCGCCCTGGGTGCGCTCGGGCATCGCTGGTACAGCGGGCTCGGTGACCAGCGGACGCAGCAGACGGACAGTGGCGCCGTGGAACCGACGACGTCGGACCTGCAGCGTTCGGTCGAGTACGTCGACAAGAAGCTCGCAGTCGCCCTCACCTCGTTCGGCACCGAACGCCACCAGCAGGCCGTCATAGCCCTCTTCCAGGCCAAGACCGCCGTCGAACTGACGCTCGGAACGGAGCAGGACTCCGCGAACTACGTTGACGTGCCGCTGCCCGCCGACGACCACACCCTCCGACCGCGGATCCGAGTCGGATCGACATCGCCGTTGCGAGAAAGCACCTCCCTGGCGGCCTCGTGAGCGGGCAGAACATCACAGGGCAGGTCGCGCTCATCGAGGACGACTACACCCTCGTCCTCAACCGGGGCGCCGAAGCCGGTGTCACGCCGGGCATGGTCTTTGCGGTGCGTTCCAACACCGGTCAGGTGATCACAGATCCGGAGTCCGGCAGAGAACTGGGCCGACTCAGCCGCGAGGAACTGCGAGTGCGGGTCTTCGACGTGCAACCGTTGTTCGCCCGGGCGCACACCTTCGTCAGGACCGACGACTTCCACGGCCTGCTCCAACTGCCGTTTGTGGAGCCCGCGGGCGAGAACGTTGTCACCGTCAACGTCGGCGACAACGTCATGCTGGTACCCGGCGAACCCGCGTCAGATCAGGCCCAGCGGGACGGGACGTATCGATGGGGTTTCTGAGCCGGTAGGACGCTCCGGGCCAGTACCACCCACGGTGCGGGCCAACGATTCTGGGTTCGAAAAATAGTTCTGGCATCGGCTCGTTTCGCGGCGTAAAATCGACCGCACGACGGGTTCGGGAGTGACAGATCCAAAGAGTCGGCGTAGAGATGAGAGCCGACCGCGTGGAGATAATGAGACGCGCTCATGTCCTCCCGAATCCGCCCTTATTTTTTGGGGCGAATCTCATGGCGATGGGCGCTCAGCCCGACCGCTCAGGTCGCTGCGTGCGATGGCAGAGAAATCGCGATCTCGGTACCGGGTGGACTGTGAATATCGAGCACGCCACCGACAGCCAACACCTTGGCTCGAATCGACGCGAAGCCGATGTGCCCCTTCTCCACACTCAATGCGAGGCGCTCCGGTGGAATGCCCACCCCGTCGTCGGCGATGCGCAGCATGGCTCGACCGTCGGCGTGCTGAAGCGCGAATCGTAGGTTCTCGGCCTGGGCGTGCTTGATCACGTTGGTCGAGAACTCCCGCGCCGCGCTGTAGAGCAGGTGATCGGCGTCGGTGCTCAGGTCGTCGGGCCAGCCGTCGGATTCGACGTGGACGGCGAGATTGGTGCGCGACGCGATACCGTCAGCCAGCGAGGCAATGGCAGCCTTGAGACCAGCGCGTGCCAGCACCTCGGGATGCAGTTCACGGACCACATCGCGAAGCAGTCGGGAACTCTCGGCGAGCGCGGAATCAACGCGGTCCATCGCATCACCGGACCCTTCTCTGACCTCCTCCATCTCCCGACGGGATGCCAGGATGTACTGCAGTGCGCCGTCGTGCAGGCGTTCCGACAGAGTCTGCCGTTCACGCTTCTCGAGGCTGATTACCTCCTCGAGCAGGTGGGTTCGTTCCTGAGCCAGATTGGCGATGGTTCGCGAATTGGTCTGCTGAATCCAGGACAACGCCACCGAACCCGCCGCCAGCCCGAACAACACCGCTGTGGTCGAAAGAATTGAGCCCCATGGTTCGTCGCCGTTCGCTTCCTTGTCCACCCAGTTCACGACGAAGAAGGCACCAACGGTGGGGATGGCGATCACGGCGCTCACGAACGGATCCAGCTGGGCCGCTGCGATCAACGGGATCAGGAACAGTCCGTGCTGCAGCACATCGGAGGTCCAGGTGTTGGGTGAACTCAAGCCGGTTTCCACCGAAAGTATCGACACCACAGCGACATCCGCGCACAGCATGAGCAGCGCCACCGAACGCATGGTCTCGATACCGGCGGGATTGGCGGGCCGCAGCGCCCAGAAACTCCACCCGATGACCACCACGACGTAGCCCGCCCACAGCAGCCCGTAGGGCCAGCGGTAGGTGTCGGGCGGCTGCAACAACAGCGCGAAGAAGACGAACGCCGCGAGCAGAACCCGTAGCGCGCATTGCAGCAGCAGCCCACGGAAGATCGCGCGCTCAGATCGCTGCACGACCCCGGTCACTGCCACCTACGACCACGTCCGATTCCTGCCCCGCAAAGTTGGCAGGAGCATAGGACGAATCACCCCAACACTGAGGGTGATTGCCGAAACAGCGCCACCCGCTCAAGCGGTCAGGAGGGCGCGCGACGTCGGCGTCCAGATGCGCTCGGGGGTCAGGGCCGGCCAGACAGGCGTGGGCTGCCCACCGCCGATGCGCCCATGCCGGACCCCAACAGCTGGCTTGCCCTAGCTCGCGCCGACTATTTGTGGATAACTCCGGCAGGGCACTCACGGGCATTTCAGCGGACTGTTTATTCTAGGAGTTGTGAGCGCAACGCGAAGGCAAATACGCCGATCCGAGCCCGGGCAGCAGCGCGAGGTGTCCGATTCCGCGGATACCGTCAATTTCGATGAAACAGATAAGCAGATTGTTCGACTCCTGTGCGTCAACGGACGCGCGAGCAACGTTGAGATCGCAAAAGCAATCGGTGTCACCGAGACCACGGTTCGAAAGCGCGTAGCACGACTGCTTTCGACCGGCGCCGTGGAGATCGTCGCAATTCCGAGCCCCGCCCTGGCGGGCCTGAATCTGTCGGCCATTATCGGGATAACAGCCGAGATTACAGCCGTGAAATCAATCTGCAAGAAACTGGCCGCAATTCCCGAGGTGCGGTACTGCGGCTACTCCACCGGCCGTCACGACCTGATAATCGAGGCCTTCTTCTCAGACCACTCTCACGTACTCAGTTTCACCACCGATGTGCTCGGTGCAATGGAGGGAATTACACACGTTGAGACTTCAGTGATCCTCAAGATCGAGAAGTTCTCTTTCGACTCGGAGGCAATTCCCTAAGCGGAAGAGCTTTCCGGTGAATCCTCCCGTTCAGCCCGGTACACATTTGTCCGCGTCAACTGCTGATACCGCTCGGGATTCTTCGAACGCAACACATAGGTGCGCACCACTCCGATGATGACCAGCAACGGCAGACTGGTCAGCAGCGCTGCGTTGACGTATCCGGTCTGACCGGAGAGCAGGCTGAAGTTCTCGGCCACCAGGTAGGACGCGACGGCCAGGCCAACAAGACTGATGGATGGCGCCACCAACGTGCTCCAAATCGACAGTCCATGACCACGGTTGCGAATGTTGAAGTACACAACGATGGCAGCCGAACACGCTGTCTGCAGCAATATCACCGCCAACACACCCGCCGAAACCAGAGGAAGGAAGAATCCGAGATACGCATCCTTGGTCCCCGCGGCCACAAATGCCAGTATCACTGCGGCCGTGATGGCCACCTGAATCTGGTTCGCCCGGTAGGGCGACCCGTGTTTCGGGTGGAGCCTCGCGGAAGCAGTAGGCAGAATTCCCTCGCGCCCCAGCGTGTGCAGGTAGCGAATCGCGGTGTTGTGAAACGCCAGAGCTGACGCGAATGCGCTAGTGACAAGCAACACCTCCGTGACGACCACCGCCGGATGCCCGACGTAGGTGGCCAGCGCCGTGAAGACCAGACCGACCGGGTCCTCGGTTGCAGCCGCCGATATCTCGGATTTCCCAAATGCGGTGAACACGATCCAGGCCATGAAGGTGTAGAAGATCCCCAGGAACCCGACTGCGAGATAGATTGCGCGCGGGACCGTCTTGGACGGCTCCCGGGCTTCCTCTGCATATATCGCCGTCGATTCAAACCCGAGGAACGCGCCGAACACGATGGCGAACATGGCGCCAGTCCCACCTCCGGCGAACACCGCCGCGGGCGTGAACGAGCTGAAGTCAAAACCTTCGGGCCCACCGTTGATCAACACCGGAACGGCGAGGACCATCAGTATCGCGGCTTCAGCGATCAGCGCCACTCCCAGGACGCGCGCGCTCAACGAGATTTGGCGATGCCCCAACAGTCCGACCACTGCGAGTGCCACGAACGCCCATACCCACCAGGCGATTTCGACACCAGTGATGTTCTTGACGGCAGCTGAGGCGAAAACGCCGACCACAGCCACCTCGGCGATCGCAATCGTCGAGTAGGCCACCAGCGCCAGCAGCGCTGCCCCGCCTCCCGCCGGGCGGCCGAACGCCTGACCGATGTAGGCGTAGAAGGCCCCGGCGTTGGGGATCCGCAGTGCCATCCGGGTCAACCCGACTGCGAAGAACAACAGGATCAGGCTGGCGATGAGTTGGGCACCAGGTGCTCCGACACCGCCGACACTGAAGGCGACCGGGGTGTATCCCGCCACCACCAGTAGCGGACCCGCCGCGGCAACCACAAAGAAGGCCAACTCCAGGGGGCCCATGCCCCTTCTCCCCGGTTGGCCGGCCCGTCCGGGGTCCATCGGCTCGGTGGCGGAATCTGGTCTGGTCATCGCGGGCCCTCCTGGTCACCCGTGGAGTCCGAAGACGCCGCCGAGTCGGATGTGCAGTCATAACGTGCGCAATAGGAGTCGAAGGCGCTCTGAAAGGCCTCCAGGTCCGGAATGAGCAGTCCAGCGCCGATCTGCCCACCGCCACGGCCGGCGAGCCCGCCGTCGATCATGGGCGTGCGGCCGCGCCTCAGGACTTCGACGACATCGATACCGACTGGGCTACCGCGGAAGTCGAGCGCCGGGATCAGGAAATCGGGGTGTTCGGCCACCGCGATCTCATACATCGCGCAGTTGTTGTCACGCATTCGCTCGTATGAACCTCCCTGGTATGCCTGCAGGGCTGGGGCAGCGGCCTGCGCGAAACCCCCTAGGCCGACGACTTCGGTGAAGCAGCTCTCGCCGCCGATCCACTCAGCGTCGCCGGGGCCGAAGTCATCGAAAAAGCGGCCGTCGAGCTGAGGATGAGCACCGGTGAACCACTGATCGCCCATTCCGCTGAGCCTGATCGCAAACGACTGGCAATTGATCACCATCCCCGTGACCAAGCTGCTGGCGGCCACTCCGTGTGCGGCGTCGGCCATTGCCTTGGCGGCGGCCATACTCATCCGGAGGAACGTGTAGTCGTTGTCGCGGAAGAACTGCACGACCTGCGCCACCGCGTCGGCGTTCGACGTTCCGCGCAGCTCCGCGAAGGCCGACGTCAACTCGCGCTCGAAGAGCAACGTGCCCGCCGTGTTTCGGCTGTGCAGTTCATCGCCGAGTCGCAGTGCGCGGGCCATCATCGGTTTGAGCGGGATCGGCCCGGTGAGCTTAAGTGCATCGGAGAGCACCGGGCCCATCACGTCTTCCAGCCACCGCAGACCAGCCCGCACCTCGTCGTCGTAGGCACCGTAGTTCAGCTTGTACCGGCTCTGCCCTTCGTACAGATTGCAGAACGACGTGCCGCCGAAGGTTCGCTCCTCGACAACGAGGACCGGCATGGACGCCGTGTAGATTCCGGCGACCGATCCGATACACCGATGTTGTTGGGTGCTGCGAACCGTGATCTGCCCGGCGACGATTGCTGTTTCCGCGTCCTGCACCGAATCTGCGAGGCCCTCGTAGACCGCCGCGTTCAGGACGGATCTGCGTTGCCCACCGGTGTACTCCTCCCACCGCAGCGGTGCACCCGACGTCAAGATCGTTGCGTCGGTCATGCCCGGCACGACATCGCGCGCTGGTGCGACGTCGACCAGGTATGGATCCGCGCTGAGCATCCGCTCGACGGCCAGCGCGTTGGCCACCCGTCGCCGAGCATCTGATTCCGTTGTGAGCATGGCGATCTGCACGTTGGTGTTGGTCATCGCTACACCCTCTGCATGTACTTACGGGTCTCCCAGTCCGTGACCACGGACCCGTACTCGTGACATTCGCGCGTCATGTAGTCGACATAGGTTCGGTGGAACTCCTTGCCGAAGCAGCTTTGGGCGAGGCCGTCGGTTTCGAACGCGGTGAGTGCCTGCTCGAAGGTGTTCGGCAGCGCCAGGTCCCGCAGGTCGGCCGCGTCCATCTGATAGGTGTCGGCGTTGATGGGCTCGCCCGGATCGATCTTGCCTTCGATACCGTCAAGACCGGCGGCGAGCACCATGGCGATGCCCAGGTAGTAGTTCACCGCCGCATCCGCGGTGCGCACCTCCAGGCAGTGCCTGTTGACCGGCATCCGGCACATCAGCGTTCGGTTGTTCTCGCCCCAGGCCCGGTAGATGGGCGCCCAGGAGATCTCATCCATGTAGCCCTTGCTGGTGAATCGCTTGTAGGAGTTGATAGTTGGGCACGTCACCGCGGTGATGGCATCGCCGTGCGCCAGGACGCCCCCGGTGAACAACCGGGACAGCTCGCTGTAGCCGCCGTCCGCGGCGGTGAATGCGTTCTTACCGGTCGATACATCAGCAAGGCTGATGTTGATGTGAGCGGCTGAGCCGAAGTCGTCCTGGAACGGCTTGGGCATGAAGGTCGCAATGCAGCCCTGTTCGCGGGCGACATGCTTGGCCATCAGCCGGAAGGTGACCATCCGGTCGGCCATAGTCAGCGCATCGGCATAGTCGAAGTTGAACTCGTACTGTCCATCACCACCTTCGTGATCGAAGGAGTAGAGGCCCCAACCGAGTTCGTTCATGTACTGCGCCATGGGATCGAGGAACGGCTGCGCGAGAATGGTCGCCTCGACATCGTAGCCACGGGTGGGCTCGTTCAGCCGGTCACTGGGAACCAGAGGCTCCCAGCCGGACTCGGTCTCGCGGACCACGTAGAACTCAGGTTCGATACCCACGTTGGCGACGAAGCCCATCTCGGCTGCGCGCTCGACCTGTCGAAGAAGAAGATTGCGCGAATCCTGTTCGTAGCGATCCCCGTTGAGCTTCAGGGTGGTTGGCGCGAGCGCGATCTCCCGGTTCCACGGCAGCACCACGAGTCGGTCGAGATCTGGGATGCCCTGACACTCGTCCTCGTGGGGACCCAAGTCGCCCATCCCCTCCAGAGCGCCGACGGTGTAGAGCTCGGAACCCTTTGCCATCGACGGCAGCGAGCTGATGGGCACACACTTGCTCTTGGGAACGCCGTGAATGTCGACGTAGAAGCCGAAAACGTACTTCACTCCCTGGTCGGCAAGCGTCTTGGTCAGTTCCTCGACTGAGGTCATTGCACTCCTTAGTGTTCGATTTCCAGCAGTCAATCACTGGAATAGTTCGAAAGCAAGCATTGTGTAGCGCATCGAAATCGAATATCGTCGGCGCGATCTCGCCGTCAGCGGCGATGCAGATCGGACGAGGAGTCCAGGCCATATGACGAACACACCCCTCATCGCGCTGACCTTCGATGCCGACGAGCTGGACAAATATGTGCTGTGGCCATACGCATTTCAGGGCATCACAGCTGCGGGGGCAACGCCGATCGCCGTGCAGACAAACCGGCTGCACCCACGATTGACGTCGATCATCGATTGGGTGGATGGCCTGGTGATAGGCGGCGGGGCCGACGTCTCCCCCGCCCGCTATGGCGGCGATACCTCCGACCCGCTGATCGGCGCCCCAAACCCGCAGCGAGACGACCTGGAGATCCAGCTGATCTCCGCGGCCCAGAAGGCCGGCAAGCCCGTGCTCGCCATCTGCCGAGGAGCGCAGCTGCTCAACGTCGCCCACGGTGGCACACTCATCGGCGATCTGCGTCGGGACCGGCCGACGGGGGTCGTGCATCGGCACACGGAAGAGGGACTGGCACGGCCCCTGCACACGGTCTCAGTCGATGACAACTCACTACTGAGCACCTGGATTGGCTGTGCCGGCGATATCGCTGTGAACAGCCAGCACCATCAAGGCATCGACCGTGTCGGTGACGGACTCCGCGTCACCGCGCAGGCTGATGACGGCCTCGTGGAGGGAATCGAGGTTCCCGGCGAAGTGGTTGTCGGCGTGCAGTGGCATCCCGAGTTACTTTGGCGCACAGATGATCATGCGATGAGTCTGCTCCGCGGGTTTGTCGACGAATGTCGCGGCCGCGCAACGTCCCTCAGCGCAATCTCGGCACGCTAGCCCGAACTCGAGATCTGGTTTTCGGGGCTCGGTAGGGTGGACCTCGACTTCGGGGGCCAGGTCAACATCCGCACCGTCGGCGAACTCATCGGAACCCACGTTCTCTAGAAATCGAAGTACCGGACCGGCGGTCGCGAACTGTTCGGCGCCGACGAGATCTCGGACCGCTACGACGGCTCCGCGTCCGATGGCCCGGCAGGAATGTCAGGTTCCCGTTGAATCGCCCGGGTCTGCCAGCGTCCCGTTCTCCAGGTGCTCCTTCAGCAGGCGGTCGAAAAGCCTGAGGTCGAAGCCGGCCGTGACGACGCGAGTGGAGAACGGCAACGACGTGCCCGGTTCAGCGAACGTCTGCGATGTGGGTGGGAACCGATCGTCGGCATTGACGAAGGAAACATGACAGTGCGGAGAGACACTCGACTCGCGCGCAGCGATTCTGCGATTCACCGTTGCGAGAAGGTTCATGTGATCCTGCGGGCGGCGGGGTGTCACGTCGAGCTGCGAGCGAAGTAGATCGAGATGATCTGAGATGAGGTGCGGCGTGCCGCCGGACCCGATTGAGAATGTTTCTTTCTCGGGTAGCTCCGTCATGTGGTATTCGAATTCGCGCAGGACTGTGCCGTCCGGCTCCATATTGGAGTAGCCGCCGGCCGCTCGGGGGCCGTCGTGTTGCACGACCACTGCCACCACAATCAGCGGGATCCTTCGCCGATGAAAGTATGTGGCCAAGTCGCCGTTGAGTCGGGTCCCCAAGCGTTGCATCGACTCGTCGAAGTACTCCACGGTGCCGCCCACGGTGTCCATCAACCAATCACCCATGGGAGTCTTTCCGTCGCGTGCGAATGCGGCTCCCGTGTATGCGAAGAGTGCCTTCGGCCCGTGGGGTAGGGGCGGGTTTTGGATCGGCGGGTAGCGGACTTGAAAGAACTTCTCGGTCGCATCGTCGACAACTTCCCGCGTACTCCTATTCGAGATACGGTAATCGACAGACAGATAGATCCCCTCTGGTTTACTCATTCCGAGGATCAACGTCATACAGCACGACTTGTCGCTCGATGGGCCTCGATGACGTGGAACACGCCTACGCTGCGTTCGCTGAAAGCGAAGTTAAATCCCGCGGCATGCCCTCAAAATACGGCATCGTGGAGCACTTTCCCAGCGATGCGCAAGATGGGCGAGGACGGCTGGCAATTCTCAGATTGGGCAAGCAGCCCTACCGGTGAGGTGGCCCTACAAGGGATGAGCGCCGTCGAGATCCCCACAAGGGCTACCACAGGCCGCACCGCCGAATTTGCACAGGTCAGGCACTATATCGATGGTTGCACCAGTGGACTAGAAGTTGAGGCGTGAGGCACAACGGCTCGGTTACGCCCCACACCAGGAAGGGACACCGACATGCCGACCAAGGCAGACATACGAGAGCCGATGTCACCGTTGATGTTTGGATACACGCGGGTGAGCACTGACGAGCAGGCCGATAGGCGCAACGGTCTAGAGGCACAACGCCAGACCATCGATGACCAGGCCGCGCGACGTGGCTGGACACTTGAGCACTTCGCCGACGAAGGCGTGTCGGGCAAGGCCATCGGCCCGAAGCTTGCGGAAACGTCGCAACTGTTGGCCTCTGGCCAGGGTGACGGTCTGGTGGTCGCGAAGCTGGACAGGCTGTCCCGATCAATCGTTAACGCAGCCAACATCATCGAGTCAGCACAGGCGCAGGGTTGGTCGCTGGTGATCTTGGATCTGGGCGTGGACCTGACCACGGCGGCAGGCCGGATGATGGCGATGAACCTGGTGAACTTCGCCCAGTACGAACGCGAGTTGATTAGCGAGCGTACAAAGGCCGCGCTTGCCGCCAAGAAGCGCAGAGGCGAACGAATCGGAAGGCCTAGAGCGGCATCGGCTTCGGTGGTTCGCCGCATCGTGCAGGACCGTGACGCCGGCTTGACCTACGACGCTATCGCTTCCGCGCTCACCACCGAGAATCTCCTATACCCACTAGGCAAACCGACTTGGCAACCGTCCACGGTACGGCGGATCTACACCAGCGCCACGGCGACAGCACAGCAGGTGTCGGCATGAACGACGACGAACGTGCAGCGGAGCTGAAGCAACAGGCCATCGCGGCCCGTGCTCGTGGCGATTGGGAAGCCGAGCGGAAGGCGTTGGACGCGCTAGCTCTCATTGAGCTCAAGTCAACGTGTGAGGGCATGGCCGACGGACCTGGCCCGAGCGAAGAGGAGGACTGACATGGCCGCGACCATTCGCAAGCGCACCACGGGCAAGGTGGACGCCAAGGGCAATCCTGTAGTCAGCTATCAAGTTCGGTGGCGGGAGCCCGTGCGAGATCAGTTCGGGGCGCCAACCGGCCAGTTCAGACAGACCTCCGAGACGTTCCCGACTGAGCGCAAGGCTAAGGCGCATATGCGGAAAGTGGAGGACCAGCTGGAGAGCGCCGCAGGTGTGAGCCCGTCTTCAGCCAAGGCCAAGGCCAATACGCCGCTGGGTACCTACGCCCGGCAGTACCTTGACGGCCTGGTCGGCAGCATCGACGACTCCACCATTGAGGGCTACGAGAAGATCTACAGGACGCACCTTGCACCGGTGTTCGGCAGTAGGCCAGTTGCCGCTATCACCACGGCTGAGGTGACGGCCTTTCGCGCTGCGCTGCTGGCACCGCATGTCCGTCGTCACGGTAGGGCCAAGGCTTCCACCCCTCCCAGCACCTGCGCAGTCACTCGCTACCCGAAGACCGTGAAGCACATCGTCGGAACGCTCAAGCGCATTCTGGACTTGGCGCACGACGACCAGGCCATCCCGAGCAATCCTGTGATTGCCGGTCGTCGGCACACCACCAAACGCCGCGCTACCGCAGACAGCAAGGCACCGTTTAAGCACCGGCCGCTGTCGGCCAACCAGGTAGCAGGTGTGTGTGACTGGATCGCCACATCGCGCGAGGTCACCGTTACCGACAGCGGTCCTACCCGCACATACACCAGGCAGGGCAACGAGGTCTACGCGCTGGCCGTGCTGTTCGCTGCTCATACGGGTGTTCGGGCCGCAGAGCTGCAGGGTCTGCAGGTTGGCGACGTCACGCTATCGGACATCCCCGGCACTGTTGGCAGCATCCGTGTGACTCGCACCGCTGCGCGCAAGGGACGGCAGTGGCAGTACGGAACACCCAAGAGCGACGCCTCAGCGGATCGCGTAGTGCCGTTAGCGTCCTGGCTTGCCGACGAGCTACGCGACTACCTCACTAACGTTCATCCCTTTGCCGCCAAGTTCTCGCACGCTCCCCTGTTCCCGGGTCGCCGCAATCGCTTTGTGTTCGATTGGGCAAAGCCTGTGCACGCCGGAAGCCTGTACGAGCACTATTTCCAACCTGCCTGCAAGGCACTGGGATTGGGTCACTGCCGCTGGCACGATCTACGCCACACCTTCGCGACCATGAACCTGTCCGCTGGCGAGCACTACATGCAGGTGTCAAAGTGGTTAGGACACTCCACTTTCGTGCTCACGCTTACCACCTACGCCGACTACATCAACGAGGACGAGCAAGCTGCACCGAAGGTAGGCCGGGGAGTAGTGGAGCCCCGAAACGTAGTGCCACTGCAGGGGCGGCGTTCGGGCTAAACGGGCTCCTCCGGTCGACTGAATAGCGCGGGCCAACCCTCTTTGTTGATGTCGTCGATGATGCGTTTGAGTCCCCAGATGGACTCATGCGCCTGCTGGGCAGCCGCGTCATAACCGTCAACAGCTTCCCAACCGAATTCGGATTTGTATACCCAACCGACCATGCCGCTGCCGCCACTTGTGTAGCCCGCCATGAACTTCTCCCTCAGCTCGCTGTCGGTACGCTCGTCGGCATCGCGCCGTGCAATGGCGATTGCAGCGGTCATGCTTGATGTTGACGTTGACTGATCCTCGTCGTGCAGCCGCTTGAACTTCGTGAGCGGATGTGCACCTTCGGATAACTGGTCAGTCAGTTGAGCGTCGTAATCGTCTGAGAACCAGGGCAAACTGCGTTCCAGCCGCTGAAGTCGTACGTATTGGCTGAGAGTGTTCCAACTCGTTCTGATAAGAGACCACTTGTTCTGTAACTCAAACTGATACCCGATGATCGGACTTAGGCGCGCAAACTCTACATCTGCCCTTTCGACCTTCTCGCGCAGTAACGCCCTGAAGTCCGCTAGCTCGCTATCAGTTACACCGCGGAAGTTGCCTTTCTCGTTTCGAGTCTGTGCAATGGCAAAACGACGCTGGTATTCCGTGTAGAGCTCGTCATGGATCTGCATTACGCGCCGCGCACCGTGACGTACCCCTGTGTATGCGCGTTCGTCTGAACACAGGTCGAGTACGGCGGCGCTGAACTTGTGCCAAGCCAACGACGAAAGTTTGTTGACTCGTTCGAGTGCCGCCCTCTCTTCGCGTTGCACAGTAAAGGTTGCCAGGACGATCAACGCGAACGGTGCACCGACAAGGAAGCTGGTGAGACCGGCAAGAATGTTCGGGATATAGGCATGACTGTGAAGCCACACATCGTCGTACCGCGCCATCCAGTCGGGCTTCGGGTCAAAGTCGCCGAACGTCAGGTTGACCCCGGCGTCGGTCATCCAGTAGCCCACCAACATCACCAAGCCAAGTAAGAACGAGGCACAAAGAACGACCCGGGTACCGACGCTGAAGTCTCCGAAAGTGTCCCATAACCCGACTGGCTTGACGGCCGCACCTGTCGGGCGCCGCACGTATTGGTTCGTACGGTTTTCGATCAGCTTGCCGCCCGCTGACGCATGCAGGCTAAGCAACTGGCGAGCGTCGAATCGCCAGATCGTGGCTGAGATGAATCCATTGTTCGGATTCGTACGGAGATGCCTCCGGAGCCAACGTCGTAGCGTCTTATCGGCCTTTTTGACGAATTCCTCAATCACGACCGCCGATACGTCCTCGTTGATAAATATCCCTATGGAGGTCAGCAACAGCTGGTCGGCAGGGGACAACGCAGGGTCGGGAGGTTCGATCTCGATTTTGTACTGCCTTCCGGCGAGCTTCCTCCGCAGCGTCTCGAGCTTGGGCAAGTCAGGGCTGGCCGCGATCAGACCATGAGGCCTGATCACGATGTGAGGCGCGTCCACGTCCGCAGATTAACCGTGCGCACCGTCATGACTGTGGACGCGGTGTGGACGCGGGGGCCGGTTTGGGTGCGGAATCGAACACGTGAGCGACGTCCACAACGCCCTGAACTGCTACAACACCGGTGCCCCCAGTCGGACTCGAACCGACACTTGGCGGATTTTAAGTCCGCTGCCTCTGCCAATTGGGCTATGGGGGCGTCACTGTCTTGCGACGGCATACGACGCTACCCAACGGGCGGGGCGTCACGTTACGTGACGCCCCGCCCGTTGCGGAGGCAAAAGTTGACCCTCGACCGCAGCGCGTCAACAAATGATGACGGCCGGCAAAAGCTACTCGCCTGAGTCAGAGCCCGACTTCGTGTCAGACCCCGACTTCGTGTCGGACCCGGCGTCCTTCTTCGCCCGAGCGGTCAACTTGTTGACGGCGTCGTTGACGGCATCCTTCTTGGCGGTCACCTTCTTGGCGACGGGATCCTTCTTGACGACGTCCTCGGCCTTCGGGGTCTCCTTGACTGGGTCAGCAGCGTCGGCAGCATCGTCCGAGATGTCGCTCACCGGTGTCGTTTCGGGCGCCGTCGCGTCCACCGGCACCGTCGCGTCCACCGGCTCCGTCACGACGCCGGTGTCGACCACATCGGTCTCCGTCGTCTCATCCACCGGCGCAACGACGACGGGGTCGGTCGAGGGCTCGAGGTCCTTGACCACCGTGAGGTCCGCGGTGTCCGTCACCGGCTGCTCGAGCGGGGCCACATCCTGCTTGCCGGTCAGGCTGACGGTGTTGTCGACGGCCAGCGTGCGCAGCCCCGCCACGTCCGACACCCGGTAGTTGAAGTCCGGCGGCGGCGGAGGCGGCGTCGCCAGCGCGGCGCTGATACCCCGCTGCGCGGCCTCGATACCGGCGATGATCGAGCCCGCACCGTCACCGAGGGCGACGAAGAAGTTCTTCGTCCCCTCGAGCGTGGCGTCGATGATGTTGCCGAGGTTGAACGTCAGCACGGCGGCGACGAAGTCCTGCGTGCCCTGGATCAGCGAGGTCGTGACGACGTTGCCAGCCGCCAGGAAGCCGTTGGCCAGATCGATCCACGCCCGCGGCACAGCGGACTCGAGTGCGGCCTGCACCACCAGGTACTTCTGGTTGCGCCAGATCACCGAGTCCAGCAGCGGCTGGCCGATGGCGACGACCGAGTCACGCACCGCCGTCGCGAAGGTGTCAAAGGCGCCGACCAAGTTGAGCGCGAAGATCTCCTGGATGATCTCCACCGTCACGCCGGGGATCGCCAGCAGCGAATCCACCACTCCGACACCGGCCTTGCCAAGTCCAGCCAGGTAGACCGCCCAGTTCGCGCCCCAGTTGCGGATCTGCTGCCGCACGATCGGCAGGCTGAGAATGTAGGGCCACTCCACTGCAGTGAGATCGAACTGCGATGAGATCGCGGCCGTCGCCGCTCGCACCTCACTGGCCGGCGACGTCGTCGGGATCGGACTGATCGGGGTCATCGCAATCGCGCCAGCGCCGACGAGCGCGACTCCCGTGGCGAACCACGGTCGGATCGAAGCCTCCATGTACAACTCCCACCTCGAGTGATCCGCTGACGCGGCCAACAAGCCATGACAGTAATTGACTCGGGGGCAAACTTCGATTCAACCTCGGCTTTCGTCGGAGGTTCGCGAATACCGGCGACAAAGGCGAGGTTCGGCGCGTAGGGCCCGTGACGCCGCACACGTCACCGCAAAGGACCCGTCAAGACGCAGCTCAGGTGCGTCAAGAAAACGTTAGGGCCCGCAAAACGCCAGGTCAGAGCGCCTACGTTCGGCGACATGGCTGTTGTCGCATTTGTCCTGCTGACCATCGCGGTCTTCGCGCTGTTCGGTGTCATCCAGAAGGCCCTCGAGTCATGAGCCTCGCCAACACGGTCGGCCTGATCCTGGCCGTCCTCATCGCGGTGTTCATGTTCGCTGCCCTGCTGTTCCCAGAGAGGTTCTAAGTGTCGTCCACCACCGCGGGGATTGTGTTCCTCGCGTCGCTCGCCCTGGCTCTCGCCGCGGTGCACGTCCCCCTCGGCGACTACATGTACCGGGTCTTCAACTCCGAGAAGCACTCCCGCGTCGAACGTGTCATCTACCGCCTGATCGGCGCCAACCCGTCGGCGCAGCAGGGCTGGGGCGCCTACGCGCGCAGCGTGCTGGCCTTCTCCGCGGTCAGCCTCCTCTTCCTGTTCACCCTGCAACTGGTGCAGGGCAGGCTGCCGCTGCACCTCAACGACCCCGCCACCGAGATGACGCCGGCGCTGGCCTGGAACACCGCCGTCAGCTTCGTCGCCAACACCAACTGGCAGGCCTACTCCGGTGAGACCACCCAGGGCCACCTCGTGCAGATGGCCGGCCTGAGCGTGCAGAACTTCGTCTCGGCCGCGGTCGGCATCGCCGTCGCCGTGGCCCTGGTCCGCGGATTCGCGCGCGTGCGCACCTCGGAACTCGGCAACTTCTGGGTCGACCTGGTGCGCGGCACCATTCGCATCCTGCTGCCGGTCGCAGCCATCGGGGCCCTGGCCCTGATCACCGGCGGTGTCATCCAGAACTTCGCCCTGCACTCACAGGTGGTCGACACCATCGCCGGCGCGCAGCAGACCATCCCGGGCGGGCCCGTCGCCAGCCAGGAAGTCATCAAGTTACTCGGCACCAACGGCGGCGGCTTCTTCAACGCCAACTCCGCGCACCCGTTCGAGAACCCCACGGCGTGGACCAACTGGATCGAGATCTTCCTGATCCTGGTGATCGCGTTCACGCTGCCGCGCACGTTCGGCCGCATGGTCGGCAGCCCCAAGCAGGGCTACGCGATCCTCTCGGTGATGGGCATCATCGCCATCCTCAGCGTCTCGCTGACGATGTTCTTCCAGACCCAGGCGCACGGCACCGTTCCCACCGCCGTCGGCTCGGCGATGGAGGGTGTCGAGCAGCGCTTCGGCGTCGCGAACTCCGCGGTGTTCGCCGGTGCCACGACGCTGACGTCCACCGGCGCGGTCGACTCGTTCCATGACTCCTACACCAGCCTCGGCGGCATGATGACGATGTTCAACATGCAGCTCGGCGAAATCGCCCCGGGCGGTGTGGGTTCCGGCCTGACCGGCATGCTGATCCTCGCCATCATCACGGTGTTCGTCGCCGGCCTGATGGTCGGCCGCACACCGGAGTACCTCGGCAAGAAGATCACCCCGCGCGAGATCAAGCTGGCCGCGGCCTACTTCCTCGTCACGCCGCTGATCGTGCTGACCGGAACCGCCATCGCGATGGCGATGCCCGGCCAGCGCGCGGGCATGCTCAACACCGGACCGCACGGGCTGTCGGAGGTGCTGTACGCCTTCACCTCCGCGGCCAACAACAACGGATCGGCATTCGCCGGCCTCTCGGTCAACACCGAGTGGTACAACACCGCGCTGGGCCTGGCGATGCTGTTCGGCCGCTTCCTGCCGATCATCCTCGCGTTGGCGCTAGCCGGATCGCTTGCCGCACAACGCAGCACACCCGCATCCGTCGGGACACTGCCCACCCACCGCCCGCAGTTCATTGGGATGGTGACCGGCGTGACGATCATCCTCGTCGCGCTCACCTTCCTGCCCATGCTGGCACTCGGACCCCTCGCTGAAGGAATCCACTGACCATGACGCTGTCTACCATCGAGGCGCGTACCACCAAGCGCCACGAATCTGAGCCGAAGAATCGCGTCCAGGGCGGGCTCCTGGATCCCACGATGCTGTGGCGCTCCCTGCCCGACGCGCTGCGCAAGCTGAATCCACGCACCCTGTGGCGCAACCCGGTGATGTTCATCGTCGAGATCGGCGCCGTGTGGAGCACGATCCTGGCGTTCCTCGAGCCATCGTGGTTCAGCTGGTTCGTCGTGTTCTGGCTCTGGCTGACGGTGATCTTCGCCAACCTCGCCGAGGCCGTCGCCGAGGGGCGCGGTAAGGCACAGGCCGAGTCACTGCGGAAGACCAAGGCCGACACCATGGCCCGCCGGCTCATCGGCTGGTCCCCCGGCACGCCTGGCGTAGAGGAGTCGGTCGCCGCACCCGCACTGAGCCAGGGTGACACCGTCGTCGTCGAGGCCGGCGAGGTCATCCCCGGTGACGGCGACGTGGTGGAGGGCATCGCCTCGGTCGACGAGTCGGCCATCACCGGCGAGTCGGCACCCGTCATCCGCGAGTCCGGTGGCGACCGCTCCGCGGTCACCGGCGGCACCACGGTGCTGTCCGACCGGATCGTCGTGAAGATCACGCAGAAGCCCGGCGAGAGCTTCATAGACCGGATGATCGCACTGGTCGAGGGAGCGAACCGGCAGAAGACGCCGAACGAGATCGCGCTCAACATCCTGCTGTCGGCGCTCACGCTCATCTTCGTCTTCGCGGTCGCCACGCTGCAGCCGCTGGCCATCTACAGCATGGCCAACAACCCCGGCGTCGCCGACAGCCTGGCCCTGACCGGCGATGGCATCTCGGGCATCGTCATGGTGGCGCTGCTGGTCTGCCTCATCCCCACCACCATCGGCGCGCTGCTGAGCGCCATCGGCATCGCGGGCATGGACCGGCTCGTGCAGCGCAACGTGCTCGCCATGTCGGGCCGCGCGGTCGAGGCCGCGGGTGACGTCAACACCCTGCTGCTCGACAAGACCGGCACCATCACGCTGGGCAATCGTCAAGCCTCCGAGTTCATCCCGGTTCCCGGAGTCACCGCGGAGCAGCTGGCCGACGCGGCACAGCTGTCCAGCTTGGCCGACGAGACCCCCGAGGGTCGTTCGATCGTGGTGTACGCCAAGGAGGCCCACGGCCTACGCGCTCGCACGCCAGGGGAGCTGGCCGATGCCCGCTGGGTGGAGTTCACCGCAAGCACCCGGATGTCGGGGGTTGACCTCGGCGACGGGCAGTCACTGCGCAAGGGCGCGACCAGCGCTGTGGCCGACTGGGTACGCACCTGGGGCGGCAGCGTTCCGGACGCGTTCGGCACCATCGTCGACGGTATCTCCGCATCGGGTGGCACACCCCTGGCCGTCGCCCGGGTGGCGCACGGCAAGGCCGAGATTCTCGGCGTCATCCACCTCAAGGATGTCGTCAAGCAGGGTATGCGCGAACGCTTCGACGAGATGCGCCGGATGGGCATCCGCACGGTGATGATCACCGGCGACAATCCCATGACCGCCAAGGCGATCGCCGATGAGGCGGGTGTCGACGACTTCCTCGCCGAGGCCACGCCCGAGGACAAGCTGGCGCTGATCAAGCGCGAGCAGGAGGGTGGGCGGCTCGTCGCGATGACGGGCGACGGCACCAATGACGCCCCCGCGCTGGCACAGGCCGACGTCGGCGTCGCGATGAACACCGGAACGTCGGCGGCCAAGGAAGCCGGCAACATGGTCGATCTCGACTCCGACCCGACCAAGCTGATCGAGATCGTCGAGATCGGTAAGCAGTTGTTGATCACCCGGGGCGCGCTGACCACGTTCTCCATCGCCAACGACATCGCCAAGTACTTCGCGATCATCCCGGCGCTGTTCGTGACGCTGTTCCCGGGCCTGGACCTGCTCAACGTCATGCGCCTGCACAGTCCGCAGTCGGCGATCCTGTCCGCGGTGATCTTCAACGCCATCGTCATCATCGCGTTGATCCCGTTGGCGCTCAAGGGTGTCCGATACACCCCCAGCAGCGCCTCGAAGCTGTTGAGCCGCAACCTCTACGTGTACGGTCTCGGCGGCATCATCGCGCCGTTCGTCGGCATCAAGCTCATCGACCTGGTAATCCAACTCTTCCCCGGGATGTCCTGAATCATGAAGTTCTCCACCGTCATTCGCCAGCACTGGGCCGCACTTCGCGCGCTGCTGGTCTTCACCGTCATCCTCGGGGGCGCCTACCCGGTCGCCATCTGGCTGATCGCGATGCTCCCCGGCCTGAATGACAAGGCGCAGGGGTCCATCATCGAGACCGGCGGAAAGCCCGTGGGCAGCAGCCTGATCGGCCAGCTGTACACCGACCCCGACGGCAATCCGCTGCCGCAGTACCTGCAGGGCCGACCGTCCGCCGCCGGCGACGGCTACGACCCGATGGCCACCAGCGCGAGCAACCTGGGCCCGGAGAGCATCGTCGACGTGCCCGACAAGCCCAGCCTGCTGACCCTGGTGTGCAGCCGCAGCGCCGACGTCGCCAAGACCAACGGACTGGACAAGGGCGCAGGCGCCCGGCCGTTCTGCACCGGCGGCGGCGTGGGTGCGGTGCTGTCGGTGATCGGCCCCCGCGACGCGTCGGGCCAGGTCGTCCACCCCACCCGGGTGGTCAGCGTCAACGAACCGTGCGACACCACCACGGTCCCGTTCCTGGACACCTACCGGGGTGTGCGCGTCGAGTGCGCCGAACCGGGACAGGACTACTCGATCGGCCAGCTAGTGCCGATCCGCGGCGCCGCGTCGGCCGGGCCCCTCGTACCGGCCGACGCGGTCACCGCCAGCGGCAGCGGCCTTGACCCCAATATCTCCCCGGCATACGCCGACCTGCAGGTGGACCGCATCGCTCAGGCCCGTGGCATCAGCCCCGAGCAGGTCCGAGACGCCATCGCGGCCCATACCGACGGCCGGGCCCTGGGCTTCATGGGCGAGCCTGTCGTGAACGTGTTGGAAGTCAACATCGCGCTCGATCAGATGAGTGGATGATAGGTAGGTGAGCACAGCGCCGTCGCATCCCAAGAAGCGGGGCGAGCTGCGCGTCTATCTGGGTGCGGCACCCGGCGTCGGCAAGACCTACGCCATGCTCGGCGAAGCGCATCGCAGGCTGGAACGCGGTACCGACGTGGTCGCGGCGGTCGTGGAGACGCACGGCCGCCGCAAGACCGCGGAGCTACTCGACGGTGTCGAAGTAATTCCGCCGCACTACGTGTCGTATCGCGGGACGGACTTCGCGGAGTTGGACGTCGACGCGGTGCTCCGTCGAGCCCCTCAGGTCGTCCTGGTTGACGAACTCGCGCACACCAACACACCCGGCAGCCGCAACGCCAAGCGCTGGCAGGACGTCGAGGAGATCCTCGACGCGGGGATCACCGTCATCTCCACGGTCAACGTGCAGCACCTCGAGAGTCTCAATGACGTCGTCGCACAGATCACCGGAATCGAGCAGCAGGAGACCGTGCCCGACGAGGTGGTCCGTCAGGCGGACCAGATCGAGCTGGTCGACATCACTCCGGAGGCATTGCAGCGCAGGCTGTCCCACGGAAACGTGTATGCCCCCGAGCGCGTCGACGCCGCCCTGAGCAACTACTTCCGCCGCGGCAACCTGACCGCGCTGCGCGAACTGGCACTGCTGTGGCTGGCTGACCAGGTCGACGCGGCACTCTCGAAGTACCGCCAAGACCACGAGATCAATGACACCTGGGAGGCCCGCGAGCGGGTGGTGGTCGCGGTCACCGGCGGTCCGGAGTCGGAGACGCTGGTACGACGCGCGTTTCGTATCGCCTCGAAATCGAGCGCGGAGTTGATGGTCGTTCACGTCGTGCGAGGCGACGGCCTGTCCGGGGTCTCGGCGCCGCACATGGGCAAGGTTCGCGAGGTCGCGACCAGCCTGGGCGCCACGGTGCACACCGTCGTCGGCGATGACGTCGGGGAGGCCCTGCTGGAGTTCGCCAGGGAGCGCAACGCCACGCAGTTGGTGCTCGGCATCTCACGCCGGTCACGCTGGGCCCGCATCTTCGACGAGGGCATCGGTGCGGCGACGGCGCGGGAATCCGGCAAGATCGACGTGCACATGGTCACCCACGGCGAGGCCAATCCCGGCTGGTCCTGGGGCTCGCTCACGCCACGGCAGCACCATCTGGCGTCCTGGCTGGCCGCGCTCGTCGTGCCGTCGGTGATCTGCGCGGTCACCGCGATGCTGCTGGATCCCTTCCTCGGCATCGGCGGGGAGAGCGCCCTGTTCTTCATCGGTGTCCTGGTCGTGGCACTGCTCGGTGGTGTCGCGCCAGCCGCGCTGTCGGCGGTGTTCTCGGGACTGCTGCTCAACTACTTCCTGGTCGAGCCCCGCCACACGTTCACCATGAACTCGCCCGACAGCGCCATCACCGTCGTGGTGTTGCTTGCCGTCGCGGTGGCGGTTGCGGCACTCGTCGACGGTGCGGCCAAGCGGGCCAGGGAGGCACGCCGAGCGTCGCAGGAGGCCGAACTGTTGGCGCTGTTCGCCGGTTCGGTGCTGCGCGGCGCTGATCTCACCACACTTCTGGAGCGCGTCCGCGAGACGTACTCGCAACGGGCCGTGAGCCTGCTGCGTGAGACCCCGGGCCAGGGGTTAGAAACCGTCGCGTGTGTGGGCGTCGATCCCTGCGTCGACCCCGATTCCGCCGACACCGCCATCGAGGTCGGCGACGACGAATTCTGGATGCTGTTGTCAGGCAAGCGCTTGCCAGCCCGCGACCGTCGCGTCCTGGGTGCCGTGGCCAAGCAGGCGGCCGGCCTGGTACGGCAGACCGAACTCACCGAGGAGGCCGGGCGCGCCGAGGCCATCGCGCGAGCCGACGAATTGCGGCGCTCCCTGCTCTCGGCCGTCAGCCACGACCTGCGCACCCCTCTCGCCGCCGCGAAGGTGGCGGTGTCGAGCCTGCGCTCCGAGGACATCGACTTCTCCCCCGAGGACACCGCCGAACTGCTGGCCACCGTCGAGGAGTCCATCGACCAGCTGACCGGACTGGTCGGCAACCTGCTCGACTCGTCACGGCTGGCTGCCGGTGTGGTGCATCCCCAACTGCGTGTGGTCTACCTCGAAGAGGCCGTGCACCGTGCCATTCTCGGTATCCCGCGCGGTTTCTCGGGGCGCGAGCAGGTCAAGGTCGAGGTCGGCGACACCGCCGTGATGGCCGACAGCGGGCTTCTCGAGCGGGTCCTGGTCAACGTCATCGACAACGCACTGCGGTACGCACCGGACGGCACGGTGCGCATCAATGCGGGCCGGGTCGGCGATCGCGTGCTGATCAACATCGTCGACGAGGGGCCAGGGATACGGCGCGGCGCCGGGGACCAGCTCTTCGAACCGTTTCAACGCCTCGGCGACAATGACAACACGTCCGGCGTCGGTCTTGGCCTGTCGGTGGCGCGCGGCTTCGTGGAGGCCATGGGTGGATCGATCGCCGTCGCCGACACGCCCGGCGGCGGCCTGACAGTCATCGTGGAACTGGCTGCACCAGAATTGGTCCCGACATGACCCGGGTACTGGTGATCGACGACGAACCGCAGATCCTGCGCGCCCTGCGGATCAACCTCTCGGTGCGCGGCTACGAGGTGGACATCGCGGCCACCGGCGCCCAAGCGCTCCGCAGCGCGGCCGAGCGCAAGCCCGACGTCGTCATACTGGACCTCGGGCTACCCGATATGTCGGGTATCGAGGTGCTCGAGGGGCTACGCGGCTGGCTCAGCGCGCCGGTCATCGTGCTGTCGGCGCGGACAGACTCCTCGGACAAGGTCGAGGCGCTCGACGCAGGCGCCGACGACTACGTCACCAAACCGTTCGGCATGGACGAGTTCCTGGCCCGGCTGCGCGCGGCGGTGCGTCGCGGTGCGGCGGCCTCCGAGCCCGATGAGCCCGTCGTCGAAACCTCCTCGTTCACCGTGGATCTCGCGGCGAAGAAGGTGACCAAGAAGGGCACCGAGATACACCTCACCCCCACCGAGTGGGGCATGCTCGAGATGCTGGTGCGCCACCGCGGCAAGCTGGTGGGTCGCGAGGAGCTACTCAAGGAGGTGTGGGGACCGGCCTACGCCAAGGAGACCCACTACCTGCGGGTGTACCTCGCCCAGCTGCGACGCAAGCTCGAGGACGATCCGAGCCACCCCAAGCATCTTCTGACCGAGGCCGGGATGGGCTACCGCTTCGCGCCGTGAGCGCCCACTCTCACGCCCGTTTGTGAACGTCACGACGAAATCTGCTCCAAAACGTCGTGAGATTCACACGCGACGGGTCAGCCCGTAGCCGCCTTCGTCTCCTCGGCCAACGAGATCAGCCGGGCCCGCACCAGATCCGGGCGCTCGTCGACGATGAAGTGACCGGTGTCAGCACCCTCGAACGTGTAGTCGTCGGCGTTGGCGGTCTTGGGCGCAGCCAGGGACCGATGCACCGCGATGTCGGCGAGCCCGAACAGCGCGCGGATCGGCACCGTCGCGCGTCGCTTCTCGGGATGCCTTGCCCCGTCCGGCAACTCATGCAACAGGAAGGTCCGGTAGGTGTCGCGGGCGGCACGCGCGACCACGGGATCGCGGAACCGCTCGGTGTACACCCGCACGGTGGCGGGGTCGAGCCGGTGTGCGGCGGGGCCGACGCCGTAGATGACGCGCTTCAGGTAGTCGGTGCGCTGCTGCAGTGGCACCCCGGCGGCCGCGACCATCGGTTGGTAGATCAGGAACCGCCACAGGTGCGGCAGGACCGTGCGGGGGCTCTGCCACGGGTGAGCCATGTTCAGCACCAGGTAGCCGTCGATGCGCTCGGGGGCGGCCAGCACCATCCGGTAACCCACGAACCCGCCCCAGTCGTGGCCCAGCAGCAGGAAGTGATCCAGCCCCATCGCGTCGGCCAGCGCCAGCACGTCGGTGGCGATCTCCTCCTTGTACCAGCGATGCGGCGCCGGTCCCGACCATCCGTACCCGGGCAGATCCGGGGCGATGATGCGAAGCCCCGGCGGCGGGTTGCCCAGCAGATCGCGGTAGGCCCAGTGGTGCTGCGGCCAGCCGTGCAACGCGATGACCGGCCGTCCGTCGGGGTCGCCGGCCTCGGTCACGTGGAACCGGACGCCGCGAGCCTGGATGAACGACCTGCGCACACCCGCGATCGCGGGCGGCTCGGCGCTGCGGGCAAACGCGTTGTTGTCCGGCACGTTGTTGCCCGTCGCGCTATTAGACCCAGCGTCAGTAACCATGATCTGACTATAGGAATCCTCGCGACGTAGAGACAACCTCGTAGCGCTACGGTTCCCCTATGACCGGGTCAGCATCCACCTACAGAGAAGTCCTCGACGCCAGCATCACCGACCCGTCGGCGTTCTGGGCCGCCGCCGCACAGGCCGTGACGTGGACCAAACCGCCGACGCGCATCCTCGACGACTCCAACCCGCCGTTCTACCGCTGGTTCCCCGACGCCGAGCTCAACACCTGCGCAAACGCCCTCGACCGGCACGTCGAGTCCGGTCGCGGCGAGCAGGCCGCGCTCATCTACGACTCACCGGTCACCGGCACCAAGCGCACCTACACCTACCGCGAACTGCTGGACCAGACCGCGCGGTTCGCCGGCGTGCTGCGGGAACTCGGCGTCAACAAGGGCGACCGCGTGGTGATCTACATGCCGATGATCCCGGAGGCCGCGATCGCGATGCTGGCCTGCGCGCGCCTGGGCGCCGTGCACTCGGTGGTGTTCGGCGGCTTCGCCGCACACGAGCTCGCCGCCCGCATCGACGACGCCCGGCCCGCCGTGGTGGTCTCGGCGTCATGCGGCATCGAGCCCACCCGCACCGTCGCCTACAAGCCGATGCTCGACGCGGCGCTGGACTCCGCCGAGCACGTCACGCCGAAGTGCGTCATCGTGCAGCGCGAGAACCACCCGTGCGACTTGGTCCCCGGGCGTGACGTCGACTGGGCCGAGGCCATGTCGACCGCGCAGCCCGTCGACCCGGTGCCGGTCGCCGCGACCGACCCGCTCTACGTGCTGTACACCTCGGGGACGACGGGTAAGCCCAAGGGCATCGTGCGCGACAACGGTGGCCACGCGGTGGCCCTGCTGTGGACGATGCGCAACGTCTACGACACCGAGCCGGGCGATGTCTATTGGGCCGCTTCGGATGTCGGCTGGGTGGTCGGGCACTCCTACATCGTCTACGGCCCCCTGCTGCTGGGTGCGACGACGGTGCTCTACGAGGGCAAGCCGGTCGGCACACCCGATGCGGGGGCGTTCTGGCGGGTGGCCGCCGAGTACGGCGTGAAGGTGTTGTTCACCGCACCCACCGCGATACGCGCCATCAAGAAGGAGGACCCCGACGCCTCCCGCCTCGCGGACTACGACCTGTCGGCGTTGAAGTACCTGTTCCAGGCGGGCGAACGCCTCGATCCGGGCACCTATCACTGGGCGTCGGAGAACCTCGGCATCCCCGTCATCGACCACTGGTGGCAGACGGAGACGGGGTGGTCCATCGCCGCCGGTCCGATGGGCATCGAGAAGATGCCGGTGAAGCCGGGTTCGGCCACCGTCGCGATGCCGGGTTATGACGTGCGCATCCTGACCGCGAATGGCGCCGAGTGCGCGGCCGGCGAGGAGGGCGCGATATGCGTCAAACTCCCGCTCCCGCCGGGCACCCTGCCCACCCTGTGGGGTGACGACGACCGGTACGTGGCGTCCTACCTCACGGCATTCCCCGGCTATTACCTCTCCGGTGATGGCGGCTACCTGGACGAGGACGGCTACCTCTTCGTCATGGGCCGCACCGATGACGTGATCAACGTTGCGGGGCACCGACTTTCGACCGGGGCCATCGAGGCCGTACTGGCCGGGCACCCGGCCGTCGCCGAGTGCGCGGTGATCGGTGTCGCCGACGATCTCAAGGGGCAGGCTCCGCGCGGATTCGTCGTGTTGAAGGCCGGCGCATCCACCGAGGGACTCATCGAGGAACTCGTCGCCTCGGTCCGCGACACCATCGGCGCGGTGGTCAGCCTGAAGCGGGTCGATATCGTCGCGGCCCTGCCGAAGACCCGCTCGGGCAAGATCCTGCGCAAGACGATGCGCGGTATCGCCGACGGCCGCGAGGAACCGCTGCCCTCGACCATCGAGGATCCCGCCGTGATCGACGCGTTGCGGCCGATCCTGCAGGCCTGAACGGCAACGATCACGTATCGATGGGTTCACGCTCAGCCTGAGCCGAACTATTGTGAAGTAGTCATATCTTGATATTCGGATTCAAGGAGTTGACCTTCGATGCGCACTACCCAGACCAAGGGATCCTGCACCTGTCGTTGTAACGCCTGCGACGGCGGACACCACTGCGGAAACCCGCCCAACTGCAACGCACGTAAGTAAAGACAGAGCGGCCGCCGTGGAAACCACGGCGGCCGTTCTGCTTTCTCCTGCGGGTTAGACCCGTGCCTCGACGGTGGTCAAGGCGTAGTTACCCGACTGCCAACCCGACATGAAGGCACCGAGACCAATCTTCATGCCCCTGCCGGTTTGCTGCCCGGCGTACCCGGCCGAGCTGTCGTTGACGTAGACGAAGCCGTTCTCCAGATCGACCTCGGTCACCACTGCCGCGTGATCGGCACCCCAGTAGGACGTGTCCTCGTCGGGAACGTAGCCCCAGGCCGCAGACCAGACGATCGCGACCGAGTAAGTGACCATCGTGGCCTTGCCGAGGGCCAGTGCCGCCATCATGTCGTTCAGCGCCGCCTGACCGTCCTGCATCGTGCTGACCTGGTTACCGGCCGCGTCGACCGAGTAGTACTTCGTCAAGGTGGCGTTGACACCGAGATGCTCGTTCATCAGGGCGACCGCATCCCCGCCGGAGACACCGTCCGAGATGTTCTCGCCGAGGTACATCTTCGCGCCCGGCTGGGTCACGCTGTCGGTGGCCTTGGCGAGGTCCACCATGTACTGCTCGGATCGCGGGGTGGTGTTGGTGGCCTGCGCAACGGCCATCGACGTCGCCTGCAGCACGCAGTTGTCGAAGCTCTGGTTGGTCCAGTAGTGCTGCGCGGCGTACTGCGCGTTGCCGACCTTCCCATCGCCGCTGACCGTGATCGCAATCCGCTTCTCGATGGTGTCGGGCTTGGCGATGCCCACCATGATGGCGAAGGAGTGCAGCATGCGCTGCACCATGCCGGCCAAACCGGGCAGCCTCGCCGCCGCGCCGTTGTCCACGCGCACGGTGATGTAGTCGGTGATGCCCATCTGCGCCAGCCGCGGGTCCGGCGTGTAGGTGTAGGTGCCGGCCTCACCGGCAGTCAGCGTGCCGTACCTGGGCCCCTGAACGACGGTGTAGTTCAAGCCGAACGAGGTGTTGCTCGAACCGTTCAGGTAGATGACCACCTCGCCGGTCGCCTTGACCTGGCTGCCCTGTGAGGGCGAGATCTCCGGAATCCGATTGAAGAAGACGTATGAGATCCGATTCCCGAGATCGGTCAGGAACGACTGGACGCCAGCGAACGGTGCGAAGATCGACTGCACGCTGAACCGCGGTGCGGCCGCGGTCACCGCAAGGCTCACCGGCGCATCGGCGCCCTCGGCCCCGGTGGTACCGGGTTCGCCGTAAGCACCAGCGGCGGCCCGAGTCCCGTCCGGCTTCTTTCCGCCGAGACCGCGGTCGCCGTAGTCCCCGCCGAGTCCGCCTGCGCCACTAGAGCTTCCGCCGGCGCCACCGTCAGCTCCATTGCCACCGTCACCGCCGACTCCGGCAATGGTCCCGTTGCCACCGGTGCCCGCGGCCGCGCCGTCACCACCCTTGCCGCCGGTTCCGCCCGTACCGGTCCCGGTGTTGGCACCGCCCGTGCCGCCGGCCCCGCCGTTGCCACCGTTGCCGCCGTTGCCGCCCTCGTTGAAGGCGCCACCGTCACCGCCGGCACCACCAACGCCGCCGTTGCCACCGTCACCGCCAGCTGTGCCGGTGTCGTCGTCCGAGCTCACACCGCCGGGTGCCCCGGCGCCTCCGTTGCCGCCGTTACCGCCCGGGCCAGCCGAGCCATTCGGGTCCATCGAGTAGCCGCCGGCCGCCCCGGCGCCACCGTCGCCACCCTTGCCGCCGTCACCGTTGCCACCGCGCACGCCCGTCACGGGGGCGAAGAACAGGAAGCGACCCGTGCCGGGCGCGCCACCGAGGGCACCGCTGGCGCCACCCGTGCCGCCGTCACCGCCGTTGCCTCCCCGGCCACCGTCACCACCGACCGCGGACAGCTGGTCGGCTCCCAAGTAGCCGGCGCCGCCCTTGCCGCCGTTGCCGCCGCGGCCTCCGCTGCCGCCGTTACCACCGGCGCCGAGGACGAAGCTGCCCTGGCCGCCGCGGCCTCCGCTGCCGCCCTGCCCGCCGGCCCCTGCCGCGCCGCCGTCGATGATTACCGCCGTGCCGTTGGAGCCGGGCAGTCCGGTCTGGCCCACCCCGCCGTCGCCACCGTCACCACCGCGACCGACGAGCGAGAAGAGTCCGACGTTGCCGCCGGCACCGCCGTCACCGCCACCGTCACCGCCCCCGCCGCCGGCACCGCCGTTGCCCATCCAGAGTCCGCCGGTGCCGCCGTTTCCGCCGTCGCCGCCGTGGTCGATGCCGGTGCCCTTGTGCGGGCTGTCGCCGCCGGTGCCACCGCTCCCGCCGACCGCGTACATCGACAGCATCCCGCCGCTGCCGCCATCGCCACCGCGACCGCCGTAGCTCGCGTTGCCGCCGGCGCCACCGTTTCCGGCAATCGCCCAGAACGAGAACGCCCCGGTGTCTCCGCCGGCACCACCGGCGCCACCGACTTGACCGTTCAGGATCGCGTTGCCGCCAGCGCCACCCGAACCGCCGTTGCCCAGCAGCCAGCCGCCCGCGCCACCCGCGCCGCCGTCGCCGCCGCGGAAGTCGCCCCGCGAGGTGCCACCCTTGGCGCCATTACCGCCGTTGCCGACAAGGCCTGCCGAGCCACCGCGTCCACCGTGGGATCCATTCATGGTCTCGGCGCCCGCGCCGCCGGAGCCGCCGTTGCCGTAGATCAGACCACCGTTGCCACCTCGACCACCGTTGCCGCCATTGAGACCGGCCACGCCGATCCCGCCGTTTCCGCCGTTGCCGACCAGCCCGGCCCAGCCGCCGTTACCACCGTTGAAACCGTTGCCGCCGTTGCCGAACAGCCCGCCGTTGCCGCCCCTGCAGACCGTGGGGCAGGTTTCGGCAGTCCAGGAGTAGCCGTTGCCGACGAGAATCCCGCCGTTGGGACGGTAGGCGGTGCCATTTCCGATGAAGAAGCCGACGAAGTCCTCGGGCGTCGGTAGGTAGACCTTCGGCAGACCAGGGACTGCTGCGATCGTGAAGTGCGGCACCGGCAGCGCTGCTGGGGTGACCTTCGCGGTCACCTGCGCGGCGGGCGTCGCGCTTGCCGCTGTCGCGCTGGCGGTGGTGGCAGTCGTGCTGCCGGTCTCCGAGGCTTGTGTGGTGTCCGCGTCGCGCTTGACGGTGGTCGCAGCCGAGCCCTTGGGCTCGTTCTTGTCAGCCTCCCGCTCGGAACGCTTCTTGTCCGAGCCCTTCTTCTCGGGATTCTTCTTGCCAGAATCCTTGCCGTCCGAGCCGCTATCCGAGTCCTTGCTGTCGGAGTCCTTGCTGTCGGAGTCCTTGTCAGCGCCCTTCGTGGAAGCGCCGTGCTTCGGCCCGTCAGAAGACCTCGGCCCGTCAGAAGATCTCGGCCCGTCAGAGGTCTTCGTCCCCGACTCGGTCTTGGAGCCGGATGTACTCGACGAGTCGGACGAACTCGACGACGACGAGGAGCCGCCGTCGTCGGCTGCGGCAACCGCGGCCGGCCCCATCACGACGAGCGCGGCACCGACACCGGCCGAAGCCGCACCCATGACGAGCCAGTTCCGCACCTTGAAGTCCTCGGAACGACGACGCGTGGCGCCACTCTGGCGCGACTCAGGCATTTCAGACATCAACCCATCCCCTGAACGAAGAACTCATAATTAACGCCCAGGTAAAAATAATGGGCCAGGAGGATGCTAGTGGCATTGAACCATTTGCGCTTGCAAAAGTTTAAATAAAGGGGAAAGACGCAGCGCCTGAGAAGTACTGCGCCGAAGGGTCTTTCGAACTGCTAAAGATCTCGCCCGCTCGAGAGGCCGCGATCGAGCGACGCCGGCGCTAAACGATCGACAGCGCGATGCCGTCCAGGATGTCGTGCTCACTCACGACGAGCTCGGTGATCCCGGCCCGGCTGCGGAGTTCACGTGCCAATTCCTCGACGATGATCGCGCCGCCGCCGATCACGTCGACGCGACCCTCGTGCATGGGACCCAGTGCCGCGCGCTGCTTGTAGGTCATCGCGACCAGGTCCTCACACACCACGAGCAGGTCATCGAAACCGACCCGCGACAGGTGAATCGCCTCGGGGTCGTACGTCGTCAAACCCTGTCCGAGAGCGGCCAGCGTCGTCATCGTGCCCGCCACCCCCACCCAGGTACGAGCCGCCTCGACCGGCACCACACGGAATGCCTGCAACAACCCCTCGCGGGCCGCAGCACGCGCGGCGACTATCTCGTCGGGCGTGGGGGGATCGCTGTGCAGACACCGTTCCCGCAGGCGCACACACCCGATGTCGGCCGAGAAGCTCGCCTTCACTCCCCCTGCGTCGCCGACCACCACCTCGGTCGAGCCGCCGCCGAGATCCACCACCACGAACGGCCCTGCGGCGTCATCCAATTCACCGACGGCACCCTGAAACGACAGGGCCGCCTCCTCGGTGCCACTGATCACCTCGGCGACGGCACCCGGCACCGCGGAGCCGAGGACCTCGGCGGTCATCGCGAAGAACTCGTCTCGGTTGCCCGCGTCCCGGGCCGCCGACGTCGCGACCATCCGCACTGTGGGCACCGAGTGCTCGCGCATCAACGCGGCGTAGTCCGTCAGGGCTTCACGCGTGCGGGCGAGCGCCGCTGGCGCGAACTCCCCCGTCGCGTCCACGCCCTCACCGAGGCGAACGATCCGCATCTCACGGTGGACATCGTGCAGCCGGCCGTCCACGAAATCGGCGATCAGCAGACGGATGGAGTTGGTGCCGCAGTCGACCGCAGCGACCCGTCGTGCTCCTCGCGTGCGCGGCACTGTCATGTCCAGCTCCCCTTATCGAGAATGCCGGCCATCGCCGGTTCGACGGCCAGTATCGCCAGCGCCTCGTCACCAAAGGGGTTGACGCCGCGCCCCTTTGCCAGTGAATGAGCCATCACCACGTGCAGGCACTTGACCCGGTCGGGCATGCCTCCACCGGAGAACGTGGTGCCCAGCGACTCGATGGCATCACGCTCAGCCAGATAGGACTCGTGCGCTCGCCGGTAGGTCGCCGCCAACGCGGGGTCGGCCTGCAGGCGTTCAGTCATGTCCCGCATGAGCCCTGAGGACTCCAGCCGGCTCGCGGCGGCGGTCAGCGCCGGATGGGTCAGGTAGAACAGCGTCGGGAACGGGGTGCCGTCGGGAAGTCTCGGGGCCGTCTTCACCACGCCCGGTTCACCATTCGGGCAGCGGTAGGCGATCGCCAGCACTCCGCGGGGCTCACGGCCCAGCTGAAGCGCGACGGCCTCGAGGTCGGCGGGCTCAACCACCGTGAGGGGGGCCCGGAGGGGCATCAGGCGGGACGGGCGGCGCGGGCGCCGGTCCCGCAGGCGGAATCGGAGCCGGCGCAGGTCCGTGCGGCGCGTCGGCGATGGTGTGCCACAGCGAGGTGTACCAGGGTTGGCCGCTGGGCATCGTTGCGACCTCCTCACTGGGAATCGCCTCGGAGCCAACGGGATTCGGTAGCTGCACCTGGTAGGGGATCTCACCGGGCATGACGAAGCCGAGGCGTTCGCGGGCCTGCGCGGCGATGAACACCGGGTCGCCCAGCTTGACCTTCTGCTGTTCGAGGTCGGCGATCTGCGTACGCAGTTGCGCCTCGACGTCGGAGAGCTGCTTCATCTCGGCCCGTTGCGAGAAGTACGTGCGAACGGGACCGGCAATCGTCAACGTCAGCACACAGATCACCGCCGCCAGGATCGCGGCGCGTCGGGCCGCCGACCCAAGCCGTTGTTCGGACTGGTGTTCGGCGGCCTCGAGGATCGACTGGCGGATCGGCTCGAGAACCGTGCCCTGCTCGGTTTCGTCAGTGTCCTCGACCTCGGCATCGGGTTCGGCGGGGCGGGGTGCGGCCGCACGCGGCTCCCGACGCACCGGTGAGGCGCTGCGGGACCTACCCCTGGCCGCCTCACCGGACTTCCCGGCCTTGCCCGGTCGCGGCGCCGGAGAGCGTCGCTTGGGGTCGGGCCGTTTGGCGTCGGGCATGACTGAAAACTACTTGCTCTCCACCGAGAAGCGCGGGAACGCGAGGTCACCGGCATACCGCGCGGCATCCCCGAGGATCTCCTCGATGCGCAGCAGCTGGTTGTACTTCGCGACGCGCTCGCTGCGAGCCGGCGCACCGGTCTTGATCTGCCCGCTACCCACGGCGACGGCGAGATCGGCGATGGTGGTGTCCTCGGTCTCACCGGACCGGTGGCTCATCATCGTCTTGTAGCCGCTGTTGTGGGCCAACGTGACGGCGTCGAGAGTCTCGGTGAGCGTGCCGATCTGGTTCACCTTCACCAGCAATGCGTTGGCGGCACCGCGTTCGATCCCCTCCTCGAGACGCTCGGGGTTGGTGACGAACAGGTCGTCACCGACGAGCTGAATCCGGTCACCGATGGCGGCCGTCAGGGCCACCCAGCCATCCCAGTCGTCCTCGGACAGCGGATCCTCAATCGAGACCAGCGGGTAGGAGTCGATGAGATCGGCGTAGAACTCGATCATCTGCGCCGCGGTGCGGGTCTGCTTCTCGAACGCGTAACCCGTTCCGTCGGTGTAGAACTCAGTGGCCGCGACATCCAGCGCCAACGTCACGTCGGTGCCCAGCTTGAAGCCAGTGGCGTCGATCGCGGTGGCGATCAGGTCGAGTGCGGCCTTGGTGCCAGCCACGTCGGGGGCAAAACCGCCCTCATCGCCGAGACCGGTGGACAGGCCCTGCTTCTTGAGCACCGACTTCAGCGAGTGGTACACCTCGGCACCCCAGCGCAGCGCCTCCTTGAACGTGGGCGCGCCGATCGGGGCGACCATGAACTCCTGGACGTCGACCCCGGTGTCGGCGTGTGCGCCACCATTGAGGATGTTCATCATCGGCACCGGCAGGATGTGCGCGTTGGGTCCGCCGATGTAGCGGAACAGCGGCAGCCCGGCCGACTCGGCGGCGGCCTTGGCGACGGCCAGCGAGACGCCCAGCATCGCGTTGGCGCCCAGGCGGGACTTGTCCGGCGTGCCGTCGAGGTCCAGCAGCGCCTGATCGATCAGTCGCTGGTCATCGGCACTCTGCCCGATGACGGCGGGGGCGATCTCGTCGAGAACGGCGTTGACCGCCTTGTCGACACCCTTGCCGCCATAGCGGTCACCGCCGTCACGGAGTTCGACGGCCTCGTGCTCACCGGTCGACGCACCCGAGGGCACCGCGGCGCGGGCGAACGTACCGTCGCTCAGGGCCACCTCGACCTCGACTGTGGGATTGCCACGGGAGTCGAGTATCTCGCGGGCTCCGACCTGCTCGATCATGGACACTGTCGTCGCCCTTTCGTCGGTACTACACATTTGCGCACATCAGCCTAGAGGGTGCGCCGTTGCCGTGCTCCCGAGGTCCAGCCCTATCGAGGGTGCCCGTTGGCATACGCCGTCGCCCAGTCCCGCACCGTGCGGGCGTACTGGTCGGACAGGTTGTAGGCCCGCAACGCCTCCATCCACCCCTCCGGCGTCGCCAAGTCCTTGCCCCGCCAGCACAGATACCCGGCCGCGGACAGCGCCGCGTCGTCGATGTTGTCGGGGCTGATCACACCATCGTTGTTGGCATCGACGCCGTACAGTCGCCACGTCTCGGGGATGAACTGCATGGGGCCCATCGCCCGGTCCAGAGTGGCGTCACCGTCGAGCAGGCCGCCGTCGGTGTCGGCGATCTCCATGTTGCCCATGGTCCCGTCCAACAACAGCCCCCTGATCGGCGGCACCACGTCACCGTTGGGCAGCACCTTCGACCCCCGGTAGGTGCCGTGGTGGCTCTCGACCCAGCCAATGCCGGCCAACGTGGTCCACGCCAGGTGGCAATTGGGATTCTCCACCTCGGCGACA
Organism: Mycolicibacterium sp. YH-1; assembly: GCF_022557175.1. Next base: position 1,418,610 of record NZ_CP092915.1, on the reverse strand, counting down.
CGCGCGGCGTAGGCGTAGGCCTCCAGCGCCTTCACGGGGATGCCGAGTGCCGGTGCACGTTCGGCGGCCCACTCGTGCAGCTGGTCGGCGGGCCTGCCCTTGGCGTAGGTGTCGATCTTGGGCACCGGATCCCCGGCCGGGGGCGGTACCCCCTCCGGGATGGGTGCACCGGTCTGAAACGAGCACGATGACGCCATGAGCAGCGCCGTTGCGACGACCACCGCAACGGCGCGCCACCAACGCACTGGCGACACCGGACTCCCTTGACCACAACCGATCCGCCCGGCTGGTGCTTGCGGGCCTGACCATCGCGTCGTCACCAACTCAACGGCAACCGACTCTCGAACACTTCGTCCCTACGGTAAGCCAGCATGCCAGTCAGGTGCCCAGCGAAACGCGGTGCGCGTCGGCCGCGGCGCGGTTCTTAGGAGTGCCTACCCTGCCAAGAGATCTGGATGTAGTGTTCACGCGTCTACTTCAAGGAGGCTCCATGAAACTGCATCTCGCCTGGCCCCTGCCCTTCGTAGCGGCAGCCCTGGTCCTGTCCGGTTGCTCTGATAACAGCAGTAGTACCGACGCGAGCAGCAGTGAATCGAGCAGCGCCGCGACGTCCACCTCGGCGGCCGCGGAGCCCAACCCGCTCGCGGCGAAGGCCGGAGACGAGTACAAGGCGTACGCGGTCGCGCAGGTCGACGAGCTCGTCGCGGCCGTCAAGGTGTTGACCGACGCCGTGCGCGCCGGTGATCTGAAGGCCGCACAGGACGCGTACGCGCCGTCCCGCATGCCGTGGGAGCGCATCGAGCCGCTCGCCGAGCTCATCCCAGACATCGACGGCAAGGTCGACTCCCGTGTCGACGACTTCGAGGGCCCCGAAGACGCAGCCTTCACCGGCTGGCACCGCCTGGAGTTCCTGCTGTTCGAGAAGAACACCACCGAGGGTGGCGCGCCGTTCGCCGACCAGCTCGACAAGGACATCGCCGGGCTCAAGGACGAGATCGCGAAGCTCGAGGTTCCGCCGCTGAAGGTCGCCACCGGCGCCGCCGAGCTGATCGAGGAGGTGTCACAGGGCAAGATCACCGGCGAGGAGGACCGCTACTCCAAGACCGACCTGTGGGACTTCGACGCCAACCTGCAGGGCTCGCAGGCAGCGGTCGACAAGCTGACCCCCGCCCTGGAGCAGGCCGATCCCGCTCTGCTGGGCAAGATCGACGGTGGCATCTCCGACATCTACGGCACGCTGGCCCCGCTGCGTCAGGGTGACGGCTGGGTGCTGTTCTGCACCGAGAACGATCCCTACCCGTCGGCTCGGTGCACCGCGGTCACCGTCACCCCGCAGGTCGTCGACACCCTGAAGGGCCAGCTGGCCGGGCTGTCGGAGAACCTCTCCCAGGTCCCGGGAGTGCTGGGCCTGCAGTGACCGAACGGCCACCACGCCAAGGAGTTTCACGACGCGGCTTCGTCGCCGGTGCCCTGAGTGCCGGTGCCGGGGCCGCTGTCGGTGTGGGCGCAACCCTGGCGCTCACCGATTCGGCGCAGCCCGAGCACCGGCCCGGTCGCCCGGAACGGAGCTTCACCGCCTTCGAGGGCCCGCACCAGGCGGGTATCACGACGCTGCCGATTCCCGAGCAGGGGTTGGTGGCGTCGTTCAACCTTCAGACCAGAACTCGGGCCGGCCTGACGTCGGTGCTGCAGGAACTCACCGACGAGATCCGCGGACTGATGGCGGGCAAGCCTCCCGAGGTGCGGGGCCCCGCCTATCCGCCCGTCGACTCCGGAATACTCGGGGAGCAACCGCCGCCGGACAATCTGTCGATCCTGGTCGGGTTAGGCGCGTCGGTGTTCGACGACCGGTTCGGCCTGGCGGACCGCAAGCCCAAGGAACTGGTCACCATGCCGTTCCTGGCCAACGACAAACTCGATCCGAAACTGTCCCACGGTGACGTGTCGATCATCTTCGAGGCCGGCCACAACGACACCGTGCAGTTCGCACTGCGCCAGATCATGCGCCGCACCCGCAGCGACCTGGTCCTCAAGTGGATGATCGACGGCTATGCGCGCGGTATCGGGGCGGGCCAGACCTCGGATGCGCGGACTCCGCGAAATTTGTTGGGGTTCAAGGATGGAACGGCGAATCTCGACGTCGATGACGCCGGCCTGATGGATCGCCACGTGTGGGTGCAGCCCGGCGACGGGGAGCCCGAGTGGACGGCAGGCGGGTCGTATCAAGCCATTCGCATCATCCGGATGTTCGTCGAGTTCTGGGATCGCACCCAGCTCGTCGAGCAGGAGAACCTGATCGGGCGGGCCAAGGTCAGTGGCGCACCGCTCGGCATGAACGACGAGTTCGACGATCCCGACTACCCCGAGGATCCCGACGGCAAGCGGATCAAGCTCGACGCCCATATCCGGCTGGCCAATCCCCGCACACCCGCCAGCGACGAGAATCTGATCCTGCGCCGCGGTTTCAACTACTCGCGCGGCTTCGACGGGGCCGGGCGGCTCGATCAGGGCCTGGCCTTCATCGCCTACCAGCGCAGTCTGGACAACGGCTTCCTCGCGGTGCAGAAGCGTCTCACGGGCGAGCCGTTGGAGGAGTACATCCTGCCGGTCGGCGGCGGATTCTTCTTCATCCTGCCCGGCGTCACGGGTGAGGATCGCTTCCTCGGCGATGGCCTCGTCGGCTGAACCTCAGCCACCATGCGCCGAAACTGCTGTGAGATCGCGTTTCGACGCACCAACGCGATCTGACAGCAGTCTCGACGGGATGGGTGTGCCTACTCGGCGTCCGGCTCCGACTCCGCGAAAGTCGGCCAGTGCGTGCGCCATTCGTCCTCAGAGATCCTGCCGAGCGTCGCGGCATCGAGTTCGGCGGGCGTGTCCGTGCCGCGCCGCGCAGCGGCCACGGCCGCCTCGACACTGCGCACGGCATTCATGAACTGCAACGTCGCGGCGCGCAACGCATTCTCGGCGTCCCCGCCCTGGGCGACCCCGAGCGCGGCCATGTCCTCGGGCAGCAGGTCAACAGGCACACCCGCGGCGATCACGCGCTGGTAGACCTTCTGCGTCAACGCGAGCGCGGGCTGAGCGGTCGGGACGTCATCCATGACCGACGCCCTGGTCTTCTCCAGCGCCTTGCGCTCCTCCCACTGCGCGAGCTGATCCTCCAGTGAGATCGACTCCCCGGCGAGCACCGCGGGCACCCGGTTGGCGAGCTTGCGCACCAGCGCGTCGGCGACATCGTCGATCGTGAACGAGCCCTCCGACGCGTCCTCGGCGATGCGCGCGTGAAAGAGCACCTGCAACAAGACGTCTCCGAGTTCCTCACGGACCTCGTCGGCGTTACCGCTGTGCACGGCGTCGAACAGCTCGTAGGTCTCCTCGAGCAGGTAGCGCCGCAGCGAGTCGTGCGTCTGCTCGCTCTCCCACGGGCCCGAGGTGCGCAGCTTGTCCATCTGTGCGACGGCGTCGAGCAGCCGCTCCCCCGGCTGCGGGCCGGGCGCGGAGATGAGCTTGGCGCCTGCGGCGAGGCGAGCCTTGACCATCGGGTGGTCGGGATCGGATGACAGCAGCACGGGTGCAGCTTTCTCATCCGGGGCACCGGAAAAGCATGGCCGCGACGCAGGAAGCGACCACGGCACCCTGATCGGCATTTCCTCGGTGTACTGCACGTCCCCAGCGAGCAGTCCGACGGCCTCCACGGGTACCAGCGATGGGCGCCGAGGATCGACCAGGACGACAATCATCCTGATCGCCGGGACTCGTTCGTCATGAGTTCCTTCACTTTTGCTTGTCACGCGAGGCCGTACCGCGCCACTGTTCGAAGTTGGTTATATCAACATCCGTCTGCGGTCTGCCATCCAAAGCCAACAGCAGACCCGCTACGGCACCGGCCAATTCAAGATCACGGATGCGGGGAGCGCCGATACCGCTGCCCACCCGAGGGATCGGCATCGCCACGGTCGACGTCGTCGCACGGAACGTCGCGCCGGGGTACATCCGCTTGAGGCGCAGTTGCTGAGAATCCTGCAGCGGGAGCGGCGCGATGCGCACCGTGGACTCGGACGCCGCGCCGACCTCGGTGACACCGTACTGGCGGCACAGCAGCCGCAGCCGTGCCACCGCGACGAGCCGTTGGGCCGGCTCGGGCAGCGGACCGTACCGGTCGATGAGTTCATCGACGACCGCCCCGATACCCGCCTCATCCGATGCGGCCGCGAGTCGCCGGTAACCCTCCAGCCGCAACCGGTCGCTGCCGATGTACTCCGGCGGCAGGTTGGCGTCGATCGGGAGGTCGATCCGGACATCCTTCGGTTCCTCAACGGCGGCAACGGTTTTGCCATCCACGGCGGCGCGATAGGCCTCGACGGCCTCGCCCACCAGGCGGACGTAGAGGTCGAACCCCACCCCGGCGACGTGACCGGACTGCTCGGCACCCAGCACGTTGCCCGCACCTCGGATCTCGAGGTCCTTCATCGCCACGGCCATGCCCGCGCCGAGTTCGTTGTTCTGGGCGATGGTGGCGAGCCGGTCATACGCGGTCTCGGTGAGCGGCACCTCCGGCGGGTACAGGAAGTAGGCGTAACCGCGTTCCCTGCTGCGCCCCACACGTCCGCGCAGCTGATGTAGCTGAGACAGGCCGAACGTGTCCGCCCGCTCGACGATGAGGGTGTTCGCGTTCGAGATGTCCAGCCCCGTCTCGACGATCGTGGTGCAGACCAGGATGTCGAATTCGCGGTTCCAGAACCCCTCGACCGTCTTCTCCAACTGCTCCTCGGGCATCTGCCCGTGCGCGACGACGACACGCGCCTCCGGCACCAGCGCGCGGACCTTCGCGGCCGCCGAGTCGATCGACTTCACCCGGTTGTGGATGTAGAACGCCTGCCCGTCGCGCAGCAGTTCGCGCCGCAGGGCCGCCGCCACCTGCTTGTCGTCATGCGGACCGACGTAGGTGAGCACCGGGTGGCGCTCCTCGGGCGGGGTGAGGATTGTCGACATCTCGCGGATGCCCGCCAGGCTCATCTCCAGGGTGCGCGGAATCGGCGTGGCACTCATCGTGAGCACATCGACGTGCGTGCGCATCGACTTGATGTGTTCCTTGTGCTCGACGCCGAAGCGCTGTTCCTCGTCGACGATGACCAGCCCGAGGTCCTTCCAGGTCACGCCCGTCTGCAGCAGTCGGTGCGTGCCGATCGCGATGTCGACCGAACCGTCCTTCATGCCCTCGAGTGCCGCCCGCGAGTCGGCGGGGTCGGTGAACCGCGACAGGCCCTTCACGGTCACCGGGAATCCGGCCATCCGAGCGGTGAACGTCTGCAGGTGCTGATCGGCCAGCAGTGTCGTCGGCACCAGCACCGCGACCTGCTTGCCGTCCTGCACCGCCTTGAACGCCGCACGCACCGCGATCTCGGTCTTGCCGTAGCCGACGTCACCGCAGATCACGCGGTCCATCGGGACCGCCTTCTCCATATCGCTCTTGACCTCGGTGATGGCCGTCAGCTGATCCATCGTCTCGCTGAAGCCGAAGGCGTCCTCCATCTCGGCCTGCCACGGAGTGTCGGGTCCGAACGCGTGGCCGGGCGCGGCCTGGCGCTTGGCGTACAGCTCGACCAGTTCAGTGGCGATCTCGCGAACCGCACGGCGTGCCTTGGTCTTGGTGTTGGTCCAGTCGCTGCCACCGAGGCGGCTCAGCGTGGGCTCCTGTCCGCCGACGTAGCGAGACAGCTGATCCAGCGCGTCCATCGGCACGTAGAGCTTGTCGGACCCGCCGCCACGCTTGGCCGACGCGTACTCCAGCACCAGGTACTCACGGCGGGCACCGCCGATGGTGCGCTCGGTCATCTCCACGAAGCGGCCGATGCCGTGCTGGTCGTGCACCACCATGTCGCCCGCGGTCAGTGCGAGCGGGTCGACGACGTTGCGTCGCTTGGCTGCCAGCCGCTTGCCCTCGACGGCGGCGGCACGGTTTCCGGTCAGGTCAGATTCGGTGAACACCACGAGGTTGGCCCCCGGCAGCATCGCGCCGTCGTGCAGCGGCCCCTTGAGCACGCCGACCACACCTGCCTTCGGCGCCTCACCGGACTCCAAGATCGCTGCGGCCGTCTCTGATTCGGCCAGCTGCTCCACGACGCGGTGCGCGGTGCCGGTGCCCGGGGTGACGATGACGGCCAGTCCGCCGGTCGCGACGTGGGCGCGCAGCATCGCGAACATCTCGTCGAGGTTGTGCTGCTGACCGCGCGCGGACGGCGCCGGTCGGATGTCCAGCTCCTTCGCCGACCCGTCCCCAAGCTGGCTCAGCGTCCACCACGGGTGTCCGCCGGCGGTGGCCGCGGCCCGGACGTCGGCGAGGTCACGGAACCCGGAGCCGTCGAGTTCCTCCAGGTCGATCGGCGCGTCGGCGCCCATCGCCGCGACCGACCACGACGCCTCGAGGAACTCACGGCCCGTCTTGACCAGGTCCGCGGCGCGGGTCCTGACCTTCTCGGGATCGCAGATCAGCACCGGGGCGCCCGCGGGCAGGTGGTCGGACAGCAGCGACAGCTCACCCGGCCGCAACACCGGTAGGAGCGCCTCCATACCGTCGACGGGGATGCCCTCGGAGAGCTTGGCCATCATCTCGCCGATGGTGCCGCCAACGCGATTGTCGTCATGGGGCTGATCCGCCGCGAATGCCGCGGCACGCTCGCGCACATCCTCGGTGAGCAGCAGCTCCCGACACGGCACGGCAACCAGCGTCTCGATCTCGATCTCGGGGATGGAGCGCTGATCGGCGATCGAGAACATCCGCATCTCGGACACCTCATCACCCCAGAACTCGACGCGCACAGGGTGTTCGGCGGTGGGCGCGAACAGGTCGAGGATGCCGCCGCGAACCGCGAACTCGCCGCGCTTGCCGACCATGTCGACGCGTGTGTAGGCCAGCTCGACGAGCCGCTCGATCACGGCCTCGAAGTCGGCCTCGGCGCCGACGGTCAGCGTCACCGGCTCGACGGCCGACAGCGCCGGGGGCATCGGCTGCAGCAGTGAGCGCGCCGTGGTGACCACCACCCGCAGCGGTGGACCCAGCCGGGCGTCATCGGGATAGGCGAGCCGGCGCAGCACCATCATCCGCGCGCCGACGGTCTCGACGCCGGGAGACAACCGCTCGTGCGGCAGGGTCTCCCAGGACGGGAACGTCGCGACGGCGCCGCCGAGCACGGCCTGCAGCTCGGCGGTCAGGTCCTCTGTCTCGCGCCCCGTGGCGGTGACGACGAGCAGCGGACCCGCCTGCGCCAGTGCGGCGGCGACGAACAACCGCGCGGCCGCCGGTCCGACGAGGGCACCCTCGGTTGCGCCCTCGGCGGCGGAGGTGGTGATGTCCCGGAGACCGGGATCGGTCAGGGCCAGTTCAACGAGCCCGGCCAACGGGGTCTGGACATGGGTGTACCCCGGTGCATTCATGGTGTCCTCCATCCTAATGAGCCGCACTGCGAGGCGCTCAACCCGCTCAACCCGTCAAAATTGCGCTGCCCGCCGTGAGGGGTTCGTCAAGATTTGCGATACCCACGTCTTGCGGGCGCACCGTGGAGACATGACCCTTCTCGACCAGTTGCCGTCCCTGCACCGCGCCGCCCCCATGCGCATCGAACCGGCCATCTGGCCGCTGACGGCAAGGGTGGATGTGGACGGCCGGCTGTGCGTCGGCGGCGTGGCGCTGACCGACATCGCCGACGAGTTCGGCACCCCGACCTATGTCCTCGACGAGGCCGACTTCCGCCAGCGCGCCGCGACCTACCGGTCGACACTGCGTGGCATCCGGATCGTCTATGCGGGCAAGGCCCTGTTGACCACCCGCGTCGCCCGCTGGGTGGCCGATGAACACCTCGGGCTCGACATCTGCTCGCTGGGCGAGCTGGCTGCGGGGCTGGCTGGCGGCGTGGATCCGCGACGCATGATCCTGCACGGCAACGCGAAGACGACAGGTGAACTGCGCACCGCCACCGACGCCGGTGTCGGCCGCATCGTCATCGACTGTGGCACCGAGATCGCGCTGCTGGCCAGCCAACTGCGAAAGCCACAGGACGTACTGATCCGGGTGACCCCCAACGTCGACATTCACGGCCACGCCGCGGTGACCACGGGAGTCACCGACCAGAAGTTCGGCTTCGCCATCGACGACGGTCAGGCGCTGCTGGCGATCCGTCGCGTGCTCGATCAGCCGATGCTGCGGCTTGTCGGACTGCACTGCCACCTCGGGTCACAGGTCACCGAGGCGACGCCCTACGGCGACGCGATTCATCGGATCGTCACCCTGATGGCCGACGTCCGCGCCCGGTACGGAGTCCTGCTCTCCGAGCTGAACATCGGCGGTGGGCACGGTGTGCCGTACATCGACGGCGACGCGGGCCTCGACCTCAAGGCGCTGGCCGAGGTCATCGACGATGCGCTGGACACCACCTGCGGGGCGGAACGCTTTCCGCGCCCCGTGGTCGTCGTCGAGCCGGGTCGGGCGCTGTCGGCGCGCGCCGGGGTGACGGTCTACCGAGTGGTGGCCGTGAAGCATCAGCCCGGTGGCAGGACCTTCGTGTCGGTCGACGGCGGCATGAGCGACAACCCCCGGGTGGCGCTTTACGGCGCCCGGTACACCGTCACGGTCGCCAACCGTCACCCGCTCGGCCCGACGCAGCCGGTGACCGTGGTCGGCCGGTACTGCGAGGCGGGCGACGCGATCGCCCACGATGTGGCGCTACCGGTCGACCTGCATCCCGGTGATGTCCTCGCGGTGGCGTGCACCGGCGCCTATCACCACAGCATGGCCTCGACGTTCAACATGGTCGGCCGGCCGCCGGTGGTGTCGGTGCGAGACGGCCGCGCCGATCTGATGGTGCGCCGGGAGACGACGGCGGACCTGCTCCTCCGGGATGTGAACTAGGACTAGCCCTGGTGCAGGATCGGGTCGGACTCCAGGTGGGTCAACCCGTTCCACATCAGGTTGACCAGGTGGGCGGCCACCACTTCCTTCTTGGGTTCACGGGTGTCCAGCCACCACTGCGCCGTCATCGACACCGACCCGACGAGCGCCTGGGCGTAGAGCGGCGCGAGCTCGGGGTCGAGCCCGCGACGGGAGAAGTCACCGGCGAGGATCGAGGCGACCTGGCTGACCGCGTCGTTCAGCAGGCTCGAGTACGTGCCGGAGCTGATGCTGGCGGGCGAGTCGCGGATCAGGATGCGGAACCCGTCGGTGCGCTCCTCGACGTAGGTCAGCAGCGCAAGTGCGACGCGTTCGACCCGGACCCGGGACCGGTTGTTGGTGAGCGAGGAGGTGATGCCGTCGAGCAGCGCCGACATCTCGCGGTCGACGACCACCGCGTAGAGCCCTTCCTTACCGCCGAAGTGCTCGTAAACGACCGGTTTGGAGACGTTGGCACGCTGCGCGATCTCCTCGATGGAGGTGGCGTCGTAGCCTCGCTCGGCGAAGAGCGACTTGGCGATCTCGACCAGTTGTTGACGGCGCTCGGTGCCGGTCATGCGCGCGCGAGGAGCCCGCGCCTCCTTCTCCGGTGCAGCCACACTCAGGAGCCTATTCCTAGGGTCGCCTCGCTCCCACTCTTCACCGATGACGACGTCGACTAAAGTCTCACCGACAGTCCGTCGTGGTGTAATCGGCAGCACCTCTGATTTTGGTTCAGATAGTTCAGGTTCGAGTCCTGGCGACGGAGCAGAATGGCCGCGAAAGCGCGTCGGCGAACGTCCCCCGCGGCGCGTCGCGCATGAAACCGCACAGTCGCGATTGGAAGGGTCACGTGACCGCTCACCCCCAGACCGCCGTGATCGTGCTGGCCGCCGGCGCGGGCACCCGAATGCGCTCGGCGACGCCCAAGATGCTGCACACCCTGGGCGGGCGCAGCATGATCGCCCATGTGCTGCACGCGCTGACGGCACTGACACCCAGCCAAGTCGTCGTCGTCGTCGGGCACGGCCGTGACCTGGTGAACGCCGAGGTGAACCGGGTTGCCGAACAGACGGGCAGCAGCATCCTCACCGTGGTCCAGGAGGAACAGCTGGGCACCGGGCATGCCGTCGATGTCGGACTTGCGGGTCTGCCCGACGACTTCACCGGCACTGTGGTCATCACCACCGCCGATGTGCCGTTGCTCGGCGGCGAGACCCTCGCCGCGCTGGCCGCCGCGCATGAGGGCGCGCAGGCGACCATCCTGACCACCACGCTGGCCGACCCCACCGGGTACGGGCGCATCATCCGCGATGCCGACGGTGCGGTGGCGGCCATCATTGAGCAAGCCGACGCCGACGACGCCCAGCGCGCCATCGGCGAGATCAACTCCGGTGTGTACGCGTTCGACGCCGCCGCGCTGCGCTCGGCGTTGACCCGGCTGAGCACCGACAACGCCCAGGGCGAGCTGTACATCACCGATGCGGTGGCCATCCTGCGCGCCGACGGGCACACCGTGCGCGCCCAGCACATCGCCGACACCACCCAGGTCTCCGGCGTCAACGATCGCGTCCAACTCGCGGCACTGGGGGCCGAGCTGAACCGACGCATCATCGTCGGGCACCAGCGTGCCGGGGTCACGATCATCGACCCGGCCACCACGTGGATCGACGTCGACGTGGAGATCGGGCGCGACACCGTGGTGCATCCGGGCACCCAGCTGCTCGGCGCCACCTGGATCGGGGCCGACTGCACCATCGGGCCGGACAGCACGCTCACCTCGATGGAGGTCGGTGACGGCGCCTCGGTCATCCGCACGCACGGCGAGCTGTCGGTCATCGGGGCGGGCGCCACGGTCGGCCCGTTCGCCTACCTGCGGCCGGGCACTGACCTCGGCGCGGACGGGAAGCTCGGGGCCTTCGTCGAGACCAAGAACGCGGTCATCGGCACCGGTACCAAGGTGCCGCACCTGACCTACGTCGGCGACGCCGACATCGGCGAGCACTCCAACATCGGCGCCTCCAGCGTTTTCGTCAACTACGACGGCGAGACCAAGCGGCGGACCCGGATCGGCTCGCATGTGCGCACCGGCTCGGACACGATGTTCATCGCGCCGGTCGTGATCGGCGACGGCGCCTACACCGGCGCGGGCACCGTGGTGCGCGACGACGTCCCGCCGGGCGCGCTGGCGGTGTCGGCGGGCAGCCAGCGCAACATCGAGGGCTGGGTGCAGCGCAAGCGCCCGAGCAGTCCCGCCGCGGAGGCGGCACGTCTGGCTTCAGCCGCGGAGGCCGCCCGCAAGGCGACCGCCGAAACCGTCTCCGACGACGCCGCCGAACCCGTCTCCCATGAGGACATCGACCCCGAGTCGACGCCGTAACTCGACGCCTTCCGTTGGCATTCTGGTAACCCGGCAACGCGGGCGCAGGGAAGCTACGTACGATTGCCCAGTATTTCGATCCCCGACGTCGAAGGCAGCACAGTGGGCACCGACTGGACCGACAACCGCAAAAATCTCATGCTGTTCTCGGGGCGCGCGCATCCCGAGCTGGCAGAACAGGTGGCCAAGGAACTTGATGTTCCCGTCACCGCGCAGACGGCGCGTGACTTCGCCAACGGCGAGATCTTCGTCCGCTTCGACGAGTCGGTGCGTGGCTGCGACGCGTTCGTTCTGCAGAGCCACCCCGCGCCGCTGAACCAGTGGCTGATGGAACAGCTCATCATGATCGATGCCCTCAAGCGGGGCAGCGCCAAGCGCATCACGGCGATCCTGCCGTTCTACCCGTACGCACGTCAGGACAAGAAGCACCGCGGCCGCGAGCCCATCTCCGCGCGCCTGGTCGCTGACCTCTACAAGACCGCGGGCGCCGACCGGATCGTCACGGTCGACCTGCACACCGACCAGATCCAGGGCTTCTTCGACGGCCCGGTGGACCACATGCGCGGGCAGTCGCTGCTGTGCGGCTACATCGCCGACAACTACGCCAACCACGACATGGTCGTCGTCTCCCCCGACTCGGGCCGCGTGCGCGTCGCCGAGAAGTGGGCCGACTCACTGGGCGGCGTCCCGCTGGCCTTCATTCACAAGACCCGCGACCCCCTGGTGCCCAACCAGGTGAAGTCCAACCGCGTCGTCGGCGACGTGCGCGGCAAGACCTGCATCATCACCGACGACATGATCGACACCGGCGGCACCATCGCCGGCGCGGTCAAACTCCTCAAGGAGAACGGTGCGGATGACGTCGTCATCGCCGCCACACACGGTGTGCTGTCCGAGCCCGCGTCGCAGCGGCTCGCCGAGTGCGGCGCCCGCGAGGTCATCGTCACCAACACGCTGCCGATCACCGAGGACAAGCAGTTCCCGCAGCTGACCGTGCTGTCCATCGCGCCACTGCTGGCCAGCACCATCCGCGCGGTGTTCGAGAACGGCTCGGTCACGGGACTGTTCGACGGGTCCGCCTAGCGTGGCACGGATCCTGCACAACCCGAAGTGCTCGACCTCGCGTAAGACGTTGGACCTGTTACGCGAGAACGGCATCGAGCCGGAGATCGTGCTCTATCTGAAGACTCCGCCGACGCGCGACGAGCTGGTCGCGATGATCGCCGATGCCGGTATCGACGTTCGCACGGCGGTCCGCAAGCGCGAGTCGCTCTACACCGAACTCGGCCTGGCCGACGCATCCGACGACGCCCTGCTCGACGCGATGGCGCAACACCCGATCCTGATCGAGCGCCCGTTTGTCACGACGCCGAAGGGAACACGACTGGCCCGGCCGATCGACACGGTTCGCGAGATTCTGTGACGGGTTCAGGCGCGCGCTCCGCTTACGTCGCGCTCGCCGCCTCGGTCGCGCTGTGTGTCGCCGCCCTGACCGGCTGCGGCCCCGCGACCCCCGACTACCAGTCGATCTGGTCGACGACGCCCACCACGACGACGACGTCGCCAGGAGCCGAACCGCTCATCCCGTTCTCCGAGTACCTCGAGAACATCGGCGTCACAGGCGCGCCCGTCTCCCCCGCCAAGCTCACCGACCTGACCGTGGACGTCCCCAGCCCGCAGGGGTGGCAGCCCTATGTCAACGCCAACCTGTCGCCGGGCACCAGGACCATCGCCAAGGGCGACACCTACCCGACCGCGATGATCATCGTGTTCGAGCTCAACGGCGACTTCGACGTCGCCGAGGCCCTCAAGCACGCGGACGCCGACGCGAAGATGTCGGAGAACTTCAAGGAACTCAACGCATCCGACGCGGATTTCCGTGGCTTCCCGTCGTCGATGATCGAGGGCTCCTACGACCTCAACGGTCAGCGCATGCAGAGCTACAACCGCATCGTCATCGCGACCGGGACGCCGGTGCGGCCGGGTGTGCCCGGACAGCGGTACCTGGTTCAGTTGACCGTGACGAGCTTCGCCGACCAGGCGCAGGCCAACGGCCCCGACATCGAGAAGATCATCAAGGGATTCACGGTCGCGGCCAAATAGCTACTCTCGTCAGCATGAGCGACTGGACCGCTGCAGACCTGCCATCCTTCGCTGGACGCACCGTCATCGTCACAGGTGCCAACAGCGGCCTCGGCGAGGTCACCGCGCGTGAGCTCGCCCGCGTCGGCGCGAACGTCATCCTCGCTGTCCGCAACACCGCCAAGGGTGACACCGCCGCAGCGGGCATGACCGGCGCGGTTGAGGTCCGCCAGCTCGACCTGCAGGATCTCGCGTCGGTCCGCGCGTTCGCCGACGGCGTCGAGCAGGTGGACGTGCTGATCAACAACGCGGGGATCATGGCGGTGCCGTACGCGCAGACCGTGGACGGGTTCGAGAGCCAGATCGGCACCAACCACCTGGGCCACTTCGCACTGACCAACCTTCTGCTGCCCAAGGTCACCGACCGCGTGGTGACGGTGTCCTCGATGATGCATCTACTCGGTGTGATCAGCCTCAAGGACCTGAACTGGAAGGCCCGGCCATACCTCGCCTGGCCGGCCTACGGGCAGTCCAAGCTGGCCAACCTGCTGTTCACCAAGGAGCTGCAACGCAGGCTGCACCGGGCCGGTTCGCCACTGCGCGCCGTGGCCTGCCACCCCGGCTACTCGGCCACCAATCTGCAGGGCAATACCGGCAATGCGCTGGGCACCAAGGTGTGGCTGGCGGCCAACAGGCTGGCCACCGATGCCGACTTCGGTGCCCGCCAGACACTCTTCGCGGCGTCCCAGGACGTGGCAGGCAACTCCTTCATCGGGCCGCGCTTCGCGATGAGGGGCCCAACCCAGCCGGTCGCCCGCAGTCCGCTGGCGAGCAGCGCCAAGACCGCCGAGGCGCTGTGGGACTTGTCCGCGCAGCTCACGGGCACTGAATTTCCGCTGTAGCACGCTCGTGCGCTAGCCTTGCGGGCGATCACGGCGAGGGTGGCCAGGCCACCGTTATCGACGGGAACCTCCGCGCAACTGCGCGTGACCCTGGCCGTGCGACCACCGCATAGGCACAGGAGCAAATCACATGGCCAAGACCCAGGCCCACAGCGCCAACAATCTGACCGCCAAGGTCCGCGAGAAGACCGGCAAGGGCGCGTCGCGTCAGGCCCGTCGCGATGGCCAGGTCCCCGCCGTGCTGTACGGCCACGGCGCCGAGCCCCAGCACCTGGTTCTGCCGGCCCGCGAGTTCGCCGCCGTGCTGCGTAACTTCGGCACCAACGCGGTGCTGACGCTCGACATCGACGGCAAGGAAGCCCTGGCGCTGCCGAAGGCGATCGAGGTCCACCCGATCCGCCGCAACATCCAGCACGTCGACCTCATCATCGTCCGCCGCGGCGAGAAGGTGACCGTCGAGGTCCACGTCATCGTCGAGGGTGACGCCGGCCCGGACACCCTGGTCAACCAGGAGACCAGCACCATCGAGATCGAGTCCGACGCCATGTCGATCCCCGAGAGCCTCACGCTGTCTGTCGAGGGCGCCGCCGCAGGAACGCAGTTCACCGCCGCACAGGTTCCGCTGCCCGACGGCGTGTCGCTGATCTCCGATCCCGAGCTGCTCGTGGTCAACGTGATCCCGGCGCCGACTGCGGCAGACCTCGAGAGCGAGGGTGGCGGCGAGGCCGCTGAGAGTGCCGCCGAGGCCCCCGCCGAGGGTGGCGCCGAGGCCGAGTCCGGCTCCGAGTAACCCCTAGTAGAGCGGATCTGAGATCGTGGCCGAACCGCTGCTGGTGGTCGGCCTGGGCAATCCCGGACCGCAGTACGCCACCACCCGGCACAACCTCGGCTTTCTTGTCGCCGACATCCTCGCCGATCGCATCGGCTCGGGGTTCAAGGTGCACAAGAAGTCGGGGGCCGAGGTGGTGACGGGCCGCCTCGGCGACCGATCGGTCGTGCTGGCCAAGCCCCGGACCTACATGAACGAGTCGGGGCGCCAGGTCGGGCCGTTGGCGAACTTCTATTCCGTGGCCCCGGCCGACGTGATCATCATTCACGACGAACTCGACATCGACTTCGGCCGGATCAGGCTGAAGTTCGGTGGCGGGGCGGCCGGACACAACGGCCTGCGCTCGGTCAGTTCAGCGCTGGGCACCAATGACTTTCAGCGCGTGCGGATCGGCGTCGGCCGCCCACCGGGGCGCAAGTCGGGGGCGGCTTTCGTGTTGGAGAACTTCACCTCGACCGAGCGGCCCGAGGTCGGCACGATCTGCGAGCAGGCCGCCGACGCCACCGAACTCCTGATCCGCGATGGACTGGAGTCGGCCCAGAATCTCGTCCACGCCTGGGCCTGAGCCAGCTCTCCCCCATTCTTCTTCGCCGAGACTGCTGTGAGATCGCGAATTCGAGCGTTTCGACGCGCTCACAGCAGTCTCAGCGGGCGCGGCGAATTCCGCTGTCGACGATCTTGATCGGCTTGTGCGGGAAGCGCTTCTCCGCGTGACTCTTGGCCGCCGAATTGGGTAGCACGTAGAGGGTTTCGCGCTTGTCCTGCAAAGGTCGCAGCACAGTGGTCATGAACGCCTTGCGATCGTCGAGATAGGGGCCGATGACCTCCTCGCCCGCCGGACAGACCGCGAGGCAGTAGGCGGCCTTGTAGTTGGCCTTGAAGGACAGGCTCTGCCACATCGATGCATTCTCCGAATCGCTGACGCGACTGCGGAAGTCGGCAGCGTCGTCGCTGTCGGCGATGGTCTGCGCCCAGTCGGTGAAGCCGCCCATGAACTCGCGGTAGTTGTGCACCGAGCACGCGACGAAGTCGAACTCCCCGTTCTTCCCGATCGCGCCGACCGGGCACGCCGCGACGCACAGCTTGCACTCCAGGCACGGCGAGTAGTCAAGCGGCTCACCGTAACTCGAGATCGGTGCGTCCACGACGATGGTGGCGAGCAGGATGAAGTTGCCGAACCGGGGATGGATGACGTTGCGATGGATGCCCATCACGCCGAGCCCAGCGGCGACCGCGACCGGCTTGTGCGCGATCACCCAGATCCGCCCCGGGTAGCGGTCCATCTCCATCGGGAACGTCGCCGACGGGTTGAGCGCGCGATGGCCCGCATCCTGCAGCGCACGGGTGATGCGGTGCGCCGCCTCGTTGATGATCTCGCCGCTGCGGTGAAACTCCTGGTTGGCAACGCTTCTGGCGGTCGATCGGACGTTGTCTCGGTTCATCTTCACCACCAGAGAGATGAAGCTACGGGCACCGGGTAGCGCCTGCTCGGCATGTTCGAGTTCGGAGGCCAACTGCGGATCGGCGACACTGGCGAACGCCGCGTCGTCGGCCCCCGCGTCGAGGCAGACGCGGCGCAGCCACTCGGAGTCGATCACCGCGGGGCGGTCGCGGGTGCGACCGGCCATCTTGCGCACGGTCGGGTGGTCGGCGATGCGCGGAGATATCTCAGCCGTCATATTGCTGAGTATAGTTTGGTGAACTCAGGCCTTGTCAACAGGACGCGGCACGAGGCCTGGGACAGCCGAAGCCGGGATCGCTCAGTCGGAGGTACGTCGCGCGTAGGCGCGCAGCGCGAACGGCGCAATGACCGCGGTGATCGCCACAGACCACAGAATGGTGGCCAGCACCGGATGGTGCAGGGGTAGTTGCGCATCCGGCGGCGCGGCGGGCCCGTTGCCCCACAACTCACGCATGGCCTGAGCCAGCGATGACACCGGATTCCACTCGGCGACCACCCGCAGCCACCGCGGCATCGGCTCGGTGGGCGCGAACGTGTTGGCCAGGAACGTGATCGGGAACAGCACCGTGAACATGACGCCGTTGACGGCCTCCACCGAGCGCATGATCGAGCCGATCAGGATGCCGAACCAGATCATCCCGAAACCGAACACCAGGATCAGCGCGAACGCGAGTACCGCCTCAGCGACGCTCCCCCGGATCCGCCACCCGATGCACAGCCCCGTCACCGCCATCACCACGACACCGATGGAGGAGTGCAGCAGGCTGGCCACACTGCGGCCAATCAGTACCGCCGAGCGCCGGATCGGCAGCGACCGGAACCGGTCGATGATGCCCTTCTCCAGGTCGGCGGTGATACCGGTGGACACCACGAACGCCGTGAACACGATGGTCTGGGCCTGAATGCCCGGCAGCAGGAACTCCCGGTAGGACGCGCCTCCCCTCGTCGCGATCGACGCGCCGAACACGAAGGCGAACAACAGCACGAACATGATCGGTTGCACCGTGACGTCGCTGAGCATCTCAGGCATCCGCTTGGTGTGGATCATGTTCCGCTTCACCATGATCCAGGACTGCTGCGCGATATTGGTGGGGCGGATCAACGGACGCTGCGCCGCCGTGCCGGAATCGGTCGGGGATGCGACGGTGGTCATGCGGACTTCTCCTCGTCCTCGGCGCGGTGTCCGGTCAGGGACAGGAAGACGTCGTCCAGACTCGGCCGGGACAGTCCGATGTCGTCGACCTCGATGCGATTGTCCTGCAGCCAGCCGGCCACAGTGGTCAGCGCGGCGATGCCTTCGGCAGATGCGGTGAGCTGCCGCGCGCCGGTGTCGACGTGCACCTCGGCGCCCGTGCGGAGCAGCAGGTCGCGCGCGGCTGGCAGGTCCGCCGCGTGGGACACCGTCACGACGAGGCTGGCGTTGCCGGCCTGCTCCTTGAGCTGCAGTGGCGTGCCCCTGGCGATGATTCGGCCGTGGTCCATCACCACGATGTCATCGGCCAACTGGTCGGCCTCCTCGAGATACTGCGTGGTCAGCAGCAGTGTGGTGCCGGCGGCCACGAGTTCACGCAGCACCTCCCACAGATCGCTGCGGCTGCGCGGATCCAGGCCTGTGGTGGGTTCGTCGAGAAACAGCACGGGCGGTGACGCGATCAGGCTGACCGCGAGGTCCAGCCGTCGCCGCATACCGCCGGAGTACGACTTCACCGGACGGTCGGCCGCGTCGGCGATCGAGAACTGCTCCAGCAGTCGGTCTCCGAGCTTGACGAGGTCCCGCCGTCCGATGCCGTAGAGGCCGCCGATCATCCGGATGTTCTCCCGGCCGGTCAGCAGCTCGTCCACGGTGGCCACCTGACCGGTCAGGCCCATATTGCTGCGCACCTTGTCGGGCTCGGTGCGGACGTCGTACCCGGCCACCCTGGCCGTCCCGCTGGTGGGTGCCGAGAGCGTCGTCATCATGCGGACCGTGGTGGTCTTGCCAGCGCCGTTCGGGCCGAGCAGCCCCATGACGGTGCCCTGCGGAACGCTGAAGCTGACGCCGTCTACGGCGGTGAAGTCATCGAAGCGCTTGACGAGATCGATGGCCTCGATGGCCGGGGCAGTCATGGCTCAACCGTAGCGACGGGTACCGACGATCTGCCATTGCTTTTCCTGCGCACAATGGGTCAGACCCGTCGCAATCGCGAAACTCATCGTCAAGGTTGGGCAGCGGGCCGCACCGGAGTGACGCTCACCTGCATCTATTTGGTTCAGTTGGTCAGCATCTGCCGCACTGCCCTACGCATGATTCACATCGTTTCGGGCCGGATGATAAAGACAAGGAGCGTCGCGTCGCTTCGCCCGACATTGCGCAGGGAGTGTTCTTCCGCGCCTGAGATGGTCGCAATATCGTGCGCCCCGAGATGAAGGATTCCGCTGCCGGTTTGTATCGACACTGCCCCGTCGAGCATGACGAATATTTCCTGGCTTCGGGGGCCGTGGGATGAGAAGGGTCCGGCGCCCGCGCCAGGGGGGAACGTAAATCGCACAACCTCGACCCCTGGCGTTGTGGGAAACAGCGATTCGCGTTTGACGCCAGTCGCTTCATCCGTGAGCGAGGGCTGGGCACCTCGCAGGACTTCGGATCCGGCCGGTTCTTCGGCGCCACCGAGTAGTTGTGCCAGGTTCGTTCCGAGAGCGTCGGCGATTTTCACGGCGATTTCGAGACCGGGACTCCGCTCGCACCGTTCGATCTTTGAAAGCGCTGCTCGCGATACTCCGCTTCTCGATGCCAGTGCATCGAGTGTCAATCCGGACTGATGTCTGATCTCCCGGACCCGTTTACCGAAGACGACTTCGTCATGCATAATCTGCGCAGCCTACCGAAGGCGGATGGCCTCGCTGTTGATCCAGTGCCAGACAGATCAACGCGCCGCTGGTGCTGATCTGGGCGCGACCACAGCCGGTGATTCGGGATGCAGTCGCGGAGAGAGGAACTTCGCGCCGACAAACAACGGCGTGACGATGCAATAAGCGAGGGTGATCGATCCAGGTAGACCCAGTTCGATGACAATCCTGTTGAGCGCCAGAGCCGTAACGGTGGCGGCGGCTGCGCCGACGATGCCGAGGATCACTGTGTAGACGGTGCGCCGCTGCACGAAGATGGCTCCGAGGGCGACGCACGTCAAGAAGCCATTCAACCCGAGCAGTCCCATGTTGATCGCGGAGGGGTCTGTGCCGAGGGCGGCCGCCGTCAACGCGGCGGTTGCCGAACCCAGGACCGCGAGTAGTGCGCTGTACCAGCAGCAGATCAGTATCCCGGTCAACACGAGCGCAGCGGCCGTGAGAGTTCCCGCAAACACCACCTGACCAATGCCATGTGCGAGGGCGTCGGCGATGTTGATGGCCGTTGGCTGATTCACTGCTACCTGGCTGACGGGTTCACTCGTGCCGACAAGCGGGCCGGCGCGCCCACGGTCGACTGTCTGCGCAGCAAGAAGGAGCCCGATGACGATGAGGTTGAACGGAATTGCCACCGGAGGGACGCCCCACCCCTTCGCCATTACGTGAATGAGACCGGCCATGACGACTGTCGACAATGCCGCGCCCGCGATCATGTAGCAGACGATCACAACATCCCATGCCGGCGCCAGAAATGTCGCAAACCCACCGCCGACGAGCGCCCCGTTGTAGCCGTACAAGCCGGCTCGGACGTCGTGGCGATCCAATGACAGCGCTAGCGCGGTGCCCGTGGACACCATTCCAGCGAAGATGACGGAAAACCCAAGCCAGGGCGATATCGAGAAGGCGGCAGCAAGGAACAGCATCCCGCTGAGGGGATTGTTCGCGAACCCAGCCATTCCGACGCCCCGAAGCGCAGCGTCCATGAAACCAGTCAAGCTGTTTCGGCTGAGACGTTCTGCCACTTTCGGCATCGTTCCTGTGCATGCCGAACCGACGGTCAGCGACATCCGGCCCAGCGCGGCAAGGGTGCTCATCTCGCGTCCTGGAGAAGCTGTTGACAGAATTGTCCGAAGGCGAGGAGGAACGCGTCGTCGAAGTAGCCGGCGACAAGTTGAATGCTGTCAAAAGCGTTGTGCGAGCCGGTGTTCAGTGGGACCGTGACCGCAGGATGACCCGTATGGTCGAAGAGGGCGGTGAGTCGCACCATTGCACTGGTCGCAAACGTCGGCATTCCGTCGAGGTCGATCTCGTATTGACCGGCCGAGGGAATGTCGACGAGAAGGGTCGGCAATGCCAGCACAGCACATGTGCCGAGCTGCTTGCTGACTGCGCCGGCAAGCTCGGCGCGTACGCGTTGAGCCTGGAGGTACTGCCCGGCGGTCACGGTAGGCTGGCCCCAGATGAACTCGTGGAGACCAGGGCCGTAGCGGTTCTCACTGCGACCGAACCTCCCGGCGTGGTAGCCACGCATCTCCGTGCGCAGGATCGCCTGATGCACGTCGGCGACCACGTCGAGATCAGGAAGCGTGACATCGACGCGACGCATACCGAGCGACTCCAGCGCTTGCACTGATCGCCAGTACTCCCCTTCTGCGCGGGTGCCGTGGAAGCGAAGATTGGTCGGTACACCGATTCGGAGGTCCGTCGGCGCCGGGATCGATCGGACGTCGACGGGCGAGCCGCCGGTCAGCAACCCGCCGAGAACGACAGCGCTGTCCTCCACGGTGCGCGTGATTATCCCGAGATGATCAAGCGAGTGTGCGAGCGGCAACACTCCGTCGAGGGGCAGCAGTGAGCGGGTGGGCTTCAACCCGGTGACGTGACAGCAGTGAGCGGGAATGCGCACGCTGCCGCCGGTGTCGGTAGCGAGATCGGCAAAGGACATGCCCGTCCGAACGGCGACCGCGGACCCGCAGCTGGAGCCACCTGCGGTCAGATCCTCAGACACGGGGTTCAGGACAGGTCCGGTTGTGGTCAGCGCGAATTCGTCGAGCGCAGTCTTACCCACGATGACAGCGCCTTCTCTCCGCAACGTCGCAACCGCCGCCGCGTCGTGGGCCGCCCGCTGGCCGGAGAGGACAGCTGAGCCCGCCTCCCATTGAAGTCCCTCGGCGGCGATGATGTCCTTGACGGAGATGGTTATGCCGTCGAGGGGGCCGCGGCTGACGGACCGCCGGTATCGATCCTCCGAGGCCGCGGCGGCTTTGAGAGCGCCATCACGATCCACCTGGGCGAACGCGCCGAGGCGTTCATTGCTCTCGATACGGTCTAGGGCTGCACGGGTGACGGCCACCGGTGACACGTCTCCGGACAGGAACAGCTGGCGCACGTGTGTCATCGACTGCTGCAGCAGATGCGCCACGTCGCTGTCCCACGGCTCGTCGGGCAGTTCGTTCGCGCTCATCGGCTCAGCCCGTGTCCACGAGCGCTCCACACGTTGGTACCGCCGACCCATGTCTGCAGTACGGATGTCGAGCCGACACTGTCGGGATCCTCAACGATATTCGTATCGAGCACGGTGAAGTCAGCCAGCATCCCCGGCTTTAGTTGCCCTTTGAGATGCTGTTCGCCGGTCGCGACGGCCGATCCGATGGTGTAAATGGAGAGGGCTTCGCGGATCGAGAGTCGCTGGTCTGCGCCGTGAACCGTGCCGTCGGTCGCAGAGGCGCGAGTGAGTAGCGATTGCAGAGCGGTCAAGGGCTCAATCGGGGTCGTGGGGTAGTCCGACGATCCGGCGATGGTTATGCCGCCGTCAAGGAATGCCTTGTGAGGGAGGATCTGAGCGGTACGTTCGCGGCCGTAGTACTCCACCATGTGACTTGCATGCTGCCGGATAGCGCCGCTAAACGGAACGGGCGTTGTGCCTGAGCGT
The DNA here is from genome assembly GCF_022557175.1 of Mycolicibacterium sp. YH-1. The sequence continues at coordinate 1,396,214 of NZ_CP092915.1, read as the reverse complement.
TTGATCCGCTCGAGCAAGGTCGTGTCGACCATGCTGCAGTGCTCGATTCTGTGATTGATGCCATTCCGGGGGTCCCGACTTCTGGCGAGTTCGATCGCATCGAGAACCTCCGATATCGCTCGATCTCCGTTGGCATGAACGCAGATCCGATTTCCTGATTCGTGTACATCGCTTACGAGTTGGTTGAACTCGTCGCGGTCAACCAACTGCAGACCGTTGTCGCTGCCCGTCCCACTCGCATAGGTCTGGCTGCACAGGCACGTCCCGCCGCTGAGCGCCCCGTCGTACATGACCTTGACGCCCACGAAGCGGAGATGCTCGTCACCGAATCCCGAACGCAGGCCCAGCTGTGCGATGCTCTCGAAATACGTGCTCCACAGCAGCATTCCCACTCGAGGTGTCAGTTGTCCCCGTGCTCGGGCGGCCTCGTACGTCCGCCATATGCGAGGGGTGACGATGGCGTCGCAATACGAGGTGATGCCGACGGAGTGCAGGAAGTCGTTCTCCTCCACCAGCGCGTCGACGAGCATGTCCTGCGGTAGGTCCGCGACCCAGGGAGTCTGGCCGGTAGCCGCCCAGTATGGGTTGAGAAAGGCCTGCTCGATAAGCCAGCCGTCGAGACGTCCCGCACTGTCTCGACCGTACTCGCCACCAACGGGATCCGAAGTGCGGTCGTCGACGTCGAGCAGCCGAAGCGCAGCAGTGTTGACCACGGCGATATGCCAGTTGAACAGCACTACAGCGATCGGCTTCGTCGTGGAGATCCGGTCGAGAATGTCGCGGTTGATCCGGGGCTCATTGCGCGGTAAGCGGTTTGGATTGAAGCCCGCTGCAAAGATCCACTCACCGTCGGCAACAGAGTCGGCACGTTCCTTGAGGCGCGATAGGAGGCCCTCGACGGAGCCGATCGTCGCGGGCGATACGTCCAAGCGAAGGCGCGTCTCGGAGGTGACCGACGGATGGCAGTGCGCATCGTTGAAACCCGGCACGATGTGGGCATCAGGAAGCTCGACGACCTCGGCGGTGGCGAACTGGTCGCGAAGATCGCGCAGTGCTCCGACCGCGGCTACCCGGTCACCTAGGACTGTCATCGCCTCCACGTCAGCGCCTGCGAGAGTGGTGATTTGCCTCGCCGCCACGATGAAGGGGGTTGAGGTAGGCGTCATGATTCTCCTGTCACTGTGCATTAACGGTGTTGGTTCGGGACGGGAAGGACGGCTACAGCGTCGATCTCGACGGCCAGGTTGCCGAGGAGTGCGCTGATCTCCATGGTGGCGCGCGCTGGCCTGTGCGCGCCGAAGAACTCGCGATAGACCGCGTTCATCGATGCATAGTCGTCAAGGCTGCGCAGGTACACGGTCGTGCGAAGTACGTCATCCAATGTGGCGCCGTAGCCGTCGAGGACCGTCGCCAAGTTCGCGAGCACGATCCTGGTTTGGCCGTCAATGTCGAGGTGTGCCAACGGTTCTGAGGTATTCGGGTCGAGGGCCAGTTGCCCGGCACAGAAGATGAGACCGCCGCCGGTCGCAGCATGACTGTATGGACCTAGCGGGCTGGCTAGCTCACTCGTGGCTGACAACTGCATCCTCCTCTGCCAGAGACCGGCGCGGCGCCATCTTGTCGAGCATCCCCGTCGGCAATTTCTTGTATTGGAGATAAGGTACATCACCTCCGCGCCACTGCCAAGCATTGTTTCGACGGGGCCAATCGACCACGCCGCCCAGAGTCGGACGCTGCAGTCGCCACCCGTAGTTCACTTACCTGCAGGACAATGGGTCTTGTCTGCAGATAGCGACCAGCCGGGGCGGTAGATCATTCGGCACGATCGAGGGATACACGCCGAGGTTACGGTTCCACCACCACTTGAGATCGACTCCAAGATTCTTCTATTGTAGAACTGGTCGCGCGACGATTGGCGGCCCATCGCTCGGTCTGCCCACGCGGCATGCACACCGAGTCCTCCTCTGGAAGGAATCCTCACTGATGGACACAAGCCTCACAGCCGGCGTTGGCGGCGCTGAGTCGCGCAGCACTGCGCATCCAGTCGTGATTGCGCTGTGCCTATCGGCGGGTCCCGTTGTTGCGCTGGCCTTCACCCGATTCGCCTATACGCTGCTGCTCCCCCCCCATGCGCGCAGACTTGGGGTGGAGTTTCGCAGTGTCGGGGGGAATTACCGCATCAAATGCCGCGGGCTATCTCATTGGCGCGGCGACAACGGGGCTCGTCGCTAGACGCTTCGGCGAGCTTCGGTGCTTCGTGGGCGGAATGGCAATCAGTGCCGTGTCGTTGCTGCTGACCGCGCTGCTGTCAAATTATCTGTGGCTAAACCTAATTCGTGCCATGGGCGGATACGCGACCGCCATCGTCTTCATCGTTGGTGCGGCGTTGGCGTCGCGAGTTATGGTCTCCGGGCGAGGACGCTCGTCGCAGATCGTCAGCATCTACATGTCCGGCGTTGGGGTTGGGATCGTGTTGGCAGGCATTGGTGTGCCATGGTCTCTTGAACACTGGGGTGAGCGCGGTTGGCGTGAAGGCTGGCTGATACTGGGAATTGTGGCGGCCGGACTCGTCGTTCCGGCGCTCTACGGAGCACGCCAGTGCGTGCAGGTGGCCCCGGGTAGAGCGCCCCTGGACAGGACGTCGCTTCGACTGTTACCGACCTTTCTGTGGTACGTACTGTTCGGTGCGGGCTACGTCACCTACATGACGTTCGTGGCTGCGCTTCTCAAGCAGCAGGGTTCATCTCCCGGAACGGTCGCGGTGTTCTTCATCGTGTTGGGAGTCGCCTGTATGGCTGGCACGCTTTTCGTGTGGGGATACGTACTCCATCGTCTTCACTCGCGCATCGCTCCAGCGGTGGTGAGCTTCGTCGTCGCGCTCGGCATACTTCCCGTTCTATTGATACCGGGGATCGTGGGCGCATTCGCTTCCGCCGTAGTCTTCGGCATCGGCTTCATGGCAGGACCGGCGGTGGTGACAATCATCGTGCAACGTACTCTGCCTCAACCGATTTGGACCGCTTCAATAGCGCTGCTGACTGTCGCCTTCTCGCTTGGGCAAGCCCTTGGACCCGTGCTTTCCGGAGTTATCGCCGACGGCACCTGGGGAATCAGCGGAGGCTTCTGGTTGTCATTTGCACTACTGGTCGTGGCCTCTGTGATGGTGGTGTTGTGCCCCCATCCGGCGACGGAGCGCTAGAGAGCTGTCTCTCTCCCCCTGATGTGCATGAGCCCCACCAACACCGCCGTCAAAGTTGGGCAGCGAACCGTCAGGATTCCGTATGGACGACGGATTCCGGGCGTTTCGCGGCGTAGACCTGGATACATGAGTCACCCGACGCGCACTGCGCTCGTCCGGCGTCTGCTGGATCGTGGCCGCAGCTGGGGAGCATTGGACATATCCGCCGGCCGAAGCGGTATCTCGCGGTATCACTTGGTTCTGTTCCCGCCCGGTATCTCGCGCGACGAGCGCATCGTGCTTCGCCTGTGGCGCACCTGGCCCATCTGGGGCACCGTTGCCTGGCTCCTGTCGGAGATCGTGCTGATGGCGATGTTCGGATCCATACCGGCGCTGGTGATCTCGACATCGATCTGCCTCGGCGCGGGTGCGGCGCTCATGGCGATGGCGGGGCCGGTCCGTGGCGGGGTCCGCACGCTGACGGTCCTGCGCATCGCCGGCATCGACGATCCGTCGGTGAACGATGCCTTCACGCGACTCGCCACGCTCGCGCTGGTCCTGGTTGACGCGGACGCCAGGCTCGCGTCGGGCGCACTCAGCACCGTCGAGCACGAGGCAGTCGTGTGGCGGGTCTACGACGCCATGCCTGCGCGACAGGCCGCGGTGGCGTAGCCAGACAACCCTGGGGCGCTGCCATGCGAACGCCGCTAGACTCGGCTCGATGCTGCTGTGGATCAACGGCGCGTTCGGCGCAGGCAAGACGCAGACCGCCTTCGAGTTGCAGCGTCGAATGCCGTCGGCGCACGTGGCTGATCCCGAGCTGATTGGGTTCGCGATCCACAGGATGCTGCCATCACACGCACGCAACGACTTTCAGGACAGGTCACAGTGGCGCGCGGCCGTCGCGGCCACACTCGCGGACGCGGTCGCACACCACACCGGGCCCGTGCTCGCGCCCATGACGTTGGTGGAGCCCAGGTACTTCGACGAGATCATGACGGGGCTTTCGAACGCCGACGTCGACGTCCGACACTTCTCATTGATGGCGTCCCCGGAGACGTTGCGCCGCAGGCTGAGTGCCCGCACTGGATATGCGCTCGCTCGCGTCACGGGTCGCGATGAATCCTGGGCGATGCAGCAGATCGACCGATGCACGACGGCACTGGCCGACGAACGGTTCGCCGAGCACGTCGACACCGACAACCGCACCGTCGACGAGGTGGTCGAGGACATCGCCGCCCGCGCCGGCTTGACGCTCACGCGGCCAAGGTTGAGTGCGGCGCGCTACCAACTACGCCGTGCGGCGGTCGGAATACGGCACATCAGATTCTGACGAACGCGCAGGCGTCACGCCAGGAGGGCGAAGACCTAGCCGGTGACCAGCGAGACCGAGTTGGCCCGGCGCAGCTTGCCCGACGGCGTCTTCGGAATGGTGCCCGGTCCGAGGACCACGACGTTGCGCGGACGGACGTCGACCTCGGTCACCACTTCGTGTGCGACCTGGTGCTCGATGCGACGCACCTCGATCGGGTCCTTCCACGCGTTGGACTCCACGGCGACGGCGAACGTCTCACGCGAGTGCCCGGCGTCGAGGCGCACGGCGACGGCGCAGCCCGGGCGGACACCCTCGACGCGACCGGCAGCACGCTCGATGTCGGTCGGGTAGATGTTGCGGCCCGCCATGATGATGACGTCCTTCACGCGACCGCAGACGACGATGTGCCCGTTGTCCATCTGGTAGCCGAGGTCACCGGTGTCGTACCAGCCGTGGGCGTCCTGCGACGGCAGGAACCCGCCCATGGTGATGTAGCCGGGGGTGAGCGACTCACCACGAAGTTCGATGACGCCGACGCCGCGGGCGGGCATCACATCGCCGTTCTCGTCGACGACACGGGCCTCGAGATCCTGCAGCAGCGGGCCGAGCGAGGCCAGCCGCCGGGTGTTGCCCTTGGTCGCGGGTACCGCACGACGCAGCGCGGCCAGCAGGTCGGCGTCGACCTCGTCGACCACCAGACCGGCGCCACACTCGGAGAACGACACCGCCAGCGTGGTCTCTGCCATGCCATAGGCCGGCAGGATGCAATCGGGCCGCAACCCGAACGGCTTGCCCGCGTCGAGCAGATCCTCAACGTCGGCCGGATCGACGGGCTCAGCGCCTGACAGCGCGAACCGCAGCGTGGACAGGTCGAACTGACCCGGCTCGGCCTGCTTGCGCAGGCGCTTGGCGAACAGCGCGTAGGCGAAGTTGGGCGCCGCGGTCATGGTGCCCTTGTACTTGTCGATGAGCTTGGCCCACAGGAGCGTGTCGCGCAGGAAGTCCATCGGCGTGACCTTGACCAGCTCGGCGCCGAAGTACATCGGGATGGTGAGGAAGCCGACCATGCCCATGTCGTGGAAGCAGGGCAGCCAGCTGACCATGACGTCCTTGTCGACGTCGTACTCGGCGCCGACGAACATCGCCTCGGCGTTGGAGTGAATGTTGCGGTGTGTGATCTGCACGGCCTTCGGCGAGCCGGTGGAGCCCGACGTCAGCTGCATCAGCGCGAGATCGTCCTCGCCGGTCTCGACCGGGTCGATCGGGTCGGCCTCGAGCAGCGAGCCCACCGTGAGGACCTTGATGCCCTTCTCCTCCAGCACCGGGATCGCGACCAGGAACGGCTCGGAGACGATCACGGCGTTGGCCTCGATCATGCCGATGACGTTCATGGTGTCCTCGGCCCAGACGGCGAGGTCGGTCCGCGGGGTCGGCTGGTGCAGCATCGTCAGGCTGGCGCCGCGCATCCACAGGGCCTGGGCGGTGGGTGCGATCTCGACCGGGAAACCGGCCAGCACGCCCACGGCGTCACCGGGTCCGACGCCTGCTGCGGCGAGTCCGCCCGCGATGCGACGGGCACGCTCGTGCACCTCGAGCCACGTGTGCCGCACGGGCTCGTGCGGCTCGCCGGTCACCATGCCGCGATCGCTCTCATGGGCGTTGCGGAACATCTTCTCGGTAAATCTGCTCACGACGACCTCCTGGGTCCAGGTGCCACTGCCCGGTCTTCCATGCTCCGCCAAGTGGCGGCCGCTGCACCGAAGGCACGCACATACGATTTGGGAGCAGTTGGGTTGCAAAATGATGATGCCGTTCGGCCGGTACGACCGCTGCGCATCCGCCCGCCGGGAGTCCCGAGGCGAGTAATCGTCGCGTAGGCCGCGTCACCGCTAGCTTTCACCGTTGTCCATCTTAAGAGACTCTTAAGTAACTACCAAACCTACGACAGAAATGAGGCCTGGGTCACACTCGCCGATCCGGCCGCCGCTACGCCTGCGACGGGATGACGCGGGCGCCGTGAACCGGCCCACTGGCCGCCCGCACGGTGCGGCACACGCCCTCCCCCGCCAGTTGCACGCCGACGTCGACGGCGGCCGAGGCAGACGAGCACAGGAAGGCGCACGTGGGCCCCGAACCGGAGACGATCCCGGCCAGCGCGCCCGCCTCCTCCCCCGCCTGCAGTGTCCGGCGCAGGCGAGAATCCAGGCTCAGCGCCGCGGCTTGCAGGTCGTTGCCGAGCAGTGGCGCCAGTTGCGCGGCGTCACCCGACGCCAGCGCCGCCAGCAGCGGCTCGGGGTCCTCCAACCGTGCCGGCCCACCCCCCTTGGCGGTGCGCAGTCGGTCGATCTCGTCGAACACCTTGGGTGTGGACAGGCCACGCTCAGAGAACGCCAGCACCCAGTGAAATGTGTTTCGCGCCAGAACCGTTGCGAGTTGCTCTCCCCGACCGGTGCCCAGCGCAGTACCGCCGTGCAGGCCGAACGGCACGTCACTGCCAAGCGTGGCCCCAAGCGCGTGCAGGTCACGACGCGGCACACCGAGTTCCCACAGGGCGTTGATCGCCACCAGGACCGCCGCAGCATCGGCACTACCACCGGCCATACCGCCGGCGACAGGGATCGACTTCTCCACGAGGATCGCCACGTCGGGTGAACGGCCCACATGTTCGGCCATCAGCTCGGCCGCCTGCCAGGCCAGGTTGGTCCGGTCCGTCGGCAGGTCGGCGGCACCCTCACCCGAGGTCTCCAGCGACAGCGTCTCGGCGTTGCGCACGGTGACCTCATCGAACAGCGAGACGGCATGGAAGACGGTGGTCAGCTCGTGATAGCCGTCGTCGCGCAGATCGCCCACACCCAGATACAGGTTGACCTTGCCGGGGACGCGGACGGTCACCGACCCCGACGGAACCCAATCGGATGCGGTATTACCGTCGGAGGCGGGCACGCCAAGACCTTATCGCCGTGGCGCCCGGGGCAGGTACCAAGTGGTGAGATACCCCTCGTTAATCCCGCCGCTCACAGCGGGCGGCAAAACCCGCTAGTGGCAACGCTAGTGATCGCCGCGAAGATGTGTCAAGGATCACCGTAGCCTGAGACTGTGCTCGCGCCCGACGATCGGTTCGCGGCCTACGTCATCGATGAGGCCGTCGGCCACGGCGGATCCGCGACGGTCTACCGAGCCCACCACGCCTCGGAGCCGAACCGCGCGGTGGCACTCAAGGTTCTCGATGCCAGACACCGACAAACCGCTCAGTTCGACCGCATCCGACGCGAGTTCGACTTCGCCGGACGACTGCGTCATCCACACGTCGTGACGGTGTACGAGTGCGGCACGGCTTGGCTGGCAATGGAACTGGTCGACGGGGGCCTGGTCACCAGCCTCGACACGATGACCGACCGGCTCACCGCGCTGGCCCAGGTCGCTGATGCGCTCGACCACGCGCATCGGAGAGGCATCGTGCACTGCGACGTGAAGCCATCGAACGTGCTTGTCCGCCAGAACTTCTCATCCGGCGGCGTCGTGCTCATCGATTTCGGGGTGGCGCACTCACTGGCGCAGGACGCTCACCATCGACCCACTCACGTCGAGGCCAGCCTGCCCTACGCCGCGCCGGAGCTGCTGCGCGGGCGGGCGCCATCTGCTGCATCCGACGAGTACGCGCTGGCCTGCACCGCAGTCGAACTACTCACCGGGAGAGGGCCTTACGCCCCGACCACGACGACGGATCTGGTCGACGCGCACCTCAACCGTCCGGTGCCACGCTTCGCGGGTCGTGTTGCCGGAATGACGCATGCGTTCGACACAGTCCTCGCCAAGGCCATGGCCAAGGACCCCGACCATCGCTATACGGCGTGCGCGGAGTTCATCCGGCTGGTGACCCGCGCGCTGGGATGATCGGCGCCGATGTCAGCGCCGCCACCGATCTACAGGACGCGCTGTTGTTCCTCGGTGGTCTTCGGCTGCTGCTGAGGCTTCCACCCAGAGCGCTGCAGAAGACGGACGAAGTCGGCAATGCTCAGCGTCTCACCGCGACGAGCCGGGTCGATGCTGGCCGACAGCAGTCGCTCGGCGGACTCGTTGCCCGAGCCCGCCCATTCGGCGAATGCATTACGCGAGGTCTTGCGGCGCTGCGCGAACGCGATGTCGATCAGCTTGAAGACCTCGTCGCGGAACTCCGCGTCCGTCGGCCACGTCGACGTCTCGTAGCGGTCGATGCGCACCAGACCGGAGTACACCCGCGGGATCGGCCAGAAGACCGTCGGGGAGACCATGCCGTATCGGCGGACGCTGCCGTAGAAGCGCATCTTCGCGCTCGGCACGCCGTAGTCCTTGCCACCGGGCTCGGCGGCGAGTCGCTCGGCGACCTCGGCCTGAACCATGACCATGACGGTCCGGATGGTCGGGAACTCCGCAAGCAAGTGCAACAGCGCGGGGACGGCCACGTTGTACGGCAGGTTGGCGACCATGGCGGTCGGCGCATCCTCGATGTCGGCGTTGCCGAGCTTGAGGATGTCCTCGTTCAACACCGACAGGCGACTGATCTCGCTGTGGGAGTGCTCGGCGACCGTCTTCGGCAGCTGACGCGCCAGAAGTGGATCGATCTCGACCGCCGTCACACGGGACCCGCGATCGAGCAGCGCCAATGTCAGTGACCCGAGGCCGGGACCGACCTCGAGCACGTGGTCATGGCGATTGATACCCGACGCCGATACGATTCGTCGCACGGTGTTCGCGTCGTGAACGAAGTTCTGACCGAATGACTTCTTCGGCCTGAAGTCGAGTTCCTTCGCCAGATGCCTTATCTCGGTCCGCCCGAGGAGCCTGATGGTCAGCGGACTCCCAACCTTCCACTACATGTCGGCCAGGCACCCCAACCCTGGCGTGCCCGAGTTACCTCAGCAATCGTGATCTGCTCTTCCCGCGTGGCCAGATCAGCTCTTGGAGCATACCTTAGACCGCCGCTTCGCTCCCACGTGTTCAGGTCAAATTGCACACCACCGTAAAAACCGTTGCCGGTGTTTATAGCCCAATTACCACCTGCTTCGCACTGCGAAAGCGCATCCCATGTGGCTCCGTTGGAGACCGGCGGCACCTCGGTGCCCGGCTTCGCCCCGACCCGAACCACCCCGTCACGGGCCGGCGTGAGGACGACATTGGCTACTGGCAGTCTGCCCGTCTCGACGCCGTTCACTCGTGCCACGGCAAACGTCACGTCCTGGGTTCCGGGCATACCCGCGTCCTCGACGACCTTCCTGCTCATGTTCATCGTGGGGTCGGGAACCTGGCGGTTGTTCGGCACCAGCGGTGCCCGCTCGGTCACCTTTTCGACACGCACCCGAGTGACGTCGACCCGCATCCCCTCGACGACGGGCGAGGACGCGGCGGGCACGACCGTGTCGCTCTGTTGCAGAGGTGCGCCCGCGGCCTCAAGTAGGCCGGCGACGTTCGCCGCCGCCAGGTGCACGGTCCGCATCACGCCCGCATCGTTGATGTTCACCGTGCGCGCACTGACGACCGGCAGCGACATGCCCCCTATCGGCACCCGGGTGGCACGTGACGCGGCGGCCGGCGCGGTGTCATTCATCGACAGCTGGGCCAGCGCCTCCTGCACCGTGGACGCCGTCGTCCAGACCTCGCGGCTGTCCCGGCCGTCCAGCGAAATCTGCAGGGGCCTGCTGCGGCGCAGCACTATGGTGTCGGACTGGCTCACATCGGCGTCGGCGGCCGGGTAGAGGTCATCGCGTTCACCGAGGTCGAAGCCATTTTCCTCGACGACGTCGATAACGTGAGACTTCATGGTCGACACCGTCATCTCGGTGCCGTCGACCACGAGCTTGACGGTCTTGTGCGCGGTCACAGCTACGCTGCCCGCAAACGCCAGACCCAGAAGCAGAAGCGCGACGCAGACCTTCAATAAAGGCGAGCGAGTGTCATTTAGTTTGTGTAAGGCATTCAAAATTGGTTATCCCCGACTGGTAAGGCCAGCGCCGAACATTCGATTGGAAAGGCCGTTTCTATAACAGGACGGTAACCAAAGGGTCAGGTGGCGGCAACTGACGTCACGTGCGGATTCGGTAGGTCGCCGTCGCAGTCTCCGCGGTCTCCCGCGCCAAATCCTCTGCGGGCCGACCCACGACCTCGGCCAATGCCCGCACTGTGTACGGCAGGCAGTACGACTCATTCGGTGCACCCCGGTAGGGATGTGGGGTCAGGAACGGCGCGTCGGTCTCGACGAGTAGCTGCCCCGGCGGGATCAACCGGGCCGCCTCCCGAAGCTGTGTCGCGTTCTTGAAACTGACCGTTCCGGACAGGCTCAGCAACCACCCCGCGTCCACACATTCGCGGGCCATCTCGGGCCCGGAGGAAAAGCAGTGGAAGATCACGGTGTCAGGAGCACCCTCCGCCAGCAAAACATCGAGGACCGCGGCATCGGCGTCACGGTTGTGGATCATCAGCGGCTTGCCGGTCCGTTTCGCCAGATCGATGTGCCACGCGAACGCCTCGCGTTGGTCAACGGGATCCGCACAGCCCTCGAGCCGGCCGGGCCAGTACAGATCCATCCCGGTCTCCCCGACCGCGACCACGCGGGGATGCTCGGCGAGGCGCTCGAGTTCAGCACGCGCGTCATCGGTCAACGCGTTCGCGCGTGTCGGATGCAGTGCCACCGCGGCGTAGACCCGCTGATCCCACTCCGCCGCCTGGGTGGCCCACCTCGCGGCATCGAGATCGTCGGCGATGGTGACGACTGCACGCACGCCGACGGATTCAGCGCGGTCGAGGATCGCGCGCACGTCGTCGGCATCGGTCGCACCGCACGCATCGAGGTGGGTGTGAGCGTCGACTAGTGGTGCCAATGGCTCGGGCAGCGGCGGGGGCGGGCGTTTCTCGCTTTTCCCAGACACAACACAAAACAATAGGGTGAAGCGCGATGAGCACCTCGAGACCCCCGACCACGCGGGAACCGTTCTACGTGACAACCGCCATCGCGTACCCCAACGGCGCACCGCACATCGGGCACGCATACGAGTACATCGCCACCGACGCGATCGCCCGGTTCAAACGGCTCGACGGTGTCGACGTCCGCTTTCTCACCGGCACCGACGAGCACGGGCTTAAAATGGCCCAGACCGCCGCCGCGGAGGGGATTCCGACCGCCGATCTGGCGCGTCGCAACTCCGATGCCTTCCAGGCGATGCAGGACAAGCTCGGCATCTCGTTCGACCGCTTCATCCGCACCACCGACGCCGACCACATCGAGGCGTCGATCGCGATCTGGAACCAGATGAACGCCGCGGGCGACATCTACCTAGACACGTACGCGGGCTGGTACTCGGTGCGCGACGAACGCTTCTTCACCGATGACGAACTCGAGGTGCAGGCCGACGGCACCCGAATCGCCACCGAGACGGGCACCCCCGTCACATGGACCGAGGAGCAGACCTACTTCTTCCGGCTGTCGGCCTATGCCGAGCGACTGCTCGCGCACTACGCGGATCATCCCGAGTTCATCGGGCCCGACGTCCGGCGCAACGAGATCGTCAGCTTCGTCTCGGGTGGGCTGCGCGACCTCTCCATCTCACGCACCACATTCGACTGGGGCGTCCAGGTGCCCGATCATCCCGACCACGTGATGTACGTCTGGGTCGATGCGTTGACCAACTACCTGACCGGCGCGGGATACCCGGATACCTCTTCCGAGGCGTTCAAGAAGTACTGGCCCGCCGATCTGCACATGATCGGCAAGGACATCATTCGGTTCCACACCGTCTACTGGCCCGCCTTCCTGATGTCTGCCGGAATCGCCCTGCCCAAGCGGGTGTTCGTGCACGGCTTCCTGTTGAACCGTGGCGAGAAGATGAGCAAGTCGGTGGGCAACGTGGTTGACCCCATCGCGCTGGTCGACGCCTTCGGGCTGGATCAGGTCCGCTACTTCCTGCTGCGCGAGGTGCCGTTCGGTCAGGACGGCAGCTACAACGAGGACGCGATCATCGGCCGGATCAACGCCGACCTGGCCAATGAGTTGGGCAATCTGGCCCAGCGCTCGTTGTCGATGGTGAACAAGAACCTCGACGCCGCCGTCCCGCAGCCAGGCGAGTTCTCCGCCGCGGACCGTGAGATGTTGGCGCTGGCAGACGGCTTGTTGGAGCAGGTTCGCGCGCACTTCGACGTGCCCGCGATGCATCTGGCGCTGGAGGCCATCTGGTCGGTGCTGGGGGCGGCCAACCGCTACTTCTCCGCGCAGGAACCGTGGGTCCTGCGCAAGTCCGAGGCCGCGCAGGACCAGGAGCGATTCGGCACGGTGCTCTACACGACGCTGGAGACCGTGCGGATCGCCGCACTGCTCGTGCAGCCCGTGATGCCCGAGTCCGCTGCCAAATTGCTCGACCTGCTCGGCCAGGACGCGGACGCGAGGTCGTTCGACGCCATCGGCACCCGCCTGAGCCCCGGAACGGCACTGCCGAAACCCGAGGGTGTGTTCCCGCGGTATCTAGTGGAGTGAGCTGAGCCACATTCGGTCAGTACGTGTCACACTCCGGCTGGCACCGGTGTCTTGAGGTCAGCGGCTCAACGAGGAGCCGGATCGATCCCAGAGGAGTGGACATGAGCGAGCAGACCAACGTCGTCGTGATCGGTGGCGGATACGCGGGCGTCATCGCGGCCAATCACCTGCGACTGAACCCCGACGTGGCCGTCACGCTGATCAATCCGCGGCCGGAGTTCGTCGAGCGGATTCGACTGCACCAGTTGGTCACCGGCTCCGATGACGCGGTGGTGGACTACGCCGACATGCTCGGCTCCGATATCCGGCTGCTGGTCGACACGGCCCAGCGGATCGATGCCCCGGCGCGCACCGTGACGCTGGCCTCCGGTGGCACCGTCGACTACGACTATCTGATCTACGCCGTCGGCAGCACCGGTGCCGCGCTGACAGTGCCCGGGGCCGCCGAATTCGCGCACCCCCTATCGGAATTGGAGCACGGCGCCCCGCTTCGCGAGGCAATCGCCGGCATTCGGCCCGGCGAACCGGTGACGGTCGTCGGTGCGGGTCCGACCGGCATCGAGATGGCGACCGAACTCGCCGAGACAGGGCACGCGGTGACGCTGGTGTGCGGCGGGGTGCTCGGCCCGTACCTGCACGAGAGGGGCCGCAAGTCGGTGGCCAAGGTGATGCGCAAGCTGGGCGTCGAGGTCGTCGACGGGCCCGACACGCTGGTCACCGAGGTCCGCGCCGACTCCGTGCGACTGACCGACGGGCGTGAACTGCGTAGCGCCGTGACGATCTGGACAGCCGGATTCGATGTGCCTGACCTGGCCATCCGCAGTGGTCTGGCCACCGACGCCATCGGGCGGCTGCTCACCGACGAGACGCTGACCAGCATCGACAACCCCTACATCGTGGCGGCGGGCGATGCCTCGGCACCATCGGATTCACCGCTGCGGATGAGCTGCCAGGCGGCGATTCCGCTCGGCGCCCAGGCCGCCAACACGGTGCTGAGCCGTATCGAGGGCTCCGAACCCGCGGTGATCAACCAGGCGTTCACCGGGCAGTGCATCAGCCTCGGGCGCAACGCGGCCACCATCCAGCTGGCCCACTTCGACGATCGGGTGATACCGCTCTACATCGGTGGACGCGCCGCGGCGATGATCAAGGAGACCATCTGCAAGGGCACGGTCGGGTTCCTGGCCAAGGAGGCGCGCAAGCCGGGCTCGTACTTCTGGCTCAAGGGTGGCAAGCGCGCGCAGCGTCTGGCCGCGGCGAAGGCCGCCGCCTCCGATCGCTCCTCACGTCCGCGGGAAGTCCGATGAGCGCCATGCCACGCGCTCGGAGTGCGCCATGAATCCGGAGCACGAGCACGCCGAACGGTTCACGCATCTGCGTCCGCTGCTGTTCACCATCGCCTACGAGATCCTGGGCGCCGCAACGGAGGCCGACGACGTACTCCAGGACAGCTATCTGCGCTGGGCCGATGTCGACCTGTCAGAGGTGCAGGACACCAAGGCCTACCTCGCTCAGCTCGTCACCCGGCAGTCGCTCAACGCGCTGCGCGCCCAGGCCCGTAGGCGCGAGGAGTACATCGGGCCGTGGCTGCCCGAACCCGTGCTGCTCGACGCCGCCGACGCGTCAACGGACGTCGTACTCGCCGAGTCGGTGTCGATGGCCATGATGGTGGTGCTCGAGACGCTGACCCCCGACGAGCGCGCGGTCTTCGTGCTTCGCGAGGTGTTCGGATTCGAGCACGCCGAGATCGCGTCGGCCATCGGCAAGTCCACGACGGCGGTGCGCCAGATCTCCCATCGAGCCCGCGAGCACGTGCAGGCCCGGCGCAAGCGCTTCGAGCCCGTCGATCCCAAGACGTCATTGGAACTCACGGCGCAGTTCTTCGTGACCGCGTCGACGGGCGATATCGACGGGTTGATGAGCATGCTCGCCCCCGACGTGGTGTGGACGGCCGACAGCGATGGAAAGGTCAGTGCCGCACGCCGACCGGTGTCGGGTGCGGACAGCGTCGCGCGCCTGGTCGTCGGCCTCATCCGGCTCGGCGGGCCCGACGGGCGGGCCGAGCCCGCCTTCTACAACGGTGCGCCGGCGCTCGTGCTCTATCTCGGCGACAACCTCGAGGGCGTCGTGTCGGTGGAGATCGTCGACGGCAAGATCACGAACTTCTACGCCATGCGCAACCCGGAGAAGCTGGCGGGCGTGACGGTGTCGCGCGCCATCGGCCGCTAGGCCTCCCCGGCGTCGCGGCGGCGAGGGCGTCGTACTGTCGACTTCATGCCCGTCACGATTCGCTCCCTGCTGGCGCGCTGGGACGCAAGTACCCAGCTCGTCGTCGGGGGCGACGGCGAGGACGAACCGTCGATCGACGAGCCGGTGACGTGGGTGCACAGTTCCGAACTGCCCGACCCGACCCCGTTTCTCGACGCGGGGCACCTGTTGCTGACCGACGGCTCGCAGTTCCCGCGCGGGTCGCATGATCAGGAGATCTACGACGCCTACGTCGCGAGGCTCAGCGCGAACGGAATACTCGGCCTGGGCTTCGGCACCCCGTTGATTCACGTTCACATGCCACCGGAGCTGGAGTCGGCGTGCCGTCGCCACCGGCTGCCGATGTTCCTGATCACCGATCTCACACCGTTTCTGGCCATCGCCCGCTATGTGGCCGATGAGCTGGCTCAGGAACAGCACGCGCGCATCCGGTGGTCACTCGACGCCCAGCGGGCGATCGCGCGGGCGGCGCTGCGGCCCGATGGCCTGACGTCCATCCTGGTCGAACTGGCCGAGCAGTTGGACTGTTCGGCGCAGTTGTTCGACGCGGCGGGATCGCGCGTCCGGTCTCCAACAGATCCACCGATCACGGAGCTGGACAACGCTATTCGGGACGCGGTGCGCGCCTCGCTGGAGCGTGGCGTGCGCTCCTCGTCACGTGTCGAACTCGGTGATCGGGAATTCACGGTCCAGACGATCGGCCACGGTAAGCGCCTCGACGGCGCGCTCGTGCTGGAGGGCCTGGAGTGGTCCGATCCGGCGGCCGCCGACCTCGTCAACAGTGTTATCGCCCTTGCGAGCCTGGCGCTCACGCAGAACCGGGCCCTCGACAAGGCGTATCACCATTTGCGGTCGGGCCTGTTCGAGCAACTCCTCAAGGGCGACCGAGCGCTCGCGATGCGCACGGCGACGTCAGTCTGGGGCGGGCTGCCCGCTGAACCCGTGACCGTGATGGTCGCACCGCGGCCGCATCACAGCGACTTCCTGTTGGATGCTCTCGAGCGGGAGGCCGAGGAACGCCGTGGCCGTGTCTTCTTCACCCAGCGTGGCGATCGGATCGTCATGCTGGCCGAGAGCCCGCCGCCCCAGGAGCTCCTGCAGTTGCTCGCCCGCCACTCGATTCCCGTCGGCATATCGGCCGCCGTGTCGTTCGAGGCGCTGTCCCGCGGGGTCGCCGAATCCGAACGCGCGCTTCGGCACGCCGTCGAAACCGGCCGACCAAGCGTGACCTTCCCCGAGTTCCTAGATCAGGGAATGCTCGGCCTGCTTCGCCGCGAACAGGTGGGCACGGTGGCCCGCGGCATCCTGCGCGTTCTGCACGAGCACGACGTGGACAAGGGCGCCGAACTTCTCACGACCGTACGAGTGTGGGTGCAGAACGAGTGCGCGTGGGACGCGACGGCTCGCGAGCTTGGCATCCACCGCCACACCCTGCGCAACCGGATGCAACTGGCCGGGCGCCTGCTCGGCCTCGACCTCGACAAGCTGCGCGACCGCCTCGAACTCTGGACCGCGGTTCAGCTGATGAGCGAGGAATGACTGCGGCCGAACACCTTTCGCCCGCTCACCCACGTCGCCTCGACGTCGATTCCCGCGAGTTCCCCGGCCTCGACGGTCAACGGGTCCCGGGCGAGCACGACGAAATCTGCGAACTTTCCCTCCTCCAGGGAACCGACGGCATGCTCGCGGTGCGCCGATGCCGCCGCCGTCAGGGTGTGCGCCCGCAAAGCCTGCTCAACGGTGAGACATTGGGCATCTGACCCGAGTCGCTGTCCCGACAGGGTTCGACGCTGGACGGCGGCGGCCACCGCCTCCAGTGGATGCGGCGGGCAGACCGGAGCATCCGAGGACAGCACCACCGGGACACCCGCATCCCGGATCTCGCCGAGCGGGGTCAGACGCTGCGCACGCTCGCCGAGCGCACCGGTCAACTCGTCGCCGTAGCGCAGGAGGTACTGCGGCTGCGTTATCGGCCACAGCTCGAGATCGCGGCAACGGTGCACCTGCTCCTCGGTGGGACCGCCGAAGTGCTCGATCCGGTGGCGTGCGTCGCGCGTGGGCGCGGGCAGGCCGGCGTGCGCGTCGAGCACCAACTGGATCGCGGCGTCGCCCTGTGCATGCGTTGCCGCCTGCAGGCCGAGCGCGGTCACCCGGGCAATGAGTTCGGCGAGTTCTCCGTTCGGATGGTAGAGGTAGCCGAAGTCGTCGGGGCTGCAGCAGTACGGCTCCGAGAAGCGCGCGGTGCCGGCGGTGAGCGCGCCATCCGCGTAGAGCTTCACGCCTGCGATGGCGAGGCGGTCGTCGCCGAAACGGCCGCAGATTCCCAGGTTCTCGAGTTCACCGATCAGGCTCGAGATCATCAGTAGCTCGGCGCGCATGGTCAGCGCACCGGCCTTGTTCGCACGCAGATACGCGCTGAGTTCGCGCGCCGTCACCTGCGCGTCGACGATCGTGGTGACACCGCGCGAGTGCATCTCCGCCTGCGCGGCGAGCAGTTGCGCATCGAGTGCCGCGGCATCGTCGGAAAGGTGAAAGTTCGGGCCGTTGTTGGTGATCTTCACGCCGTGGCGCCCGGTGAGCCAGTCCGCCGCCGCATCCCAGACGGTGCCGTCGGGCGTGCCGTCAGGCTCCCGACCGAAGTGCCCGCCGGGCGGATCGGGGGTGTCGGCCGTGACCCCCATCGCGAGCAGCGTCGCACTGTTCGCCATGGCCCCGTGCCCGCTCGAGTGGAAGACGAGCACTTCCCGGTCCTGGGCGACGCGATCGAGATCGTGGCGGGTGAGCAGTCGCGCCTCGGCCACATTGCCGTGGTGAAAACCCCTGCCGCGCACCGCTCCAGGTTGGTGGGCAGCGCGCTCGGCGAGTGCCGCGACGACGTCGTCAATCGTCGGGGCGGCTTCCCAGCTGCAGTCGACCCATGACGCGAACTGCCCATGCATGAGCGGATGGCAGTGGGCGTCGACGAACCCCGGAAGCACTGTGGCTCCATCGATGTCGATGACATCAACCTCGCCCGCGGCCTGTGAGCGGCACTCGGCTTCGGTCCCCACCGCGACAATGCGTTCGCCGCGTATCAGCATCGCCGCTACCGCAGCATCACTCGCGTGTGGCCGGATGACGCCCCCGACGATCAGCACCTCGTTGAGATCGCTTGTCATGCAACCGCTTCCTTCGTCGTACCGACCAGGACGGAGAGCTTCCGCGTTGCCAGCACGCAACTGGCGGCCGCGACGCACAGCACCGCGAGGTAGCCGAAGATCAGGATCGGCGAACCAGCCGACATTCCGAGCAGGGTGGGCAGCACGATCGGCGTCAACGCGCCGGCCGTCAGGGCCGCACCCTGGTAGGCCAGCGATGTTCCCGTGTAGCGCACTCGAACTGGGAAGATGCTGGCGAGTACCGCCGCGATCGGTCCGTAGTTGAATCCGGTGAACAGGGCCGTCACCACCAGCATCGCCGTGATCACCAGGAACGAGCCGGTGTGTGCGAGCAGATACAGCGGCACCGAGACGACGGCGATCCCGATGAGACCGACCACCACCACGTATTGCGGCTTCCACTTGTCACCGAGCCAACCGGCGAGGGGAACGAACACCATCTCGAAGAGGCCACCGATGATCAGCGCGTTGAGCAACAGGTCGACGGGTACTCCGGCCTCCTCGGATGCGTAAGCGAGGAAGAACGACGATGTGACGTAGTAACCGCCCGTCGCCACGAGCATCGCGCCCAATCCGATGAGCAGGGGCCGCGGTGACCGGAACACCTCTGCCACGGGCGTCGCCGAGAGTTCCTGGGCAGCGCGCGCACGGGCGAACTCCGGTGACTCCCCGACGACCAGCCGGACGATGAGCCCGACGACGACGAGCACGGCCGACAGCAGGAACGGTATCCGCCACGAGCCGGCGGCAAGGCCGTCGCCGATATGTGCAGAAACGGCGAACACCGCGGCGGACAGCGTCGCACCCACCGAGGAGCCGAGCTGGGCGAACGACCCGAAGAACGCGCGACGGTCAGCCGGGGCGTGCTCGATCGCCAACAGCGCCGCACCACCCCACTCGCCGCCCATTGCCACGCCCTGCAGCAGGCGAAGGGTTATGAGGAGCAGCGGTGCGATGGCGCCGACTGACTCATAGGACGGCAGCAGACCGATGCCCACCGTGCCGATGCCCATCAACAGCAGGGTGCTGATGAGCACGGGCTTTCGACCGAATCGGTCACCGAAGTAGCCGAAGATGAAGGCGCCGAGCGGCCGGCCCAGGTAGCCGAAGGACGTGGTGCCAAACGCGACGATGGTGCCGAGCACCGGATCCATGTCAGGGGGGAAGAACACTTCTCGGAAGACGAGCGCCGCGGCCGTCGCGTAGATGAAGAAGTCGTACCACTCGATGCTGGTTCCGGCGAGGGCGGCCAATGCCGCCCGCCGTGGCCGCGCTTCTGGGACCGAATCTCTCGCCACTGTTTTTCCTTACTGAACGAAGACTGTCGGAATACACGACGCCGCTGGGACGCGAGGTGCTCGTGATCACGCTAGGGAGCGAGTTGTGACGGACACAACGTGACATTCGTCGAGCCAATCGCTCTCGAATCGACAAATGTCCAGGCTCTACCTGCGGCGCTTTGCCTGGGAGTACACGACGCAGCAAGCTGGCACGGTGCACGTCGAGCCGCTGCCGGACCCGGGTAACGCCCCGGCGGTGCTGCGCGCTCTGACCGCGGCCACGTCCCGGCTCGGACTGCCGCCACCGGCGGCGCTGACCGGTGACTGGTTCGGCTCCCGCGCCGTGATCGCCCCCAGCGTCGACGTCGCACCAGTCGGTGTCGACGAGGTGTTCGATGTCGCGCCCGGCGCCCAGACCGGTGTTGTCGGCGGCGGATGGATCGGCTACCTGTCCTATCCGGATCCCGGTGCCGACGGCCGCGGCCCCACCATCCCGGTCGCCGCGGGCGGGTGGACGGACAGCGTGCTACGCCAGGACGTCGGCGGCCGATGGTGGTACGAAAGCCTCTCCGGTGCAGCACTTCCCGGCTGGATCGCCGACGCGCTCCGCGCGCCGCCGGACGTCCGTCCCTACCACCTCGACTGGCAGGCGCCGGACCGCGCCACCCACCGCAGCGGGGTGGCCGCCTGCCTGGAGGCCATCCGCGCGGGCGAGGTCTACCAGGCCTGCGTATGCACCCAGTTCGTCGGGCGGATCGACGGTGCGCCCGTCGACCTGTTCGCCGACTCTGTGGCCCGCACCGCACCCGCCCGCGCGGCGTTCGTCACGGGTGACTGGGGTGCGGTGGCATCGCTGTCGCCCGAGCTGTTCCTGTGCCGACGGGGCCACGACGTCACGTCGAGCCCCATCAAGGGCACGCTGCCGCTGGACCAGCCGCCGGCGGCGCTGCGCGCGTCGGTCAAGGACGTCGCCGAGAACGTGATGATCGTCGACCTGGTCCGCAATGACCTCGGTCGCGTCGCGGTCACGGGCTCGGTGACGGTGCCCGAGCTGCTGGTGGTACGCCCCGCGCCGGGTGTGTGGCACCTGGTGTCGACGGTGACGGCGCGCGTCGACGTCGACCTGCCGATGGCCGCGGTGCTCGACGCGACGTTCCCGCCCGCCTCCGTCACCGGCACCCCGAAGACCCGCGCCCGCCAACTGCTCGCGACGTGGGAGCGGGCGAGACGCGGAATCTATTGCGGGACAGTCGGGCTGGCCTCGCCAGTCGCCGGCTGCGAACTGAACGTCGCGATCCGCACGGTGGAGTTCGGCGCCGACGGCTCGGCGGTGCTGGGTGTCGGCGGCGGCATCACGGCCGATTCCGACCCCGACCGCGAGTGGGAGGAGTGCCTGCACAAGGCCGCGGCGATCGTCGGCGCCGACCGCATCGGGGAGCTAATCGCGAGCGCGCAGGACGGCGTCGTACAACTCACGCCGTGACGGGGCACCCGGGTTGGCGGCCACCACCTGAGCGCAGGCGTCCTTGACCCGCATCCCGTCGTCCACCAGCGCGATGACCTCGGCGACCATCGCGTCGGGGTCGGCACTCGGCACGGCGCCCGCCAGGACGACGGTGATCTCACCGAGCACACCGTCGGCGGCCCAGTCGGCGAGCTCGGCCAGTGAGCCCCGCTTGACCTCCTCGTGGGTCTTGGTCAGCTCGCGGCACACGACGGCGCGACGGTCCGCGCCAAGGGCCTCGACGGCGTCGCGCAGGAGTTCACCCAGCCGACGCGGCGACTCGAAGAAGACGCATGTGCGTTGTTCCTTGGCCAGAGCGGCCAGCCACGTCAGGCGCGCGGAGTGCTTACGCGGCGCGAAACCCTCGAAGCAGAACCGGTCCGATGCCAGGCCCGAGACGGCCAGCGCCGTCGTCACCGCCGACGGACCCGGCAGACAGCTCACCGTCAGTCCGGCGTCGGCGCACGCGGAGACCAGTCGGTACCCGGGATCGCTGATGAGCGGCATGCCTGCATCGCTGACGACCAGTACCGTCGCGCCGCCGGTGATCTCCTCGATCAGCCACGGCACCCTCGAGGCCTCGTTCTGGTCGAAGAAGCTGACGATGCGCCCCTCGGGCTTCACATCGAGCGACTGGGCCAGCCCACGAACACGCCGGGTGTCCTCGGCGGCGATCACGTCGGCGCTGCCCAATGCCTCGATCAGACGCGCCGAGGCGTCGCCGACCTGGCCCAACGGTGTGGCTGCCAGCAGCAGTCGGCCATCTGTCACACCGCACAGCCTACGATCGCAAGCGTGACCGCCCCGCCCGTCGACCACGTGGCTGCCCCACGCGCGGTGCCGGTGATCAGTCCCGCCCCGCTGATGCCGGTGCCGGACTTCGGCCCGCTGGACCGCATGCAGGGCTGGGTCATGACGGCCGTGATCACGGCACTGGCAGCCATCACTCGGTTCCTCAACCTCGGTTCGCCCACCGACGGCGGCACGCCGATCTTCGACGAGAAGCACTACGCGCCGCAGGCGTATCAGATTCTGGGCAACCACGGCGTCGAGGACAATCCCGGCTACGGCCTGGTGGTCCATCCGCCGGTCGGCAAGCTGCTCATGGCCGCAGGCGAGGCCATCTTCGGCTACAACGGGCTGGGCTGGCGGTTCAGCGGCGCGGTCTGCGGTGTCGTCATCGTGCTGCTCGTGGCGCGCATCGTGCGCCGCATGACGCGCTCCACACTCATCGGCGGCATCGCCGGGCTGCTGATCATCGCCGATGGCGTCAGCTTCGTGTCGGCACGGACCGCGCTGCTCGACGTGTTCCTGGTGGTCTTCGTGGTGGCGGCGTTCGGTGCGCTGATCGTCGACCGCGACCAGATGCGGGAGCGCATGCACATCGCGCTGCTGGAGGGCCGCATCGGCGAGACGGCATGGGGTCCGCGGCTGGGCGTGCGCTGGTGGCGCTTCGGTGCGGGCGTGCTGCTGGGCCTTGCCTTCGCGACCAAGTGGTCGGGGTTGTACTTCATCCTGTTCTTCGGCCTGATGACGCTGGCGTTCGATGTCGCGGCTCGACGCCAGTACCGGGTACCGCGGCCGTGGTTGGGGACGTTGCGCCGCGATCTCGGCCCGACGGTGTACGCGATGGGCCTCATCCCGCTGGGCGTGTACCTTGCGTCGTTCGCGGGATGGTTCGCCTCCGAGACCGGGGCCTATCGGCACGAGGAGGGCCGCACGATCGGTGACGACGGGTTGCTGCCCAACGCGATCCGGTCACTGTGGCACTACACGTACTCGGTGTACACCTTCCACTCCGGGCTGACCAACGCCGACGGCAACCACCATCCGTGGGAGTCCAAGCCGTGGACGTGGCCGATGTCGCTGCGGCCCGTGCTGTACGCGATCGATCAGGACAACATCGCGGGATGCGGCGCCCAGTCCTGCGTCAAGGCCGTCATGCTGGCAGGCACGCCGGCCATGTGGTTCATCGCAGTGCCGGTGCTGGGCTGGGCGATTTGGCGGGCCTTCGTCAAGCGAGACTGGCGTTACGCCGCGGTCCTGGTGGGCTACTTCGCGGGGTTCCTGCCGTGGTTCGCCGACATCGACCGGCAGATGTACTTCTTCTACGCCGCGCCGATGGCCCCGTTCCTGGTGATGGCGATCGCGCTGATCCTCGGCGACATCCTGTACGCGCCAAGGCAAAATGCGGAGAGACACACCCTCGGCCTGTTCGTGGTGTGCTTCTACGTCGCGGCGGTCATCACAAACTTCGCCTGGATGTTCCCCATTCTCACCGGCCTGCCGATCTCCCAGGCGACGTGGCACATGCAGATCTGGTTACCGTCCTGGCGCTAGCCGCGGCCGAGTGCCCGCCCGTGAGGCTGCGCCCAGGGTCGTGATTTCGAGTTATCCACAGCCCCACGCGCAGTCTCACCGCGACGGCGCGGATTTGTCGCCCTGGCTACCGAGTATGACCGCATGCGCGAGATCTTCGTCGGCAGCGAGCGACTGGCCAGCGGCGGCCTGACGCGGAGCCAGCTGCGCTGGAACTACTCGTCGATCTTCCCGGGCGTCTACCTGCCGAAGACTGCCATCACCGACTTGCGATCGCGGATCGCCGGCGCCTGGTTGTGGTCGGGTCGCGACGGGATCATCGCCGGACGCGCGGCGGCGTCGTTGCACGGTGCGAAGTGGATCGACGATGTCACGCCGATCGAACTCATTGGGGGACGCGACCGCTCGCCGAACGGCATCATCATGCGCAACGAGAGGATCGACGCCGACGAGGTCGTCGAGATCGGCGGGATGCTGGTGACCTCACCCGCACGCACCGCACTCGACCTCGGCCGCCACCTTCCGCGCGATGACGCGGTTCGACATCTCGATGCTCTGGCGGGGGCCTGCAACGTCACCGCAGCCGAAGCGCTCTCGCTGACCTCCCGGCATCGTCGGGCGCGTGGACTCCGTCGCGCGGGAATCGCACTCGACCTGATGGACGCCGGCGGACAATCGCCAAGGGAGACCCGACTGCGACTGTGGTACATCGACGCCGGCTTTCCTCGACCCACCACGCAGATACACGTCACCGATGGCTTCGCGAACGCGTTCCTCGACATGGGTTGGGAGGAGCCCATGGTCGGCGCCGACTACGACGGCGAAGAACACCGCAGTAGTCGCCCTCGCTACGTCCACGACATCGGCCGCAACGAACTCGTCAGGCGCCAGGGCTGGATCGACCTGCACGTCGTGGCCGAACACTCGCGGCGATTCGTCATCACGCGGACCGCAGATGCGTTCGCGCGACGCGGCCATCACGTGAAACTGCGCTGAGGGTCGCGCCTGCGCGCGGATCACGACCCTGGGCGCAGTCTCACGGCAGACGTGGGCGGGGGGTGAGCTAGAGCGGGTCGCGGGCGGCGGGGCACGCCATGCACCGCGGACCGCCGCGGCCGGTGCCCAACTCCGAGGCGGCGATCGCCAGCACCTCGATACCCGAATCCGCCAGCCGCGCATTGGTCTCGGAGTTGCGCTCGTAGGCGACGACAACGCCGGGCGCCAGGGCCAGCGTGTTGTTGCCGTCATCCCACTGCTCGCGCTCGGCGGTCACGGGATCGAGGCCGGTGTCGATGACGCGCAGCTCCTCGATGCCCATCGCCTCGGCAGCCGCCCTGACGAACGGCTGCGCGTCATCGATCCGCACGCCACCCGGGGCGCGGTGAATCGTGAACGCCGACAGGGAGTCGACGATGTTCGGGTACATCACGACGGTGTCGACGTCGACCATGGTGCACACGGTGTCGAGGTGCATCTGGGCGCGTTCCTGGGCGATCGGCACCGCCAGCACGGTGTGCGCGAGATCGTCGTCGAACAGGCTGCGCGCCAGCGCCTCCGCACCCGCGGGCGTGGTGCGCTCCCCCACCCCGACGGCCACCACACCCTGCCCCAGCAGAAGGACGTCACCGCCCTCGACCGGCGCGGAGCGCGACTCATAGGCCCGGCGCACACCGAGGAATCGCGGATGGTGCGCGTACACCAGGTCGGTCAGCGAGGTCTCGCGGATGCGGGCGGGCAGGGCCAGCGAGGTGATCGCCACCCGCGGCCCGATCCAGAACGACGAGTCGCGGGTGAACAGCAGGTTGGGCAGCGGATCGATGACGAAGTCACCGCCGTGGTGCATGCGCCGCACGAGCGAGAGCTCACCGTGCGGCAACTCGTTGAAGGTCATGCCGGCCATCAGCACGTGTGCAAGCGGGCCTGCCTCGAGCGAGCGCAGGTAGGCCGAGAGTTCCTGCGCCAGGGGCTGTCCCAGGCGACGCGCATCGACGGCCGCCGATATGCCGTGCATGCGGGCCGCTCCACTGGACAGCGCCTCGGTCAGCAGGTCGGCCAGGAGCAGCACCTCGACGCCTCGGGCACGCAGCAGCGCGGTGAACGCGTCGTGTTCCTGCTGCGCCTTGGCCACCCACGGCAGGCCGTCGAAAAGCAGCCTGTCGTTGTTGCGCGGTGTCAGTCGCTGCAGCTCTGCACCCGGCCGGTGCACGATGACGGCGCGCAGCGTGCCGACCTCCGAATCGACGCCCAGCTGCGTTTCCGTCACGTCTAGCACCGTAACGCCAATTCGCACCTCAACTATCGTTGAGGTCATGGAGACAATCGAACTGACACCGGGTGAGATGTCACACCGCAGCGGGGTGGCGGTCTCCGCGCTGCACTTCTACGAACGCGAGGGCCTGATCCACTGCAGGCGCACGTCGGGCAACCAGCGGCGTTACGCCCGCGAGACCCTTCGCCGCGTGGCGTTCATCCGGATGTCGCAGCGGCTCGGCATCCCGCTGGCCCGCATCCGAGAGGCCCTGGCGACGCTCCCGACGGACCGCGTCCCGACGAGCAAGGACTGGGCGCGCCTGTCCGCGACCTGGCGCGCCGATCTCGACGAGCGGATCCTGCACATGCAACGCCTCCGCGACAACCTCACCGGCTGCATCGGCTGCGGTTGCCTGAGCCTCAAGACATGCTCGCTGGCGAACCCGGGCGACGTCCTGGCCGAGCAGGGTCCCGGGGCGGCCAATCTGTGAATTCGAACGCCTGTGCGATAGCATTCGGTCGTGTCCTTGTCGGTTCAGGGGTCTCTCTTCGACTGCGCCGAGCGGCGTAGCCTCGGCGACGGTGCGTGGATCGACGTCCGCGCCGGTTGGCTGGGTGACAACGACGAACTCTTCGACGAGCTGATGGCGTCGATACCGTGGCGCGCCGAGCGTCGACAGATGTATGACCGCGTACTGGACGTCCCCCGTCTCGTCAGCTTCCACGACCTCACCGCCGAACCTCCCCCGCATCCGGGCCTCGCCAGGCTGCGCGTGCGTCTCAACGACATCTACGCGCGCGATATGGGCGAGCCCTTCACCACCGCCGGCATGTGCCTGTACCGCGACGAGACCGACAGCGTGGCGTGGCACGGTGACACCGTCGGCCGCAGCAGCACCGAGGACACCACGGTCGCCATCGTCAGCCTCGGCGCGACAAGGGTTTTCGCCATGCGGCCCCGCGCGGGTGGCCCCTCGCTTCGACTGCCCCAGGGGCACGGTGACCTGCTGGTCATGGGCGGCTCGTGTCAGCGCACGTGGGAGCACGCGGTGCCGAAGACCGCCCGGCCCAAAGGCCCCCGGATCAGCATCCAGTTCCGCGTACGCGACGTGCGCTAGGACCCGCGGATGGCGGCGACGGCCGACACCAACAGGTCGCGGGCCCGCTGAGTGTCCACCTGACCCACGGGCTTGTCGGGGAGCACCAGGGGGTTGGCGGTGACGATCACCAGGTACTGACCGAAGCCGGCAACGTAGTTGTAGAGCTCGCCCGCGGCGGGCTTGCCGTTCACCATCGTCTGCACGACGCGATGCGTGCCCAGGGTGCGGGCGTCGGAGATGGTCGGCGACTCGGCCACCTCGACGAGACCACGGGAGCCCTGCCCCGCGAAGGCGACCTTGTGGCAGCCCTCGCCCGGCTCGGGCAGCGGGATCTCCTCGGATGTCTCGAGGGCAATGGTGATGAACCGGTTTCCCGCACCCTCGGCCGTGACCGCGGCCATATTGCCCTTGAGACCCTCGGGTACCGCCAGACCCGTGGCGAACTTGGCGCAGTCGGCCGGATCGAAGGTGACGCCCGGCGGAAGCGATTGCGGCGCAAGCAGACGCGGGTCAATGCCCGTCGGATCCACCTCGGTCACCTTGAACTCGGGGCCGAAGCTCGATGCCAGGTCGACGACCTTGGCGATATCTCCCGACGCCGCATCGGATCCGCTCGAGCATGCCGCGAGCAACACGACACTCATCAGGGCCACCCACGTCCTCGACATCGCCGCCAATCTACCCGCCGGAGGCCGGCGAACCGCGCAGCGCCGACACGGTCGAGGTCAGCAGCTCCGCGGCGAATCCCGGTCCGAGCGGCGCACCGGTGGACCCCGGGTCGGTGACGACGGTGACGTAGGTGATGACGTCGCCCAGATAGGCGGTGAAGGTGTCGGCGTGGGAATGGGTTTCGGTGCCACCCTCGACGACGGTGGCGGCCTCGGTGCGCAGGCCGAGCGTCGACGCGCCGTCGACGGCGGGCGCGTCGATTGTCTCGACCTTCGCGGTGGTGCGCCCCGTGACCACCGAGAACGTGCCGCACTGTTCGCGCAGCAACTCGTCCAGACCGCTGGCCACCGAGCCCGCCACGGCGTAGACGATGCCGCCCGGCCCCGACGCCGACCACCCACGGACGGTCGCCGCGTCCAGCGGCGGGTCGACCAGCGGGGTGCACTGCGGCGGCTCGACCGTCCACGGTTCGCCCAGACCCCAGAGCGCCACCGGAGCGGTGCGCCCGGCGAGGTCGCCGACCTCGTATCCCGGGGGCAGATCGCTGCGCGCCGCGCCGATCCTCGCCGGTTCGGCGACCGCGGCGTGCGCGGGGAGCCCCGTTGTTGCAGAGGACGGTTCGGGCGCAACGGATGAACCGCACGCCACGCAGAGGACTGCCGCCGAACAGAGGGCGGGTACGCGCACGTCGTCTTGATATCACAGCTACGCTGACCCGCACCGATGTCGGCTCAGGACACGCCGCCGGCGGATACGCGAGGAGGATCTGAGCCACATGTGCACGCGAGTCTTGTGGAATACCAACCAGTTAGCAGTGCTATCAGGCCGAAGCATGGACTGGCCGGAGTCCACTGAGCCTCTGATCGTGGCGTTTCCGAGGGGCCGCGCCCGCGACGGCGGACTGCTGCTCACCGAGGTCGTGGTGCCCGACAACCCGCTGCGGTGGACGAGCACCCACGGCAGCCTCGTGACGACGGTCTACGGGCTGGGCACCGTCGACGGCCTCAACGAGCGTGGGCTGGCCGTCCACGCGCTGTACCTGAAGTCCACGGACGTCGGACAGCGCGACACCGCGCTGCCCGGTCTGCACACCGGCGTGTGGGCGCAGTACCTGCTCGATCAGGCCGCGACGGTGTCCGAGGCACTGGAGCTGATGGACGGCGTCCAGCTGGTGATGGTCGGCGCCAACGGTCACGACGCCACGCTGCACCTGGCCATCGAGGACGCCACCGGCGACAGTGCCATCCTCGAACTGGAGGCGGGCAAGCTGGTCGTGCACCACGGCCGCGAGTTCACGTTGATGACCAACGATCCCACCTACGACGAACAGCTCGCGCTGCTGTCCAAGCAGGACTTCTCCCACCCCAGCCGCGACATGCCGCTGCCCGGCAACGTCAATCCCGTCGACAGGTTTCAACGCGCCGCCTACTACAGCGCTCTGCTGCCTGAACCCACCAGCGAGCGTCAGGCCGTCGCGAGCGTGCTGGCCGTGATGCGCAACGTGTCTGTACCGTTCGGCGCGCCGTACGGCGAGTTCGGCGTCTACAACACCGAGTACCGCACCGTGTGCGATACGACGAACCGCCTCTATGTGTTCGAACTGAGCACCAGCCCAAGCACGATCTGGGTTCAGATCTCCGGGCTGGACCTGAGCGAGGGCGCCCCGACGCTGGCGGTCGATCCCCACGACGAATCACTGTCAGGCGATGTCACGGGGCGGTTCACGGCCCACGACATCGGTTTCTGACACCGCGGGCTCGTTCTGCGTGCTTTTTCGGTTTGCTGACCGTAGGCTCAGGCTGTTTTTCCACGACAGGAGACTGCATATGCACACGTTCACCAAGGCCGGCGGTGCTGCGGTCGCCGCCGTCGCGTTGACCCTGACGCTCTCGGGCTGCGGATCGGACTCCAAGACGGAGGCCACGTCGTCGTCCCCGTCGTCGACCAGCGAGACCAGCGAGACCAGTGCTGCCGCGCCCACCTCGGCGGCACCGTCCACCGCCAACGAGACCATCGCCGACTACATCAAGAAGAGCGGCATCACCGAAACTCCTGTCAAGCGTGGAGATCCCGGTTCGCCGACCCTCGAGCTGCCGATTCCAGCGGGCTGGGAGGACGCCGGCCAGCGGACCCCGCCGTACGCGTGGAGCGCCATCCTGTTCACGGGCGACCCGGCGATGGCCACCGACCCGCCGACGATTGTCACGCTGATGTCGAAGCTGACCGGTGACGTCGACCCCGCACAGATCATCGAGTACGCGCCGGGCGAACTGAAGAACCTGCCCGGATTCGAGGGCGGCGACGGTAAGACCGGCACCCTGAGCGGATTCGACACCTACCAGATCGGCGGCACCTACGTCCGCGACGGCATAAAGCGCATGATCGCCCAGAAGACCATCGTGATCCCCGGAGCGGACGGCCTGTTCGTCGTCCAGCTCAACGCCGACGGCCTCGAGGACCAGATCAATCCGCTGATGACCGCCACTGCTGAGATCGACGAGAAGACCGTCATCACGCCATGACCGCGGCACAGCCACCGCGACCGCACCATCCCGAGAAGTACGCGGAGTCGCAGAGGAAGACGTAGTGAGCCTCTTCGACCGCGCGGGTGGCCTGCATGTTGTGGTGGCACCGGACGCGGCTCGGCCGCGCCAGTCAGTCACCGCGACCGTCACCAATGACAGGCCCCTCGACAGGGTCGATTCGGTGCGGTTGGAGTGGGGTTATGACAACTTCTACCGGTACCACGGTGGTGAGCGCGATGCCGAGGACTGGGTCTGCGTCAGCCGCCTCGACGTTCCGGTGATCGCGGGCGAGTTCGCCGGAACGACATCGACTTTCACGGTGCCGTCGTGGGCGCCCGGATCGTCCGAACAGATCGCCCGGTGGTCGTGCCGGGTGGCGATCGAACGCGGTGGGCGTGATATCGGCACCCGCGGGGACTTCACGGTCTTGATCGGGGTCGAGGACGTCGACCCGGTGGAGGCGCTCGAGGCGCCGATGGAGCGGGTGTCGGGTGTCGCGGAGACCGATGTCGAGATCGTGCTGGCCGCATCGGTGTTCAGGGCAGGCGACACGGTGTCGGGTCACGTGGTTCTCACCCCTGCCGCCGACCTGCCCGACGGCGATCTCGCGGTGCACTGGCAGCGCCACCGCGAGTCTCATCCCCTGGTCCGCCAGCCCGGCCAGTTAAGTGCATTGAACGGGCCAATCATCAATCTGGGCAAGGCAATTGCACTAAAGGCCGGATCCCCGCTGACGCTGCCGTTTCAACTCGCGCTGCCCGACGACGCATCCCCCACGGCCGATGCAGTGCATTCGTCGCTGTCGTGGTTCATCGCGGCGAGGATGCTTTACGCGGATTCCAGTGGCCACAGCCCGGAAGAGGTACGCCGAGGAATCATCCTGGCGAACGCTTGACGCCGCAGCGTCACGCCCGCGAGATCGCCGACGCCTCAGCCACCTGCTCCGCCGTCGGCCGCACCCCGGTGTAGCGCTCGAACTGTTCGGCTGCCTGCAGAGCGATCACCTCGGCCCCGGTGATGACATGGGCGCCCGCCGCGCGGGCCGCGGCGATCAGCGGTGTCTCCGACGGGAGCGCCACCACGTCAAACACCGTGTTCGCCTGGGCGATGGTCCATTCGTCGAAGGCCCGTTCGGTGGACTCTGGTCCGCCCGCCATCCCGATCGGCGTGACGTTGACGATGATCGCGGCAACACGGTCTGCCACCTCAGGGCTGTACTCGTAGCCGAGTCGCGCCGCTAGTTCGCGTCCCGCGTCGGCGTTGCGGGCGACGACGGTGCCGGTGTCGAAACCGTAGTCGTGGAAGGCCGCGCCAACGGCACTGGCCATTCCACCGCTGCCGCGGATCAGCACCGTCGACGACGGATCCAGCCGATGGTCGTCTATCAGGCGTTGCACGGCAAGGTAATCGGTGTTCGAGGCCACCAGGTGTCCGTCGTCGTTGACGATCGTGTTGACCGAGTTGATGGCCCGCGCCGATGCCTCGACCTCGTCGACGAGGTCGATGACGTCCTCCTTGAACGGCATCGACACCGAGCATCCGCGGATCCCCAGTGCGCGCACCCCGCCGATCGCCGCCGCGATGTCGGTGGTGGTGAACGCCTTGTAGATGAAGTCGAGTCCCAGCACGTCGTACAGGTGGTTGTGGAATCGGGTGCCGATATTGCTCGGCCGTGCTGCCAGCGAGATGCATAGCCGCGTGTCCTTGTTCAACGGCGGTCTGTTGCCGGCCGCGCTCGCCATCAGCCCAACGCCCGCATAACTTGTCGCGCCAGGGATCTGATCTCGCGGTAGACCGTGGGCGGCAGGGACAACTCGCGCAGAGTGGGCACGTCGATCACCGTAGTCACCACCCCGAGGTCATCGCGATGCCACAGGGCTCCGTAGCGCTCCAGGATCGCGCGCATGGCGTAGTTGTCGGCCAGCACCCGGGCGGTGAACTGGTGTACGCCGTCGCTGCGGGCCGCCACGGCCAGGGCGGCCATGAGGAATGTGCCGATCCCCCTGCCCTGATAGTCATCGCCGACGATGAAGGCCACCTCGGCCACGCTGGAGTCGGCCCCCTCCCGGACGAATCGCGCGTCGGCGACCACCGGTCCATCCGGCCCATCGGTCATCACCCAGACGAAGTGATCGACGTAGTCGACCTCGAACAGGTAACTCATCAGCGTCGGAGTCGGTTTCTGCATGCTCTGAAAGCGTCGGTACAGCGTCTCGCTGGAGAACTGCACCGGTCCATGCACCGTGCGCTCGTTATCGCCGGGCAGCACCGGCCGCAGGTACATCTGGCTCCTGTCGCGCAGCGTGACGGGAATCGGCTTGGCGTGGGCCGCCAGCCGTTGGCGCGCCGTGCGCACCAGGTGCGTCATCATGCACGGCACGTCGAGCATGGTCGCGAAGGCCTCGCGGCCCCCGATCCACCCACTGAGCGGTTCGGCGGCCTTCACCGTCGCCGAACGAGGCGTATCGCGCATCAGAGCGATCTCACCGACGATCAGACCGGGGCCGACAGTGCCGACGGTGGTCACGCCCTCGGCATCCGAATGCGAGACCTCGGCGTGGCCGGAGGCGATCAGCAGAAATGAGACGGCGTCCTCGCCCTGACGCATCAACACCTCGCCGGGCACGGCGGACAGCGGTCGCAGTTGAGCCGCCAGCGGCCCCAACGATTCAATCGGGCAGCCGGCGAAGAACCCCATGTCAGCCAGTTCGTCGGGGCTGACAGTGTCGGAAGCCGCCACGTCCCGAGGCTACGGCGGGTCCGTCGCTACCGGCAAGGAAGTGGCGAAACCCGTTAGCCGGGCAGGCCCTGCTCCTCAAGCGGCAACGGGGCCGGGCCCGTTATCGCGGGCGCCGCCGCGGGGATCGGCGCCTCGCTCGGCGCAGTGGTCGCGGTCACGGTCACCCCGGTGCTCATATCACCGGCAAAGGTCTCCGAGTTCGCAGATCCCTGTAGTACGCCGACGGTGATGGCGGCCGCCGCGACGGCGACACTGCCGACGATCACCGCGATTGATTTTGGTTCTCTTGCAGTCACGTTCACGTTTCGTATCTCCTGGTGTCCGGGATCCCTTGCGGGTGACATCCCACTCGGACCAACCCGGATCACGGCGCCCGTCATTCCCAGCCGCGAGAGAAATTTCGATCGCGGTCACCGATGTGAGACGCGAATCACCACCGGCACGACCACCCAGAACACCGCAAAGGCCGCCATCGCAACGCTGCCCGCGATGTAGGCGGTCTGATGGCCCGCCACCGCGTCGAAGACGATGACGGTCATCCCCACCAGCGCCGCACCCAGAAGCAGCAGTCCCGCGTAGGCGAGGCGATGCGCCGCCGCCACCAGGGATGCGAGCCGGCGCTGCCGGAACAAGACCCGATGCATTCCGACCGGCGCGACCAGCAGGACGGTGGCCGCCACCGCACAGCCCACACTGACCAGGTACACAATCCTCATGCCCTCGTCGAGCAGGTCGAATCGGGGCTGAAATGGAAGGGTCAGCATGAACCCGGTGAGCAACTGGACACCGGTCTGCACTACCCGAAGCTCCTGCAGGAGACTCGACCAGTTGCGGTCCAGTCGCTGGACTTCCGTCTCACCACGGGCATCGCGATCCCAGGCCTGATTGGCCCGCGGATGGTCGACGTCCATGACCAACCTCCGGACGGTTCTTCGTGTCTCAGTGATTCCGGAGTTTTGCGACCAGGCGGTCCTTCGTCAGATCCGAGTAGCCCGATAAGCCGAGTTCCCTCGCGCGCTTCTTGAGCTCGGGGACAGTCCAGTCGTCATACGATCCGGACTCGCCACCCTTGCGCCCGACGGCCGACTTACCGCGCGCGGCGGCGGCATTCGAGATGCGCGCGGACTTCTCCTTCGAGTTGCCCTGCTTGCGCAGTTCCTCGTACATGTCCTCGTTCTTGAGCGACGGATTGGGCATCGTCCTCACACCTCCATACCTCGGATTGGAGAGGGATTCCCGCTGCCGCCGTAGGCAAACAGCGGAATCCGTCGTGCGCCGGTACCAGACCGGGGTTCACCGAGTGGCACCGGGTGAGGCTGAAAACGCGCTGATCAGGGACTATTAGAAGCCACTAAGGGCCATTGTCCCGCCACCGATTTCGCACTACGCTCAACTGGAGGTTGAGACCCCAGCCCCGCACACAACGACATCGGACCCGCAATTCACACTGCGGCAGTGGCCCACAGCGGGCCGACACTCTTGCACGTCATCGCGGATGGATTTCTGGACATGTCACTTGCACATCACCGTAGCCGGGGCACATCCCGGCGCCGCGGCACGCACTTCACCGCGCGGCCCATCGGTTCCTATATCTCGCTGCACACCGTCGAGGGCGAGATCGACGCCTCGAATGCGACCACCCTGTCGGACTTCGTCGAGCACAACCTCGGCGCGGCCAAGCGACTGATCCTCGATCTGCGCGGGCTGACCTTCTTCGGCACCGCTGGGTTCTCGGTCCTGCACCGAATCAACGTCTCGTGCTCGCAACGCGGTGTGAACCTCGTGGTGCTGCCGAGCGACGAGGTCAACCGGCTGCTGCGGATCTGTGACCCGGCCGGCGCACTACCCGTGGCGCGCTCACTGCAGGGCGCGATCCACACCGCGGTGCGGCCGCCCCGGACACATCTCAGACTCGTTGCGCACCAGACAACTACCGGCTAGAACGACCGTCAGCGCCCGGACCGCCTGATGCGGAACTCGGCGCGGTAGCGGCGGCGCTGCTCGGCATCCGCATGGGTCCTGAGCAGGCCTCTGTCATGCCGTCCGGAATGCATCATCAGCATCAGGCCCCCGCCGAGCAGAAGCGCTGCCGCGCCCGTCAGGATCAACGCCGGGCTCGCGTAGCCTCCGCCCGCAGCCACCAGCAGTGCGCCGACCGACGCGATGCCGACGATGACGAGGACGAGCCCCACAAGGGGCTCCCAGAAGTCGGTGGGATGCGGCCCACTTCTCGCCATGGCACCATCCTCAACTGGCTGGAGGCGGAGCCTCGGCGTGCGGATGTCCGGCGGCCCACCTCAGCTCCTGTTGCCGGACGCGTCGGTGCGTGACGAAGAGCCAGGCACCGCCCACGACGTAGGCGCAGACGGCGATGATCGCAGCGACCGAACCCGCGGTGGCGGCGCCAGAGGCGAAGGCCGCAAGTCCGAAGACCATCGCCATCACGCCGAGTGCCAAGATGACCAGACCAGG
This sequence comes from Mycolicibacterium sp. YH-1, assembly GCF_022557175.1. The sequence continues at coordinate 1,360,936 of NZ_CP092915.1, read as the reverse complement.
GGCGTTGGTGCCGTTCTTCATCGTCTCGCCCGCGTGCTGCCGCGTCGTCCTGGCGTGATCGATCGGATCCTTGGAATCATCACCCATGTCGGACTCCCTCCTGCGCACCCGTCGCCGTGGCGCGCGCACTCCGTCGGATACCCGGTGCCGATCACGTGAAACGCCGAGCGAGCGACGTCAGGCCGCGATGAGCTTGCGGGCCTTGTTGCGGCACTTCCTCGCCTGCTGGCGCGCGCGCTCGGCAGTGTTCTGATGATCTCCGAGTACAGATTGAATTCGCTTGTAGGCCTTGATCTTGCGAATACCGGGTGGTGTGGATGGTCGCGACGTCGACGAGATCCGCGCCGGTGGTCAGGCCGCGCAGTAACACGCTGAAACGCAGAACGACGCCGGGTTTCGGTGCGGAGGGTACGGGGGTAGCCATCTCCCACCGAATTCACCCGATCCCGGAGGCGACTCAATGGCCGCGTCATCCACCGCACGGAACGTCGGAGACACGTCACAGGACTCCTCCTCGCCAGAGGGTCATCGCCGGCGGACCATCCTGAACTGGGTGCTCGCCGCGTTGCTGATCCCCGGCGCGCTGGCCGTCGTCGGGTATGCCTACCTACAGGTGCTCGGTACAGCGAGATGCACCAGCAACACGTGCACCGAACTGGGACCGAACGAGACCACCTTCGGCCTGATCCTCTACGGCACGCCCGCGGTCGCGGTGCTCGCCGCGGCGGTCTCGGTGTTCACGGCCCGTCGCCGTTGGGGCATCGTCGTGCCGGCGTTCGGCTGGGCGCTGCTCGCCGCCGCGGCACTGGTGTTGGCCACGACCTTCTAGCGGCTGACAGATGCGACGGCTTGGCGGTGCTTGACCGTCTCCGAGCGCACGGTGGCGTCACCATCGTCACCGGCCGCAAGTCCAACCCGCCGTACGCAAGGACTTCGGAAATTCAGTCGAAGGGGAACGACATGGTGACGGTGGTCCCCGCCGCGGTGCCATCGACCGACATTCCACCGCTCACCGCCCGCATCAGCGGAACCCCACGGCCACGCACTCGCGGGTTCGGATCGGGTGTCTTCCAGGAGCCGGAATCTGTTATCTCAATACAGATCTCGCGGCCGTTTACCTCTGCGCTCACCGACATCGGGCCTGCCGGCCTGCCGCGGTACCCGTGTTCGATGCTGTTGGTGCAGGCCTCGTTGACGACGAGGGTGATGTCGGCGGCGAGTTCCTCGGGGATGCTGACGGCCCGCAGCCAGTCGGCCAGGCGGGCACGGATGTCGGCCAACTGATCCGGTGTCGCCACCACCTCGAGCCGCAGCGCAGTGGGCGGCCGCCGATACACCACGATGGCCACGTCATCGTCGAATCCACCAGGGGGCGTCTGACTTCCGAGCATCGCGTCGGCGACGTCCTCCGCCGAGCAGCCGAGGGTGTCGACCAGGATGTCACCGGCACTGCGGATTCCGTCATCGATCACCAGGCCGCGGCGCTCGACGAGACCGTCGGTGTAGAGCATCAGCGTGGCACCGGGCTGCAGCCTCGTCGATGCCTGCGGACGGGTGATGGGATGCTGCACCGCCAATGGCACCGCACTCGCCTCGGTCAACATCTCGATGGCGGCGTCGGGTGCGGCCAGCAGTGCGGGCGGGTGCCCAGCGCTGCTGTAGGTCAGATCGCCCGTCGCCGTGTTGAGCGTGCCGACGAACACCGTGGTGAAGTAGGCACCGGGAATGACCATGGCCGCGGAGTCCAGTTCCTCGATCAGCCGGGCGGGTTCAGCGCCGTTGACCAACAGTGCGCGCGCCGAACTCCGGAGCTGGCCCATGACCGCGGCGGCGCCCAGCCCACTGCCCACGCAGTCCCCCACGATGATGCCGATCCGATCGTCACCGATCACCAGCACGTCGTACCAGTCGCCACCGACCTCCAGCGGCGACACCGCAGGCTCGTAGCGCACCGCGAATCCGACCGGCGGTCTGGTGGTCGGCATCATGGCGCGCTGCAGCGTCAGGGACGCCTCGCGGGCCGCCTCGAACTGACGCACGTGCTGCACGGCGAGGCTCAGATGGCCGACCAGCGCCGCGACCAGAAGCCTGTCCTCGTCGCTGGTCAGCCGTGGCTGCGCGTACTCCAGCCACAGCGCCGTGTCGTCCGCGCCGGACAACACCGTCATCATGCCCGTCGACAGCGGGCTTGCCTCCGACGCTCCGACTGGTTCTACCGACAACGGCGGCCACCGCCGGGCACCGTCGAACGCGACCTGCAGCGCGGCATCGAGGTCACGCCACGCGGTGCTGCGATCGGTGGCCTGGACGATGGGCTCCGCGCCGGCCCGCGTCCACCGCACCACCACGATGCGCGTCACGTCGATCGCGCGGCACTCGTCGAGCAGGATGTCGAGCACCTCGGTGACGCTGGTGGCCACGCCGATGTCCGTTGCGAAGCGGACCACCGCACTTCTGCGCGCCTCCGCCGCACGCGCTGCGGTGATATCGCGGATGGTCCCGACGTAGGCGCCACGGTCATCCCCGTCCGAGGTCACCGCGTTCATGCTCACCGCGGCCCACGTGATGCGCCCGTTGCGGTGCTGGATCGGGGTCTCGGACTGCAGGGTCCCCTCAGCGACGAGCTGACGAAGCCGCTGTGCGGCCACCTGTTCGTCGACCAGCCACGGGTAGGGCCAGCGGTAGGGCAGACCGTCGGCCCCGCACCCGGTGATGTTGGCGAAGGCCTCGTTGACCTCGGTGACGGTGCCGTCGCGCTCCACGACGAAGAACCCCTCCTGGAGCGAGTTCACCAGCGCGGTGCGGAACGCATCACGGTCGGCGAGGTCATCGGCCCGGGCACGCTGCTGCGCGTAGCGCTCGGCACCGTCCAGATAGCCGCCGGTCGCGACGTCGAAGGTGGCGAGCGTCTGGAGCAGAAACGGCAGCGCCGCAGCCGGGGACGCCGGCTGCTGCTCGACCACCCGGGAGTGTTCCTCGATGATCTCGAGCAGGCTGACCTTCTCCTTCAGCGCCCGTCGGCCCAGTTCGTGGCCAACGGCCAGGCTCGCCTCCTCACCATCGCTGAGATACCGCCGCAAGGCCCGCCCGTAGCTTTGGAAGAAGTCGCCACCCTGCATCAGAGAGTGCCTCGGTGCCTGGCAACGAGGACGAGCGCGTCATCGGTCACGCGGCAGTGTTCCCGCAGAATCCGTTCCGCAATCGTCTCGGCGGGTGCACCGAAGTCGACCGCGTCGAGATGGTCATCGGTGATGCCGTCGCTGGTCATCACCAGCAGGTGGCCCGGGCGCATCTCGACCGAATCTGACGAGTGGACGCGCAGCGACTCAGAACCCACAATTCCGCCGGCCAGAAGTGCCGAGGAACTCGTCGCCAACCCGCTCGGTGCACGGGCGACGAGATTCGCGGCGACGTTTCCCACACCCACCCACCTCACAGTGCTGGTCGTGAAGTCGATGCGGGCCAGAGTCATCGCCGCGCCACGGGTGCTCGCCAGCTCGCGGTGACAATGCGTCACCATCGCCTCGAGGGACTCACCCCGGTGCTCGCCGACAACGGCGACCGCGCGTCGTGCCGCCACCGCCGCGGCGGGGCCGTGACCGAGTCCGTCGATCACGCCGAAGACGGCGGCCCCCGGGCCTACCGCGACGGCGATGGCCTGATCACCGGACGCGTCCTGCCCAGGCAGTGGGCGCGCGGCGACTGCCCACTCGATGGGTCCGATGCGTCCGCTGTCGTTCACCGCTCCGGCGTCCACTTCCACATCTCGATGACGGTGCCGCGGCCGGGCACCGAGTCCACGGTCAGCCTGTCCATCAGGCGTCGAGCACCGGGCAGCCCCAGCCCGAGGCCACGACCCGTCGAATAGCCCTCCTCCATGGCGCGATCGACGTCGTGGATTCCCGGGCCCTCGTCCTCGGCGCGCACCACCAGCGCACGGCGCCCGTCGCGGACCTGCACGTCGATGCGGATGGCGCCTCTGCCTGCGTAACTCGTGATGTTGCGGGCTATCTCGGAGATGGCGGTGGCGATCATCGTGACGTCGGTCAGCGAGAAGCCGAGGTCCCGTGCGAGCTGGTTACCCGCCTGTCGCGCGGTGACGATGTCGTCCGAGTCGTTCACGTCGACGACGGTGACGGCGGGCTGTTCAGTCGTCAATGTCTCGGCCGATCACCGGTTCTCGACTCGATGCCAGTTGCCGGTGCAGCAGCGCCAGCCCCTCCTCGAGATCGAGCGCGGTGTGCATCCCGTCAAAGACGAGTCCGAGCTGCACCATCGCGAAGGCGACCTCGGGCTGTAGACCCACGATCACGGTGTCCGCGCCACGCAGTCGAGTCATGTGCGCGATGGTGCGCAACGACCGCGCCGCATAGGAGTCCATGACATCGATCGCCGTGACGTCCACGATGATGCCGCGCGCGCGGAACCGGCTGACCCGCTCCATCAGGTCCTGGCGCAGCCGCTCGGTATCGGAGTCGGTCAGGGCCGCCTGCACTGTCGCGATGAGGATGGCGCCCTGCTTGAGGATGGGTACTGGCATGAGATTCCGTGACCGTCTGGCGAGCTACTCGCCGGCGCGAGTGACCTCGTAGCCGAGAAGGCGTTCGGCCTCCTCGATGCCACCCTGCAGATCGCCGACCGCGTTCATCTTCGACAGGTCCAGGCCGATTGTCACCAGAGTGAGCGCGATGTCAGAGGACAGGCCCGTGATGATGACGTTGGCGCCCATGAGACCCGACGCGTCGACCGTCTGCACCAGGTGGTTGGCCACCGTCGAGTCGATGGTCGGCACACCCGTGATGTCGATGACGACGACCTTGGCGCGGTTGGCGCGAATCGCCCGCAACAACTGTTCCGTGAGCTGGCGGGCGCGGGGGCTGTCGAGCACGCCGATGATCGGCAGAATCAGCAGTTGCTCGCGCACTTGGAGCACCGGGGTGGACAGCTCGCGGATGGCTTCCTGCTGCTGACGGATGATGCGCTCGCGCTCCTGAACGAAGCTGACACCCACGGTGTTTGCGATGCGGTTGGCGGCTGGCTCGTAGGCGTCGAGCACGCGGTTGAGCAGGTCGAAGTCGGTCTGGTACTTCTCGAACAGCGAGCGCGCGAGGACGTCGCGCAACAGCAGCACGATGCCGAGCACCTCGTCGGTCTCGACACCTCGGGGAATGATGCGCTCGGACAGGTCGCGGGCGTAGGCCTGCAGCGCCTCAACGCTGCCCGTCTCGAGCACCTCAACGTAGTTGTCGTAGACCGCGGTGGCCTCGCCGAAGAGTTCCTCGGGTGTCATCGCGGTCAGCAATTGCGCCTCGGTGATGCGGCGAGCCCACTCCTCGCGGAGCACGGTGCGGTTCTGCCTGAGGTGTTTGACCAGTTGAGGTAGCAAACCCTCACCGGATACCGCATCGATCGACAATTCCTCAGACATTCCGCTCTCCCACCGGGCCGTGCACGACTCTGCGCATCGCCGAATTCGACATTAGCCTGACGACACCCGGCGAGCCGAGGACTCGAATTATCTCAGCGGGTGTCGGCGGGCACTAGGCTCGCGCAGGGAATGGTGTTGTGATGCGCCACGGGAGAGGGAGGGATGGCCGTTGTCATCAGATGATGGGATCTCGACCTCTGTTGAGCGACGGGACGATGTCACCGTACTGACGGTCGACGGTGTTGTGGATCTCGCCACCGCGCCAGCCCTGGAGAACCTCTTGACCGAATTGCTCGACGACGGTCCTGGCGGCGTCGTCATCGATCTCACCGCGGTGACGTTCCTGGCGTCCGTCGGGCTGCGGATCCTCGCCGAGACGCACGAACGACTGGGCGGTTCGCGCAGATTCGCCGTGGTGGCCACCGGCCCGGTGACGGCACGGCCGATTCAACTGACCCGCCTCGACGAGTTCCTCGCCCTCTACCCGTCGGTCGAGGCCGCTCTGACAGGTCTGCGCGACGCTGCGCAGTAGGGACGCACTGGGTTACGGGAGCGCGTAGTCCATCGGCGGCCCGTTCAGGTTCGAAACCGAACGGTGAGCGACGGCCGTCGCGACGGGCGTGCCGTCCACCATGACGCCGACGATGGACACCTCGTCGTTGACAGCGAAAGCCGAACCGGCACTGTCGACCTGACCGCTGGTACCGGTGATCGCCGTGGTGTCGGCGTTGACGAGGTAGGTGCGGTCCCGGCCGTCCACGCCGCGTGCGGTCACCGAATCTGCCGATACGGCAACTATCGTGCCCTCCAGGCCGACGGTCTGCGGAGGCGGAGCGACGGAATCAGCGGCGTCACCCGCGTAGGACACCGTGGACCCGATGAAGTACACGACAGCCGCGGAGACCACCGCGGCGAACACGACGGCCGCTGAGATTGCCGCAATCGTGAAATTCGCCCCGCTGAGTCCCCGTTCCCGCACTCGGTGTCGTGAGGCCATGTCCTTCTCCGCTGGTTCGCGTCGTCCCGGTGACGACGTCTCTTCGTTGCATGTGTCAATACCCGGGTGACCGAGTGCGGAAACCCTAGTGATCCTCCGGCGGGTTGAACGCGCCGGGAATCTCGGTGCTGGCGGCCACCGACGGCGTCGCACCGACGCTGAACAGGCCGATGACGACGTCATCGTCGAGGTAGCGTGCCTGCAGGTGTAATCCGGGTGTGTGCGCCACGATGTCGGTGGTCTCGTCACCTGTGAGCGGATAGTCATCGACCCGATGGCGCCAGTGCGCCGCGATCAGCGTGGCCCCGCGCGGCAGTCGAGGACACTCTCGGGCTAGCACGGCGCGCAGCGAGGGTGCGTCGAGGTAGTAGCCCACCTCGGACAGCACGACCAGATCGACGTCGGCGGGCCAGGGCGTGTCGAGGGAGGACTGGAGCAGCGTGACGCCGTCGAACCGGTCACCGTGAGACAGCCGCTTGCGGGCACTCTCCAGCGCCACCCTCGCGACGTCGGTGGCCGTCACCCGGTCACACCGTTGACTCAGCATCTCGGTGAGCACGCCCACTGAGCAGCCCGGCTCGAACGCGTGCCGGAAGCGCCGCCGCGGCAGCATCGCCATGGTGATCGCGTACTTGCGCGCCTCGTACCACCGTTCTGCGAGTTGCCAGGGGTCGGGCGACGCCGCATACATATCGTCGAAGTAGCTGTCGGAAAGCCGCCCTGTCACAGGAACACCATCTCGCCGACCGCCATAAGTCTCTGCACGACGAACGGCGGCAAGATGGGGTCACCACCGGGTTCGAACGGCGCGAGTTGTGTGCGAAAGACGTTGGCGGCGTTTCGCTTCCGGACTGAACAGCCGCCGTCCACAACAGGGCGGCGCATCCGCTGCCACGGCACGTCGGCATCGTTCGGCTCGGCCCAGTGCCACATCCAGACCGGGTACTCCAGCAGTGTCGACGACGTGGCGGCGCACGCCGCCGCAGCGGACCGGCCGACTGCCTCGTGGTCGGGGTGGCCGTCACCCCGCCACGTTGCCGCACACCAGGATCCCGGCGCGGCGGCCGATAGGAACTCGGTCAGCACGTCGGTGAGAGCATCCTCGTGACGATCCAGTTCACCGTCCGGCAGACCCAACCAGATCGGGGGGTCCAGACCCAGCATCCTGGTCGCCAGTTCGGTCTCCGCACGGCGGTCGCGTTCCAACCAGCGCCGCTCCAGAGGAGACAGGCCGGGGTAGGCGCCGCCACCGTCGCTGGCGGCGACAACCGTGACGTCCACGCCGCGCATCCGCAGGGACGCCGCGGTCGCGCCGAAACCCAGTGTCTCGTCATCGGGGTGGGGCGCGACGACGATCAACGCTGGGCACTCGTCGAGGTCCAGCGATTCGACGTCGCGACGCCACCCGAGCCACGCACTGCTCGGCGTGCCGCCCCCGTCGATGGACCGCTCGGCGAACCGGGCGCAGTTGCTGATCCGCGCCGTCGTCATCGCGCCGCCAACCGGCCCAGCGTTGCGAGGTCACGCTCGGCGTGGCTCTGGCGCACGTACATCGTCAGGTCCGCGACCCGTTGGGCATGCCGACCGTCCAGCGCCAGCGGTGCTGGGCCCAATGCCCGGCCAGTGCGGGTTATCGCCTCGTCCACAGCGTGTTCGACCACGGCGCGGACTCGGCGCGCGATCAGTTCGGCGCGAACTCCATTGGGCGAGGAGTCCACCACGCACGCGGCGGATACCAGCATGGCCTCGGCGGCGGCCAGTGCCGCGTCGATCGCACCCAGGTGCGCGTGGGCGTGAGCGTCGGCCGATGCGGGACTGTGCTCGTCGGCCACGGCGCGGTAGAGCGGGCCCGCGACGGCTCGCGCGCCACCCAGCCAGCAGGCCGCGACGCCGATGGCGCCGTACCAGAATCCGGGTCGGCTCAGGTACTCCCCCGGGCCGCCGACGGGAACCGCGGGCACGTCGGTGAACTGCACCGACCGGGTATCGCTGTCACGCATACCGGCGTTGCGCCAACTCGCCGCCATTGGTTGCACACCGTCGGAGCGGAGATCGACGGCGTACAGGCCACGGTGGTCGTCGTCGCGTCGGGCGGTGACCAGTGCGTGCGTGCACAATCCGGCTCCCGAACACCACGCCTTGCTTCCATTGAGCATCACGCCGTCGTGAGCGTCGGAGGCGACCACCACACTGTCCGGTACCTCCGCAGCCCACACACCCCAGAGCTGGTCACGCTCGGGCGTCGGGCCGTCCAGTTCGGTCAGGATCGCCGCGGCGTCGGTGTGAGCCTCGGCCAATCGTCCTGCCACGACGTCGTTCTCGGTCATCGCGGCCAGCTTCCACCAGCGGGCGGCGGTCTGTCCCGACGCGGGTACCGGCAGGTCGAGGTGTCCCGCCTGGAGCCAGCGCCAGAGCAGTTCGACACTGCTGCCCTCCGGGCTCACACCTGGTCCTGCCGGGCGAGCTGCACCGAGCGCAGATGCGCCGCGAATCCCCGTGGCGCCCGACCGATCTGCCGCGCCGAGGTCACCACCGAGAGCCGCGCGTCACGGTCGATGCGGTAGCCGTGCTCCTCGAACCGCCTGACCAGGTCGACGTCCTCATCGTTGGGCAGGTTCGCGAAACCGCCCACACGCCAGTACGCCTCGGCCCGAAAGCCCATATTGGCTCCGTGCACATGTCCGTGGCCGTCGGGCCGCCGCTTGGCCCGGTAGGCGGCGAGATAGCGACGGATCGCCGCGGCAGGATAGCGCCGCCAATCGGCGACGCGGACCACACCAAGCACCATGTCGGCACCCGATGCCGTCTGGCGGATGAGCCAGTCCGGATCCACCACGCTGTCGGCGTCGGTGGTGGCGAACCAGACGGAGGACTGATCCGAGTCCATGCCGCATGTCGACCGGGCGTACGAGAAGCCCGCGGCGCGGGCCGCACCGACGTTGCCCGCCTCGATCTCGACGAAGTGCACGTCGGAGCCGAAACGCCCCGACAGCTGCTTCGAATCGTCGGTGCAGGAGTCCAGCACCACCACCACGAGGACCGGGATCGGCAGACACGCCGCCGCGGTCACGACGGACTTCAGACACAGCGGTAGGTGCTGCGCCTCATCATGCGCCGGAACGACGACGACAGCCTGCTGGTAGGTCATCTGTTGGAGGGGCACGGGTTGTATCTACCCCGCGAGAATGCTCCGAAAACCGCCCGCGATCAGTGGTTGCACGCGTCGGACTGAGCGGTCTGGCTGTCAACCGCCGGCGAACTGGCTGACGATGGCCTTGCAGAACGCCGGCAGGTCATCGGGTGATCTGCTCGACACCAGGTTTCCGTCGATCGCGACCTCCTCATCGACCGGATTCGCCCCCGCGTTGCGCAGGTCGGTGCGAATGCTCGGATACGACGTCAGGGTGCGGCCCTTGACGACACCGGCCTCCACCAGAGCCCACGGACCGTGGCAGATGACGCCGACGGGCTTGCCGGACTGCACGAAGTCGCGAACGAAGTCGACCGCGGAACTGTCGAGTCGAAGTTTGTCCGCGTTGACGGTGCCGCCGGGGATCAGCAGCGCGTCATACTCGTCCACGGCCGCATCACTGACCTTGCGGTCGACGTCGAACTCGCCCGCCGGCTCGAGGTCGTGGTCGCGGGCGCTGATCTGTCCGGTCTGCAGCGACAGCAGATCGGTCTGACCGCCGGCACCCTGCAGCGCGCTGCGCGGCTCCGCGAGTTCGCGACGCTCGACACCGTCGGTGGCGAGAATGGCAATCCGCTTGCCATCCAGGACATTGCTCACGGTGAACCCCTTCCATTTCGGGTGGACCTCACCCCTCCAGATGGAGCTTCCCGGCAATCAGCCCAATGAAACGCGTCAGCTTCTCGCGACGCGCGAATAACCACTGTCACAGGCAGTCCGCTGCCGACACCAGATCAGCTGACATGTTCCGCCGCATCATCGTGAGTGCGGCGTCGCCGAGTTCGGGAAAGATGGGCGCGACGGCATCGGTCGGCACCACCACGTCGAGGTGCCGGATGTATCCGTCGAGCGCCGAGTAGAGGATGCACTGCTCGGTGACCTGGCCAGTGAGGACGATGCGCTGTGCCCCTGTCCGGCCGAGCAGGTAGTCGAGCGGGGTTGCGTAGAAGGCGCTGTGGCGCACCTTGGTCAAGAACATGCACCCTTCGCCGGGCGCGATCGGCTCGACCAGATCGGCTCGTTCGCCGTGCAGCGCGGCCCGTACCAGGTCCCGCTTGTCGGCACCGAAGTCGCCGCGGTTGTCGTTGACGTAGACGAGGTCGACGTCGTCTCGCGATCGGGCGCGCGCGATGAGATCGGCGAGTGGGTCGATGATCTCGGCCACGTTCGCCGCGAGCTGCTCGGCGTCGGGGTGGTCGTAGGTGTTGAGCATGTCGATCACCAGCACCGCGGTTCTAGTCACCGAACCGGGATACCCACCGATTCCGCCGCCATGCGTGGCGTCGGCTAAGTGCGGAACCCCGAGGAGTCGGCCACGGATTCGGCAGTGCTCGTGATGAACTCGTCAATGAGGTCGACCACCTCGGTGGGCGCCTCGACATGCGCGAAATGGCCCACACCGGACAGCACTTCGACGCGGCAGTCCGGCCGTGCATCGAGCGCGGCGTACGCGTGATCGACCGGGATGATGGTGTCGTCCTCACCCCAGATGGCCAGAGTCGGCATCTCGGCGCGCAACTGCAGCCGGTTCAGCGCGCTGACCGCCTGGCCTCGATAGTCCACGACCGACCGCAGCGTACGCAGGAACGCCCCGCGCGTCGCGGGGTCGGAGAACGACGAGTACGCGTTCCAGATCTCGGCGCCCCGCGGTGACCGCAGCCCCATCGAGGTCAGCCAGCCACGCACCGAATTGCCCACGCGCAGCACGGGTCCGGGAGCAATGACGGGCATGACGAGTTCGGCGCCCGGCGCCGACAGCAGGCGCAGAATCAGGCCGACGTCCTGGCCGAGCCCACCGCTGCTGATCAGCACGAGCCGACTGCAGTACTCGGGATGCTGGTAGAGGAACTGCATCGCGATACCACCGCCCAGCGAGTGACCGACGACGGTCGCCGAGTCGACTCCGAGTTCGTCGAGCAGGTCGCGTAGACCCACGGCAAACGCCCCCAGCGAGTAGTCGGTCCTCGGCTTTGCCGACTGACCGTGCCCCAGCAGATCGGGCGCGATGACCCGATATCTCTTCGCCAGCTGCGGCAGGATCGCACGCCAGGTCTCCGAACTCCCGGCCATGCCGTGAATCAGGAGCAGCGCCTCGCCCTCGCCCTCGTCGTGGAAGGCAAACCGCTCACCATGGATGTCGACGAACTTTAGTTCTGTCACCGCGGTCTCCGATCCTTTCGGACTTCCAGCCTACCGACGGGTAACGTTTCGCAGGTGAAGTTGATCTCTCCCACGGACTCGATATTCCTCGTGGGTGAGTCACGTGAGCATCCCATGCACGTCGCCGGCCTGCAATTGTTCGAGCCACCCGCCGACGCGGGACCCGACTACTTGCGGGACCTCTACGAGGTGATGGTCAAGAGCGACGACATCCAGCCGACATTCCGTAAACACCCGGGCAGCTTGCTGGGCGGTATCTCCAACGTGGCGTGGGCGTTCGACGACGATATCGACATCGATTACCACGTGCGCAGATCGGCATTGCCACGCCCCGGTCGGGTACGAGACCTGCTGGAGATGACGTCGCGAATGCACAGCACGCTGCTCGATCGACACCGGCCGCTGTGGGAGGCACACCTCATCGAGGGTCTGGCCGACGGACGCTTCGCGGTCTACGTGAAGTTCCACCACTCGCTCATCGACGGCGTCTCCGCCCAGCGCCTGTTGATTCGCTCGCTCACACCGGACTCCGATGACCGCGACCCCCTGGTGCCGTGGACGATCGGGCCGAAGAAGCGCACCGCGGTCGAGCGGTCGAAGTCACCGTTGAAGTCGCTCCTCGACAACGCGGGTTCCCTGGCCCTGCTCGCTCCGTCGGGGCTGTCCCTGGCCAGGGCGGCGCTCCTCGAACAGCAACTGACGCTGCCATTCCGGGCACCCAGGACAATGTTCAACGTACCGATCGGCGGCGCCCGTCGGGTGGCTGCACAGTCGTGGCAGCTGGCACGGATTCGGGACATCACGTCCGCGACGGGTGCGACGGTCAACGACGTCGTACTGGCCATGTGCGCCGGCGCATTGCGCGCCTACCTCATCGACCATGCGGCGCTGCCGGACGCCCCGCTGATCGCGATGGTTCCGGTGAGCCTGCGAGCCGAGGACGAGCAGGACGCCGGGGGCAACATGGTCGGCACGATCCTGTGCAACCTCGCCACCGATATCGAGGACCCCGCGAAACGCCTCGAGGCGATCAACAGATCGATGCGCGAGAACAAGCAGGTGTTCGCCGAATTACCGCGTACCCAGGCTCTGGCGCTATCCGCATTCCTGATGTCCGGAATCGCACTCGGACTGGTGCCCGGCGTCGTCTCATCGACACCTCCACCGTTCAACGTCGTCATCTCCAACGTGCCCGGTGCGCGTGAGCCGATGTACTGGAACGGCGCCCGGCTCGACGGCAACTATCCTTTCTCCATCGCACTCAACGGTCAGGCGCTCAACATCTCACTCACAAACAACGCCGACAACCTCGACTTCGGTCTGGTCGGTTGTCGACGCAGCGTGCCGCACCTGCAGCATCTCCTGGGCCACCTCGATGACTCCCTGGCCCAGCTCGAGAAGGCTGTCGGCATTTGACCGCCCTCGCTACACGGGATCCGGTTCGATGAGTCACGGAATCTACGACCGCTGCGTGTGCGGACATCGCCACCCCGAACACACGATGTTCGGGAGGTGCCGTGGCTGCCTGAACTGCACCGACGATATCGTCGACGAGGATGACGACCATCCCTACCAGCAGTGCGACTGCCGTGCGTACGTCCTCGGTGAGCGCGGCGAGCCCTCAGCGCCAGCCGACGGGTCAGTACCGCCCGAAGACTATTGACACGTTGTTGCCGCCGAAGCCGAAACTGTTGCTGACGGCATACCGGTAGTCACCGTGGCTGGCCTCCCCCGCCACGACATCGAGGTCCATCCGCTCGTCGAGGTGGTGCAGGTTCAGTGTCGGCGGCACGATGCCGTCGCGCAGCGTGAGCACGGTCAGAGCGCACTCGACGGCGCCGGCAGCCCCGAACGAGTGCCCGAGCGCGGCCTTCGACGCGTACACCGCGGGGCGGTGCTCGCCGAACACCTTCTGCAGCGCGGTCGCCTCCGCGAGGTCACCGGACACCACACCTGCTGCGTGAGCGTTGACGTGGTCGATATCGGTCGGAGCGAGCCCCGCGAGCTCGATCGCCCGTTCCATCGCATACGCCTGCTGCTCGGCGCCGGGATCGGCGAAGAACGTGTCATAGCCGTCGGATGACATTCCGACACCCATGACGCGGGCCAGGATGCGGGCGCCTCGTGCCTTGGCGTGCTCCTCGGTCTCCATGACGAGCATGGCGCCGGCCTCCGCGAAAACCGTGCCCGTCCGATCGCGGTCAAAAGGGCGGCACGCACCCTGCGGATCGTCGTTGTCGGTGGACAGCACGCCCTCTATCTGGGAGTACGCGGCGATCGGAACAGCCTCGATGTGTGACTCGACCCCACCGCAGATGACGATGTCGGCGTCGCCGAACAAGATGCTTCGCCACGCCTCCGCGACCGCGGCCGCGCCGGACGCATCGCCCCGCAGCGGTGTGGTGACACCAGCCTGGGCGCCGCGGTCCAACCCGACCGTCGCCGCAGGCCCGTTGGGCATGAACATCTGCACCACCAACGGCGAGACCGCCTTGAGCCCCTTGCTGCGCATCGCCTCGTAGGCGTGGATGACCTCCTCGGTGGTGCCCAGCCCGGTGCCGACAGAGACTCCGAGCCGTGTGGTGTCGACCTCGGGCGAGCCGCAGTCCTCCCACACGCGTCGGCTCAACACCAGCGCGTTCTTCTGCAGATAGGACAGACGCCGAAGCTCGACGCGGGACAACTCGGCGTCGAAGTCCTCCAGGAGCTTCCCGCCGATCTTGGCCGGCAGGTCCAGGCCCTCCAGATTGGGTGCCGACAGCGGGCCGATCCCGCTACGGCCTTCGACCAGCGCAGACCAAGTGCCCTCGGTGCTCGCTGCCAGCGACGTGGTGAGCGCGACACCGGTGATGACGACGTCGGGAAGTGGACTCTGCATGGTTATCCGCCTCTCTGATAGCCGACGCTAGAACGTCACCGCGCCAGATACCCCAAAACGCCAGGAAACATGCCGCCGTTTGCTCTGCAGAGGTAGCCACCGACGGATACTCCCAAAACTTGTTGCCACCGTTTTTATCGCCACCTCGGCGAAACTCAAAATGCCCACGCCTGCGCTGTCACGAAGGCCACACCGGCCATGAGGGAAATCACCTCGGGTGCGTGGGGCCCGTCACAGTCGGCAGCACGTCGTTTCACTGGGAGGCTGACGGGCATCCTCCTCTTGGTGACGGGCGTTCGGCGCCCGCCTGACGCGAGAGAGGACAGGTGTCGCTGTGCCACGCGGAACGGGACTGTACGACAACGCCGACGAACCGGACGAGGACGACCGCGGCCGGCCCATGCAGTCGGCCGATGACGTGGACACCGACAAGCCCACTCCCGACGTGATCGAGGCAGACGACGAGGACGAACCCAGCGGGTGACGATCCCGGTCGGTCGCCGTGGCGTCAGGACCGCAGGAATGCGAGCAGGTCGGCGTTGATCACGTCAGCCTGCACGGTGGGCATGCCGTGCGGGAATCCCTGGTAGGTCTTGAGAATTCCGTTCGGCAGCAGCTCGGCGGACTTCGGGCCGGCCGCCACGTAGGGCACGATCTGATCGTCCTCGCTGTGCATCACCAGCACTGGGATGGTGATCCTCTTGAGGTCCTCGGTGAAGTCGGTCTGGGAGAACGCGACAATGCCGTCGTAGTGCGCCTTGGCCCCGCCCATCATGCCCTGCCGCCACCAGTTGGCGATGACGGCTTCGACGGGCTCCACGCCCGGCCGGTTGAAACCGTAGAACGGCCCCGACGGCAGGTCGCGGTAGAACTTCGACCGGTTGGCCGCCAGTTGCGCCTGCAGGTCGTCGAAGACCGCTTTCGGCAGGCCCTCGGGATTGGCGTCGGTCTGCACCATCAACGGGGGCACCGCGCTGATGAGCGCTGCCTTCACGGCCCGGTCCTGGCCGTGGCGCGCGAGGTAGTGGGCCACCTCGCCGCCACCGGTGGAGTGCCCGACGTGGATCACGTCGTGCAGATCGAGATGTTCGACCACCGCTGCGAGATCGTCGGCGTAGTGGTCCATATCGTGGCCGTCACCGGTCTGGGTGGAGCGGCCGTGGCCGCGCCGGTCGTGGGCGATGACGCGGTAGCCCTGTGCCAGGAAGAACAGCATCTGATTGTCCCAGTCGTCGGCCGACAGCGGCCAACCATGGCTGAAGACGATGGGTTGCCCAGTCCCCCAGTCCTTGTAGAAGATCTCGGTACCGTCGGACGTGGTGATCGTTGGCATGATGACCTCTCTGTCTAGCGGAGTCTGCGACCACGATCGTCGCACGCTCAATGCCAGTGAGCACTGCAAAGACCAGCGACTACGGCTAGCCGGTAGTGACCATGCGCGGTAGCGGTAATGACACCGGCGAGACAACGCGGCGGGCGCGATGGGCCGCGGCACACTCGCCGCGACCCATCACACCCGCCGTGACAACTATTTGAGAACCGCCAGGGTGGTTTTGGCCGCGTCGAGCCCGCTCGAGTGGGCCTTGGCCACCGAGCTCATGATCGCACCCGCCCAGAAAACGGTGTCCTTCATCGGCTTGTAGATGACCTCGGGATGCCTTTCGCCAGTGGCGTACGCGCCGTAGGCGAACTTGTCGTTGCGCCAGTCGTAGTTCGAGGCGTTGATGTACCGCAGTCCCCTGTCGCCCGTCAGTTTGTGGACACCCTCAAGCGCCGCCGCGAACCGCTGTTCCTCAGGCAGAGCCAGCAATTCACGAGCCCGGTCACCGGTGTCCCACGCAACAATGAGCTGCCCGTCGTAACCAGGCATTCCCGTTGACTCGTCCCAGAACTGGCACGGACCCACGTCATGCTGGTTCACCATGTCAAAGCCCTCGGGCCGCACCGGGTGATCGAACTCGAGGATCGTCTTGAACGCCACCGTCTGCTGGATGCCGTCGATGGTCTTACGTCGGTCCGACTCCAACGGGGGATCGAATGTGATGTCATCGTGCTGCAGCACCCCGATGGGCACCGCAACAACGCACTTGGACGCCTCGAATGTCTCAGGACCGGCCTGTACCGTGACTCCGTTTTCGGAATACTGAATGGTGTTGACAACTGTGTTGTAGCGAATGTCGACACCCTCGGCAACAGCCGTGGGAATCTCATCGTATGGCGCCAGCAGCTTGAAGTCGCCTGCGTAACCGTCGGGTTCAATCTTGCCCGTCTTCGACACATCGAAGCAGGACGTGAGGGTTTCGACAATCTCGGCGGCCGGATACGCGTCGAACTGTTCGTGGTCGACTTGAATTCCCAGCAGGGCCAACGGGTAGTTGGTCTTGTCGATGCCGAGGCGCTGCAGATACTGTGTCGCTGTTTCAGAGCCCTTGGGCTCGGGCAGTGGCATCGCGATCTTGGGCGTTCCCTCGGGGAACTCATAGAACTCTGGACTGTCCCATCTCACCCAGGGAGTACTCGGGGTGTACCGAGACATGTTCTGCACAAACTTGCGGTCTTTGATGCCCAACTTCTGTGCCCACGGCCAGGTGGCCGTGTCGGGTCCGCCGTGACACAGAGAGGCCCCGCGCTCGTGCGGGATGGTCATGATGGTGCGGTCGGTCCACATTCGCCCGCCGATCCGATCACGCGCCTCAAGAACTACGACGTTCTTGCCGGCATCCCTGAGTTCTCGCGCTGCGGCGACTCCCGCTGAGCCAGCGCCGATCACGATGACGTCGATGCCCGACTTGCCGTTGCCCGCAGAGTTGGTCTCCGGGGGGGAACCCTTGGCGCAGCCGACGATCCCCAGCGCGGCAAGGCCAACGGCACCGCCAAGAAAGGCCCGCCGCCTGAAGGCGGTCGTACTGAGATCAGGTTTAGTCATGGTGTTCTCCTTTGAACGATGGTGAGGATCCAACGAGTTCAGCGGTCATGGAGTGTGCGGGGAGCTCTTCGTTCGATAGCTCAAATTGTCAGCGTCACTTCACATCGGAGGATGACTGCGCTCGCTGCGAGAAGTAGACGGGAATCAGTGACATCAGAATCATCACCGTCGCAACAACATTCACCTGATTGACCTCGTTCGGGCGGGCCATCTGGTTCATGATCCACAGCGGCAGCGTTTCGACGCCGGGCGGTGCCGTGAAGATGGTCACCACGATCTCGTCGAATGACAGTGCAAACGCAAGCAATGCGCCGGCGATGAATGCGCTTCGAAACTGCGGGAAGGTGATCAGCCTGAAGGTCTGGCCGATACCCGCACCGAGATCCATCGAGGCCTCCTCGAAGTTCGGGTTCATACGGCGCAGACGCGCGATGACGTTGTTGAACACCATGACGATGCAGAACGTGGCGTGGGCGATGATCATGCCCCAGTACCCAACGTTGATGCCCATCGGCTTGAGGACAGAATGGAACGTGTTCGACAGCGCCACACCCGTGACGATGCCGGGCAGGGTGATCGGCAGCACCAGCAGCAGATTGACGGTGTTCTGACCGAAGAAGCGGAACCGCTGCAGGGCGAACGCAGCCAGTGTGCCCAGTACCAGCGCAATTCCGGTCGCCACGAGGGCGACAATCACCGAGTTGAGAAACGCCGCGTGCACCGCCGGATTGGTCAGGGCCGCGCCCCACCACTGCAGCGAGAACCCCGGGATGGGCCAACCGGCGACACGGCCCGCGTTGAAGGAGTTCATGACTATCACGAACAGCGGGATGTACATGAAGGCGAACACAACGGCGGCTATGGCAGCCAGCGCGATCTTCGTACCACGCCTGAGGCGAAGCATATCGGGCTCCCTTACAGGTTGTTCAGGGCGCCGGAGCGACGCACCGCGGCCAGGTAGAGCAGCACCATCACGATTGGCACTACTGAGAAGGCCGCCGCCAGTGGAGGATTGAGATTGATGTTCGACGCGATGATGCTGCCGATCATCTGAGTGGAGCCGCCCACGTACATCGCTGCGATGTAGTCGCCGAAGCTCAACGAGAACGTGAAGATGGATCCGGAGAACACTGCCGGGATGAGCAGCGGCGCGACAACCGTTCGGATAGTGGCGAAACCGTTGGCGCCCAGGTCCGCTGATGCGTCGAACAGGTTGTCAGGAATCTGCGAGACAGCCGAGTACACCGGAATGGCCATGTACGGGAACCAGAGGTAGACGAGGGTGAGGATCACCGTGACCGTGCCGAGCGCAGGACCAGTGATCCCCAGCGGCGACAGCGCCCAGTTGAAGAAGCCGTTCTCCGTCCAGACCAGGCGCATGCCGATGATCTTCACCAGGTATCCGGCCCACAGGGGCAGCGTGACCCCGATGGCGAGCAGCGCGCGATAGCCGGGGCGGGCAACCTTCGCGATGAAGACTGCCAGCGGGACTGCAAAGACAGCGCAGATCACGGTCACCGCGACGGCGATGCCGAGCGTGCGCAACGCGGTGGCCAGGTAGGCCGGCACCGTCACCAGGCTCACGAAGTTGTCCAACGTGAATCCCGGCCGCACACGCGAGGTGAACGGATCCGTGGTCCAGAACGCCGTGATCAGCAGCCCCACAAGCGACAGCAGGTAGACACCGACGAGCCAGATCATTGGCGCCGCCAGCAGGGCGGCAAGACGCCCCCGCGGGTGGCGGAACAGTGCGGTCGACACCGGTTTGGACCGGCGCACGAGTACGGTCTTGGTGCTCACGGCGACCCTCGCTGACTAAGTGAAACCAATTGAGTGAGAAGAAGATGCAGACCCGCAGAGCATGAGGATGCCCTGGTTGGGGCGGACCCTGATCCGCCCCAACCCGTTTAGCGGACTATCCCTTGACCGTCGGCCAGGCGGCCGTCCAGTCCTGATAGCTGGTGCACTTCACGTCCTTGCGGCCGTCAAGGCACGGCTCGATCGGAGTCGTCCAGAACCAGACCTTCGAGTAGTAGTCCTCGTCGGTGGCGCTGTAGTCGTCGCAGTGCGCCTTCGCCTCGGCGCTCAGATCACAGAACGCACCATTGGCCGGGGCCATCCCGAAGTTCATCGCAATCTGACCGTTCACCTGCGGTGAACTCGTGTAGTCCATCCACGCGTAGGCGCAGTTGGGGTTCTTGGCCTCTGCCGCGAGCATCCAGGCATCAGACCAACCCGTCGCGCCCTCCTTCGGCAGCACGGACTGGAACCTCTCGTCCTGGGTCGCCTTTCGCAACACCTCCCAGGAGGTGCCCACCACGGAGTTACCGCCAGTGAACGACGTGACATTGGTCGAAGGATTCCAGTACTCCGAGACCATCTTGTTCTGTTCCTTCAACAGATCGACCGCTGCGGCCAGCTGATCCTTGTCGAGCGCGTAGGGGTTCTTGATCCCCAGCTCGGGCTGGGTCGCCATGAGATAGACCGCTGCATCGGCAATGTAGATCGGACTGTCGTAAGCCGCGATCTTGCCGGCGTAGGGCGAGTCCTTCTCCCACACGACACTCCAGCTGTCGGGCTTTTCGGATACGACATCGGTGTTGTACTGCAAGATGTTTGCGCCACGACCGATCGGGATTCCGTACACGTTGCCGTTGAGGGTGTCGTAGAGCTGCCCCTTCATCCCCTCCACGATGTCATCGCCGAAGTTCGGGATCAGATCGGTGTTGAGCGGCTGTACATTGCCATCGACAATGAGTCGCAGGCTCGCATCTCCCGATGCGGACACGAGGTCGTAGTCACCCGTCCGCATGAGCTGCACCATCTCGTCGCTGGTCGCGGCGACCTTGCGGTTCACGGTGCAACCGGTCTCCGCGGTGAACTTGTCGGCCCATGCCGGTTCGACGAAGCCCGACCAGGCAACGATGTTCACCTGCTTCTCGTTGTCGCCAAGCGTTTCCATCTTCGGGATGTCGGGCACATCGATCTGTAGTCCGTCGGAACTCGCGCCTGTACCGCCGGTCGAACAACCGGCCAGTGCCAGGCCAAGTGCCGCCGCGGCTGCTGGGATGGCGAGGTACTTTTTCATGTGGTCTTGCACTCCTTTTGGGTACGACGGATCCACGAAGACGTGGTCCTTGGATCAGACGATTCACCTGTGTCGAACCGGTGCTCTGTGTCCACCGGTGGTGTTGTGCGTCAGGCAGCCGTGGCGCTGCAGCCCTGTGTTTCGGGAATCGCGGTGGCATGGTCCTTCAGGAACTGCACGCTCACCGCATCGCCGCGGCTGACGCCGGTGGCAACCCGCGGCGCATGGCTGTTCTGTGTCTCGGCGGTCAGGCGCAGGCCGCCTTCAACCTCGATGAGGTAGCGCGTCTGTGGCCCCGCATAGACCTCTTCGAGCACCACCGCAGGCAGCGCCACGGTGTCGCTGTCGACCGCCGTGCCCGGCGCTGCCAGTTGCACGCGTTCGGGGCGCAGACTGTGCACGGCCGCCACTCCCAGCAGGTCACGTGAAAGGGCTTCGGGCAACAGGTTTGTCACGCCGAGGAACTTCGCGACGAACACGGTCTGCGGGAACTCGTAGATCTCGCGAGGGCTTCCCACCTGCTCGATCCGGCCACCGTTGAACACAGCCACACGATCGGAGAGCGTCAGCGCCTCCTCCTGATCGTGCGTGACGAACACGAAGGTAATACCGGCGTCTCGCTGAATCTGCTTGAGTTCGAACTGCATCTGCTCGCGCAGCTGTTTGTCGAGAGCCCCCAATGGCTCGTCGAGAAGCAAGACCTTCGGCCGCAGGATCAAGGCTCGGGCCAGTGCGATGCGCTGCCTTTGACCGCCGGAGAGCTGCGAGGGTCGCCGCTCCGCCAGGTGACTCAGCTGCACCTGTTCGAGTGCTTCGCCCACCATCTTCGTGCGCAGATTGCGGTCGACCTTGCGGACCCTGAGCCCGTACGCGACGTTCTCGGCGACGGACTGGTGCGGGAACAACGCGTAGTCCTGGAAGACGGTGTTGACCTCGCGGTCGAACGGCGCGGTGCGGGTCACATCTGCACCGTCCAACAGGATCTTGCCCGAGCTGACCTCTTCAAATCCGGCGATCATCCGCAGGACTGTGGTCTTGCCCGAGCCCGATGGCCCGAGCATCGAGAAGAACTCGCCCTGCCGAATGTCGATGTTGAGCTCGTTGACCGCGGTGAGATCGCCGAACATCTTGCTCACGCCCTGAACTGAGACTGCAGGTGCTACCGGCGCTCCCCCACCCCGAGAAGGCGACGTCTCCTGCTTGATGCCCTGCGACATGGTGCGTGGTCTCCCAGTTCTCTCGCCGATGCGCGTAGAACTATAACATCGGATATTAGATGTATATCACTCGAACGCATGCCAGGGAACGATTCGGCGGCCCGCATGTCCGGCGGCGGCTCGCAACCCACATGGCAGACTTAAGGAAAGGAGACGGACAAGGGGGTGAGCGGTGAACGCGGTCGCGCCGCACCACCCGAGTCCGTCAAGTCGATTACGCACAGCGGCATTTGCGCCCATCGGCGAGGAGGGCCGTACCGCGCTCGTCGAAACCCGGCTGGTGCAGGCGATCTCAGCCGGCGCCTTCGTCGAGGGAGAGCGCCTGCCAAGCGAGAATGAACTCGCGAATCTCTTCGGGGTCGCAGTCGTCACCGTGCGTGAGGCGTTGAGCGCTCTGCGGTATCGCGGGCTCATCGAAACGCGTCGCGGTCGAAATGGCGGCAGCTTCGTACGTCCCAGCCCCGGCGCCGTCGAGGCCGTCAACGCCCAGGTGCTCAAATCAATGCCGCGCGTCGCGCTTGCAGACCTTGGTCTGCACTATGAGGTCGTCTCGAGCGCCTGCGCGGAGTACGCGTGCCGCCGGGCCACCCCCGAAGAACTTGCAGTGGTGCACGAAGTCCTCACGCAGGCACGTGATTTACCACGCGAGCTGTGGCGGCGCAGAATCACCGATGTACAGCTCGAACTCGCCTCACTGAGCCAATCCGTGCGACTCACCACCGAGCATGTCCGGCTCCAGACGGAGTTCACCCCGTTACTGGCGCTGCAGGACACTGACGTGGAAGCGCGTCACGCCACCCACGACGCCCTGGTCGAACAGATCGACGCGATACGCCGCCGCGACGTCGAGTTGGCCCGGCGCATTGTGCGCGAGAACGTACGGGACTCGGTGCGCTGGCTCGTGGCCTACCGCGCCAACCTCTAGCGCTCCCACCCGTTCGCTCAGCCCGCCTGGCACGGCCCGAAGGTCACGAACTCTCCGTGACGGCGGTGGCCGAGATCACAGGCAATGGGCATAGACTCTCACATCTCATTGGGAGGGCACGTGACAGTCACATCGGCAGACGTGTTGGATCGCGCGATTCAGCACATCGATGAGTTCTTCGACGGCGTCTTCGCGACCCTCGAGGAATGGCGGCCGAGACTTCAGCAGAAGCTGGGTGCCGCGATGCGGTTCGGCGCACTCGGTGGTACCCAACTCGCCAACCTGATCGAGGACGACGTCCGAAAGATCCTCAGCGGAGCATCACGACCCATCTACGGCGCGGGGTACTGCGCCAGCGGGGACATCGTGTCAACCGGCAACCCATTGGCCTGGTGGCAGGGACCCGATCGAGCACTGCTCGCGTCGTCCACGTTCGGACCGGGGCAGGCCGCAATCGACCTGGCCCGACTCGAGTGGTACCGCGTGCCGCACTCCAGCGGCCAGCAGCACGTCGCCGGTCCGTTTGTCGATTACCTCTGCTCGAACGAGATCACGGTCACCACGTCACTTCCCCTTGAACTCGACGGAGCGTTCTCGGGCGTCATGTGTGCCGACATACTCGTGTCCTCGCTCGAGGAAGTGCTTCTGCCCGGGCTGGCAGAGTTGCCGGGAGCCGTCGTGGTCAACAGCAGTGGCCGTGTCGCCGTCTCCACACTCGCGGACTACGAAACCGGAGACCGCTGGCCGGACTGGAACCCCGAGGCCGGTGAGCACCACGACACCGGGGCGCACACGGCGAGGTCCAAACACCACCCGTTCGCCATCGTCATGCCGCACCCGTAGGGCCTTCTACAGGCGCGCGAAGCAGGGGTCCGCGTCCTCCTTGGGGATCGACGCGTTCTGACTGGAGAACTTCCCCACGACGCCGGTAGCGGTCACCTCGACACTGTCCGCGTGAATGCCGAGCGGGTAGTTGTCGTTGAGCTTCTTGGTGAGGTCATTCAGCGCTGACTGCACCGTGTCCTTCGGCAGCGGGCCATTGACGTCGAGAACCTGCAGATTGAGATCACCGTCGGCGACAACGGGTTTGGCCGTCACACTGTTGTCGCCGGCTTCGAGGATTATGGTGCCCGCGGCCGGGTCGGTGCGGGCACCCGTGATCAGACTGCCCACCCCGGGGAGATTCGCGGCCACCGTGTCCTTGATGCCTGCCGATTTCCAGGTGAGGGTGGCCTCCAACGATCCGATGGTGCCCTTGGAGTCGTCGGTCTCCTGCAGTCGCACGTCGGCCAGCGTCACGTCGGCCGTCATCCCGTCGGCGTCTTGCACCCGGTCTCCGGCGGTCTCGACGGAGATGTTCGTGTAGTGACCGGTGATGTGTTGCCACAGGAACGGCGGGTTCACGCCGAAGGAGATGGTGGCGCCGTCCTGGACGACGCACTCGGCGACCGCCACAAGGATGCTGTCCGCGCGGCTTCGCGCATAGAGTTCCCCGCCGGCCAGGCCACCCGTCAGGAGCGCGACGATGATGACCGCCACCAGGATGATCGACTGCCGGTTCCAGAACTGCGAGAACCTCTTCGGCTCTTCACCTTTGGATGGCGGAAGCGATGGAGTTGGCGGTGGCGGTGGCGGTGGAGCCTTTGACGGCGGCGGCTGCTGCATCACCCGCGGCGGAAGCGGTGGTGGTGGCACCGACCGCGGCGGAGGCGGCGGTGGTGGTGGTGGCGCTGCCCGGCGTGGGGGCGGAGGTGGCGTTGCGCGCGGCGGCGGAGGTGGACCGCCGGGTGGCCGGTATCCCGGCGGCGGACCCCCAGCCGGCGGACGGCCCACGGGTGGCGGCGGTCTGCGCCGGATCTGCTCGGTCGGGGGTTCGGGCGGTGCGGGACGCGGAATCCGTCGCGTCGCAGGGTCAGGCGGCGGCTGAGTCCCCCTGTCGCGCCAACCAGGCTGGCCGGGGCCCCGCGGCGGCGTCGTCACCATTGCGATTCTGCCTGAAGAACATCACGGATCGCCGAAATCGCAGCTGACGACCCCCGAGCTATTCGGGCCAGGCCGAGTTCTTGACGAGGTCGACCATGTCGATCCGATGAAACCCCGGCACGAAGTGCTCGAGCACATCGGCGTTCATGGTGCCGAAGGTGGTCTCGGGCCGGTAGCCGAAGCCGTCGACGAACGCCTGCAGGATCCGGTTCTTGAAGTCCGGCCGCGGATGCACCGCGGTCACCGCGTCGATCTCACTGGCGCTGAGCGCGTCCAGGTGAAGGCCGACCACGTCGGTCTCCACCCCCGCGGTGGTCGCAGCGATCACCGGATCGAGCTTGTGGGGCACTTCCGGTGTGGTGTGCAGCGCAATCGCCGTCCAGACGATCTGGGCCTCCTGCTCAGAATGCCCACGCGAGATGAGGAACTCTCTCGCCGCGTCGGCGCCGTCCATCTCGAACCGCTGCGCGGTACCGCGGTAGGGCGCCACCAGCCCGGTGTCGTGGAACATGGCGGCGATGTAGAGCAGTTCGGGGTCGGGGGTCGCGCCCCAGCCGCGCGTCTGCAGACTTCCGAACAGAAACACTCGTCGCGAGTGATGGAAGATCAGCTCATTCGTGGTGTCCCGGATCAACCCGGTGGCCTCCCGAGCCAGAGCACTGTCTGGGATCCGCACTCCGGCAATGACTTCAGGGGTACTGGTCATGATGTTCCTCTCCTCTGTGCTGGGAGCGCCGATACAGCTCCCGGTTCCTCCAGCATCGGCCGCACGAGCGTGGAGCGGCAGCGTCCAGATGGACGCGAAACCCTCACATGTGGACATGGCCGCCACAACGGCGCAGATTGGCCACCATGGCACCAGGCCCTGTCCCCCATGCCGTCGTCGTACTGCTCTACGACGGCATCCAGTCGCTCGACGTGACCGGTCCAATCGACGCCCTCGCGGCGGCCAATGCCCTCGGCGCGCACTACCGGATCATCAACACCTCGCTCACCGGCCAGGACGTTGTCGCCAGCTCGGGGGTTCGGCTCGGCGTTGACGTGCCGGTGGACGCGCTGCCGCAGGCCATCGGCACCCTTCTGGTGCCCGGCGCACCGAACTGGCAGAGGAGTATCAGCGACCCCGCCCTCATCGACGCCGTCCGCACACTGGCGAAACGCAGCCGCCGGACGGTCTCCATCTGCGCCGGAGCGTTCCCCCTCGCCGCGACCGGATTGCTCGACGGGCGACGGGTCGCCACCCACTGGAAGCTCGCAAACCACCTCGCCGCCCGATTTCCCGAACTCACTGTGGACTCGGCCGCAATCTTCGTCACCGACGGTGACTACGTCACATCGGCAGGTGTCACCGCGGGCATCGACCTGAGCCTGTCGCTGATCGAGCATGACCACGGCGCGACACTGGCCCGCGAAGTCGCCAGGGAGCTGGTCGTCTTCATGGCCCGCCCCGGTGACCAATCACAGTTCAGCGTCCGTCTCGACGCGCTGCCCACCGACAGCTCCATCGTGCGGAACGTCATGAACCTCATCACCAGCGATCCGAGTCACAACCACTCTCTGCGCTCGCTGTCCGAGGCCGCGGGGGTGAGCGCTCGCCACCTGTCCCGACTGTTCCTCGCCGAGACTGGCTACACGCCACAACGTTTCGTCGACCGGACCCGGCTCGAGGCGGCCTGCACCCTGCTCACCAGCGGTCACGACTCCCTCGATCACGTCGCGGAACGGACGGGGACCGGATCCGGCGAATCCCTGCGCCGACTGTTCAGGCGCGAACTGGGCATCACACCCGGCACGTACCGCAAGCGCTTCGAGACGGCGCGTCGGAGCGAGTCCCGGTAGCAGCGATCTCCGAGCCCGGTGCGCGGCATCGAGCCGCGCTACTTTGGAGACTGGAACGCACGACTTGTTTCAACCCCACGTCGCGCTGGCAATACTGCGACACGACAACCGGTCGAACGGCCAATACTTCGCGAAGGGGGCACATGTCCGAGGCGGCAGAGTCCGAACCCGACGATCAAGCCCGCGAACCGTCCGAACCCACCTTCGACGAACATCTGCACCCGGCGCGCCCGCGCTCGCTGCGGTTCCGCCCGCGTGTGCGCGCGCCGTTCAACCGGCGCTCCGTCGCCCAGGACGGGCCGGCGACCGCCGACAACCCGGCTTATGTGTCCTGGCTGCTCACGCAGTCGATGCTCGCCGACGCCAACGAGATCAGTCAGCAGTTCTCCGGCCAGGGTTCGATGTGGCAGAACCCGTACGCCACCCCGAGCCCCCGCCACGCGGTCGACACCGCCGCGGTCTGGTTCACCGCGTATCCGTTGTCGCTGATCACCCGTCCGAACGAGTCCTTCCTCAAGGCCATGGCCGATGAGGGCATGTGGAAGGCATTCGCCGAGATCGGCATCGAGGCCATCCACACCGGGCCGGTCAAGCGGGCCGGAGGTCTCTCCGGATGGGAGCAGACCCCCAGCGTCGATGGCCACTTCGACCGCATCAGCACCCAGATCGACCCGGCCTTCGGCACCGAGGACGAATTCCGCACCATGTGCGGCACCGCGAACTGGTACGGCGGCACCATCATCGACGACATCGTCCCAGGGCACACCGGCAAGGGCGCGGACTTCCGGCTGGCGGAGATGAAGTACGCCGACTACCCCGGCATCTATCACATGGTCGAGATCGACGAACGCGACTGGGAGAACCTGCCCGCTGTGCCGCCCGGGGCCGATTCGGTGAACATCGACGCCGAGACCGAGCAGTGGCTGGACAAGGCCGGTTACATCATCGGCCGGCTGCAGCGGGTGATCTTCTACGCCGAGGGCGTCAAGGAGACCAACTGGAGTGTCACCCGTTCGGTGCTGGGCACCGACGGTGTGCAGCGCCGATGGGTTTACCTGCACTACTTCAAGGACGGTCAGCCCTCGATCAACTGGCTGGACCCGTCCTTCGCGGGCATGCGCCTGGTCATCGGGGACGCCCTGCACTCGCTCACCGACCTGGGCACCGGTGGACTTCGACTGGACGCGAACGGATTCCTGGGCGCGGAGAAGACCGCCGCCGAGGACAGCACCGCATGGTCTGAGGGTCACCCGCTGTCGGAGGCCGCCAACCACCTGATCGCGAGCATGGTGCGGAAGGTCGGCGGCTTCACCTTCCAGGAGCTGAACCTCACCATCGACGACATACGGGACGTCGGCGCGGCCGGTGCGGACCTGTCCTATGACTTCATCAACCGACCTGCCTATCAACACGCGCTGGCCACCGCCGACACGGAGTTCCTCCGGCTGACGCTGCGCACCACGCTCGAACTCGGAGTCGACCCCGCCTCCCTGGTGCACGCGCTGCAGAACCACGACGAGCTGACCTACGAACTGGTGCACTGGTCGACCGGGCACCGGGATGACGTCTTCACCTACAAGGGCGAGGAGATCACCGGCGAGGCGCTCGGCGAGACGATCCGCGCCGACCTCACCCAGAAGCTCACGGGCGAGAACGGTCCCTACAACCTGGTGTTCACCACCAATGGAATCGCCTGCACCACCGCCACCGTCATCGCTGCCACCCTCGGCGTCACCGACCTGGACACCATCGACGATGTCGATCACATCAGGCGGGCTCACCTCCTGCTGGCGATGTTCAACGCCCTCCAGCCGGGTGTCTTCGCCCTGTCGGGATGGGACCTGTGCGGGATGCTGACGTTGCCACCCTCGAACATCCCGGAGTTACTGCGCGAGGGCGACACCCGCTGGATTCACCGATCGGCTCACGACCTGATGGGCGTCAACCCGTCGGCGACTCAATCGCTGGCCGGAATGCCCAGAGGCAGAAGCCTTTACGGTTCGATTCCAGAACAGATGGCCGACGACGCCAGTTTCCTGCGCCAGCTGCAGGCAATCCTGCGAGTTCGGTCCCACTACGGAATCGCCACCAGCCGCCAGATCGACATCCCCGAGGTGTCCCACCGGGGCATGCTGGTGCTGGTGCATCAACTGGCCGACGAGGGTCGGTATCAGCTGACTGTCCTGAACTTCGCCAATGAGGATGTCGCCGGCACCGTGCGGTCCGAGAAGCTGCCCCCCAGCGGGGTGGTGTCGGACATGTTCACCGGCAAGTCCTTTGCCACAGTGGATGATCTGCACAGCTTCACCGTCGAGATGCCGGCCCATCACGGCATGTCACTTCTCGTCGAGATGCCCGCTGAGGAGTCGGACGCCGCTGAGTCGAGCAGTCCCTAGAGCCCTGAAGCACTGCGGCGCAGACCCGTTGGCTGAAAGTGGGCCCCTCCGTCAATATGACGGAGGGGCCCACTTGCCGCAGAGCCGTTAGGGCTTGGCGGCCCGCTTGGCCTGCCGATTCTGCTTCTCGACGTCGGCCAACTGCTCCACCCGATTCGCCTGCGCACGCTTGCTCTCAGCCTCATCACGCTTGGCTTGGGCATCTTTGAGCTTGGAATCGGCTGCCGCGGTGACCTTCTGCTCGGCCGCACGGATCTTCGCCTGCTCGTTGCGCTTGATCTCCTCGGCCGCATTGGTGCGCCGGGCAGCCACTTCGTCCACCTGCCGCTTCGTCGCGGCGGTGCGTTCCCGCGCCTCCTCCGCTGCGGCACGCTTGCGCTGCTCCGCCTCGGCGCGAGCTTCCTCGACACCCTGCTTCTTGGCCTCGTGGGCCTGGTCCCGGTCCTCTACGACCTTCTCGCGACTGGCCGCCAGCTCGGCATCGGCCTTCGCCTTCTTCTGGGTCGCGGTCTCCTCGAGTTGTGCTGCGCGGCTGAGCGCGTCGCTTCGGTCGACGAGCGCTGAGCCACGCCTCTCCAACCTCGGATCTCCGAGGGCGCTGCCAACGGTCGCGTCGAGCACGCCGAGCGAGCGCTCGTAGAACAGTCGCGCAGGCGCTTCCGCCCCCATCCGCGACACCACTCGGTCCTCGATCAGTTCCAGCGGAGTCCGTACGAGTTGATACTGAAAGCGTAGAACTGCGATCGGTAGTTCGGTGATTCTCATTGATATCTCCTAGGGCTACGGGTTGCTCAGGGCAGGTCGGCGTCGTTGGTCAGGCGGTCGGCGCGTGCTCGGATCCGATCGGCTTCGGCCTGCTCGGCGGAAGCCTCCTGCACCGCGGCTTGGTGCTCGCCGACGGCATCCACGAACTCACCGCTGGCGGCACTGATCTCCTGGCGCTCCTCGGCCTTGGCCTGCTCAACACCGCGTCGGGCATCGATCTCAGCCTGGGTCATCCCACGGGCAGCTTCCTGCGCCCCGGCCTGCTCGACCGCACGCTTCTGCGCGTCCTGCTGACTCTTGATGGACTTCTCCGCGGCCGCCGTCTCGGCGTCCACCGCCATGCGCTCCTTGACGCCCTCCAGCCTGGCGTCCGCGGCCTGTGCTCGGGCCTGCTTGGCCTCGGCGTCGGCGACGGCCTCGACGGCGTTCGCCTCCTTACGCTCCTTGGCCTGGGTCTGCTCAAGCTGGCCCTCGGCGGTCAACGAGTCGTTTCGGGTCACGGCGCCGGCGAATTCCTTTACCTTGCCCTTGATCGAGTCGAAGAGTCCCTTGCGGGCTTCGTCAGCCTTGTCGTGCTCTGTCATGTCTCTCCTAGAGATCATTGTGAGGTCTTAGGGCCGCGAAGTC
Organism: Mycolicibacterium sp. YH-1; assembly: GCF_022557175.1. Next base: position 1,330,517 of record NZ_CP092915.1, on the reverse strand, counting down.
ACTGCTGATGGCCCTGAATTGGTCAGTCACGGACTCGCGGGCCAGCGTGCGGCCGACGGCAAGGCCCGACCCCGCTGCCACTGCACTGGGGATACACCGTTTCAACAACTTGAAACCTCGCATCGTGGCGGTTGCCTCGCGACTCGCGTCACACGGTCGTGTGCACCACGTGATTCAGGAGGGGGCGACACCGGTGTTTGCGCGGAAAACACCTGGGTATCAAGCCTGAACCGCATGCTTCCAGAAACCTGAGCATCGCCGGCGAATCACGAAGAAGGCGCCCTATCCGATACGTCGACCGATCCGGTCGGCACGTGCGCCGCCCACTGATCGAAGACCGACTAGCGCGACGCTGCCTCAAGCGCCGGTAGTCGACGAAGGAGAGTCATGTACCTGCACACTCAACAACTCATCAATGAGATCGCTGTCGACGAGCCCGATCCAGCCGCGGCCAATGCGCTGCAAGAGGGTCTTGGTGGCCAGTTCGGCGAGATGCGCACCATGATGCAGTACCTGTTCCAGAGCATGAACTTCCGGGGTGACGCGACGTCGAAGCCGTACAAGGACCTGCTCCAGGGCGTTGGGACCGAGGAGATCAGCCACGTGGAGCTCATCGGTACGACCATCGCGCGTCTGCTGGACGGGTCGCCGGAGTACAACGGCAAGAAGACGGACACGGTCGATCAGCCGGGAGCCAAGGGTGCAACACCTCTCAAGATCGCATTGGACACCAGCAACATTCACCACTACCTGGTCGGTGCCCAGGGCGCGCTACCAGTGGATGCCGCAGGCAATCCGTGGCTCGGGTCCTACGTCTACAACAGCGGGAACCTGGTGCTCGACCTGCTGTACAACCTGATGTTGGAGTCGACGGGACGGCTGCAGAAGTGCCGGATCTACCAGATGACCGACAACAAGGCAGCCCGTTCCACGATCGCCTACCTCATCGTTCGCGACCAGGCGCACGAGAACGCATTCGCCAAGGCACTTGAGAGCCTCGGCGTGAATTGGGGTGCGGCGCTGCCGATCCCCAAGACGAACGCCGCGAAGTTCCCTGAGGTCAAGAAGCTGCTCGATTTGGGACTGCAGAGCATTCAGTACACCTTCAGCTCCGACGACCAGAGCCAGGCGGCGAAGCTGTATCGAGGGGCGTCGCCGTCCAACGACGGCACCGAGCTGAGCACCGCGATCATGCCCGAGGGGTTCCCAATGACCATCGCACCGGAACGGCGCGAGGAGTTCGCTCCCGGTCTGGACAAAGAGCTGCTGGCACTCATCCAGGCGACCGCCGAGGTCGAGATCCAGTCCGCCGAGGATCTTTCCGACAAGTAGAGGCACGCGGAGTCGCGTGACCGCGTCGCTTCCACGGCGCCGCCCACACCTCACGACGAAGGGCGTGGGCCTCGCGACCCGCTGTCCTCGGCTGGTTGCGGCGATGGACTCCTCGCGACCGAAATCAGCAGCGAGATCGACAGGCCCGCACCGATCAGTACCAGCGTGCTGGCCCAGCCGCGGCGCCACCAGATCGCGGACTGGCACTGGTCGGTGTAGTCGCCTGCGCCTGCCGCGTGTGCATCGGCGGTGGCGGCCTGCTCGTAGTCAGCCGACAACGCCGACCCGCACGTGATCCGGAATCCCCACTTGTCGTAATCATCCAGTGCCGTCGGCAGATACAGCGCGAAGAGCCCCGTGACTAGGATCGCCACCGCCACCAGGGCGAGGACGACGCGGTCACGAAGGAGTGCAGCCCATTTCACCGGTCAGCTCATCCGACCGAGGATCGGCTCGGACTCGATGAGTCCTTCGTCGCTGGGCTCGATACCCTCACCGAAGACCCGCGCCGCCTGCCGCGCCCGCAACTCCTGGTGCGCCTCAGCGGGCCGATCCAAGCCGTACCGGGTCCGCGCCTCGGCCGGCGTCACGACCTCCGGGTTGACCGGTGCCACACCGAGTTTGATGGGTGCCACCACCGGGTGCGTCATCGGTGACAGGATCTTGAGCGCCATCAGCTCCGCACGGGGGCTGATGCGGATCGCGTGGAAGCTGGTCCACAGGATCGGCCGCACCAGCACATCGACGATGCTGGGCTGCCGCAGCCCGCTCATCTCCCGCATCCACCGTGGCATCGTCGCGATGGTGCCGGCCCGCAGCACTCGAGTCACCAGCCACGCCGCGGGGCGCGCCGCCCGCGGCATGGGCGGCAGCATCACGTCGGCCTTGAGCAGATGGTCCATCGCCTGGACGGCGATCTCACTGGCCTGCAACTGTGGTCGCATCGACTCGAAGTAGCGTCGCACCCCGTCGCGGGTACGCGGGACGTCATCCGGCGAGCACGTCTGCAGCTCGGCGGCGACGGCGCACTCCTCCCAGTACCGGGCCTCTTCCTGCGGCGAGAGCGGGCCGGGCCCGTACTTCTCGTAGGCGTAGAGAATCGAATGCCACGCGGTGAGGTGGATCCACAGCTGCGAGGCCGGGTCGTTCGCATCGTAGCGTCCGCCGCCGTAGGGCTCGGTGCCGATCGCCTTGGAGTGGATCTTGACCAGAACATCAGCGGCGGTGGCGGTTTCGCGTGAGCCTCCAAAAGCCACCATCGCGAAGTAGCGCAGCGTGCGGTCGTATCGAGTGCGCGGCCGCTTGTAGATATCGTGCGTCTTGTCGACCGCGGCGACCAGGTTGGGGTCGAGCTCCTCCACCACGACGGACCGCTGGAACCCCACGGTCAGCGACGTCGGGTAGCCCCACACCTTCCACGTCACCGAGTCCGGACCGAAGAATCCGTAGTCCTCGTGTGGCTGCGCCGCACTCCCCCGGGGCGGTTTAGCGGTACCTGTGATCGTCATCGATTACTCCCCTTGTCATCGGATGCTGTTGTCGGATGGATTACTTGGCGGCCTGAAGGGCGTGGCAGACCATGCGCCCGTACATCGCGCCGAGGTCATCGGCGGTCCAGGTGTTCGTGGTGTCGAGCAGTGTGCGCACCGCCGCCTCGCACGAGGAGATGAAGAACTCGATGAGCACGGGCAGCTTGGCGTCCAGGTCGGAGAAGCCCCACCAGGCGGTCAGGGCCGGGCCGATCCAGTGGGCGGCCTTGCTCGCCAACTCCGCGCGGACCCGTTTGAACCGGCCGAGAACCGCGGGATCGGGCCGGGCCGAGAAGACCACCCGCCACGAGTTGGGGTGGGCCGCGACGACATTCAACAGCGACACGAAACCACCGACGAAGACTGACTCCGGGTCGTCGCCGCGCGCCGAGCGCAGCGTCTCGACCAGTGCGTCACGCAGGTAGGCGGTCTCGCGCTCCAGCAGCGCGGTGATGATCTCGATCCGGTCGGCGAAGCAGGCGTAGATCACGGGCCGGGTGACGCCCAGCCGGTCGGCGATCGCACCGATCGTCACCTCGGCGACGCCCTGTTCGACCGTGAGCTCCAACGCGGCGTCGAGCACCTGCGGACGGCGTCGTTCCGGGCCGAGATGTGCGGCCCGACCTCGCGGTTTCGCCTTCGCCAGCGTCGGCATGACACAAAGCTACCACCGGAAGCTTCACATGTGTAGGAATTTGCTACACATGTGTAGGTTCCCGCTGGTCACCGGCATCACCCCACGCCGAGACTGCGGGGAGATCGCGTTTCCAGTCGAAAGCGCGATCTCCCCGCAGTCTCGGCGTGCGTGGGTAGTGGTGTGAGCCGCTCAGGTGGCCGGTTCGTAGCGCAGCATGGTGACGTCGTGGTCGGGGTAGTCGCAGAACACCGGCGCCACCCGCATGCCGACACTCAACTCCTCCGGTGCCACATTGACCATCTCGGTGGAGAACCTGGGCCCCTCATCCCATTCGACGACCGCCAGGAGCTGCGGGACGGCATCGATGAAGTGCGGGCCGACGGGTCGGCGGGCGATCGTGTAGGAGTACAGCGTGCCCATACCGGATATCGTGCGCCACTCGAGGTCGTCGGCGAGCGTCCGTGGCGCGAGCACCCGCGGGTAGAAGACGTAGGTCTGCGCCGAGGGCGAGTACTGAATCGCTATCTCGTGACGTGCCAGCGCATCCCAGAAGGGGGCGCTGGTCGGCGTCTTGACCGGCATGGGCCGTTCGAAGCTGGGCATAGTCATGATGGCTCCGTTCAGTCGCCCTGCAGGATGAGGGTGGTCTGCTCGCTGAGGATGCCGCCGTTGCCCGAGACGAAGGCGCGGTCGCAGTCGGCCACCTGCGCGTCACCGGCACGGCCCATGATCTGACGGGTGGCGTCGCACACGTGGTGCATACCGCCAGCCAGCCCCGCCTGGCCGAAGCCGAGTTGACCACCGGCGGTGTTGAGCGGGAAGTCGCCCCGGAACGTGAGGTCGTGCTCGCTCACGAACTCCATGCCCTTGCCCTTCTCGCAGAATCCCGCGTCCTCGAGGCTGAGCAGCACCGTGATGGTGTAGCAGTCGTAGATCGACACCATGTCCATCTGGTCGCGGGTCAGGTCGGTCATCCCGAACGCGGTCTCGGCCGCCCGTCGTATCGGGGTGTCGAGAAGATCCTCGGCGTAGGTCGGCGTCTTGTAGGGCACGTGCTCGCCGAATCCCTTGATCCACACCGGGCGATTGCGCGCGCGCCGGGCGATATCGGCGTTGGCGACCACGACGGCGGCACCGCCGACACAGGGCATCACGATCTCCAGCATGTGCAGGGGGTCGGCGATGACGGGGCTGGCGAGCACGTCCTCGATGCTCAGCGGCTTGTCACGCCAGATCGCACCCTCGGTGTGGTTGGCGTTGACCCTCTGATCGACGACGATCTTGGCCATCGCCCGCTCGTCGTAGCCGTAGACCGATCCGTAGCGCTGGGCCACCTGCCCGTAGGGGCCGTTCTGGCCGAGGTTGCCGTAGGGGATCTCGAACTCGGCCTGCGGGGAACCGAATTGGTTGCTCGATGCGCCGAAGAACATGGCGTCCACGATCGGCTTCGGCTTCCTCTCCGACGTCGCGGTGATGTAGCGCGACGGCACGGTGCACAACACGACGTCACAGATGCCGAGTTCGATCGCGGCCGCCGCGCGCCACACCATTCCGGCGGCGCTGGCACCACCCAGGTCGACCATCTCCGCGAAATCCGCTCGGATCCCGAGGTATTCGGCCACCGTGGAGGGCACGAAGATCTCCGACTCCCCCAGGTGCGTGGTGACGATTCCGTTGACCCGCTCGGCCGAGACGCCCGCGTCGGCCAGGGCGGCGGCACTGAGCTGGGCCCACTGCTCGATCGTGAACGGCGCAGGCGCGGCGGACTGCATCCGCTCGGGCGGCAGCTCCACGTAGCCGACGATCGCGGCCTCACCACGTAAACCCATTACTACCCTCCGGCGTTCGAGTACTCACTTGTGGACGACCGTGATGCAGATTTCGGCGCATTCGCCGCGAGATCTGCACGACGGTTGTGCGGCCCGCTCATCATTTGCGGGGCAGCCCCATGATCATCTGGGCGATGATGTTGAGCTGAATCTCGTTGGTGCCACCGCCGAGAAGCTCGGCAGGCAGGCGCAGGTAGGGCTGCACAACGGCGGGATCGGAGTCCTCGATCATGGCCAGCGGACCGGTCAACTCCAGGATCGCCTTGTAGGTCTTGCGCAGCAGGATGTTCATGGCCACCTTGGCGATGCTGGAGGCTGTTCCAGCGGCCTGGCCGTCGAGCAGCCGGATGGTTTCGCGCACCCCCAATGACTTGATCGCGTTGGTGTTGGCCTCGACATCCCCGATCGCGCGCAGGAGGTCCTGGCGGTCCACCTCGTCGGCGGAGGCGGCGAGTGCTCGCAGGGCACCCAAGCGGTCCCAGCTCACGTAACCCCCGATGGCGACCCGCTCCTGCGCCATGGTGGCGATCGCGAGATTCCACCCGTCGGTGGCCTCACCCAACAACATGTCGTCGGGGATGAAGACGTCGGTCAGGAAGACCTCGTTGAAGTCCGACTCGCCGCTGGCCTGCCTGATGGGCTGGATCTCGATGCCGTCGGCACGCATGTCGAGGATGAAGTACCCGATGCCACGGTGTTTGGCGGCCGCGGGGTCCGTGCGGGCCAGCAGTGCCCCGAAGTCGGCGACCTGCGCGCAGGACGTCCAGATCTTGTGTCCGTTGATGCGCCAGCCACCGTCGACCTTGGTCGCCCGGGTCGCAAGCGCCGCGAGGTCTGAGCCCGCACCGGGTTCACTGAACAGCTGGCACCACGCCAACTCCCCACGCTGTGTCGGTGGGATGAACCGCTCCTGCACATCGGGCGGGCCTGCGCTGATGATCGTGGGCAGAATCCACTCGGCGATACCCAGCGACGGCCGCACCAGGGCGGACCGCTTGTCGAACTCCTCGTTGATGATGATCTGCTGCAACGGATTCGCGTCGATTCCCCACGGCGACGGCCAGTGCGGCGCGATGAGACCCGCGTCGGCGATCAGATTGCGCTGGGGCCCGGTTTCGAAGTGCTCGTAGTCGCCCTGCCGGCCCGGCCCGTCATTGCGCAGGGCCAGTGCCTCATCCAGTGTGGCGGCCACCCGGTCGCGGAACTCCTTCTCGACATCGTCGAGGTTCAGGGAGGTGTCCCGCGCGTGGACACCCGTGAGTTCGCCCACCTGCCGCGCCCACCGGGCGACGGGGCCGATCGACGCGGCAAGGCTGGTGGCGCCACGCCAGTAGAGGTGCAGGTCGTGCTCCCAGGTGAAGCCGATCGCACCGAACATCGTGAGTGCATCGAGTACCAGCTCTGGTGCGGGCGACACGGCCATGACCGCGGCCCCCGCGGCAGCGAGCCGATGTTGGCTCAGCGGCTCATCGACGGCGCGCACCGCATCCCAGGCAGCCGACGTCGCCAGTTCGCTGTTGACCAGCAGGGTCGCCGCCTTGTGCTGGAGTGCCTGGAATGTGCCGATGAGCTTGCCGAACTGCTCGCGGTTCCTCAGGTGGTCTGACACCGCGTCGACCGCCCACTGGACCATGCCTGCGGTTGCGCAGGCGGTCAGACCGACGACAACGCATCGCACGCGCTCGACGTCGAGGCCGCGCAGTGCCGTCGACTCCGGCACGGGGTGGTCGCGGAGGTTCAGGACTCCGACGTCGGTGGTGAGGTCGGTTCCCCGCGCGGACGCCACGGTTGCGGTGTCAGTCGATGTGTCGACCACGAACCACACCAACGCGTCATCGTCGGTTCGCGCGGCCACCAGGGCTCGCGCGGCCGAACAGACGCCGAGCGTCACACCCGAGGAGCCGGTGACCTGCCAGCCCTCCTTGGTCGCGGTGGCGCGGAAGGTGGCACGGTCGGGTAATACCACCGCCGCGGTGAGGCCACCTGCCAGCTCACCGAGAAGCGTTGCGGCTGTCCCGGTTTCGGCGAGCAGAGCAACGGCGCTGGCTGTGATCGTCGGCAGCAGGGGCCCGGGTAGCAGTGCTTTGCCCGCGGTCTCGATGACGCACGCGACGTCGGTGAGCCGGCCACCCTGCCCGCCGAAGCGTTCCGGGATGTGCACAGCGTGGAAGCCCTGGGCGACCAGATCGTCCCACCAGGTCGGAACCTCGCCCACGGCAAGGGTTTCGAGCGCGCTGCGGGTCTTGTCGACTGGCGCGTGGCGCGCCGCGAACCGGCCGACGGCATCGGCGAGCTGCGCCTGCTCTGCGGTGATGGCTATCGCCAACTGGCTTCGCCTTTCCTGATCCATACGAGACGAAACGTCTCGTCTTATGGCAGACTACGGGCAGGGTCCCACCCCTGTAAAGCGCACAGACCTCAGAGGAGCCGGGCGATGTCGAGCGAGTCGGCCACACCGCGGCGCCGCAACGAGAAGTCTCGGCTGGCGATCGTCACGGCCACCCGCGAACTCCTCGTTGAGCGCGGCTTCGACGGCCTGACCATTGAGGCCGTCGCCGCGCGCGCCGGGGTCGGCAAACAGACGATCTACCGCTGGTGGCCCAGCCGCCCGGCACTGGTGGCCGATGTCCTGCTCGCGGACGCCGACAAGATCCTGCGACCCGTCAGGCACACCGCGGACCTCAGTGCTGACCTCACCGCGTGGGCCCGAAACCTCGCGGCGACCCTGACCACCGAGCGCGGCGCGGCGATGCTGCGCATTCTGACCGCCGCCTCGCTGGAGCACGAGGACGTCGCGGCGCGGTTGCGCAGCGGGTTCAGCACGCCGCTTCAGGACTCGGTGAAGTCACGGTTACTCGCCGCGCACATCGACGAGCCGACCGCACAGGCCGCGGCCGACGCCATCGTCGGCGGCATCGTCTATCCGATCCTGAGTGAGGGACGCGCCTATTCGCGCGACCGTGCCGAGCTGACCACCCGCATGGTGGTCAACTCGCTGACCCCCGCCGTGTAGCCCCCGTGGCGCTCGTTTGACGACGCCACCCACCGGTAATCCCGACACCATGATCGGACGGCTGCGCTCGATGGTGGTGGACTGCAAGAATCCGGAGGCGCTGGCGCAGTTCTACGCCAGCCTGGTCGGTGGCGAGCTGGACGTCTCCGACGCCAACTGGACCGTGCTGACCACTCCCCATGGCACCCGGCTGGCGTTTCAGCTCTCGCCAGAGCACCAGCCGCCGCGGTTCCCCGACCCCGCCGGGTCACAGCAGTTCCACCTGGACATCCAGGTCGACGACGTGGATACCGCCGAGCGAGACGTGCTGGCAGTCGGGGCAACTCGCGTACCCGACGTCGGCAACGAGGGGCCTGGCGATGCCTTCCGCGTCTATCGCGACCCCGCCGGGCACACTTTCTGCCTCGTGTGGGGCATTCCACCCGAACCCGATCCGCCGGCCTAGGAGTTCGCCATGGATGACATCAGCAGCTTGATACTCGCCGACCACGCGTGGTTCCGCGAGCAGTTCGCACAGCTCGACGAGCTGCGGGCGCTGGCGTCGCCCAACAGAGATGCGCTCGAGAGGGTTTGGCGTCCTCTCGCCGACAAGCTGGATGTTCACGCATACGTCGAGGAGAAGATCTTCTACCCACAGCTTTTGAAGCGCGGCGCCGACGATCCGGAGGGTGAGACACTCGATGCGATAGGCGATCACAACGAAATTCGTGACGGTGTACGCGCAGCCGACGCAGCGAGCCTTGGGAGTACCAAGTGGTGGGACGCAGTCGATCGGACCCGCGAGGCGAACGACGACCACATGGGCGAGGAGGAACGCGAGGGTCTGTCAGACTTTCGCCGCCATGCGCCCATCGGGCTCCGTGAGGCGCTGGGCGAGCAGTACAGCGAGTTCATGGCCCGGCACCCCACGACGAAGGGCCTGCACATCGTCGACCGTGACCCGCAGGCCTATGTCTACAGATTCGAGGCGACAGGTGCACCTCGGCCAGCTGACCACTCCCTGGGCATCGGCAGCCTGAAGGGCGAGTCGAATCGACCCGGATAGCCGCAGCCCATCAGGGGTTGGCCCACAATGGGTCAATCGACGGGCTACCCCACAAGGAGTCGCAGTGAGTATGGATGTCTCGACCGACAATGCCGCTGTGCTGATCGAGCTTGAGGCGATCAAACAACTGAAGGCCCGCTACTGCCGCTACCTGGACACCAAGGACTGGACCGCCTGGCGGCAGCTCTTCGCCGATGACTTCATCAGCGACACCTCACAGTCCGGCGGCAAGATCATCAACGGCGCCGACGAGTTCGTTGCGTTCACCCGGAAGGCCCTGCGCTCCCAGGCCACCGTGCATCAAGTGCATGCGCCCGAGATCGAACTGACCTCCCCGACGACCGCCCGCGGCGTGTGGGCGCTCGAGGACGTCGTCCGGTTCGGCCCTGGCGTGAACCTTCGCGGCTACGGCCACTACACCGAGACCTACGAGAAGGTCGGCACCGAGTGGCTGATCGCGAGTTCCAAACTCACCCGGCTCCGCGAAGACGTATTCAACGGGCTTGTCGCCGTGTATCTCTCGCCCCGGATCCACAGGGTGTTGAAGAAGGTCGCTCGCCGAGTCGTCAAGTAGACGCCTCGGTGTCGCGACGCACCCGCTGAGCCCGGCCATTTGCAGAGCCGCAGAATCGTCGGCGAATTCGGTCAATTCACACTCGCCGGGAAGTCCGTTCGTCATCCTGATGGGACCGTTCCCCGCACTGGCCGGCGCCGGTATCCGCGACGACTGGGCGCACCAGGAGGAGACCCAGGATGTCCGCACCCAACAGGATCGACGTCCATCAACACATCGTGCCGCCGGGATACGCCGAATGGCTGAGGACCAAGGGCATCGCCGACGCGGGAGGCCGCGCCCTACCGAACTGGAGCGCCGAGTCAGCGCTGTCGATGATGGACGACATCGGCACGGCGACAGGCATCCTGTCGGTGTCCACACCCGGCACCGGCCCCGCCGCCGACGAGGGTGAAGCGGTGCGGATCGCCCGCGAGGTCAACGATTACAGTGCCGAGCTGGCCAAGGACCGACCCGACAGGTTCGGCTTCTTCGCGACCCCGCCAATGCCCTACCTCGGGCAGGCCGTCGCCGAGATCGCACGCGCACTGGACGACCTCGGCGCCGACGGTGTGGTGCTGCTCGCCAACACCAACGGCACCTACCTCGGCCAGCCCGGACAGGATGAGTTGTTCGCTGAACTGGACCGACGCGCCGCGGTGGTGTTCATCCACCCCGCCGAACTCCCCGGGCCCACCGTCCCCGGCATCGCCCCGTTCGCCGCGGACTTCCTGCTCGACACCACCCGTGCCGCGTACCTTCTGGTGCGCAACGAGGTCCGTCGCCGCTACCCCAACATCAGGTTCATCCTCAGCCACGCAGGCGGTTTCGTGCCCTACGCCGCGCACCGAATGGCCGTGGGAATGGTCGCCGACACTGGCCGCAGTCCGATGGACAGCCTCGAGGATTTCGCCGGGTTCTACTTCGACACCGCGCTGTCGGGCAGCGCCGCCGCTCTGCCAAGCCTGCTCGCGTTCGCCAAGCCGGGGCACGTCCTGTTCGGCAGCGACTGGCCCTTCGCCCCGCCGCCGGCAGTGCAGTACTTCACCGCGGGTCTCGACGACTACCCAGGCATCACGGACCACGCTGCGATCAACCGCGACAACGCCACCGCGCTGTTCTCCCGCCTGGGCACCCCGTAGTAGGCAACACGAACAGCGAGATCCGACTTTTGCGGAGAAGGTGCGAGGAGAGAGCGGATATCGCGGCCAAGCTGACGCTCACCCCGTCGGCAGCCAACGCCGACGACAAGCCGTGCGCTAGCTGCCGGTCCGCTCGCGGTGCTTGCATCCCGGCCAGCAGCAGGGCCGTCGCATGCCCTCCTCCAGCTCCTCCTGGGTCCGGCGAATGCGCCGCTCCCGGGTCGCCGCCTGCTTGGCGTCCTCAACCCAACAGATGAACTCGTTGCGTGCGAGCGGCGTGATGTCGTTCCAGGCAGCCAGTGCCGTGTCATTGCCCCTCAACGCGTCGCGCAGATCCGCGGGCAGCTCGTGCACCACCCCGCCGGGCACTTGCGGGTTGCTCATGGAGGCCACGATAACCCCGCGAACGAAGTTCCCTTCACTCCGCGAGTGTCTGCCACCGATCGAGAAGGTCCAGTTGCTGGACACCGGGAGCCTCGCGTCGCACAGTGGTACGTGAGCGAGGAGGCACCATGTCGATGACAGCCGATCGACGTATCGCGGCCACCCAGCGCATCGCTGTGCGGTGCGTCGACTCCGATGTCCATCCCATGCCACGAAGCGGCGAGCTGGCGCAGTACATCCCGGAGCCGTGGCGAAGCAAGTACTACGGCACACATGCGTTCGGGGACCTGATCTACTACGACGCGCCTGACTACGCGCACTCCTATGCGATGCGAGTCGATACCTTTCCCGCCGATGGCGAGTTCCCCGGCAGCGATCCTGACCTGGCGTTCCGGCAACTGATCATGGAGGCGGGCTCCGACATCGCGATTCTCGAACCCGGCGCCTATCCCGCCCGATTGGCCGGGGCGGACCACGCCATGAGTTGTGCGTTGAACGCGTGGCAGGCCAATCACTGGCTGGACAGCCACAACAACTGGCACGAACGGTGGCGTGGTTCGATCTGCGTCTCGATAGAGACTCCCGATGACGCCGCCGCCGAGATCGAGAAGTGGGCTGACCACCCGTACATGGCACAGATCCTGATCAAGGCCGAGCGGCGCCCGTCCTGGGGCGACCCGATCTACGATCCGGTCTGGAGTGCCGCGACGAAACACGACATCACGGTGAGCTGCCATCTGTCCCGTAGCCACTTCGAGGAATTACCCACCCCGCCAGTGGGATTCCCCAGTTACAACCACGACTTCATGACCACCTACTCGCTGCTGGCGGCCAATCAGGTGATGAGCCTGATCTTCGACGGCGTCTTCGACCGCTTCCCGACGCTGCGCATCGTGTTCGTCGAGCACGCGTTCACCTGGATCCTGCCGCTGATGTGGCGGATGGACGCCATCTACGAGAAGCGCAAATCCTGGATGGACATCAAGCGCAAGCCCAGCGAGTACATCAAGGACCACATCAAGTTCACCACCCAGCCGCTGGACTATCCGCAGGACAAGACCGAACTCTCGCGCGCCTTCGACTGGATGGAGTGCGAGAAGATCCTGCTCTACAGCAGCGACTACCCGCACTGGACGTTCGACGACCCACGCTGGCTGGTCAAACACCTGCCCGAACACGCCCGCGAGGCCATCATGTTCCGCAACGGCATCGAGACCTACAAACTGCCCGAGACCGTGCCGGTGCTCGAGGGCCAGACCCGAGTCTTCTAGGGCGCATATGGCAACCACGCCTCTGACCGCCGACGTCATCGCCTTCCTGTCCGAGGGCACCCGCACCGGCAAGCTCGGATACCTCGCCGCGGACGGCCGGCCGCTGGTGGCCCCCATCTGGTTCCTCGTCGAGGACGGCCAATTGGTCTTCAACACCGGGAGTACAACTGCGAAGGGGCGTGCGCTTCTTCGCGACCCCCGTGCCGTGCTCGTTGTCGACGACGACAAACCGCCGTTCTCGTTCGTGCAGGTTCAGGGCATCGCCTCGATCAGTGCGAACGACACCGACCTGTTAGAAACCGCCACCCGGATCGCCGCGCGGTACATGGGCCAGGACCGTGCTGAGGAGTTCGGCCGGCGCAACGGGGTTCCCGGCGAACTGGTGGTCCGAATCACGCCGACCAAGGTCATCGCGGCGTTCGATGTGGCCGACTGACGGGGCCGCGCGACGCATTCAATCTCTGTGGAGCTAGGGAGAATCGAACTCCCGACCTTCTCGATGCGAACGAGACGCGCTACCAACTGCGCTATAGCCCCTTGCGGAGAGCAAGGTTACCAGCCGTGGTCCGTCGGCCGAAATTACTCCCCGGCCGCACGCTGTAGGTGGTATTCGCCGAAGGTCGCGTAGTCGAGGTGCTCGAAGACCGGATCCTCGTCATCGATCTCCAACACCACCGCACCGGGACGCCGCAGCCGTGACGGCACGACATCGAACTCCTGGTCTTTGGTGTTCTCCACGCCCAGCCTGGACCGCGCCATACGCTGCGCGCGACGGCGTCGCAGCTGCTCCTCGATGCGAGTCTGCCGACGCAGATAGCCGAGGTAGAGCACTGTCACCGCGCCGACCGTGCCGCACACCCACCACAGCGCCGAGCCCAGGAAGACGGCCGCAACACCGGAAACGAGCAGCAGCGCCGCCATCGACATCAGCATCCGCTTGCGGAACGCGAACTTGCGCGCGCTCACCGCGGCGGCGGTCTTGGTCTGGTAGCGGTCACGTCGCGGCTGCGACATCGAGTCGTCCAGATCACTCTCCGAGACGGCCTCAAGACCCGACGAGTCGTCGACGGTCTCGTAGTCGTGGTCGGTGCCCTCGGCCCGGTACTCGAGTTCCTCGTCGATCTCGTCGGCGGGCTCGTCCTCGACGGTGTCGTCGAACGCCTCGTCCTCCACTACTTCATCGACGGGCTCCTCCTCGAGAACGTCGTCCTCGATCACCTCGTCGATGGGTTCCTCAACGCGCTCGTCGATCTCGAACTCCGCATCGGCGGGCGTGCGGATGGCAGCAGTCGGCGGGCCGGCCTCGTAGACCGCTTCAGCGGGCGCCTCCGCTTCGTCGGGCTCCTCCGCTTCGTCGGGCGCAGCGCCGATGTCCTCGGCGGTGGTGAAGTCCAGTGGCAGAACGGGATCCTCGAGGCGCTGGCGGGCGGTGGCGCCCAGCGGCAGAGCACCGGAGTCCTCCTCCACGACGTCGACATCGAGGTACTCCGACTCGGACTCGACCTCCACAGGCTTGGCGGCGGCCAGCACGATGACCTTGCGCGGGGCGGTTTTCGCTTCGTCCCCGTCGAAGTCCTCGTGCTCATCGCGGTCGTCGTGCATCGGGCGCCAGTCGGGATCGCTTCGGTGCCCGGCCGCGGGGCCGCGCCGCTTGATCAAGCGGGCGCTGCGGCCGGTGTTGAGCACCCGCGTCGCCAGAGCGACGTCACTGGTTCGGCGCACGGTGTCGCGCTTGCTGATCAACATCGGAACGAGCACGAAGAGCCAGAGCACGACGAGGGAGATCCACAGAAGGGATTGGGGGATGCTTGGCATGGCGCCGGGCTCCTTTCCCCATAAGACTAGGTCGATTGACCAGCGCGTCCGGGGTTACACGCCGAGGACAATTACACACCTGTAATTCTCCGCTTACAAGCACATTCGTCACAGATGTCACATCTGTAACAAGATTCAGGCCCAGTTCGCTCGACCGGACCGCACGAGCGCCGACGTCGCGGACACCGAGAGCTCCTCGACGGTAATCGCGACCAAGAGGTGGTCCCGCCATGCGCCGTCGACTTCGAGGTAGCGCTCGAGCAGGCCCTCCTGCCGGAACCCGGCCTTGGCCAGCACGCGGCGACTCGCGGTGTTCTCGGGTCGCACCGTCGCCTCGATGCGGTGCAACCGCACCGCGCCGAAGCCGTGGTCGACCCCCATCGCCAGGGCGGCAGTCGCGACTCCGCCACCGGTGACCTCGCTGGCCACCCAGTAGCCGATCCACGCCGATCGCAGCGCGCCGTGCGTGACATTGCCCAGGGTGAGCTGGCCGCAGAACTGGCCGTCGAGCTCGATCACATAGGGCAGCATCCGTCCGCGTCGGGCCTCCCCCCGGAGTCCCGAGCAGATCGCCGGCCACGACGAGACCGCATGGCGCACTTCCCAGCTCACCTCGGCGACCGGCTCCCACGGCTCGAGGTGCGCCTGATCAGCCAGCCGGATCCGGCTCCACACCGCGCCGTCACGCAGGCGCACCGGCCGAAGCCGAACCAGTCCCGCCGGCACCCGGAGCGGCCCAATCGGCCTCGGCCAGCCCGGATGTAACGACGGCGAGCGCCACAGGTTCACGTGCCCGACCCGTTCGCTCAGCCGCGCTGGGCGAGGAAGGCGACGTCGACGATCTCACCGGTGCGGACCTCTTCGGCCTCACCGGGAACCATCACCAGGCAGTTCGCCTCGGCCAGGGTGGCAAGCAGGTGCGACGACGCGCCGGGAGCACCGCCCAGCGCCTGCACCAGGTACTCGCCGGTGTCCTGGTCACGCATCAGCTGGCCGCGCAGATAGCCCTTCCGCCCGGCGACCGATGTGATCGGTGACAACGTCCGCGCCTGCACCACCCGGCGCAGCGGTTGCCGCTTGCCCAACGACATCCGGATCAGTGGCCGGACCATCACCTCGAACACCACCAGCGCGCTGACCGGGTTGGCGGGAAGTAGAAACACCGGCACACCGTCGCGTCCCAGTTGCCCGAAACCCTGCACCGAGCCGGGATGCATCGCGATACGGGCCACCTCGATCTCGCCCAACTCGGCGAGCACCGCACGCACGCTCTCGGCGGCCTCACCGCCGACGCCGCCGGCGATCACCACCACCTCGGCACGGTTGATCTGCCCCTCGACCACGTCGCGCAGTTCCTTGGCCTGGGTGTCGACGATGCCCACCCGATTCACCTCGGCGCCCGCGTCGCGGCCGGCCGCGGCGAGCGCATACGAGTTGACGTCGTAAACCTGCCCATTGCCCGGCGTGCGGGAGATGTCGACGAGTTCCCCGCCGACGCACATGACCGACAGTCGCGGCCGCGGATGCACCAGCACGCGTTCGCGACCCACCGCCGCAAGCAACCCGACTTGTGCGGCACCGATGATCGTTCCGGCCCGCACCGCAACGTCTCCGGGCTGGACGTCGTCACCGGTGCGTCGCACATACGCCCCGGACCGCACGCTGCGCAGCACTCGCACACGGGACTCGCCGCCGTCCGTCCAGCGCAACGGCAGGACCGCGTCGGCCAGCGTCGGCATCGGAGCACCCGTCTGGACACGTGCCGCCTGACGGGGCTGCAGCCGGCTCGGCGTGCGGGCGCCGGCCTCGATGACGCCCATCACGGGCAGGCTGATCTCCTCGACGCGGCCCACATTGGAACCGTCATCGACCTCGCCGATGGGTTCTGCACCCAGGACGTCGACGCTGCGCACCGCGTATCCGTCTATAGCGGCCTGGTCGAAACCCGGTAGGGGCCGCTCGGTGACGACCTCCTCAGCGCACATCAACCCCTGCGCCTCGGCAATGGCCACGCGCACCGGGCGAGGTGCCACCGCGGCGGCGGCTACCCGAGCCTGCTGCTCCTCCACCGAACGCAATGTGCGCCTTTCTACAGTCTCGTCACCCGCCGCGCGCCATCCCGCGTCCTTCTCGGCGCCGCGTTCAGCGTTCGACCAGATTCAATCGCTCGACCAACCAGCGCCTCAGCTCCGGTCCGTAGTCATCGCGCTCCAACGCAAAGTCAACCGCAGCCTTGAGGTAGCCGCCGGGATTTCCCAAGTCGTGTCGGCGGCCCCTATGAACGACGACGTGAACCGGGTGCCCCTCGTCAATGAGAAGCGCGATCGCGTCGGTCAGCTGGATCTCACCGCCGACGCCGCGCTTCACCCGCCGCAAGGCGTCGAAGATGGCCCGGTCGAGCACGTAACGGCCTGCTGCCGCGTACAGCGACGGCGCATCCTCGGCCTTCGGCTTCTCGACCATGCCGAGGACCTTCAAGACATTCGGGTTGTCAGCGTCGGGCAGCACCTCGACGTCGAAAACGCCGTAGGCGCTGATCTCCTCGCGCGGCACCTCGATGGCGCACAGCACAGAGCCGCCGCGCTTGGCGCGCACCTTCGACATCGTCTCCAGCACGCCCGTCGGCAACACCAGGTCGTCGGGCAGCAGCACCGCGATGGCGTCCTCGTCGGGCAGCAGCTTCTCCTCGACGCACCCGACGGCGTGGCCCAGTCCCAGCGGTTCGGCCTGTACGACGGACTCGACCTTGATCAGTCCAGGCGCCCGGCGCACCTTCTCCAGCATCACGTGCTTGCCGCGAGCCTCGAGCGTGCCCTCCAGGATGAGGTCCTGCACGAAGTGGGCGACAACACCGTCCTTGCCCTCGGACGTGACGATGATCAGCCGCTCGCCACCAGCCTGCGCCGCCTCGGCGGCGACGAGTTCGATTCCCGGCGTGTCAACGACGGGTAGCAACTCCTTGGGCACGGTCTTTGTGGCCGGGAGGAATCGCGTTCCCAACCCGGCGGCGGGAACCACCGCGGTACGCGGTATCCGCACCTGAGCCTGTGTCGTCATCGTTGACACCATATCGCCATACCCTGCTGGCAGCGCCGTCTAGTCCGCGAGGTCAGCGCCCCGACACGCCGTTGGATGACAAGGTGTAGCCGTGAATGCGGACACGACCAAGGCCGAACTGCGCAGGTCGATCCTGCGCGCGCGTCGCGAGATCTCCGCCGAGCAACGTCGGTCGGAGGCCGAGGCTCTGCTTCGTCATCTGGTCGCGCACGTGCCAGCGAACGCGACGGTCTGCGCGTACGTGCCCGTCGGATCGGAGCCTGGCTCGCGCGAGATGCTGGACGCGTTGGTCGCAGCGGGCGTGCGGGTCCTGCTACCCGTAGCCCGCGAGGTCGACGGGCATCCGCGGCCCCTCGCGTGGGGCGAGTACGACGCCGACGGGCTTGTCGAGGCCCCGTTCGGGCTGCGCGAGCCCGCGCCGCCGTGGCTGCCACCCGAGGCCATCGCGCAGGCCGCGCTGGTGTGCGTACCCGCGCTGGCCGTGGACCGGTCGGGCGTGCGACTCGGACGGGGCGCCGGCTTCTATGACCGCTCGCTGCACCTGGCCTCGCCGACGACAACACTGGTCGCCGTCGTCCGCGACGAGGAGTTGGTCGAGCACCTGCCCGGGGAGGCCCACGACGTCCCGATGACGCACGCGCTGACGCCGAACCTGGGTCTCGTCCGACTCGGCATCGCCTCCTGAGGGGAACGGCCTAGCAGTCGCGCAGCACATCGGCCATGGCGTCCTTCTCCTTGCCCGACACCCACAGGCCGTACGCCGACTTCACCTCGACCTGCCTGGCGACGAACTCGCAACGGAAGGCCACGTTGGGCGGCAGCCAGCTGGCTGCATCGCGAAAAGCCTTGTCGAAGTTGGCGTTCCCCGCCACCGCGAGCAGGTTGCGCGGATCGTTGGCGAAGTCACGACGACGTTGATCGTCCCAGTTCCGCGCCCCCTTGTACCAAGCGTCCGACAGCGACACGACGTGATCGATCTGAACTGCGTCGGACGTCGACGGGCCCCGGACGAAGTCGATGACCTGGCCGCTGTAGGGGTCGCGCAGAGTGCCGCGCTGGGCGAAGCATGTGCCCGACCGCAGCACCAGATTCACGAGGTCGCGGCGCAGCACGTCGTCGCGGGTATTGCAGCCGTTGTGGCCGAACTCGACGTTGACTTCGTCACTCCAGGCCTTGCCGAACCGGTGTCGCGAGTAGTCGCTGCGGCGGTCCCAGGCCTTGACCGGCAGCCGGCCGAGATCGGCCCTGGCCTGGTCGAATGCGATCGTGCCCGCCGACGGTGACGCCGCCTCGTCCGCGCCGGGCCTGGAGTCGGAACGCACCGCGACCCACACCAGGACGGCGATTCCGAGCACCACGAGCACCAGCAGTACGGGAATGCGCCGACCCATTTAGCGGTTCTAGCACTTGCACCGGTAGAGTGCTAACAAGTTTGACCATTCCCGGAGGGTTAAAGTGCCTACCTATTCCTACGCCTGCACCGAGTGCGACAACCGCTTCGATGCGGTTCAGGCGTTCACCGATGATGCGTTGACCTCGTGCGAGAAGTGCACCGGACGGCTCCGCAAGCTCTACGGGTCGGTCGGCGTGGTGTTCAAGGGCAGCGGCTTCTATCGCAATGACAGCCGCGACTCGTCCAAGACGACGGCCTCAAGCTCGTCGAACGGTTCGAAGAGCGGCGACTCCTCGTCATCGACGTCGTCCTCGTCGGACTCCTCGAGTTCCAGCTCGACTTCGGGTTCGAGTTCTAGCAACTCAGGCAGCTCCGGCTCCAGCTCCGGCAGCTCCAGCTCGTCGAGTTCCAGCAACTCAGCTCCCGCCGCGGCATCCAGCTAGGCGCTTCGAGCTAGTTATCCACAGGCCGGCCCTCGCGGTCTGGCCCGCTCTCCCCCGGCTGCCTACCGTGGCCACGTGGGGAATTCCATCGATGCGTCGCCGCTCAGTCGGCTCCTGGTCGCGCTGCGTCCCGACTGGACGCGAACCATCGCCGCACGCCGCACCCTCGCCGGGCTCCTGGTGTTGCTGGCCGCCGCTGCCGCACTGCGCCCCGACCCGGCCGATGGCCACGCCGACGTGGTGGTGGCCACGCGCGATCTGACCCCGGGCGTCGCCCTGAGCGCCACCGATCTGCGCGTCGAATCCCATTCGGCGACCACGATTCCCGACGGAGCCCAATCCAATCCGGTTGAGCTCGTCGGTATGACACTCGCCGGTCCGACACGACGCGGCGAGGTACTCACCGACATACGCGTGCTGAGCCCGCGTCTCGCCGAGGCGACGGCCGGACCCGACGCCCGCGTGGTTCCGCTTGCGCTGGCCGATCTCGCGCTGCTGGACCTGCTGCGCCCCGGAGACGTGGTGGACATCCTGGCCGCGAGTTCGGTTGCCCCCGGCGGCAGTACCGACGCGCCACCACGGGTGGTCGCGACCAACGCCGTTGTCGTCCTGGTGTCGGAGCGCTCGTCGTCCCCGGCGAGCGGGGACCACCGCGTGGTGCTGGTGGCATTGCCATCACATGCGGCCGCCGACGTCGCGGGCGCCTCGCTCACTCAAGCCGTGACGCTGACGCTGCGCTGAGATCAGCTCGGCGGCAGGGGAAGTGGAGCAGTGGACGGGCTGGACGGGCCTCCCTCAAGCGCGTCCATCACCATGTCGGTGAGTTCATCCGTCGATGACGTCGGGGCGGGGGCGATGCTTGGCGGCGGCGCCGGGGTGGTCGGTTCCGCCCCCGCGGCCCCCGCGGACAGAATCGAGAACCCGGCCAGGACTGCCACTGCAACGAACGACTTCAACCGCATCGACACCTGCTGAAGCTAGCACCGTACTGCCGTCGCCGCAGTCGCAGCGGGGCTACCGTTAGCTGTCTGAAAAGCACACCACAGGACGGAGCACGCTCGTGTTGAAGGGCTTCAAGGAATTTCTCTCACGCGGCAACATCGTCGATCTCGCAGTCGCGGTCGTCATCGGTACCGCTTTCACCGCGCTGGTCACCAAGTTCACCGAGAGCATCATCCAGCCACTCATCGATCGCATCGGTGCCGGCGGCGACAGCGAGTACGGCATCTTGAAGATCGGCATCGGCGGCGGTCAGACCATCGACCTGAATATCCTGTTGTCTGCGGCCATCAACTTCGTCCTAGTGGCGGCGGTGGTGTATTTCCTGGTCATGATGCCCTACGAGCGACTCCGCAAGCGGGGTGAAGTCGAGCAGGCCCAGGACACCGAGCTGAGCCTGCTGACCGAGATCCGCGATCTGCTGGCTGGCGAGACCGACGGCAGGCACGTCACCGGTCCCGGCACCGGCCCCAGCCCCGACACCGCGAAGATGACGAGCGCCGACAGGGACTAACCAACTCCCGCCGAACGTGAAGACGATGGCGAGTTGCGAGCGGTTTCTCGCACACTTCTTCACGTTGGACGCCGACGAGAACAGCCCCCGACCAAATGGCCGGGGGCTGTTCTCGTTCTGGCGAGGCTTAGCTCAGTTCATGTTCCAGGGCTCGCCGTAGGTGGTGACGCTGTCGCCGGTGCTCGAGATCAGACGAGCGAACGGACGCAGCAGCACACCGCCGGCAGCACCGGTGACGGTGCCGTGAGCGTTGGAGACCGCGACGGCACCCTCAGGGCCGGCGACGTCCACGGAGAAGGTCGCGACCTCCTGGATGCCCGGGCCGTTGCCCAGGTCAGCACTGATCGACACACCGGGGAACAGGTTCGGGGTGATGACCGAGTTCAGGCCGAAGGGAGGACCGGTGATGTCGCCATCGTCGATCAGGATGTTGGGGGTCGTGTAGGAGAAGTTGATCCCGACGCCCAGCGACCAGGGGAAGCCGATCTGGTAGCCCAGCTCCAGGGTGCCCTCGAACTCATCGGCACCGGGGCCGGCCACGATGTACTTGGCCTTGCCGGAGTGGAACCACTCACGAGTCAGGCGGTTGCGGTCGAGCGGGAACACACCGTTGAGGAAGGTGTCCCACTGCTGGACCGTCAACGTGCGGTCCTTGCCATCGACCAGGCTCAGCTCATTATCCAGACCTGCGTGAGAGGTGCCCGTGGTCGCGAACAACGCCGCGATGGACGCGACCAGCGCGACCAACACCCGAGTGATTGCCTTCATGTCATCCTTTGTTGGTTGATTGGTGCAAGACCCCCACCCCCACCAAGCTGCACGTGCCGACCGGACCAGGCCCGGTCGGCACGTGGCGCTTGATTCAGTTAATCGCCGCAGAGGCGTGAAACGTTAGTTCATGTTCCAGGGCTCGCCGTAGGTGGTGACGCTGTCGCCGGTGCTCGAGATCAGACGAGCGAACGGACGCAGCAGCACACCGCCGGCAGCACCGGTGACGGTGCCGTGAGCGTTGGAGACCGCGACGGCACCCTCAGGGCCGGCGACGTCCACGGAGAAGGTCGCGACCTCCTGGATGCCCGGGCCGTTGCCCAGGTCAGCACTGATCGACACACCCGGGAACAGGTTCGGGGTGATGACCGACTCGAGGCCGAAGGGAGGACCGGTGATGTCACCATCGTCGATCAGGATGTTGGGGGTCGTGTAGGAGAAGTTGATCCCGACGCCCAGCGACCAGGGGAAGCCGATCTGGTAGCCCAGCTCCAGGGTGCCCTCGAACTCATCGGCACCGGGGCCGGCCACGATGTACTTGGCCTTGCCGGAGTGGAACCACTCACGAGTCAGGCGGTTGCGGTCGAGCGGGAACACACCGTTGAGGAAGGTGTCCCACTGCTGGACCGTCAACGTGCGGTCCTTGCCATCGACCAGGCTCAGCTCATTATCCAGACCTGCGTGAGAGGTGCCCGTGGTCGCGAACAACGCCGCGATGGACGCGACCAGCGCGACCAACACCCGACTGATTGCCTTCATGTTCTCCCTAGCTACGTCGAAGGTGATCCGGCACGGCTCACCGCTGTCTGTCAGATGTGCGGTGTTACTGCTTAACCA
Source organism: Mycolicibacterium sp. YH-1 (assembly GCF_022557175.1). Next base: position 1,307,956 of record NZ_CP092915.1, on the reverse strand, counting down.
CACACCGTGCAAGAGCTACGTGTGAATGGAATTAGAAACCTCACATGTTGCTCTTACGAAATGCTCATCGTTGACAGCAGAAACATAACGGGGGGGCATCCACCCGGCAACGCAAGCGCAGAAGTTCGGTTACGGCCGAAATAGAACGTGTTCCGATTTGCTGGGGTACTCCAGCGGGGTTCCACGCACCGCGCGCACGGCACTACGGATTACCTAGCAGTCAGCGCGATCTGAAGGTCACGACGGCGGCACGAGAGGCCGCGACCAGGAGCGACAACCTTCGCTCAATACGAAACGCCAGGTCAGGAGTGGTGCGGCGGCACGTTGTCACGCAGCCACCGCTCGCGGTCCAAATCGTCGCCGGGGTGGCCGTCGTCACGTTCGTCGCTAGTGGTATCGGGAATCTCGTCCCCGAAAATTTTGTTAACTGAATGATGCGAGTGGCGTCCGGAGTTGCTCATTGCCAGTCCTCAGTGTGATGAAGGTCACATTTGAAAGTTCATGCCTGTTCACCCGTCGTTAACACAACGGGGTCCGCACAGCGACAGTTCACATCATTGTGAATATTGACGTCGATATGCATATATGCAAGCGCGGGCATATCGCGGCTGACCCGGGCGCGCGGACCTATATCTCTAGGCTGGAGAGCTGCCCGATCACCTGACTGGCGAGTGGGCCAAGGGTGGCCATACCGTCGCGTACCGCGCCGCGTGAACCGGAGATGTTCACAACCAGCGTGCTACCCGAGATGCCGGCCAAACCGCGGGACACGCCCGCATCCACAATCCCGGCGGACAGCCCCGAGGCGCGCAGCGCCTCGGCGATGCCGAGAAGCTCGCGGTCCAGGATGGTCCGGGTGGCCTCCGGTGTGACATCCCTGGGAGTGACACCGGTACCACCCACCGAGATGACCAAATCGACGCCGCCGATGACGGCAGTGTTCAGCGCATTGCGGATCTCCACCTCATCAGCGGACACCACGACGACACCGTCTACGACGAAACCCGCCTCACCGAGCAGCTCGGTGACCACCGGTCCGCTGTGGTCCTCCTCGTCACCGTGCGCGGTGCGATCGTCCACGACGACGACAAGCGCGCGCCCCACCAACTCTGCCGGCTGTTCCATATGCCCAACCGTATATGCCTGAACCGACGGGAGCGTGACCATTTTCAGCCATGGCCGCTCTGGTGCCGTGGTCACTGTGCTGCCTTTCCGAGGGTGACGTCGACCGAACGTGGCTGGCCGGACTGATCAAGGTAGGTCAACGTGACCTTGGTACCCGGTGCCTTCGACCTGACGGCCGCCACGAGAGCGTCGGCGCTGCCGATCGGACGGTCGTCGACCTTGGTCACGATGACACCGCTGGGCAGACCCGCTGCCGCCGCGGCACCGTTGTCGGTGACCTCGACGATCTTGGCCCCGTCGACGGTCGCGTCATTACCCACCTGCACACCCAACGAGGCATGCGAGGCCGTACCGCTCTGAATCAGTTCGTCGGCGATGCGCTTGGCCTGATCGACCGGAATCGCGAAGCCAAGCCCGATCGAACCGCTCTGTGCCTGCGCCGAGTCGCCACCCAGGGTCGCGATGGCCGAGTTCACGCCAACCAGTTCGCCGCTCATATTGACCAGCGCACCACCCGAGTTACCCGGGTTGATGGCCGCATCGGTCTGGATGGCATCGAGCACGGTGTTCTGGTTTCTCGCATCGCCGCCTGCGGCGACCGGACGGTTCAGCGCGCTGACGATGCCGGTGGTGACGGTGCCCTCGAGGCCGAGCGGCGATCCGATGGCCACCACGTCCTGGCCCACGCGCAGATTCGCCGACGAGCCGAGCGCTATGGGAGTGAGTCCACTCACTCCTTCGGCGCGGACCACCGCGATGTCGCTACTGGGATCGGTGCCCACCACGGAGAACGACGTCGTGCTGCCGTCAGCGAAGGTGACCTTGGTCTGCACGGAGCCCGCGTTCGGGGCGCCGTCCTTGGCCGCCGACACGACGTGGTTGTTCGTCATGATGAGACCGTCGGAGGAGAGGATGATGCCCGACCCCTCCTCGGACTGCTTACCCATGTCGGTCTCCAACTTCACCACGCTGGGCACCACCTTGGCCGCGACCTGCTCGACAGACCCGGCGGGCAGGTTCGCGGCAGGCTCACCCGGCGTGGCATCCGAGAACACGGAACTGATCGAGCCGCGGTCCGGCTGGGCCAGCGTGGCCACACCGCCACCGATACCGGCGGACACCACGGCGATCGCCAGTGCTCCGATGGTCAAAGCGCCTGCGCGGGAACGCTTCCGCGGCGGCACCGCCCCGGGTCCGCCGGGCATGTTGCGCGGCTGAGGTGCACCTGGGTAGGGATCGTGCGGTCCGCGGTACGCCTGCTGCTGCGTCACGTAGCGCCAGTCGTAGTTCGGCTGGCCAGGCCCCGGTCGCGGGGGACCCCCGGGATAACCCGGCGCCACGGAGTCATACGGCCCTGGCCGGTTTCCCGGCGGTGGCGGCGGCGTGTACCTCGGGTGGTTGGTCATTTTGCGGTCGGCGCTCTTCCTTCGAGTTGCTGCTCGGTCCTACACGGGTCACCACTACAACGAAAGGCTGAGCCTGACAATGCCCCATCGGGCTGAGAATCCACTTAGAGAACGCTCGGCACGCCCGAAGACTTCCCCGAGAACCAGCTTGTTAACCATTGTCGGCGGTCAGGCTGGCGCCGTCCACCGCTCCGCCCGCGCGTGTCGCGACGGGTCGGCCGGGCAGGACCAGGTGAATCGAGGTGCCGGGCGGGATGCCGCCGGGCACGGTCTCCTCGATCCGAAGCGCCCCACCGTGTTTGAGCACCACCTGCTTGACGATCGCCAGGCCGAGACCCGATCCGGGCATCGCACGCGCCGCGGTGGACCGGTAGAAGCGCTCGAAGACCAGGCCCCGCTCCTCGGCAGGGATGCCCGGGCCGTGGTCGGACACGACGAGTTCGGCATTGAACGGGTCAAGTTGTGTCAGCCGCACGGCGACGCGCCCGTTCGGCGGGCTCCACTTGGCCGCATTGTCGAGAAGGTTCAGGACTGCCCGCGACAAGCCCGCGTCGTCACCGTGCACCTCCCAGCCCACAACACGGACGTCGAACTCGATGTCGTTGCGGCGCCGCCGAACTCGTTCGAGGCTGCGCTCGACGACCTCCGCCAGGTCTACCGCTTCGTACACGGCCACGCCCTCGTCGTCGCGTGTCAGGTCGACCAGATCGCCCACCAATGTGGACAGCTCCTCGATCTGCGCTATGACGTCGGTCCGCAGCCCGGCCATCTCCTCGTCGGGAAGCCGCGGAGCGCCCGGCTCCATCGACGCCATCAGCAACTCGACGTTGGTGCGCAACGACGTCAGCGGGGTGCGCAGTTCGTGGCCGGCGTCGGACACCAGGCGAGCCTGGCGCTCCCGCGACTCGGCCAGCGCGTTGAGCATCATGTTGAACGCCTCGGTCAGCCTGGCCAACTCGTCGTTGCCGTGTACCGGAATCGGCCGCAGGTCATCGGTGCGGGCCACCCGCTCGGCAGCCTGTGTCAGGCGGGCCACGGGTCTGAGCCCCGTTCGGGCCACCGTTCCTCCCGCGATCGCCGCGATGGCCATGCCCAGGCCGCCGACGATCAGCAGGATGGTGCCGAGTCGATTGAGCACCATGCCGGTTGGCTCGATGCTCTTGGAGATCAGCAGCGAGCTGCCGTTGGACAGTCGGTACGCCAGGACCCGCTGGTGGTCCACCGTGCGCAGCGACATGTGCAGCTTGCCGAGGATGACGTCCTTCTCCGGCTGCCCGAGCGGCAACGTCTCACCAGCCTGGTTGGCGGTGTAGATCGACCGGCCGGGGTTCACCAGCATGGCGTTGACGTCGGAGTACGCGGTGCCCTCGATTGCCTTACCGGGGTCGGCCGCCAACGATCCGCTCTCGATCAGGAGTCGGGCGCGGCTCTGCAGTTGGTTGTCGACGTCCTGATAGAGCGCCCTGGAGACGACGACGTAGACGGCGACGGCCATCAGCACCACGACCATCGCCACCATCGACATCGCCAGCAGCATCACCCGCCAGCGCAGGGACACCGAACTGGCGGTGTGCAGGGGGTCCTGGGCCGCGGTCCGGAGTCGCGGGAACCTCGACGTGGCCATCAGGGTGGCGTCTCACGCAGCACGTAACCCACCCCTCGCACGGTGTGGATTAGGCGCGACTCCCCCTCGGCTTCTGTCTTGCGACGCAGATATCCGACGTACACCTCAAGGGCGTTGCCCGACGTGGGGAAGTCGAAGCCCCACACCTCCTCGAGAATCCGGCTGCGTGTCAGCACCCGGCGCGGGTTGGCGATCAGCATCTCCAGCAGGGAGAACTCTGTGCGGGTGAGGCTGATGTGGCGGTCCCCGCGGGTGACGTCACGGGTCACCGGGTCGAGGCTCAGGTCGGAGAACGTCATCGGGACCGACTCGGCCCGGTCGTCGATCGTGGTGCGGCGAAGCAGCGCCCGCATACGGGCGAGCAGCTCCTCGAGCGCGAAGGGCTTTGGCAGGTAGTCGTCGGCGCCGGCGTCGAGACCAGCGACGCGCTCGGAGACCGAGTCACGGGCTGTCAGCACCAGGATCGGCATGTCATCCCCGGTGCTGCGCAACTGGCGGCACACCTCGAGGCCGTCCAGACGCGGCATCATCACGTCCAGCACAAGGGCATCGGGTCGATCGCTGGCAATGCGCTGAAGGGCTTCGAGGCCATCCTGCGCCAGTTCCACTGAGTATCCGTTGAAGGAAAGGGAACGGCGCAGGGATTCGCGCACAGCGCGATCGTCGTCTACGACAAGAATCCGCACAGGCACAGTTTCAACCCACTATCTGAGAGTGGACTGAGAGGCGCGCCACGCGGCGGCGAGGAACGTGAAACTTATCGGCGGTCGAGATTGATGAGGCCGAGTCGAGCGGCCTTGAGCAGGCGACGCGGCACCTTGTGCTGCTGACCAGCAACGGTGACGCCCACGAGTTCGGGCTTTTCGGCCTTCCACTGCGCGCGCCGGCTACGGGTGTTCGAACGCGACATCCTCCGCTTGGGCACAGCCATGACGTACATCTCCTCGCTCAGGGTCGCCGCGCACACGAGGGCAGCGGCAATTGGCTCCAAGGATAGCCCGTGGGCTGCGTTGCCTCCAAAACGGCGCAGAGCCCGGGTGCCGCGGCTAGGCGTTCACGGTGCACAGCACGACGGAGTCGCGGGTGTGGAACACGCGGTTGGTGTCCGGCCCGCACAACGGCTCGTTGGCGACGTGCTGCGTGACCCGGTAGTTGCGGTCCGGGTCCGAGCACGGCACTGGCGCGACGTTGATGAGGTTCAAGTAGTCGATGGTGAGGTCGTCCCCGACGTCGATGCACATCCCGACCGGAAAGTCGGCGGCCATTCCCGACGAGCGGGGGGCGGGGTAGGCGTTCGCGGGGATGCCTGCGGCCAGCAGCGCGGCGACGATGGCCGCGGCCGCGGCGCAAATGCGGAGCATGCAGGGACTATAGGACCGTGGACAGCAGCGAGTGGTCCATTGCGAGGCATTGCCGCGATCTGGCCGTGACCGGCGAGGTCGATCCTTGACTTGGGACCGGTGGTACCGACTAACCTACCGGTTGGTCGAGGCGTCTGGTTGATGGGAGTTTGGGTTGAGCGGTGCTGAGGGCAGGACCCGGGAGCCTGTGCGGATCGGCAACTGTTCGGGCTTCTACGGCGACCGGCACGCCGCAATGCGCGAGATGATCACCGGCGGCGATCTCGACTACGTCACCGGTGACTATCTCGCGGAACTGACGATGCTGATCCTGGCCCGCGACCGCGCCAAGGCCCCCGACCGCGGTTACGCCAAGACATTTCTGACACAGCTCGAGGAGTCCCTCGGCTTGGCGCTCGAACGCGGCGTCAAGATCGTCGCCAACGCGGGCGGGCTCAATCCGGCCGGTCTGGCCGCGGCGGTCCGCGCGCTGGCGCAGCGACTCGGGCTCAGCGTGAACGTCGGGCACGTCGAGGGTGACGACCTGATCGCCCGCGCCGATGAGTTCGGCTTCGACAACCCGCTCTCAGCCAACGCCTATCTCGGCGCGTGGGGCATCGTCGACTGTCTCAACGCGGGCGCCGATGTCGTCGTCACGGGCCGGGTCACCGACGCCTCGGTCATCGTCGGGCCTGCCGCAGCGCACTTCGGCTGGACTCGTACCGACTACGACGCTCTCGCCGGCGCGGTGGCGGCCGGCCACGTCATCGAGTGCGGCACCCAGGCCACCGGCGGCAACTTCGCCTTCTTCGCTGAACTGATGCGCGGCGGTGTCGACCTCCTCCATCCCGGCTTTCCGCTGGCCGAGATCAGCGCGGACGGGTCATCGGTCATCACGAAGCATCGCGGTACGGGTGGACGGGTCAGCACCGACACCGTGACCGCACAACTCCTCTACGAGATCGGTGGCGCGCGCTACGCGAACCCCGACGTGACACTGCGAGTCGACAGCGTGACGCTCACCGCCGACGGACCCGACCGCGTCCGAATCAGCGGGGTGAAGGGCGAGCCTCCCCCGCCGACGCTCAAGGTGTCGCTCAACAGCGTGGGCGGCTTCCGCAACGCCATGACATTCGTGCTGACGGGCCTCGACATCGAGGCCAAGGCCGATCTGGTGCGCAGGCAACTGGAGTCGAGCCTGAGGGTCAAACCCGCTGAACTGGAGTGGACGCTGGCCCGCACCGACCATCCCGACGCCGACACCGAGGAGTCCGCCAGCGCGCTGCTGCGGTGCGTCGTCCGCGACCCGGATCCGGCGAACGTGGGCCGTCACTTCTCCTCGGCCGCAGTCGAACTCGCGCTGGCCAGCTATCCGGGCTTCACCACCACCGCCCCGCCAGGCGATGGACAGGTCTACGGCGTGTTCACCCCCGGCTACGTCGACGCGACGCTGGTGCCCCACGTCGCCGTGCACGCCGACGGCACCCGCACCGATATCGCCGTCGCCACCCAGACCCAGACGCTGGAACCGGTGCCCGCTCCGGCGCCGCCCGAACCGCCGGCGCTCGGCGAGACCCGCCGCGTCCCACTCGGCACCATCGCGGGCGCCCGCAGCGGAGACAAGGGCGGTGACGCCAACGTCGGCGTCTGGGTTCGCGCCGGGGCGAGCGAAGCGACGGAAGGGATGGCAGACGCGCAGTGGCAGTGGCTGGCCAACGCGCTGACGGTCGAGAAGCTGCGCGAACTGCTTCCCGAGACGGCAGGCCTGTCCGTCACCCGACACCTGCTGCCCAACCTGCGCGCGATGAACTTCGTCATCGAGGGCATTCTCGGCAAGGGCGTCGCCCACCAGGCCCGCTTCGACCCTCAAGCCAAGGGACTCGGCGAATGGCTGCGCAGTCGTCACATCGAGATACCGAAAGGCCTCCTACCGTGAACACCTGGACCACGCCGGAACGCGAGGCGCTTCGAAAGACGGTGCGCGACTTCGTTGAACGCGAAATCCTGCCGAACGCCGAGGAGTGGGAACGCACCGGCGATCTGCCACGCGAACTGCACCGCAAGGCCGGCGACGCGGGGCTGCTCGGCGCGGCGTATCCCGAGGCGGTCGGCGGCGGAGGCGGAGATGGCATCGACGCGGTGATCATCTGCGAGGAGATGCACCAGGCGGGCGCCCCCGGCGGCGTGTTCGCCTCGCTGTTCACGTGTGGCATCGCAGTGCCGCACATGATCGCATCAGGTGACCAGCGACTGATCGACACGTACGTGCGGCCGACGTTGGCGGGCGAGAGGATCGGCGCACTGGCCATCACCGAGCCCGGCGGAGGTTCGGACGTCGGGCACCTGACCACCAGGGCCATCAAGGACGGCGATCACTACATCATCAACGGCGCCAAGACCTACATCACCTCCGGCGTGCGCGCCGACTTCGTGGTGACCGCGGCACGTACCGGAGGGCCGGGCGCCGGCGGTGTCTCGTTGATCGTGGTCGACAAGGCCACACCGGGTTTCGAGGTCACCCGCAAGCTCGAGAAGATGGGCTGGCGCTCCTCGGATACCGCGGAGCTGTCCTACACCGACGTTCGCGTTCCGGTCGCCAACCTGATCGGCCCGGAGAACACCGGCTTCCTGCAGATCGCCGCGGCGTTCGTGTCCGAGCGGGTCGGCCTCGCCGCACAGGCGTATGCCAGCGCGCAGCGCTGCCTCGACCTCACCGTGAAGTGGTGCCGCGACAGGGAAACCTTTGGCCGGCCGCTGATCTCACGCCAGTCCGTGCAGAACACACTGGCCGAGATGGCCCGCCGCGTCGACGTCGCTCGCGTGTACACCCACCATCTGGTGGACCGACAGCTAGCCGGTGACACGAACCTCATCACCGAGGTCTGCTTCGCCAAGAACACCGCGGTCGAGTCCGGCGAGTGGGTGGCTCACCAGGCCGTGCAGCTGTTCGGCGGTATGGGCTACATGGCCGAGTCCGAGGTCGAGCGCCAGTTCCGTGATATGCGCATCATCGGTATCGGTGGCGGCACCACGGAGATCCTGACCGGCCTGGCCGCCAAGACCCTGGGGTATCAGTCGTGACCGCCCTCAAGTCGACGCTCGACGTGCGGTCGAAGGTCTTCGCCGACGCGGCCGAGACCATGACCACCAAGCTCGCCGAACTCGACACCGAGCACGCCAAGGCGCTGGCCGGCGGCGGCGCCAAGTACGTCGACCGGCACCACGCGCGCGGCAAGCTCACCGCCCGCGAGCGCCTCGAACTGCTGCTGGACCCCGACTCCCCGTTCCTGGAGCTGAGCACGCTGGCCGCGTGGGGCACCGACTTCACCGTCGGCGCCAGCGTCGCGACGGGTATCGGCGTGATCGAGGGCGTCGAGTGCGTGATCGTCGCCAACGACCCGACGGTCAAGGGCGGCACCAGCAATCCGTGGACCCTGAAGAAGATCCTGCGCGCCAACCAGATCGCCCTCGAGAACCGGTTGCCAGTGATCTCGCTGGTGGAGTCGGGCGGCGCCGACCTGCCGACGCAGAAGGAGATCTTCATCCCCGGCGGACGGATGTTCCGGGACCTGACCCGGTTGTCGGCGGCCGGTATCCCGACCGTCGCGCTGGTGTTCGGCAACTCGACCGCGGGTGGGGCCTACGTCCCCGGCATGTCCGATCACGTCGTGATGATCAAGGAACGCTCGAAGGTGTTCCTCGCCGGCCCACCGCTGGTGAAGATGGCCACGGGCGAGGAATCCGACGACGAGTCCCTCGGCGGCGCCGAGATGCACTCGCGGACATCTGGGCTCGGTGACTACCTCGCCATCGACGAACTCGACGCGATCCGGATCGGACGCCGCATCGTGGCGCGGTTGAACTGGCGCAAACAGGGGCCGGCACCGGCGCCTGTCACCGAACCACTGTTCGACCCCGAGCAGCTCATCGGCATCGTGCCCGCCGATCTGCGCATCCCGTTCGACCCGCGCGAGGTCATCGCCCGCGTCGTCGACGGCTCGGACTTCGACGAGTTCAAGCCGCTCTACGGCGGGTCGCTGGTCACCGGGTGGGCCACCCTGCACGGCTACCCGATCGGCATCCTCGCCAACGCCCGCGGCGTGCTGTTCTCCGAGGAGTCTCAGAAGGCCACCCAGTTCATCCAGCTGGCCAACCGCTCCGACACGCCGTTGTTGTTCCTGCACAACACCACCGGCTACATGGTCGGCCGCAAGTACGAGGAGGGCGGGATGATCAAGCACGGCTCGATGATGATCAACGCGGTCTCCAACTCGACCGTGCCGCACATCTCGCTGCTGATCGGCGCCTCCTACGGCGCGGGCCACTACGGCATGTGTGGCCGCGCGTATGACCCCCGGTTCCTGTTCGCCTGGCCGAGCGCGAAGTCGGCGGTCATGGGCGGCACGCAGCTGGCCGGCGTGCTGTCGATCGTCAGCCGCGCGGCCGCCGAGGCCCGCGGCCAGGAGGTCGACGAGGCCGCCGACGCCGCGCTGCGCGCCGCCGTCGAGGCACAGATCGAGGCCGAGTCGCTGCCGATGTTCCTGTCCGGCCGCATCTACGACGATGGCGTCATCGATCCGCGCGACACCCGTACGGTGTTGGGAATGTGTCTGTCCGCCATAGCCAGTGGCCCGATCGAGGGGACGTCGAACTTCGGCGTCTTCCGGATGTGAGCGCGCACATGATCACGACAGTGCTGGTCGCCAATCGCGGTGAGATCGCCCGCCGTGTCTTTGCCACCTGCCGTCGCCTCGGCCTCAACACCGTCGCGGTGTACACCGACCCCGACGCGCACAGCCCGCACGTCGCCGAGGCCGACGCCCGGGTGCGTCTCGAGGGACGGCACGGGTACCTCGACGGCGCGCAGTTGATCGCCGCCGCGCGGGCTGCCGGAGCCGACGCGATCCATCCCGGCTACGGATTCCTCTCGGAGAACGCCGAATTCGCCGAGGCCGTGCAGCAGGCGGGGTTGACCTGGATCGGCCCGCCCGTGCCCGCGGTCGCGGCCATGGGGTCCAAGATCGAGGCCAAGAAGATGATGGCCGCGGCCGGGGTCCCTGTGCTGGCCGAACTCGACCCCGAGACCGTAACCGCCGCCGAACTCCCCGTGCTGATCAAGGCGTCGGCCGGTGGTGGCGGGCGCGGTATGCGTGTGGTCCGCAATCTCGATGAGCTGCCCGAGCAGGTGGAAGCCGCCCAGCGCGAGGCGAAGTCGGCGTTCGGCGATCCCACCGTGTTCTGCGAGCGATACCTGGCCACCGGTCACCACATCGAGGTTCAGGTGATGGCCGACGCGCACGGCACCATCTGGGCGGTAGGCGAGCGCGAGTGCTCGATTCAGCGACGCCACCAGAAGATCATCGAGGAGGCCCCCTCACCGCTGGTCGAACGTATCGACGGCATGCGTGACAGGCTGTTCGAGGCGGCCCGCCTGGCGGCTGAGGCGATCGGCTACACCGGGGCGGGCACCGTCGAGTTCATGGCCGACCAGCAGGGCGACTTCTTCTTTCTCGAGATGAACACGCGCCTTCAGGTCGAGCATCCGGTCACTGAGGAGACCACGGGCCTGGACCTGGTCGCGCTACAGTTGCACGTCGCCGACGGTGGCCGCCTAGCCGCGCAACCACCTGTTGCGCAGGGACATTCGATCGAGGTCCGGCTCTACGCCGAGGACCCGGCGAAGAACTGGCAGCCACAGGCCGGGCCCGTACATCGGTTCGACGTGCCCACCGCTCGCGCCGCGTTCAGCACGCTCGGCGGCGTCGGCGTGCGCGTCGACACCGGCGTCGTGGACGGTTCGGAGGTGTCGATCTTCTACGACCCGATGCTGGCCAAGGTCATCTCGTGGGCACCCACCCGCAGGCAGGCCGCAGGCGTGCTGGCCGACGCGCTGGCCCGCACCCGGCTGCACGGCATCACCACCAACCGCGAACTGCTGGTGAACGTGTTGCGTCACCCGGCGTTCCTCGACGGCAACACCGACACCGGGTTCTTCGACACACACGGGCTGGCCGAGTTGGCCGCCCCCCTGGCTGACGAGCAGGCCGTGCGGCTCTCGGCACTGGCCGCAGCGCTGGCCGATGCGGCGCACAACCGCAGCACCGCAACGGTTCTGGGCGCGCTGCCCGGCGGGTGGCGCAACGTGGCGTCGGGTTACCAGACCAAGACATATCGCGACGCTGCGGGCGGCGAGCACGAGGTCGCCTACAGGTTCGTGCGCGGCCGCCTCGACCTGCCCGACGGGCAGGACACGACGCTGGTGTCGGCCACCACCGACCGGGTGGTGCTGAGCAGCCGCATCGGCGCGAGCGGAGCGACGGGGGAAAACGCTGTGGAGCGCCCGTTCGACGTCGCACGCTACGGCGATCAGGTGTTCGTCGACGGGCCGCTGGGCCCGGTATGCCTCACCGTCCGACCCCGCTTCGGAGACCCCGACGCCGCGGTCGCGCACGGGTCGCTGCTGGCGCCCATGCCCGGATCGGTGATCCGGGTCGACGCGGCGGTGGGCGACAAGGTCAAGGCCGGCCAGGCCCTGATCTGGCTGGAGGCCATGAAGATGGAGCACACCATCACCGCCCCAAGCGCGGGCATCATCACCGAACTCAACGTCGACGCGGGCCAACAGGTCGATGTCGGCGCCGTACTCGCTCGCGTCGAAGACGCCTGAGCCCATCACAGGAGGAGAACACCCATGAGCTTTGTGGAGACCGAGGAACAGCAGGCCCTGCGCAAGGCCGTGGCGGCGATGTCCGCCAACTACGGCCCCGACTACTACCTCGAGAAGGCGCGCGCGGGTGAGCACACCGACGAGTTGTGGAGCGAGGCAGGGAAACTCGGCTTCATCGGCGTGAACCTGCCCGAGGAGTACGGCGGCGGCGGGGCAGGTATGTACGAGCTGAGCCTGGTCATGGAGGAGATGTCAGCAGGCGGTTGCGCACTGCTGATGATGGTGGTGTCACCGGCCATCAACGGGACAATCATCAGCAAGTTCGGCACCGAGGAGCAGAAGCGGCGCTGGGTCCCCGGTATCGCCGACGGCACCATCACGATGGCCTTCGCCATCACCGAACCCGACGCCGGATCGAACTCGCACCGCATCACCACCACCGCGCGTCGCGATGGCAGCGACTGGGTCCTGTCCGGGCAGAAGGTCTTCATCTCGGGTGTCGACCAAGCCCAGGCCGTACTCGTCGTCGGCCGCACCGAGGAGGCCAAGACCGGCAACCTCAAGCCCGCGCTGTTCGTAGTTCCGATCGACACACCCGGCATGTCGTGGACCAAGATCGACATGGAGATCGTCAGCCCCGAGAGCCAGTTCCAGCTGTTCCTCGACGACGTGCGGTTGCCCGCTGATGCGCTGGTCGGGTCCGAGGACGCGGCGATCGCCCAGCTGTTCGCGGGCCTCAACCCCGAACGCATTATGGGCGCTGCGAGCGCGGTCGGCATGGGCCGGTTCGCGATCAACAAGGCCACCGACTACGTCAAGACCCGGCAGGTCTGGAAGACGCCGATCGGCGCACACCAGGGCATCTCACATCCGCTGGCGCAGAACCACATCGAGATCGAACTGGCCAAACTCATGATGCAGAAGGCGGCCACGCTCTACGACCTGGGTGACGACGGTGGCGCGGCCGAGGCCGCCAACATGGCCAAGTACGCGGCCGGTGAGGCATCGGTGCGCGCCGTCGACCAGGCGGTGCAATCCCTCGGCGGCAACGGCCTGACGAAGGAGTACGGCATCGCGTCGGTGCTGACGGCGTCACGCCTTGCCCGTATCGCCCCGGTGAGCCGCGAGATGATCCTCAACTTCATCGCCCAGACGTCACTGGGACTCCCCCGGTCCTACTGATGAGCACCCTTGTCCGATACGGCGTCTCGGCGGGGATCGTGCGCCTGACGCTGGACTCACCGCAGAACCGCAACGCCCTGTCCACAGCGCTAGTGACGCAGTTGCACGACGGGTTACGCAGCGCCGCTGCCGATCCGACGGTGCGCTGCGTCATCCTCGGGCACGAGGGTGGCACGTTCTGCGCTGGCGCGGACCTCGGTGAGGCCGCCGGGCGCGAGCCAGGTGACGTCGCCGTCGACCGAGCCAGGGAGATGACCCGGTTGTTGCGTGCCATCCTGGAACTGCCTGTGCCGGTCATCGGTGCCATCGACGGCCATGTGCGCGCGGGCGGTCTGGGTCTGGTGGGCGCGTGCGACGTCGTCGTGGCAGGACCGTCGAGCACGTTCGCCCTCACGGAGGCCCGCATCGGTGTCGCACCGTCGATCATCTCGCTGACGCTGCTGCCCAAGATGTCGGCGCGTGCCGCGGGCCGCTACTTCGTCACCGGGGAGAGGTTCGGCGCTGCCGAGGCTGCCGATATCGGGCTGATCACCATCGCCGCCGACGATGTCGAGGCGCGGGTGGCGGCACTGGCGGCTGAGGTGGCCAAGGGATCGCCGCAGGGTTTGGCGGCGTCCAAGGCGTTGACCACGGCGGCCATCCTCGATGGCTTCGACCGGCACGCGGACTCGTTGACCGAGCAGTCGGCGCGGCTCTTCGTGTCCGACGAGGCGCGCGAGGGCATCCTGGCGTTCCTGGAGAAGCGGTCGCCGAACTGGACGCCGTCCTGGAGCCCGGCCCGATTGCGAAACCGAGTTACCGGGCAGTAGGAGGATTCCCCAGAATCGTGGTCTCAGCAGCCGAAACGGTGTCAGTTTGCGCAACACTATTGCGTGTCAGTGCGTTCGCCGTAGGCTCGTCGTGATGACTACTCCAGCGCCGCGCAACGGATCAACGCGCGCTGCCGACACGGACCGCATGCAGGTCGCTCAACTGCTCACGGAGGCCGCCGCTCAAGGGCGTCTGAAGATGTCCGAGTACGAGGACAGGCTGAACCGGGCCTACGCCGCCCAGACCTTCGGTGAGCTGGAGCGGCTCAGCGCCGACCTGCCCGACGTCGCCACATCATCGTCACGTGACTGCGGTCCGTGCCGTCCCGCTCCCTCAACGCTGCTGTTGGCGATCATGAGCGGATTCGAGCGAAGGGGCCGCTGGAACGTCCCCAGGAGGCTGACCTCCTTCGCACTGTTCGGCGGCGGCGTCATCGATCTGCGCTACGCCGACTTCACCTCGCCGGAGGTGGAGATCCACTCCTACTCAATCTTTGGCGGGCAGACCATTCTGCTGCCGCCGGAGATCAACGTCGACGTCCACGGCGTGGGCGTGATGGGCGCCTTCGACCACATCGGCGAGGTGGGGTCGCCGGGTGCGCCCCAAGTGACCATCCGCGGCTTCTCGCTGTGGGGCAGCGTCGGCATCAAGCGCAAGAAGCGCAAGAACTCCTGACGCGGCAGCTGGCCCGCGCCGGCTCCTCATCGTTGATCTCGACCCACGAAAAGCGTCGGCCCCCTCCGAAATCCGGAAGGGGCCGACGTCTCGTGTCAGTGTGACGAGGTGCGGTGACTACTCGCCGCCGCCATCACCGCCGCCATCGCTGGCGCCACCGGCGTTGCCACCTGCCTTGCCTGGGTCAGAGGCAGCGGGCGCACCACCGGTCGCGCCCTTGACGCCCTTCACGAAGCCGTTCACCCTGTCGGCCAGACCATTCCAGCCCCAGGCGCCGCCACCGCGCTTGCCGTTTGCATTGGCGCCACCCGGGAGGATGATCACGGGTTCGACCTTGTTGCCGGTCTTGACGTTCGTGGCGGTGTCCTCTTCCGAGGATGCCTCCTTCTCCTTGACCACGGAGGTGGACTCGGGAGCGGGTGCCGGGGCAGCCTCCGGTGCCGCTTCGACGGGCGCCGCCACGGGCGTCGCTTCGAGCTCGGCCTTCGGCTTGGGAGCGAACTTCTCTGCCAGCTTGGCCAGATCTGAGCCGGGGGTGGCGCCAGCGTCGGTGGTGTCGCTCTCAAGCGTCTTCGCGTCGGGGGTCTCCTCGACGTCCGCCACGGTGACGACGGCAGTCTTCGCAGCCGGCGCAGGCGGGGTCACCGGACCGACGAGCAGGTAGCGGATCACGCCCGTGATGCCGTTGTCGAAGAACTCGTTGGTGAGATTCCGCGCGTTCGTATCACCGAACGCGAGCAGTCCCGCCCTGATGACCTCGTCGATACCGCCGTCGAAGTACGTCTCGATCAAGGCCTTCTGCACATCGTCGCCGGCCGCGTTGACGAGCCGGTTCCGCACGACCTGGGTCGCGCCGCCATCCCAGTAGTCGTCGAGGACGGCTTCCTGGTCCGAGTTCAACCCGGTGCCCTTGATCGTGTTGTAGACCACGCCGAAGCTGCCACGACGGGCCGCGTTGCCATTGCCCACGAAGTTGAGTTCGTCGCTGAAGATCTGGTTGCCGTTTGCGTCGTAGGTCAGATTGCCGTCAGCGTCCAAGACCGGCACCCGCTGCGAGTTGACGTACTGAAGCTTCGGGGTGCCGTCCGGGTTCAGTACCGGATTCCCATTCTCGTCGAGGACCGGCTCCGTGACCCGCACGTAGGTCACTTGACCCGCCGAGTTCACGACCTTCTTGTAGACCTTCGTGTACACCGGAACTGCCTGCGAGTTGTATTCCGTCGGCGCGTTCCAGAAGGTGTCGAGGATGCGACGCTGATCGGCACTCAGACCCCGGTCGGCGAGGAACTTGAAGGCCAGGCCCTGCGCGCCGACCTGGGCGATGTTCTCCGAGTAATCGTCGTTGCGGGCACCACCGAAGTACGTGTTGATGTACTCACGCTGCAGCGGGTCATTGGTGGCCGCGAGCAGACGCTCCCGCGCCAGCTCGCTGACCCCACCTCCGAAGAAGGTGTTGATCTCGTCTGCGAACGCTGGGTTGAACGCGGTCAGGAACACCTGGGCCAGGCTGGTGGCACCGCCAAGGAAGTAGGTGTTGATCAGGGCCTGACCGATGAGGTCGTTCTCGGTGGCGGCCAGCAGAAGCTGCTGGGCCACGCCTACCGCACCCGTGCGGATCCCGTCAGGGGACTCACCGAAGTAGGTGTTGATGAAGGGCACCACGTTCGGATCCGTGATCAACGCGTTGAGCGCGACATCGGTGTCCTTGGCCACCTTGATATCGCCCGGCGACATCGGCGGTGCGATGGCCACGGTGGCGGCAACGGCACCGGTGGCAGCAAACGCCACGCTTGCAGTGACGAACGGGCGGAGTGCCATATGCGTTCCCTCAGATCTGATGACGGCTCGAAGTCCTGGCTCCGCAGTGGCGAGCCACTGAGAGAAACCTGAGAAGACAATAAACGGTTTTGAAAGTTTTTGCCACGACAAATACCCGAAGTTTGCACCTGGCTCACCGACGGCGGGCTTTCACGCCGCCGGCCACGCCTTTCGGCCGACCCCCTCGGCTAATTCGAACCCACCCTCACGAACGCCTGGACAGCACCTGTTTTCGATGGCAACCAGCCGGCGAAATTCACCGCGACCGGCCACGATCAAGATCTGCCACGGTCGGCCGCCCGGACCTGCTCTCCAAATGCTCTACCGACAGCTAAATGAAGTTAACCAACGGCACATCACGAGTTGGCTTCAGCGACGTTTGCGGGACCGCAGCTAGTAACTGACCACCGCAGTGCCCCAACCCCCGAGTTGAGTCCCCACCACGCGACCCTCGAGGCGACGCGCCACCTGATCGATGACCCGCGCCAGACCCGGGTCGCCGCCCGCCCGAAGATGGTCACCTGCGCGCGCAGACGAGCAATCTCGTCGAACCCGCAAACAAGTGTTCTCGCCCCAGCGTGACGCCGATTGGCTACTTGCCGCCTTCAGTGCCGCCGCCGGCACCGGGGTCAGCGGCGGCCGGGGCACCGCCACCGGTCGCACCCTGGACGCCCTTCACGAAGCCGTTGACCCTGTCGGCCAGACCATTCCAGCCCCAGGCGCCGCCGCCGCGCTTTCCGTTCTGAGCGGCAGCTCCCCCCGGGAGAATGATGACGGGCTCGACCTTGTTGCCGGTCTTGACGTTCGTGGTGGCCTCCTCCTCCGACTTCTCCTCCACTACCGCGGGGGTGGCCTCAGGCGCGGGTGCCGGCGCTGTGACGGGTGCAGGCGCGGGCACCACGACGGGAGGGGTGGCCGGCTCGGGGTCCACCACGGGAGTGGCGGCCGGCTCGGGGTCCACCACGGGAGCGGTGGCCGGCTCGGGGTCCACCACGGGAGCGGCGGATACCTCTGCGATGACCGGTTTCCTCCCGAAGGCGGTCGCCACCTTCTTGGTCAGCGTGGTCACATCGCCGACAGTGGCCCCTTCCTCAGAGACCTCCTCGGTGTTCGCGACGCGAAGCATCGTGGTCTCCGGCGGCACGGGCGGGCCCTCCTCTTCCGGCAAGGGGCCGGTGAGCAGGTACCGGACGACGCCGGTGATGCCGTTGTCGAAGAACTCATTCCATAGATCCTTCGACCGCTGGTCAGGCGAGAGCCCCACCAATATGGTCTGCGCGACCTTGTCGATGCCGCCGTCGAAGTAGTCCCCGATGAGCTGGTCCGCCACGGGGTCGGGCGAGAGCGCTATCAGCACCACCTTGACGACCTCGCTGATGCCGCCATCCCAGTAGGCGTCCAGGACGGTCTTCGCGTCGCCGCTGATTCCGGTGCTCGCGATCACGTTGTAGATGACGCCAAAGGTGCCGCGCCTGGCCGGGTTCGAGTTGCCAGTCCAACCGATGACTTCGGTGCTGAAGATCTGATTGCCGGCCGCGTCGAAGGTCGGATTGCCGTCCGCATCCAGGACCGGCTCAAACGTCGAGGTGGCCTGTTCGCCGGTGGCGGGGTCGATGACCGGCACGATCGTGCCGCTGCCTGGTGGCGACTCCTGAAAGACCGGCGTCGTGATCGGAACGGCCTGCGGGTTCTCTCCCGTCTGCGCATTGAAGAAGGTGTCGAGGTTCGCGCGCAGCTCGCCGCCGAGACCGAGTCCGGAGAGGACCTTCCAGGCGATACCCGACGCGCCGTTCTGCGAGACGTTCGTTGAGCCGTCGTCATTGACGTGGTCCGGGTCGCCGAAGTAGGTGTCGATCCACTCTTGTTGCTCTGGAGTGGCGAACTGGTCGAGGTACACCCGCGTCGCGTCGGCGAGACCGTCGTTGAAGTAGGCGTCGATCAGCTCGACCGACTGCGGACTGGGGTTGTCCCGCGTCAGGAGCAGCCGGATGACGTCGGACAGGCCCTCCTCGAAGTAGGAGTCGATGACCTCGGTGGCACGGGGGTCGTTGACGGTGGCGTTCTGCAGCAGCTGCTGGAGCACACCGAAGGCGTGGATGGTGCCGGGATTGCCGGGGTCACCCGGGAACTGGCCGAAGTAGGTGTTGATCAGATCTCGGAGGTCGGCGTTGAGCGCGACCTCGGTGTTCTTGGCGACTTGCACGTCGCCGGGAGACATCGGCGGTGCGATGGCCACTGTCGCAGCCACGACACCGGCGGTGGCAAAGGCCACCCCTGCTGTGAGAAAAGGGCGAAGTGCCATGTAAATCCCCCCAAGGATCCTGGACCTGAGAAGAACATAAGCGCTTTCGAACGTTTTTGCCACGCGAAAGCCGAAGAAACTCAGATCACTCGCCGAGAGCCGACGTTTGCACCCTCCTAGCGAACCCTGCCAACGTTCGCCAGCGATCCTCCAACTGCAGCACAAGGACAGTTTCCAGTTCCTACGGCGAGGTGGAGCTAGTTGCAATCGACAGGAATTTGAGTCGCCAACCAGCAGGGCATCGAACAGGTGTCGAAATCATTTGCTAAAGCAAAGAAAAACAACTACCGGTTTCAAATACTTCCAGCTTTAGCGGCGCTTGCGGGACCGCAGATAGTCGCTGACGACAGCGGCGCCAAGGCCGTCGAGTTCGGGCACCACGACACGGCCCTCGACGCGACGCGCCACCTGGTCGATGAACCGCGCAAGACCCGGGTCGCTGCCCAGCCGGAAGATGGTCACCTGCGCGCCCAGCCTGGCCACCTCATCGAATCCGCGCACGGTGTGCGCGATGGTCCGGGGGTGCGGCGGGTAGTCGAAGTACACCGACGCTCCCTCGCCGTCACCGAAGTCCTCGAGGTGCGCGGTGGGCTCACCGTCGGTGACCACCAGGATGGTCGGCTGTGCGTTCGGGTGCCGACGAAGATGCCGGGCCGCCAGGGCCAGCGCGTGATGCAGATTGGTGCCCTGCTCGTAGACGCCCTCCAGCCCCGTGAGTTCGGCGGCGGTGACCGTGCGGGCGTAGCGGCCAAACGCGATGATCTGCAGCTCGTCCGACCGGAACCGGGTGCTGATGAGGTGGTTGAGCGCCAGCGCCGTTCGCTTCATGGGCAACCAGCGATTCTCCATCACCATGGAGAACGAGGTGTCCACCAGCAGCGCCACCGCGGCTTGCGTGCGGGTCTCGGTCTCGGAGACCTCGACGTCCTCGACCGTGATCTTCAGCGGGCGTTCCGCGACCCCCGTGCCTGCCTGCCTGAGCACGGCATTGGTCAGCGTGCGGGTGACGTTCCACGGCTCGGTGTCGCCGAACTGCCAGGGCCTCGTCGAGCCGGTCAACTCGCCAGCCGCACCCGCACGTCGGGTGTCGCGCTCACCGTGTCTTCCCGAAAGACGTTGCGCCACATCACGCAGCGCGGCCTGTCCGAGCTGACGCATGGCCTTGGGCGACAGCCGCCACTGACCGTCGGAGCCGCGGTCCATGAGCCCCTGGTTCATCAGGGCGCGTTCGAGTTCGGCCAATGCACGCGCGTCGACGGCCGCGTCGTCGCCGAGTTGGCGGGCCAGCATGTCGAGGTCGATGTCGTCCATCTGGGCGCCTGCGTAGCTCTGCGACAGCTGCTCGGACAGCTGCTCCAGTTCGGCGATGTCGGCCATCGCCTGCGCACCCTCACCCATGCCCATCGGATCGTCCCCGGAGAAGCGCTGCGAGCCGTCCCAGTCCTCCCCCGGCCTGGCGGCCTGCAGGTGCGAGTCCAGGCGGTTGAGCGCGTTCATCAATGATGGCGAGCCGAATGCCTGCTGCGCCAACGCATCCAACTCGGCGCGTTGCTGCGCCGACAGGCTGTTGCGGAACCGCTGCGCGGCGGCCGATCGACTGGCCAACGTGTCGAGGAGCTCGTCGATGTCCTTCGGGTTCTCCGGAAAGAACTCGCCGTGCTTGTTCATGAAGTCCTGGAAGTCTTCGGGTGAATCCTCACCTCGAGAATGCTTGTCCAGCAGATCATTCAGGTCATCGAGCATATCGTTGACGCGCTGCCGGTCCTCGTCGGTGGCATTCTCCAAGGCGTCCTTCATGCCGGCGAAGCGCTGGTCGAGCATCTCGCGGCCCATCAGGTCCTTGATCTGCTCGTACTTCGCGCGCGCCTCCTCGCTGCGCCAGTCGTACTCCGAGAGTTCCTGAACCGCCTTGGCCGGCGACGGCGACAGCGACTCCATCTGCAGTTCGCCGAAACGGGCGTCGTCGTCCAGGGCGCGCGCCAGCTCCTTGCGCTCGGCCAGCACGGCCTCATCCAGAAGCTTCTTGATCTCTTGCAGGGTTCCGTCGAGGTTGTTCTCCCGCAACAACTCCCGGCGCTTGCGATTGGCCTCGGCGGCCAGCCGGTCCGCACCCCGCATGTTCTGAGTGCCGCGGCGCATCAGTTCCTGCAGTGCCCGCCGCGGCGAGCTGCCCTCCATGACGTCCTGGCCGATCTGTTCCAGTGCCTCGCGAAGATCGACCGGAGGCGCAAGCGGATCCGGTCCGCCGGTGTACCGCGTGTACCGCGAGGTGTGTTTAGCCATAGACGGTTTCGCCCTCACCGGACACCTTGTCGATTCGCTTGGCCAGGTACAGCGCCTCGAGCGCGAGTTCCAGCGCAGAGGCCCGTTCACCGTCGTTCTGGGCGCCCAGTCGGGTGGCGATCTCGTCGACCACCGGCAGGTCCGGCACCGCGGCGAGGACGTCCTTGGCCGACACACGCTCGCCGGTGGTGACGGGTGCGCCGTCCTCCACCGCTGCCACCAGCGGTCCGACGTCCAGCCCACCGAGCAGACGCTGCGCGGTGTCGGCGGTTGCGCGGCGCAGCAGGTGCTCCAGCACCGCCTGCTCGCGCCCCTCCTCACCGGACTCGAACTCCAGCTTGCCGCGCAGCACGTCGATCACGGTGCCCAGATCCACTACGCGCGCAACCGGATCCTGCTCACCGAGGATCGTCGAGCGGTGCCGGGCCGCGGCGGCCACGGTCTCCGCGGCCGCGATCGCGAAGCGCGCCGACACACCCGAGCGCTGGTCGATCGACTGCGACTCGCGCAACCCGCGGGCGAACCGCGCCAGCACCGCCAGCAGGTAGGCCGGCACCGCGGCGGCGAGCTTGGCCTCCTGGTTGATGACGCCGACCTCGGCATCGAGCTCGAGTGGGTAGTGCGTGCGGATCTCCGCACCGAACCGATCCTTGAGCGGGGTGATGATGCGCCCACGGTTGGTGTAGTCCTCGGGGTTGGCGCTGGCGACGACGAGCACGTCAAGCGGGAGCCGCAGCGTGTAGCCGCGGACCTGGATATCGCGTTCCTCCATCACGTTGAGCATCGACACCTGGATACGCTCGGCGAGGTCGGGCAGTTCATTGATGGCGACGATGCCGCGGTGCGCCCTTGGAATCAGGCCGAACGCAATGGTCTCCGGATCGCCGAGGCTGCGGCCCTCGGCGACTTTGATGGGGTCGATATCGCCCACCAGATCGGCAACGCTGGTGTCGGGGGTCGCGAGCTTCTCGGTGTACCGCTCGCTGCGGTGGCGCCACGTGATGGGCAGATCGTCACCGGAGGTGGCCGCGCGCCGGATCGACTCCGGGGTGATCGGCGTGAAGGGGTGCTCGCCGAGTTCGGAACCCTCGATCACGGGCGTCCACTCGTCGAGCAGTCCGGTGAGTGCCCGCAGCAGGCGAGTCTTTCCCTGCCCGCGCTCGCCCAGCAGAACGATGTCGTGCTCGGCGATCAGTGCCCGCTCCAGCTGCGGCAGAACGGTGTCCTCGAAGCCCAGGATGCCGGGCCACACGTCGCGACCCTCGGCCAGCGCGGCGAGCAGATTCTCCCGGATCTCCTCCTTGACTCCCCGTTCGACGTGGCCCGAGGCACGCAGTTCACCGACAGTACGGGGCAGATCGTTAGGTGATGTCACCACTCCACGCTACGACTGCTCGGCGACAGCGGCACCGCTTCCCCCTGAGAGCGAACACCGCCGCCGTGTCGCGGCACAGCCTCGGAGGCACTCCGCAAATCTCGAAGCGATCCAGGTCGCCGATTGTCGATAGTTTGCTGAAACTTCACACCTTCGCGCATCAGCGCACTCGTATCGTCAACTCTGACGAAGCTTGCAATCGCGAATACCTTCTACACAACGCATTATTGAGTACGCAAGTAGCCAGCTGTCAGTTCAAGCCACCGCCCGTCAACGATCTTCGCTATAGGTGTGCGGGCGGCGTATTTTGGGTACCAGGAAGGGCCAGGGGGGCAATTCCATAGACCATCCAGCCAAGGCGCTGGGGCACGCACGAAGGGGACGAGATGACTGGCAAGTTCAGGAGGACCTCGCGGCGGCTGCTAGTGGCACTCGGTGGTCTAGCGGCAACCGGCGCGCTGGTGTTCGGCGCACCAGCGGGAATGGCGAGCGCGGCGCCAGGCGACAACGAGCCAAACCCGAGCTGCTTCGGCATTCCGGAGTGCACCATCCCCGGGTTCGGATTCATCGAGCCGAACGGCAGGGGCGGCGGCGGCTACGCGAACGGCACCGCGGGCGGCGCCTTCTCGCGAGGCGAGGCAGGCGGCGGATACGCGACAGGAAAGGCCGGCGGCGCGTTCTCGCGGGGTGAGGGCGGCGGCGCCTTCTTGCGGGGCATGGCCGGCGGTGCCTGGAGTCACATGGGCTAGCGGCAGCGCAGCCACGCTCGCCTAGTCGCGAGCTGTGAGGAGATCAGTGCGCGAAGTGCCGCGCGCCGGTCAGATACAGCGATATGCCCGCCTTGGCCGCGGCCTCGGTGACGACGTCGTCGCGCATTGACCCACCCGGGTGCACGATCGCCTTCACGCCCGCGGCGGTGAGGGTCTCCAGACCATCGGGGAACGGGAAGAAGGCGTCTGAGGCCGCGACGCCACCCGCCACCCGATCGCCGCCCCGCTCGACGGCCAGTCGGGCCGCGTCGACCCGGTTGACCTGACCCATGCCGACACCGACCGTCGCACCGTTCGATGCGACGACGATCGCGTTGGACTTCACCGCGCGGCAGGCACGCCAGGCGAAGACCAGGTCCGCCAGCGTCGCCGGGTCGGCGGGCTCGCCGGTGGCCAACGTCCAGTTAGCCGGGTCGTCGCCCGCCGCGTCGAGCGCATCCCGCTGCTGCACCAGCAGGCCACCGCTGACCTGACGGAACTCGGTCCCGGCCGCCTGCGGCTCAGAGGCGACAAGAACGCGAATGTTCTTCTTGCGGGCCAGAATCTCGACCGCTCCGTCCTCGTAGGCCGGCGCGATGATCACCTCGGTGAAGATATCGGCCACCGTCTCGGCCATCTCGACGCTGACCGCGGTGTTAGAGGCGATCACGCCGCCGAAGGCGCTGAGCGGATCGCATTCGTGGGCCTTGCGGTGCGCATCGGCGACCGACACCGAGGACACCGCGATGCCACACGGATTGGCGTGCTTGATGATCGCCACGCAGATGTCCTCGTGGTCGAACGCGGCCCGCCACGCTGCGTCAGCGTCGGTGTAGTTGTTGTAGGACATCTCCTTGCCGTGCAACTGCTCGGCCTGTGCCAGTCCCGGCCAGCCGGCGTCGTCGACGTACAGCGCGGCCTGCTGGTGGGGATTCTCGCCGTAGCGCAGCACCGCGGTGCGGCGCCAGGTGCCGGCGTACCACTGCGGCAACGTGCCAGGCACCTCGACGTTCTCCGGCGCCAGCGTCGACCCCATCCAGCTCGCGACCGCCACGTCGTACTCTGCGGTGTGCCGGAAAGCCAACGACGCCAGGCGCTTCCGCTCACCGAGTGTGAATCCACCGGAGCGCACCGCCGCGAGAACACCGTCGTAGCCGATGGGTTCCACAACCACGGCGACGCTCGGGTGATTCTTGGCCGCGGCGCGCACCATCGACGGCCCACCGATGTCGATCTGCTCGACGCACTCGTCCTCGGCGGCACCGGAGGCGACGGTCTCGCTGAATGGGTACAGGTTCACCACGACGAGTTCGAAGGCCTCAACCCCGAGCTCGGCCAGCGCCGCGAGATGCTCGGGCTTGCGGGTGTCGGCGAGCAATCCGGCGTGCACGCGGGGATGCAGCGTCTTGACTCGGCCGTCGAGCACCTCGGGGAAACCGGTGACCTCCTCGACCGGCGTCACCGGGACACCGCTGGCCGCAATCGTTTTCGCGGTCGATCCGGTCGACACGATCGCCACACCAGCGTCGTGCAGACCGCGTGCCAGCTCGGGCAGACCCGTCTTGTCGTAGACACTGATCAGTGCCCGCCGGATCGGGCGCCGGCCCTCGTTCGCGTCAGTCATCCCAAGGCCGCCTTTCGTCCCGTCCAGATCACGCCGCGTGTTGCCATCGCCGCGAGTACTTCCACCAACAACCGTCGTTCGACGACCTTGATCCGCTCATGCAGACTGGCCTCGTCGTCACCGTCAAGAACCGGCACCGCCTCCTGCGCCAGGATCGGGCCGGTGTCCACACCCGCGTCGACCAGGTGCACGCTGCAGCCAGTCACCCTGACACCGTAGGCCAGGGCGTCGGGCACCGCGTGCGCGCCGGGAAAGGCTGGCAGCAGCGCGGGATGCGTGTTGACGACGCGGCCGCTGAACCGCGAAAGAAACTCCGGCCCAAGAATCTTCATGAACCCCGCTGACACCACCAGGTCCGGCTGGTGCTCCGCGGTGGCCGCTGTGATCGCCGCGTCCCAGCTGGCACGGTCTGGGTGATCGCCGAGCCGGACGGTGTAGCCGGGTATCGACGCTGCGGCGGCGATCTCCAACGCGCGACAGTCCCGGTCGGTACCCACCGCGACCACGCGCCCCGGGTAGTCGTCCACGGTGGCGGCCAGCAGCGACTCGAGCAGCGATCCGGTTCCCGATGCCAGCACGACCAGGCGCGCGGGCGCGCTGGGGGGCACATGAAGCGGTGGCTGCACGCGATGCAGCCTAATCGGCCCCTCGCCGGTTCTCGTCGCTGGAGGTCCCCGGCCAGTCGATGGCCGCATCGTCGTCGGTGAAGAAGTGCGCCTCAGGGTCGTCGTCGAAGTCATCGGGCCGCGGCGCCCGGACTGCACGGGGCTCGGCGCGCGGGTAGTCGGGCAGTGGGATCGGCGGGTGGCGCCGGGGTTCTGAGATCGGCTCCGCCTCGACCTGTGCGAACACCTCGAACTCCGGCTCGGCCTCGACCTGCGGGAACACCTCGGAGTCCGGCTCGAGGTCGACGTCGAAGACGGGTTCCAGCTCCGGCTCCAGCTCGGGGTCGAACTCGGAGTCGAACTCGGGCTCGGGCTCCAGATCAACATCGGCAGCGGGTGCCGCCGGCACAGGCGGGGCCGTCGCAGTGGCGACGGGCCTCGGCCGGCGCAGCTGCGAGATGCCGCCGGTCATCGCGACGGTCAGGCCGCCGATGGCGACAAACCACAACACGATCGCGGGCCCGAATGTCGCCTGGTCCACACCGACGTCGCCGAAGTTGCCCAGCCGGCCACTGCCTGCGTACGCCAGAACCACCATCACCGCGGCCGCCATCAGCGATGCCACCACAAGCTTCGCGGCCGCGGTGGGCAGCGGCATCGGGCGTCGCGCGCACTGCTGACCGACCGCGACGGCCGATACCGCCGCGACGATCAGCAAAGCGACCCAGATCGGCCCAAGCGGGGGCGTCGGCGCGGCAGCCAGCACGGGCACCGCGGGGATGTCGCCGCCGAGCACCGTGAACGAACTGAACGTGGCCAGCCCGATGTGCGCGCTGGAACCGACGGCGACGGCAGCGGTGCCGATGATGACGTTCGGGATGTAGAGCACCGACAGGAGCATGAGGCTCAGCTGTCCGAACATCGAGTCGGTGATGGCGAACAGCTCGTGCATGGTGCCCCAGTGCACGACCAGCGACCCGGCCGCGATGACGCCGGACAGGCCGCACAACGCCAGCACCCCGGCGGCGGCTGCGCGGCTGGCATCAGGCAGCCAGTCGGGCACCCACGGCAGAACCGTGATGCGCCGCCCGACCCGCAACCCGACGCCGATCAGGGCGCCCGCGAGGTGGACGGCCAGCACACCGCCGAAGGCGCGCAACGCGCTCGGGGTCTGGAGTTCGACGAGAACCGACGACGCATCGTGAATGACCGCCAGCGCGATAGCGGTCATGAGCAGCGGGCCACCGATCGCCGAGGCGACCACCCACCGGATGACGAACCAGGACGAGCCCCGAGACACCGCGGCAGCCGTCGTACGCGCGGTCCCCCACACCATCGCGAGCAGCGGAAGCAGCGGCATGACGCCGAGGACCCGGCCACCGATCGAGACCGGCACCTGGTGCACGCCCAGCCACATGCTCGCGATGGCACCGAATGCGCCGGTCATATCGCTGTTCGCGATCAACAGCTGCAGCAACACCACAGCCGCGATGATCACCAGCGCGGTGACCGACGGCCCGAACGCGACCCTGAGAAGGTCGCGGGCCTGACGGGTGCCGACTGGCCGGTTGTCCACTAGACGGGTCTCTCCTCGCGCAGGCAGGTGCGCGCGGATCGGGTGCGCGCCGCTAGAGACTACGACGGCGGAGGACTGGCTTGCTGCGAAGCCGGCTGCTGCGCCTGTTGTGTCGACTGCTGTGCCTGGTGTTGCGGAGCCTGCACCGTGCCCTGCGGTCCGGTGTCGGCCGAGCTGCCAGGAGGCTGCGGCTGGCCGTACGCCGGGAAACCGGTCGGAGGCGTCGGAGGTCCCGACTGATGCTGGCCGGGTTGGCCGGGCTGCTGCCCACTCTGCTGGCCGGGAGCCGGGAAACCACCGGTCGACGAGCCACCGGCGTAGCCGCCGTACTGCTGCGGGTAGCCGGGGCGCTGCTGTGGCAGGGCCTGATGCTGGCCACCGTGCTGCGGCGCACCGTGCTGGCCACCCTGCTGCTGGCCACCCTGCTGGCCGTAGTACTGCGGCTGGTACTGGCCGTAGCCCTGATGCTGTTCATACCGCGGCTTGGGCTCCGGTGCGGCGATCACGCCCGCGTTCAGGAGAAGGTTCGCGATGGCGGCACCGGCCTGCAGGAACGAGAAGACGGCGACCACGTAGAGACCCCATCCGATGGTGACCTCGGCCGGCGCACTCAGAAGTTCAGCCACGATCACCAGGAAGGCCAGCACCGAGATGATGGCCACCCAGGCGTCCAGGGCCTTCTGTTTGGGGAGCAGTGCCACACCGGCGACCAGTCCGGCCAACAGAGAGGCCACGACGGCCAGACCCAGCTCGGTGGTGCTGCCGCTCGCGGTGCCGAGCTGCGGGAAGTCGGAGTTGCTGATCGTGAACAAGGGGCCGAAGTTCGCCAGGTAGACGGCGATGCCGAAGACGGCTACGGCGATATTCAGGTACATAGGCAGCGAGCTGGGCTCCGAGGCTGCGGGTTCCGGGGCCCTGCCGAGCTGCTGGGTTGGCGCCGCGAACTGTGTCGTCGGCTGTGCGGACTGATATCCGGGGCTATTGGGCGGGTAGGTCATGACCTCTCCTGTACTTGCGATTCTTTGTCCACGCTAGCGCACGCCCCTGTCGTTGACCCGACGTCCAGCGCGTCACCTACCTCGAACGCAACGCCGAGCAAACACCGCCGATCAGGCGGTCACCAGCACCGGCTCGTCTCGCGAATTCGCCTCGGATGTCTCGATTTCACGGACCAACGGCAACACATTGGCGCCGAAGTACTCGATCTCCTCCTGAAAGTGCAGGAAGCCGCCGAGGATCAGATCGACGCCCCGCTTGCGGTAGGCCGCAATGCGCTCGGCCACCTGTTCTGGCGTGCCGATCAGCTGGGTACGGAACCCGTCGTTGTACTGAACGAGGTCCTCGAACGTGGAGTCGGCCCACATGCCCTTCTTATCGCCGGTCGAGTTGCCTGCCTGCTGCACGGCACCGCGGAACCCCTCCACCGCGGGCCGGTTGGCCTTGTCGATGATCTCGCGCAGGACGTCCTTGGCTTCTCGTTCGGTGTCGCGGGCAATGATGAAGCCGTTGAGCCCGAACTTGACCTCACGACCGGCGTCACGGGCGTGGTCACGGACCTCGACCACCTGCTCGGTGATACCCGCAAAGTCCTTGCCGTTGGAGAAGTACCAGTCGGAGTAGCGGCCGCCATTGCGGCGGGCCGCCGTTGAATTGCCCCCCTGGAAGATCTCCGGGTTGGGCCGTTGCGGTGTGTTGAGCGGCTTGGGCTTCAGCGTGAAGTCATGGATTCGGTAGAAGTCGCCACGGAAGTCCACGTCGTCCTCGGTCCAGATCTTGCGCAGCACCTGGAGGAATTCCGCGCTGCGCCGGTAGCGCTCGTCATGCTCGAGCCACGGCTCGCCGAGGTGTGTGAACTCGTCCTTGAACCAGCCGGACACGACGTTCACGGCGAACCGCCCATTGCTCAGGTGGTCGGCGGTGGCACCCAGCTTGGCCAGCACGGCGGGCTGCCACAGGCCGGGGTGCACTGCTGCGATGACCTTGAGCCGTTGCGTGGCCAGCAGCAGCGCCAGGGAGAAACTGGTCGACTCATGCTGGTACTCGGCGCCGTAGCTGGCCTCGTAGCGGACCTGGCTCAGCGCGTACTCGAAGCCGTTGTCCTCCGCGGTCTGCGCCAGTTTCTTGTTGTAGTCGTAATTCCAGTCGGTGCGCTGTTCGATATCGCTGGTCACCAGTCCGCCGCTGACGTTGGGCACCCAGTAGGCGAACTTGACGTGGTCGGCGATGCGTTCGGTCGTCATACCTCGTCATCCCAGCGAGGGTGCGTAGTCCGGTCACGGGTATCGATCGACGTGAACCGAACGCCTCGATCCCCGGCACGCGAGCCACATTGTGTCCAGGTTCGGAGGCCACCGTGCGGCCTCACCTGGGCCCGGCCTTGCGCTCAGCGACTGAAACACGTTCTAATTCTGGTCATGGACTACGGGCTCGTTCTCTTCACCAGCGATCGCGGCATCACTCCGGCGGCTGCCGCCAAGCTCGCCGACGATCACAACTTCACGACGTTCTACGTGCCCGAGCACACCCACATCCCGATCAAGCGCCAGGCCGCGCACCCGACGACGGGTGACGAGACGCTGCCCGACGACCGCTACATGCGCACCCTGGATCCGTGGGTCAGCCTCGGCGGGGCCGCGGCGGTCACCTCGAAGGTGCGGCTGTCGACGGCGGTGGCGCTGCCGGTGGAACACGACCCGATCACGCTGGCCAAGTCGATCGCCACACTCGACCACCTGTCCGGCGGCCGGGTCAGCCTCGGCGTCGGATTCGGTTGGAACACCGACGAACTCGCCGATCACAACGTGCCCCCGGGCCGGCGTCGCACCATGCTTCGCGAGTACATCGAGGCGATGCGGGCACTGTGGACTCAGGAAGAGGCCGAGTTCGACGGCGAATTCGTGAAGTTCGGCCCGAGCTGGGCGTGGCCCAAGCCCGTGCAGTCGCACATCCCTGTCCTCGTCGGCGCGGCGGGTACCGAGAAGAACTTCAAGTGGATTGCCCGCTCGGCGGACGGCTGGATCACGACGCCCCGTGACTTCGACATCGACGCGCCGGTCAAGCTGCTGCAGGACACCTGGGCCGCCGCCGGCCGCGACGGCGCCCCGCAGATCGTGGCACTGGACTTCAAGCCCGACCCCGACAAGCTGGCGCGCTGGGCCGATCTCGGCGTCACCGAGGTGCTGTTCGGCCTGCCCGACAAGCCCGATGCCGAGGTTGCCGCATATGTCGAGAGGCTCGCAGGCAAGCTCGCCGCGTTGGTCTGACCGCCTATCCCGCTAGGCCAGTGTCGCGCGGTTGCCGTGCTCGGTGTGCCACACGCTGATCGCCGCACCGAGCGGCTCGCCGTCTGACATCAGCGCGACCAGGTCCTCATCGTCGGTGGTGGCCATGAACCGCGTGCCGTCGGCGTCCAGCCGGCCGACGATGATGCCGGTCCGGATCGGCCAGTCATAGCGCACCGAGTAGGTCTCGATCGTCGCGGACCCGTCGGGCTCCTTGGTCACCTCGACCTTGGGCAGCGCAGCGATCTGCTCCTTGAGTTCCTCGCTGCGGTCGGTGCGCCATTCGACGGGATCGGTGGAGTAGATGCCGACCGAGTACTTGCTCATGATCCCGCCGTTGGCGCCGACGAAGCCGAATGCGCCTGGGCTGTCTCGCATCTGGTTGACCGTCTCGGCGATACCGTGCAGCGAGTAGCTGTTGCCCGGGCCGCCGAAGTAGGGCAGGCCCCCGGTGAGCGTCAACCCCCGCGGATCATCGGCGTCGAGCCCGAGCGCCTCACAGATGACGAAGACCGGGAACGGGAAGCAGCTGTACAGGTCGAACGTCGCGATGTCGTCGACGCCAATCCCGGCCACCCGCAACGCCTCCTGCGCCGCCAGCACCGTGGCGGGACCCGCGCCGAGATCGACGCGATCCAGCAGCGGCTGCTCAATCAGGTCGGCGTGCCCGTGCAGGTACACCCACTTGCCCTCGGGCACACCGAGTCTGCGGGCCGCTTCGACAGACATCATGACTGCCGCCGCACCCTGGTTCACCGTGTCACGCGCCACCAGCAGTCGCGGGTACGGATCGCAGATCATCCGGTTGTCGTCGGTGACGGTGACGATCTCATCCACCGAGCGTTCCACCGGCGATGACGAGAATGGGTTCTTGGCAGCAACTTTCGACATCGGGGCGAACAGCTCGGCCATCTGCTTACGGTAGGCGTCCACGCCGAGCCCGAGGCGGGCGCGGCGGGCGTTGTCGAGCAGGCCGTACTGCACCGCCGCCCCTGTCAGACCGTGCTGCACCGTGTAATCGTCGATGTAGCTGTAGATCTGGTGGCCACGGTCTTCCAGTTGACCCTCGACGTGCTCGGTGAAGTCCGGCTTGTCGTCCCGATTGGCGAAGTAGCGCGCCGTCGACCCCGGCTCGGACCCGATGATCATCGCGACGTCGGCGGCGCCAGAGAAGATCGCGTTACCGGCCTCGGTGACGAGTTTCTGCGGGCTCTGCCCGCCGACCGGCTCGAGCACCACACGGGCCGGGTTGGCACCGAGGCGGTTCATCACCGACCGCGGGTAGTTGTTCGACTTGCCCAGGGTCGCCGGCATCGGGCCGGAGATCTCGAACTGGCGCAGCGCGAAGACGAGTTCGACGGCGTTGGCCACCTTGGCCGCCTCGACGCCGGTGTCCTCGATGGCAGCGCTTGCCGCGGCCGTCGCCAGCTCCACCGCCGACATTCCCCGGTAGTCCGGGTCGTCGATGCGCTCAGTGAACTGCCCGACGCCTACGAGGACAGGGGTACGTGGGTCGACCGGCATTACAGACCTCCTGGCAACTGTTAGTTCGTCACGCTAATCGACGGCACCTGCCGCTCCAAATGGAGGTCAGGCTGATTCAACACCGCCGCCGGCGACCACCGTCGAGACGGTCCCCTTGACGGGAATGTCACTTAGTGACACCTTGGACTTGTCACTAAGTGACACGATGTGGAGGTGGTGTCCATCGACGAAGCGCACAACGAGAAGCAGGCCGAGGCACGGCTCGCCGTGTCGAGGCACGCAGCCGATCTGTTCTGGGAGCACGGCGTGTCAGCGACCAGCGGGGACGACATCGCCGCGGCCGCGGGGCTGTCGACACGAACGATCTGGCGCTACTTCAGGACCAAGGAGAGCTGTGTGGAGCCGGTGCTCGCGCAGTCGGCCGATCGGTTCATCGCGACATTGAATCGGTGGCCGCACGACCTGTCGCTCGCGGATCACCTCGCCGCGGACAGCATTTCCCACCCGCTCTCAGCGGGCGACATCAAGGACGAGGTCCGGGGGTTGCGACTCGCCACCATGACGGCAGAGGAGCCCGCGCTGCGCACCGCCTACCTGATGGTCCATGACCGAATGGAGCGCGGCTTCATCCCCGTGATCGCCGAACGACTGCACCTGCCCGAGGACCACCTGACGGTCCGCCTCTGCGCTGCCGCGGTCACCGGAGCGTTCCGCGTCATCGACGAGGACGTCAGCCGAGCGGTCATCGTCGACGGGACGGTCGTGAGCCAGGCCGAGGCGTTGGCGCTCATCGACCGCGCCATTCGCGAGGCGACCAACGGCCGCCTCGGCGGGCCGGTGAATCCCTGACCAGACACACACCCACCACCGCCAACTGAATACAACTCACGAGCCCGCAACAGTCGGCCCGTCGAACGTGTTCGCCTTCAACCCGAGAGGACTTTCATGCCGCTACCCGAAATCATCAGTGTCGAGGAGCTCTTCAGTCCACCTGTGCAGACGGGCGCGACGATCTCACCGGATGGCACCAGGATCGCCTACCTGGCGCCATGGCGGAACCGCCTCAACATCTGGATACAGAACCTCGACACCGATGAGGCCCCACGGTGCGTGACCGCTGATGAGACCCGCAGCGTCTACATCTATCACTGGACCGACGACCCGCGATGGATGCTCTACATGCAGGACAACGGCGGTGACGAGAACTGGCACGTGTACCGCGTCGATCTGGACGATCCGGATGCCGCTGCGGTGGACCTGACTCCGTTTCCGGGTGCAAGGGCGAGTTTCGACCTGCCCAAGGGTCTGCCCGGAAAGGCGATAGTGCAGATCAACAACCGCAACCCCGAACTGCTCGACGCCTACGAACTCGACATCGCCACAGGCGAACTCACGCTGATCGCACAGAACCCCGGCACCGTCGTGGGCTGGCTCACCGCCCCCAATGGTGATCTGTTCACCAATACGCTGACCGCCGAAGGCGATGTCGAGATATCCCAGTGGGACTCCGCCACAGCGACATTGCGCCCGGTCAAGGTCTATCAGGGCGCCGACTACCCGCTGGGCATCTTCCCGGTCGTCATAACCCCGGACGGCACCGGCATCTGGCTCGGATCGAATGAGGGCACCGATCGGACCCGGCTGGTCCGGGTGGATGTGGCCACCGGCGCAGAGACCGAGGTGGACAGCCACCCGACGTTCGATCTCGCGGCGCAGATGGTCCTCCCGAACCCGTTCATCCTCAGCGAGAGGACCGGCGAACTGATCGGCGCCCGCTACTACGGGGAACGTCAGGTGATCCATGCACTTGACCCGAATTTCGCTGCCGTACTGGACAAGCTGACGGGGCTTTCGGACGGCGACCTCGCCGCGCTGTCCTCCGACGAATCCGAGCGGCGCTGGGTGGTCAACTTCACCCACGACCGCGATCCGTATGCCACCTATCTCTACGACCACTCGACAGGCGAGAGCCGACTGCTGTTCCGGCCGTATCCTCACCTGGATCCAGAGGCGCTGGCCCCAATGGCGCCCGCCACCATCACCTCACGCGACGGGCTTGACCTTCACGCGTATCTGACGCTGCCGATCGGGGTCGAACCGGTCAATCTGCCGCTGGTTCTTCTGGTGCACGGCGGTCCATGGGCGCGTGACTGCTGGGGCTTCCAACCCGATGTGCAGATGCTCGCCAATCGCGGTTACGCGGTGCTACAGGTCAACTTCCGCGGATCGACCGGCTACGGCAAGGCCTTCGTCAAGGCGGCCATCGGTGAGTTCGCTGGCAAGATGCACGACGACCTGATCGACGCCGTCGACTGGGCCGTCAAGCAGGGCTACGCCGACCGCGACAAGGTGGCGATCTTCGGCGGCTCCTACGGCGGTTACGCGTCGCTGGTCGGCGTGACCTTCACACCCGATGTGTTCGCCGCCGCCATCGACTACGTCGGCATCTCCAGTCTGGCCAACTTCATGCGCACGCTGCCGAATGTGGCCCGCCCGTTCCTGGCCAACAACTGGCACCTCTACGTGGGCAATCCCAACGACCCCGCGCAGGAGGCCGACATGCTGGCCCGCTCACCGATCACCCGCGTGGATCAGATCCGCACGCCACTCCTGGTGGTCCAGGGAGCCAACGACTCCCGCGTCGTGCAGGCCGAATCGGACAACCTCGTGGCGGCACTGCGCGCCCGCGGGGTCGAGGTCGAGTACATGGTCAAGGAGGACGAGGGGCACGGATTCCTCAACCCGGACAACCAGATTGACCTGTACCACGCCGTCGAGCGATTCCTCGCTCAGCACCTGGGCGGACGCATCTAACTGCCGAGCAGACACAAAACTGCCCCTTTCCGAGCGGAAAGGGGCAGTTTTGTGTCTGCTCGCGGGAGAACTCGCGGGTGCTGCTTACAGGCTCTCGAGGATCTCGCGCGCCTTGGCGGCGGTCTCGGACGGCGTCTTGCCGACCTTGACACCCGCGGCCTCCAGGGCCTCCTGCTTGCCCGCGGCGGTGCCCGCACCGTCGGAGACGATGGCGCCGGCGTGGCCCATGGTCTTGCCCTCCGGAGCGGTGAAGCCCGCGACGTAGCCGACGACCGGCTTGGTGACGTTGGCCTTGATGTAGTCGGCGGCCTTCTCCTCGGCGTCGCCGCCGATCTCGCCGATCATCACGATGACCTTGGTCTCGGGATCCTTCTCGAACGCCGCGATGGCGTCGATGTGGGTGGTGCCGATGACCGGGTCGCCGCCGATGCCGATGGCGGTGGAGAAGCCGAGATCGCGCAGCTCGTACATCATCTGGTAGGTCAGCGTGCCCGACTTCGACACCAGACCGATCGGGCCCTTGCCGGTGATGTTGTTGGGCGTGATGCCGACCAGCGACTCACCGGGCGTGATGATGCCGGGGCAGTTGGGCCCGATGATGCGGGTCTTCTCGCCCTTGTCGACGTTGTAGGCCCACGCATAGGCGCTGTCCTGCACCGGGATTCCCTCGGTGATGACGACCAGCAGCGGGATCTCGGCGTCGATGGCCTCGATGATCGCGTCCTTGGAGAACGCCGGCGGCACGAAGGCGATCGACACGTCGGCGCCGGTCTCCTTCATCGCCTCGGCGACGCTGCCGAACACCGGCAGCTCAATGTCGTTGCCGTCCTTGTCCTTGTGGGACACCTTGGTGCCGGCCTTGCGGGCGTTCACGCCGCCGACGACCTGGGTGCCTGCCTTGAGCATCAGCGCGGTGTGCTTGGTGCCCTCGCCGCCGGTGATGCCCTGGACGATGACCTTGCTGTCCTTGTTCAGGAAGATAGACATGTGTTGTTGGCTCCCTTTACTTGTTGGCCAGCTCGGCGGCCTTGTCGGCGCCGGCGTCCATGGTCTCGGCCTGGATGACCAGGGGGTGGTTGGCCTCGGCCAGGATGCGGCGGCCCTCTTCGACGTTGTTGCCGTCGAGACGCACGACCAGCGGCTTGTTCGCCTCGTCGCCCAGCGTCTTCAGCGCGCCGACGATGCCGTTGGCCACCGCGTCACACGCGGTGATGCCGCCGAACACGTTGACGAACACGCTCTTGACCTGGCTGTCATTCAGGATGACGTCGAGACCCGCGGCCATCACCTCGGCCGAGGCGCCGCCACCGATGTCGAGGAAGTTGGCGGGCTTGACCCCACCGTGGCGCTCACCGGCGTAGGCGACGACGTCGAGGGTCGACATGACCAGACCCGCACCGTTGCCGATGATGCCGACCTCACCGTCGAGCTTGACGTAGTTGAGGTCGTTCTCCTTGGCCTTGAGCTCGAGGGGATCCGTGGCGTCCCTGTCCTCGAACTCCTCGTGGCCGGGCTGACGGAAGTCGGCGTTGGCGTCGAGGGTGACCTTGCCGTCCAGGGCCAGGATCTGATCGTCGGGCGTGCGCACCAGCGGGTTGACCTCAACCAGGGTGGCGTCCTCACCGACGAAGACCTCCCACAGCTTCTGGATGGTCACCGCTGCGGCGTCGAGCACCTCGGCGGGCAGGTGGCCCTGCTCGGCGATCGAACGTGCGGTGGCCAGGTCGACACCCTTGACGGCGTCAACGGGGACCTTGGCGAGCCGCTCAGGCTTGGTGGCTGCGACCTCTTCGATCTCCATGCCGCCCTCGACCGAGCACATGGCCAGGTAGGTGCGGTTGGAGCGGTCGAGCAGGAAGGAGATGTAGTACTCCTCGGCGATGTCACTGGCCTCGGCGACAAGAAGCTTCTTGACGACGTGGCCCTTGATGTCGAGGCCGAGAATGTTCTGCGCGTGTGTGAATGCATCGTCTGGGGTGGCCGCGTACTTCACACCGCCGGCCTTACCGCGTCCACCAACCTTGACCTGCGCCTTGACCATGACAGGCTTGCCGATTTCGGTGGCGATCGCCTTGGCGTCCTCGGCGGTGGTCGTCACCCGGCCGGGCGTGGTCGGTACGTTGTGCTTGGCGAACAGTTCCTTCGCCTGATATTCGAAGAGATCCATTGGCTCACTGCCTTGTCTGCGTTGACGATTGTGTTGAATAGGAAGGTCTGGCCCGATTTGGCTCGGAGGGAACTTTATCCACACGCACCGGCGGCTCCGGCATCCCGCACCATTCATGTGGCCGATCTCACCGAGGCCCTGAAGTGATACAACTCACAATCCGAGCCGGAATCAATGCATGGGTTGCCACCAACATTGGATTTTGGTTAACGTGCCTGGGGTCTAGATAACGGTATGGTTACGGCACAAAGGACTTTTAGGTTGGCTGAGCACAGTTCGTCCAGATCTCCGCAAGGGGGCAAGACGAGCGCCTTCGACGCCGCCATCACCGACATCATCCCGTTCAACGAGTTCGGCGATCTCGCCGATCTGGGCGATGACCTCACCTTCTCCAACAGCTCAGCGTTCGACCGCGAGTCCCGCGTCATCCACGCACCCGAACTCGACGACATGCACGACACCGACGATCTCGTCCCACTGCGGCTCGTCGTGCCGAACGAGTTCCGCCCCGCGCCCGGTAGCGAGCGCCGCGCATCACGCGCCTACCGCGAGAGCAACACCGACACCAGCGATGGCAGCGCACCGACCGACATCATCGACATGTCGTCGCGCCGCGGCCAGCACCGCAAGCTCGACGGCGGCGCCGTCAAGGGCCGTCTTGTAGCCGCCGCGATGGCCGCAGGCGCCACCGCGGCAGCCGCGTACTCGATGGTCAACGCCACGGACCCCGATCCGTCGGAGAACATGCTCGCCGCCGGCCAGGCCGCGTTCGTCGACGGCGGCACCATCACCGGTTCCGTCGACGGCATGCAGATCGTCACGGTCGCCCCGGCCGCCAGCGCCGCCCTGCACAGCGAGGAACTCGCCAACGGCGCCGCGTTCGCACAGGAGCGCGCCGAACGTGAGGCGCGTCTGGTCCGGCCGATGTTCGTCATGCCGACCAAGGGCGTGTGGACGTCGGGCTTCGGATACCGCTGGGGTGTGCTGCACGGCGGCATCGACATCGCCAACTCGATCGGCACCCCGATCCTGGCCGCCTCCGACGGCATCGTCATCGACTCCGGCCCCACGGCCGGCTACGGCGCCTGGGTGAAGCTGCGCCACTCCGACGGCACGGTCACGCTGTACGGCCACCTGAACACCTGGCTCGTCAGCAAGGGCGAACGGGTCATGGCAGGCGACCAGATCGCCACCATGGGCAACCGCGGCAACTCCACGGGTCCACACCTGCACTTCGAGGTTCTCGCGGGCGGCACCAACCGCATCGACCCGGTGCCGTGGCTCGCGCAACGTGGCCTGAGCACCGGTGGTTACGTAGGCTGATCGGGTGTCCTCAGACGGACCCTCATCTGACCGAACCCGCATCATCCGGCGGCAACCGGGCGTCCTCCGAGAGCCGACGCCTCACACGCCGGAACCTCAAACCAGCATCATTCGCCGCCACCCCACCGGCGGGTTCCCCGCTCTCGCCGACGCGACCATCATCGCCCCGGCTCCCGAGGAAACCCAGACCAGCTACATCCCCCGCCCCACCCCCGCCGCCGTCGGACGCGTGCACCGTCCGCGCCCGAGCCCGGTGGCGGCGTCCGCGACGGCGACGGTCTCGATCATCAGCGGCTGGGCCACGGCCGTCATCGCCACATCGCTCATCACCAACTGGTGGCGGAGCGACGAGTTATTCTGCGTGGCAATCGGTTTCCTCACCGCGGTCTCGGCAGCGGCCACCATCGGCGGCCTGATCTCTCTACTGCTCCGCCGACGCATCGGCAGGCTGCTGATCGGTGTCGGGGCGGTTGTCGCGCTGATGATCTTCGCGGGCCTGTTCGTGGCGGGCGCCAGCCTGCCCCCGGTGGTGTACGCCATCCCGGTCCTGCCGCTGGCCAGCATCGTGATGGCCGCGCTACCCGCGACCGGGCGTTGGTGCCGGTAGCACCCGAGCCAGTGCCGTTCCGGTCAACGTGAGAATAACGATCGACCTCACACTGTGAATCGCCTGTACTGAGCCTCATGCTCAGCCGTCTACTTCGCGTCGCCCTGGTATCGGTAGTCGCCGCATCGGCCGTCGCCTGCAGCAGTGCCGACAACAGTTCGGGCGGCTACACCCTGCGGGTGGGTGCGACGTCGGTGACCGGCACGCCGGCCGGCTCGCTGGGCTGGGGTGACCGACAGGGCATCCTCGCCGATCAGCTGAAGGCCGCGGGTGTCGACAAGATCGAGTACTCCTTCTTCCAGTCGGGCGGCGATGCCGTCTCGGCCTTGTTCGCCGGTGCCGTCGACGTCGCCGCGGTCGGTGACAATCCCGCATTGCGGGCACGCAGCCGCAATCCCGACGTCGTTCTCCTGGCGCTTGATTCGGTGAACAGCGACCTCCAGCTGATCGGCGCGAGAGGTGGCCCCACCGATATCAAGGAACTGGTCGGCAAGAGCGTCACCGCCCCGCAGGGGACGATCCGCGATCGCACCGCGCGCCAGCTCATCGAAGCGGCGGGACTCACCGGCCAGATCGAGGTCAGGGATGTGCCGACACCGGAGTCCATAGCCGGACTGAGTTCGGGACAGATCGACGCGACGATCGTGAGCGGCGCGAGTTCGGTGGAACTGCAGGAGAAGGGCTACCCGGTCATCGACAGTCTCTCGCGGCACGGCATGGGGAGTACCGGGACCAACATCACCCTGACGTCATTCACCGAGGCGCACCCCGACTTCCGCGATGCCTGGCAGCGAGCGGTCACCGCGGTCAACCGTGATATCAACGAGAACTTCGACGCCTATCTGCGGTGGGTCGCCGAAACCGACGGCACCAAGTTCGAATACGTGCAGAGGTCAACCCAGGCAGCGGAATTCAATACCGAACCGTTCCCCCAGGTCGGCGTTGACCAGCTCCAGGACGCCTACGACTTCCTCAACGCCGATGGCTCATTCGACAACGAGTACTCGATTACCGAGTGGATCGGCGCCAAGCCGTGACCGCTGCGGCCATCGTCACGGCGGACGCGGCACCACCCGGCCCCGACCTGATTGAGGTCGTCGCCGGGCAGCGCGCCCAGAAGGGAGTGTGGGAACGCATTCCGCGTCCGGTGCGCCGAACGGTGGGTCCGGCTCTGATCCTGACGGCGTGGGCCGTCGGCTCGGCCACCGATTTGCTCAACCCCGATCTGTTCCCGCCACCCACGCAGGTCGCCGCCACCGCGTGGCGGCTGCTCGGCGACGGCCAGCTCGCCACCCACGTCGGGGCGTCGGCCACTCGTGTGGTGACCGGTACCGTGCTGGGCATTCTGATCGGCGTACTGCTCGCGGTCGCCGCCGGGCTGACCCGCACGGGCGAGGACCTCCTCGACTGGACGATGCAAATCCTCAAGGCGGTACCGAATTTCGCGCTCACACCGCTGCTCATCATCTGGATGGGTATCGGCGAGGGGCCCAAGATCGTGCTCATCACCACCGGGGTCGCGATCGCGATCTACATCAACACCTACTCCGGGATCCGTGGCGTCGACCGCCAACTGGTCGAGATGGCGCAGACGCTGAAGGCGGGTCACTGGACCCTGATCACCCACGTGATCCTGCCCGGCGCGATGCCGAACTTCCTCGTCGGCCTGCGCCTGGGCCTGTCCAGCGCGTGGCTCAGCCTGATATTCGCGGAGATGATCAACACCACCCAGGGCATCGGCTACCTGATGTCCCGCGCACAGACCAACCTGCAGTTCGACATCTCCCTACTGGTCATCGTCATCTACGCAGTCGCGGGCCTGCTGTCCTACGCGCTGGTGCGTGTCCTTGAGCGGCTGCTTCTCTCCTGGCGCAACGGCTTCGACGGCGTGGCATGAGTTCTGTCGTCGCGGTCCGCGGGCTCCGGCGCGCGTTCGGGTCCCAACAGGTTCTCGACGACCTCGAACTCGACATCGCCGACGGTGAGTTCGTGGCGATGCTGGGCCGCTCGGGATCCGGCAAGAGCACGCTGCTGCGTGCGCTGGCCGGGCTCGACGATCAGGTGAGCGGATCGGTGGTGGTCCCCCGCTCGCGGGCCGTCGTCTTCCAGAACCCACGGCTGCTGCCGTGGCGTCGCGCGCTGGCCAACGTCACGTTCGCGCTGCCCGACGCCGGGCCCGATGCGCCCAGCCGCGCGGCCCGCGGGCGCGCGGCGCTGGCCGAGGTGGGCCTGGCCGACAAGGAGCAGTCCTGGCCGCTGTCCCTCTCTGGCGGTGAGGCACAACGCGTCTCCTTGGCCAGGGCCCTGGTGCGCGAGCCCGATCTGCTGTTGCTCGACGAACCGTTCGGCGCCCTTGACGCACTGACTCGGCTCAAGATGTATCGCCTACTTCACGAGCTGTGGTCGCGGCGGCACATGGCGGTCCTGCACGTCACCCACGACGTCGACGAGGCGATCCTGCTCGCGGACCGGGTGGTGGTGCTCTCCGGTGGGCGCGTGTCCCTCGATCGGCGGGTGAATCTGCCATTTCCACGCAGCCGAGGTGACAGCGGATTCGACCCGCTGCGCCGCACCCTGCTTGCCGAACTGGGGGTAGCGGAGGAGGTCGGCCATGACCGATCTCAATGACCTCGATGAGCAGTCGACCGATGTGCTGGTCATCGGGGGCGGCCCGGCCGCGGCGTGGGCGGCCATTTCCGCGGCGGAGAGCGGGAGCCGGGTCACCCTGGTGGACAAGGGCTATTGCGGTACCAGCGGAGCGACCGCAGCTGGCGGCAACAACCTGTGGTTGATCGCTCCGGGGCCGCGCCGCGAGGAGTCGATACGCGAGCGCGAGGTGGCCGCGGGTGGACTCACCGACTCCGACTGGATGTTTCGGGTGCTGACCGCCTCCTGGGACCGGATCGAGCAGCTGGCACAGTGGGGTTATCCGTTCCCCGTCGACGCCAACGGGGAACCCATGCGCAGCAGCCTGCAGGGCCCCGAGTACATGCGGCGCATGCGACGCAAGGCGCACCGCAGCGGAGTTCGCATCCTCGACCACCACCCGGCACTCGAGCTCACCACCGACACCGACGGGGTCGTCAACGGCGGCAGGGGTATTGCCCGCCAGGACGGTGGGCGGCCGTGGCGGATCGCCGCGGGGGCCGTGGTGCTGGCCACCGGCGGCACCGCCTTCCTGTCCGGCACCTTCGGCACCAACGTGGACACCGGCGACGGGCTGCTCATGGCCGCCGAGCTGGGCGCCGACCTGTCCGGCATGGAGTTCTCCGGCGCATACGCGCTGGCCCCGGAGTGGGGTGTGCACACCAAGGGGCGGATGCTGCAGTGGGGCAGCTTCTATGACGAGCACGGGCAGCCGTTCCCCACCGAGCGCGGGCTGGGCGGACGCCTCGACGCCCAGCGCGCGCTGGCCCACGGCGAGCGGGTGTTCGCCCGACTGGACCGCGCCCCCGCCCACATCCGGCAGACCATGCGTGACGCCCAGCCCAACTACTTCCTGCCGCTCGACAAGGCAGGCATCGACCCGTTCGTTACCGCCTACCCGATTCGGATGGTCCACGAGGGATCCGTTCGCGGCACCGGCGGCCTGCGCCTGACCGGACCAGACTGTGCGACAACGGTTCCCGGCCTGTTCGCTGCTGGCGATGCGGCGACCCGCGAACTGATCACCGGCTCCCTCAGCGGCGGCGGCAGCCGCAACGGCTCATGGGCCATCGCCTCCGGCACGTTCGCCGGCCGGGGGGCAGCACAGTTCAGCCGCGGCCGGGCCCACACCACCGGGGCCGCCACCACGGCGCCGCGATTGGGTGCCCGCCCCGGGCTCGAAGGCGCACCGACCGTCGAGGAGGTCGTCAGCGCGGCACAGGCGCACGTGCTGCCACCGTTGCGCAGCTATCTGAAATCGGAGACACGGCTGGTCGAGTCCGCTGTCGCACTGGAAGCGTTGTGGCGCGACGTCGCCGATGGACTTGCGCCGGTGGCGGATCGGGAATCCTACAAACCGCGCCAGGCCATCGCGTTGGTCGCCGCGGCCAGGTGGATCACGGCGTCGTCACTGGCCCGGGCCGAGAGCCGCGGCCTGCACCGCCGCGAGGACCTGCCCGAACGCGACCACCGCTACGACCACCGAATCCTGGTCGGCGGCCTGGACGAGGTCTGGACGCGGCCGGATCCCGTAGCACCACAACTCATCTCGTCGGAATCCGCGGCATGATCGAGATCGTCAGCGCAACCGCATGCATCGCGTGCGACATCTGCGTGAAGGTGTGCCCCACCGACGTGTTCGATCGGGGAGAGGACGGGGTGCCCGTCATCGCTCGCCAGTCGGACTGTCAGACGTGTTTCATGTGTGAGGCCTACTGCCCCGCCGACGCGTTGTACGTCTCCCCAATCTCTGTGCCGGTGGGAGCGGACAGCCCGCACGCCGACGAGCGGGCCGTCACGCAGACCCGACTGCTGGGGGGCTACCGCGAGATGATCGGCTGGGGCCAGGGCCGCACCGCGGGTGCCCGCCTCGACCAGAACCCGGTCCTGACCGCGGTGCCGCCGCTAGCGGAGTCGCAACTCCCGGTTCCCGCTGTGCTGGCGGATCGGCCCTGGAACCACCCGGATTAGAGCTTCTGGATGGGCGCGTGGTTGTGCATGAGTTTGACGCGGCCCGCGCTGCCGAAGTCGATGAGCGACATCGCGGACTCGCCGACACCGGCAACCTCCTCGACCCGGCCCAGCCCGTACTTGTCGTGGGTTACCCGGTCGCCGGGCTCCAGCGATATCAGTGGCTTGTT
This sequence comes from Mycolicibacterium sp. YH-1, assembly GCF_022557175.1. The sequence goes on along the minus strand of NZ_CP092915.1, from coordinate 1,264,331 downwards.
GCGAGCACCGCCGGGACGTCCCGGCGCCGGGCGGGCGGAGCCGTAACGGGAAGCACCGCCGACCGGAGCGCTGAACGATTGCGGGGCCTCGACACGGCGCCAGTCGATGAGCTCTTGCGGGATCTCGCGCAGGAACCGCGATTCCGGGTTGAGCATCGGCTGCCCCCACGACGAGCGCACCTTGGCCCGGCTCAGATGCAGCCGTTGGCGCGCGCGGGTGATCCCGACGTAGGCCAGCCGCCGCTCCTCGGACAGCTCGGTCGGATCCCCCAGCGCCCGCATGTGCGGGAACATGCCGTCCTCCCAGCCGATCACGAACACGACGGGGAACTCCAGGCCCTTGGCGGTGTGCAGGGTCATCATCGTCACCACACCCGAGCCGTGTTCGGGAATCCCGTCAGCGTCGGCCACCAACGACACCCGCTCGAGGAATTGCGCCAGCATGCCGGTGTCGGGGACGTCCTCGTCGACCGGTTCGCCCTCCTCCTCCCGCAGCGCGGCGGCGTTGGTCATGTCGATGCTGAACTCGTGCGCGACGCTGACCAGCTCGTTGAGGTTGTCCAGTCGCGCCAGATCCTGCGGGTCATTGGATGTTTCGAGTTCACGTCGATACCCGGTGCGGTCCAGCACGGCCTCGACCAGGTCCCCCAGCTCGCCGTCGAGTAGCCCGCGCAGCTCGTCCAGCATCTTCACGAAGCTGGCAATGGCCTTCTCCGAGCGGGTGTTCAGCAACGGGACCCGGCCCGCGGCGGCCTCCTGCAGGGCGTCGTTGAAGTTGGCGCCGGTGTTCTCGGCGTGCACCGCGACGCACGCCTCGGCACGGTCACCGATACCGCGGCGCGGGGTGTTGAGGATGCGACGCATGCTCACCGCGTCACCGGGGTTGTCGAGCACGCGCAGATACGCCACGACGTCGCGGATCTCCTTGCGCTCGTAGAAGCGAACGCCGCCAACGACCTTGTAGGGAATGCCTGCGCGGATGAAGACGTCCTCCAGCGCGCGCGAGCTGTTGTTGGTGCGGTAGAACACCGCGACGTCGTTGTAGGTGATCTCGCCGCGGTCGGCGAGCGCGTCGATCTCCTCGGCGACGAACCTGGCCTCGTCGTGCTCGTTGTCGGCGACGTAGCCGACGATGAGCTCGCCCTCACCGGCATCGGTCCACAGCCGCTTCTCACGCCGACCCGCATTGCGCGATATGACGGAGTTGGCGGCCGACAGGATGTTCTGTGTGGAACGGTAATTCTGTTCCAGCAGAATGGTTGTCGCGTTCGGGTAGTCGCGCTCGAAGTCCTCGATGTTGCGGATGGTGGCGCCGCGGAACGCGTAGATCGACTGGTCGGCGTCACCCACCACGCACAGTTCCCCTGGTGGCACGTCACCGGCCTCGGCCGAGCCGGGGTCGGGGTGGCCGACCAGTTCGCGCACCAGCATGTACTGCGCGTGGTTGGTGTCCTGGTACTCGTCGACCAGGATGTGCCGGAAGCGCCTGCGGTAGTACTGCGCGATCTGCGGGAATGCCTGCAGGACGGCGACGGTCTCCCCGATCAGGTCGTCGAAGTCCAGCGCGTTGGCGGCGCGCAGCCGACGCTGGTACTCGGAGAACACCTCGGCGACGACGCGGGTCAGATCATCACTGGCCTCGGTCAGCTCGGCGGCCGCGCGGTCGGGGTCGATCAGCTCGTTCTTGAGGTTGGAGATGGAGTTGGACAGCAGCCGCGGCGAGTACCGCTTGGTGTCCAGGCCCATGTCCTTGGCGATCATCATCAGCAAGCGCCGTGAATCGTCCGCGTCATAGATCGAGAAGTTGGAGTTCAGGCCCGGCAGCAGCGACGCCTGGTTGCGCAGGATTCGCACGCAGGTGGAGTGGAACGTCGACACCCACATGGACCGCGCGCGGGGGCCGATGAGGTCGACGACACGCTCACGCATCTCGGCGGCGGCCTTGTTGGTGAACGTGATGGCCAGCACCTGCCCGACACCGACGTCGCGCGCCGCGAGTAGGTAGGCGATGCGGCGGGTCAGCACGGCGGTCTTACCCGACCCTGCTCCGGCGACAATGAGCAGCGGTGTTCCCTCGTGGAGCACCGCCTGGCGCTGTTGCGGGTTCAGCCCGTCGAGCAACTGGTCGGTTTCGGTGGCGATCGACATATCCCCTTGAACTTACCGCTGCACAGGGACAGTTTGCGCCGAGCCGTGCCGGTCATCAGGGCGGGCCCTGCGATGTCACCAGGGCGGGCCCTGCGATGTCACCAGGGCGGGCCCTGCGATGTCTTTGCGCCGACGCCGCTGTTGGTGGCACACTCGATCTGTGCTCGATCTGCAGGGACGGTTTTTTTATGGACACCGGCAACCGGTGTCCGTGGTCTAGCTACTTCCCAGAGCCCCGCGGTCCGATTCCGGATCCGGGGCTCGACTCTCTTGTCAGACCCGAAACCGGATGAGACCACAATCCATGCGCGAAGAGAATTCGGAGTCACAAGACATGAGCGTTGAAACTGAGCCCACTCCCGACATCGACGATCTTCGTCGCGAGATCGATCGTCTTGACGCCGAGATCCTGGCTGCTGTCGCCCGTCGCACCGAGGTGTCCAAGCTGATCGGCAAGGCCAGGATGGCCTCCGGCGGCACCCGTCTGGTGCACAGCAGGGAGATGAAGGTCATCGAGCGCTACAGCGAACTCGGCCCGGAGGGCAAGGACCTCGCGATGCTGCTTCTGCGGCTGGGTCGCGGTCGACTCGGCCACTGATCCACTCCCCTGGTCAGGGTTTGCCGAACCCGGCCTCCCCGAGAACCCGCTGCCCGACCTCGCCGGTGACGTAGGAGACGAACTCTCGTGCCAGGTCAGCGTCCTTCGCGCCCTTGAGTGTTGCGATCGGATAGGTGTTGACCGCGTCGACCGCCTCCGGGAAGTTGATCGCGGTGACCTTGCCGTCCGAACCGGCGACGTCGGTGACGTAGACCAGCCCCGCGTCGGCCTGCCCTGACGAGACCTTGTTGAGCACGTCGGTGACCGACGACTCCTCGCTGACCGGGTCGAGGTGCACTCCGGTGGCCTCCTCGACCTTGTTGGTCGCCGTCCCGCAGGGCACCTGCGGAGCGCACACGACGACGTTGAGACCCTCGCGGGTGAGGTCCCGGAAAGATGTCACGTGCTGCGGATTGCCCGGTGCCACCGCGATGGTGAGCGTGTTCGAGGCGAAGCTCACCGGGTCGCCGGCGACCAGGCCCGCCTGGACCGCCTTGTCCATGTTCTTGGTGTCGGCCGACGCGAAGACGTCGGCGCTCGCCCCCTGTGTGAGCTGCGTGACGAGATCCGAGGAGCCCGCGAACGAGAACTCAACGGACGCACCGGGATTGTCGGCCTTGAACTGCTCGCCGATCTCGGTGAACGACTTCTTCAGCGATGCGGCCGCGAAGACCGTCAGCGTTCCGGGTGGCGCCTCGCCGTCCGACCCGCAGCCGCTCACCAGAGCCGCTGCCAGCGTGCACGCCGCGACCAGCCCAACGATCCTTCTCATGACTTCTCTCCCGACGTTTCGACGATGACGGTTGTCGCCTTGACGACGGCGACGGCGACGCTGCCCGGCTCGAGGCCGAGTTCACGCACCGCCTCGGTGCTCATCAGCGATACGACGGTGAACGGCCCACACTGCATCTCCACCTGCGCCATCACCTTGTCGGTGGTGACCTTGGTGACCAGGCCGGCGAAGCGGTTGCGTGCTGAACTGCCGACGCTCAGGGGGTCCTGCGGTGCCGGGCCAGCCCTGCCGCGGATGAACTCCGAGAGCTGCGCGCCGTCGAGCACCTTGCGGCCTGCGTCGTCGTTGGTGACCGTGAGGCCCCCGTCGTCGATCCATCGCCGGACGGTGTCGTCGCTAACGCCCAGCAGGTCGGCGGCCTCGCGGATCCGAATCGTCGGCATCGGCACACCCTATCCGCAAACGCGGGCCAGATGCCCATTCCGTGCCGCAGATGCGGATACTGCCGGTGTTGGCGGTGGCCCCGGGGCCTAGCTCGTCAGCGCGATGTACTTGGTGTCGAGGTACTCCTCAATACCCTCCGAGCCGCCCTCGCGTCCGAAGCCGGACTCCTTGACCCCGCCGAACGGGGCCGCCGGATCGGAGATCACACCACGGTTGACGCCGACCATGCCGGCCTCGATCGCCTCGGCGACGCGCAGCGCACGGTCCAGCGACTGGGTGTAAATGTAGGCGGCGAGCCCGTACTCGGTGTCGTTGGCGGCGGCGATGCCCTCCTCCTCGGTGTCGAAGCCGATGATCGGAGCCACCGGGCCGAACACCTCCTCCTTGAGGATGCGGGAATCCGCCGACAGGTTGGCGAGCACGGTCGCCGGATAGAAGTGGCCAGGCCCGTCCGGCGCGACACCACCGACCGCGACGGTCGCACCGCGCGACACCGCGTCCGACACCAGATCCGCGACGGTCGCGACCTGCTTGGCGTTGATCAGCGGCCCCAGCGTCGACGACTTGTCGAGCCCGTTGCCGAGGGTGAACTCACGCATCCGCTTCACCAGCTTCTCGGTGAACTCCTCGCGGACCGCGTTGGCGACGTGGAACCGGTTCGACGCCGTGCACGCCTCACCGCCGTTGCGCATCTTGGCCAGGACCGCGCCGTCGACCGCGGCGTCGAGGTCGGCGTCGTCGAACACGATGAACGGTGCGTTGCCGCCCAACTCCATCGACAGCCGCAGCAGCTTGTCGCTGCTCTGCTTGGCGAGGGCCTTGCCCACGCCGGTCGAGCCGGTGAACGTCAGCTTGCGCAACCGGCCGTCGTCGATCAGCGCGGTGGTCAGGTCACCCGGCTTGGCCGTCGGCAGGACCGACAGCACGCCCTTGGGCAGGCCCGCCTCGTCCATGAGCTTGGCGAGCAGCAGCATCGTCAACGGAGTTTCCTGCGCGGGTTTGATGATCATCGTGCAACCCGCGGCCATCGCCGGACCGATCTTGCGGGTGCCCATCGCCAGCGGGAAGTTCCACGGCGTGATCGCCAGGCACGGGCCGACGGCCTGCTTGGTCACGATGATGCGTCCCGTGCCCGCGGGGCTGCGGGTGTAGCGACCGTCGATGCGGACGGCCTCCTCGGCGAACCAGCGGAAGAACTCGGCGCCGTACTTCACCTCGCCCATGCTCTCGGCGAGCACCTTGCCCATCTCGAGGGTCATCAGCGTCGCGAACTCCTCGGCGCGCGCGGTGATCGCCTCGAACACCGAACGCAGGATCTCGCCGCGTTCGCGCGGTGGCGTCGCGGCCCACTCCTTCTGCACGCCTGCGGCGGCGTCGAGTGCGGCGATGCCGTCCTCGGGGGTGGCACTGGCGATCGAGATCAGCACCTCGTCGGTGGCGGGGTTCAGCACGTCCAAGGTCGACGACCCGGCGCGTTCCTCACCACCGATCCAGAGCCCGGTGGGGACAGATGACAGGAGCTTGGCGGTGTCCATACGTCAATCATTTACTCCTTCGAAAGGCGCTCCGCACTAGGGTCGGGGGAATGAGCGCCCCTCCTTCTCAAATTCCAGACATCACCACAACTCCCGCCTGGAACGCGTTGGTTCGGCATCACGATCAGATCGGCGCCAAGCACCTGCGGGAGTTCTTCGACGAGGATCCGTCGCGTGGCCGCGACCTCACGCTGTCGGTCGGTGACCTCTACATCGACTACAGCAAGCACCGCGTCACCCGCGAGACGCTGAAGCTGCTCGTGGACCTGGCCAGGGCCGCCGACCTGGAGGGCCGACGCGACGCCATGTTCGCCGGCGAGCACATCAACACCTCCGAGGACCGCGCGGTCCTGCACACCGCGTTACGCCTGCCGCGCGACGCGTCGCTGACGGTGGACGGCCAGGACGTCGTCACCGATGTGCACGATGTGCTCGACGCGATGGGCGACTTCACCGACCGGCTGCGCAGCGGGCAGTGGACCGGTGCCACGGGTGAGCGCATCACCACGGTGGTGAACATCGGCATCGGCGGCTCGGATCTCGGCCCGGTGATGGTCTACGAGGCCCTGCGGCACTACGCTGACGCCGGCATCTCGGCGCGGTTCGTCTCCAACGTCGACCCGGCGGACCTGGTGGCCAAGCTCGACGGGCTCGACCCCGCGTCGACGCTGTTCGTCATCGCCTCGAAGACCTTCTCCACGCTGGAGACGTTGACGAACGCGACGGCCGCGCGCCGCTGGCTCACCGAGACGCTCGGCGACGCGGCGGTGTCCAAGCACTTCGTCGCGGTGTCCACGAACAAGCGCCTGGTCGACGACTTCGGCATCAACACCGACAACATGTTCGGCTTCTGGGACTGGGTTGGCGGCCGCTACTCGGTGGACTCCGCGATCGGGCTGTCGGTGATGGCGGTGATCGGCAAGGAGCGCTTCGCCGAGTTCCTCGCCGGCTTCCACCTTGTCGACGAACACTTCCGGACCACCCCGCTCGAGGCGAATGCGCCTGCGCTGCTTGGGCTCATCGGCCTCTGGTACAACGAGTTCTTCGACGCCCAGTCCCGCGCGGTGCTGCCCTACTCGAATGACCTGTCGCGGTTCGCGGCCTACCTGCAGCAGCTGACGATGGAGTCCAACGGCAAGTCGGTCCGCGCCGACGGTTCACCGGTGACGACCAACACCGGCGAGATCTACTGGGGCGAGCCGGGAACCAACGGCCAGCATGCGTTCTACCAACTGCTGCACCAGGGCACTCGGCTGATTCCCGCCGACTTCATCGGTTTCAGCCAGCCGACCGATGACCTCCCGACGGCCGACGGCACGGGCAGCATGCACGACCTGCTGATGAGCAACTTCTTCGCCCAGACCCAGGTGCTGGCGTTCGGCAAGACCGCCGCCGAGATCGCGGCCGAGGGTACGCCGGCGGACGTCGTCGCGCATAAGGTGATGCCCGGAAACCGGCCAACCACTTCGATTCTCGCGACGAAGCTGACACCGTCGGTGGTGGGCCAGCTGATCGCGCTCTACGAACACCAGGTCTTCACCGAGGGCGTCATCTGGGGAATCGACTCGTTCGACCAGTGGGGCGTCGAGCTGGGCAAGACCCAGGCCAAGGCGCTGCTGCCGGTGATCACCGCCGACGCCGCGCCGGCCGAGCAGTCCGACAGCTCAACCGACGCCCTGGTGCGGCACTACCGCAGCGAGCGCGGCCGGGCCAGCTAGCGGAGTCACCCCGCGGCGCCACGGCGCCGCAGCTCCTCGTTCTCGCGGCGCAGGCTGGCCACCTCGTCACGCAGAGCGGCCAGGCGCGGCTCCAGTTCGGCAGCGGAGAATCGCGGGGTGATGTGCTGCTGACAGTTCCAGTCGAATGCTTCGACGCTGACCACGACCGCACGCTCCACGACGGCGTCGTACTCGGGGACAGTCAGCGACTCCACGAGCGCGGCGTCCTCCTCGACGGTGGTGATGCGGGCATGGCCGAAGATCTTCAGCCGGCGCCGATGCGGGTAGTCCATGGCGAACAGGGCGACGCGGTCGTCGGCGGTGACGTTGCCCGTGCTGATGTACTGCAGGTTGCCCTGGAAGTCGGCCCACCCCAGCGTGTGATCGTCTAGGACGCGTATGAAACCGACTGGCCCGCCCCTGAATTGCACGTAGGGCCAGCCGGTTTGGCTCACTGACGCGAGGTAGAAACCGTCGCGTTCGGACAGGAACTCACGTACATCCTCCGTCAGCGGGTCGGGCCCGGCGATGGCGCGGGCGCGCATCGTGCGGCTGGTGTAGAACGCGTCACTGCCGTAGTGCTTCTGCGCCTCGCGCACGGCGTCGGTGAACGCGATGGTCCCGTAGTGCTGGCTCACCGGACGATTGTCGCCCCCTGTCGCGATTTCGGCGCGTTTTGGAGCGGTGAGCGCTCCTTTGCGCGCCGAAATCGCAGGGGTTAGGCGAAGCGCTTGGTGAAGCGGGGTGGCAGCACCTTCAACAACTCCACCAGCGGCCACCAGGGCCAACCCGGCACGACGGCGCGCCCCCTCTCCTTCTCTATGGCGTCGACCATGGCCCTGACGCCGGTCTCGTTGTCGACCATCAGCGCCGTCGAGTTGGCCTTCGCGGTCATCTCGGACTCGATGTAGCCCGGCTCGAGTACCGTGATCTTGATCGGGCCGGACGGGTACTCGGCGCGCAGCGATTCGCCGAGCGACGTCACGCCGGCCTTGCTCGCGGCATAGGCGGCCTTGACCCCGGGCACGCCCTTGTTGCCCAGCACCGAGGACACCAGAACCAGGTGCCCGGCGCCGGCCTTCGCGAACATCTCAAGCGCCGTCTCGATCTGCACCAGCGCCGACACCAGGTTGGTCTCGATGGTGGCCTTGTTCGCCCACAGCTTGCCGCCGCCGAGCTTGTAGCCCTTGCCGATTCCCGCATTCACGATGACGCGGTCGAGACCACCGAGTTCCGTTGCGAGCTCGGCGAACACCCTCGGCACCGCCTCGTGGTCGTTGACGTCGAGCGCGGCGACCGCGATCGTGATCTGGGGATGCCTGGCCAGGAGTTCGGCCTTCAACTCCTCGAGGTTCTCGGTGCGACGCGCGCACAGCGCGAGGTCACGGCCCTTGGCAGCGAACTGACGGGCCATCCCGGCGCCCAGGCCGGAGCTGGCACCGGTGATGAGGATCTTCTGACGAGTCACCCGTGGAGGATAACCAAGTAAGCGATGATAGATCCCCGTGAGACTCATCGCACTCCTCGTCGCCGGCGCCACCCTTGGCGCCCTCACGGCCACGCCACCAGCACACGCCGACGCCACCGGCCCCCTGTATCGCCTGGTCGACACCGCGTCACAACGCCTCCTGACCGCCGACCCGGTGGCGGCGGTCAAGTGGGTCGACGGCGGATCCATCGAGGACGCGGCACGCGTCCGGCAGGTGCTCGACAACGTCGCAGCCGACGCGCGCGACCGCGGGGCCGACGAGGCGTTCGTGCGGCGGGCGTTCGAGAATCAAATCCACGCCACCGAGGGCATCCAGTACGTCCGATTCGGGCAGTGGAAGCTCGACCCCGCCACCGCGCCGACGAGCGCACCGGATCTGTCCGAATCACGTTCGGCGATAGACGGTTTCAACCGCACCATGGTCGCGGAGATGACCGATCAGTGGCCCGTTCTCCGCGGCCCCGGCTGCCACGCGGCGCTCGACGACGCCCGGCAGAGCGTCATCGCGGCCCGCGGTCTGGATCCGCTGTACCAGCAGGCGCTGGACTTCGCGACGCACACCTACTGCGGTTGAATGCTCTTCGCGCAGGCGCTCATCGCCGGTTGAATGCTCTTCGCGCAGGCGCTCATCGCCGGCTGAACGCTACTTGAGCAGTTTGGACATCCGGCGATCGGCGAGCACCTTGCCGCCGGTCTGACACGTCGCGCAGTACTGGAAGGACTTGTCGGCGAACGAGACCTCGCGCACCGTGTCACCGCACACCGGGCAGGGCAGGCCGGTGCGAGCGTGCACGCGCATGCCCGAGCGCTTCTCCCCCTTCAGCGTGGCCGCCTGCTGACCGACCGACCGTGAGACCGCATCGCTGAGCACCGAGATCATCGCGTCGTGCAGCGATCCGAGCTGGGCGTCGGTGAGCTTGGCTGCCGTCGCGAACGGCGACAGCTTGGCGACGTGCAGGATCTCGTCGCTGTAGGCGTTGCCGATACCCGCGATGACCTTCTGGTCGGTGATGACGGTCTTGATGCGACCGGTGTTGCCCTTCAGCGCCGCGGCCAGACCCTCGGGATCCAGGCTCAGCGCGTCGGGGCCCAGCGAGGCGATCTGCGGGATCTTCATCGGGTCGTCGACCAGCCACACCGCCAGCCGCTTCTGGGTCCCCGCCTCGGTGAGGTCGAATCCCGGGGCCTCGCCGGGTGTTCCGAGGTGAACGCGCAGGGCGATGGGCCCCTTACCCGGCTTCAGGGGTGCCGCGGCGAGCTTGTCCGACCACCGCAGCCAGCCGGCCCGCGACAGGTGTGTGATGAGGTGCAGGTCGCCGACTTGCAGTCCGAGGTACTTGGCCCAGCGGTTGGCGCCGGTCACCTCCTGACCGTGCAGCGCCGTCGTGGGCGGATCGAACGTCTTGAGCACCGACAATGCCGAGACATCGACCCTTCCGACGGTCCGGCCGACCGCATGCCGCCGGAGGTGATCCGCCAGCGCCTCTACCTCGGGTAGTTCAGGCATGCCATCCAGTGTGCCGCACGGTTACACGCCGACGCTGCGTTCTGCGCTCCGGGTGAACAGCGACAGCAGCCAGCTCACGATCGACAGCACGATCGCCGCCCAGATCGCAGTCCACCAGAAGTCGTCGATGGCCAGACCCCAGTGCGTCGTGTTCTCGGTGATCCAGGAGGTGATCCACAGCATCAGAGCGTTGATGACGACGTGAATCAGGCCGAGCGTGAGGATGTAGAGCGGGATCGAGATCAACTGCACGATCGGCTTGATGACGGCGTTGACGAGGCCGAACACCACCGCGACGACGAAGATGATGCCCACCCGCTGCCACGTGCTGTCCCCGCCGACGAAGTAAATCCCGTTGACGACCAGGGTGACGATCCAGAGGGCGAGACCGGTCAACGACGCCCGCAGCAGAAACTGTGCCATGGCGCTGATCTTGCCACTGCCGGCGTCGCTTCGGAGGTCACTCAGGCTGGACGCAGCAGGTAGGTGTCCATAATCCAGCCGTGCCGCTCGCGGGCCTGCGCACGCAGCGCGGCGATGCGTTCGCCGTCGGCGCCCACGGTGCCCGCGACGAGCAGTTCGTTGGGCGTACCGAGGTAGGCGCCCCACCAGATCCTGGTGTCCGGCGGGCATGTCAGGAACGCGCAGTCCCCGTCGAGCATGATCACCGATGCGCCCGACAGCCCCTCGTCGCGGAGCCGGCGGCCCGTCGTGATGAGCACCGGTTCCCCAATATCGTTGAGCGGTATGCGATGTCGCGCCGTGAGCGCCTGTATCGCGGTGATGCCGGGGATGACGTCGTAGTCGAGGTCCACGCGCTGCGCGACGAGGTCGAGGATGCGCAGCGTGCTGTCGTACAGCGACGGGTCACCCCACGCGAGGAACGCACCGACACCACCGTCGGGCAACTCCTCCTCCATGGCCCGCGCCCACACATCGGCGCGGGCGGCGTGCCAGTCGTTGACGGCCTGGCGGTAGTCGCCGGACTTGGCCCGCGACGGATCGGCGAGTTCGACGAAGCGATAGCCGGGCTTCTCGATGAACCGTTCGCAGACCTCGCGCCGCAGCGCGACCAGGTCGCCTTTCGATTCACCCTTGTCCATCGCGAAGAACACCGCAGTGTCGTTGAGCGCCGAAATGGCCTGGGCGGTGACGTAGTCCGGGTCACCTGCGCCGATGCCGATGACATGAATGCGTCTCGTCATGAGACCATCGGTATCCAGTACCCGGGGTATTGACAACTTGGTTCAGGCGTCATTAGGTTTTGGAGCATATCGGGGCACAAGCCAGCGAAGGGACGTCGGCGATGAGCGCTTGCGCGAAGAGCAGAGGGCCACGATGACGCTTTCCTCTGATGCGGTTCGACGCGCCAGTGCGCCCAGCCGCGAGGAGTTCTCCGAACGGCTGCTGCGGGGATCGGTCAAGAAGTACTACGAGCCGATCGTCGACATCGACTGGGACGCGGAGCTGGAGCCCGACAAGTTCTTCCTGCCGCCGAAGGTGGTGTCCCTCTACGGCACGCCGATGTGGGACGCGATGACCCGCGCCGAGCAGATCGAGCTGTCGCGCCAGGAACTCGTCAACACCCTGTCGGCAGGCATCTGGTTCGAGAACATTCTCAACCAGGCGCTGCTGCGCAACCTCATCCACAGGGACCCGACGGCGAGCGCATCGCACTACGCGCTGACCGAGCTGGGCGACGAGACCCGTCACATGGTGATGTTCGGCAAGGCCATCGAGAAGCTCGGAGCCAAGCCCGTCCAGCCCCGGCGCTACCAGCGGATCGCCATCAACATGCTGCCGCTGGCGTTCAAGGGATCGATGCTGTGGGTCGCCGCGCTCGTCGGTGAGGAGATCTTCGACTCGCTGCAGCGCCAAATGATGGACGACCCGCAGCTGCAACCGATGGTGCAGCGGCTCATGCGGATTCACGTCACCGAGGAGTCCCGTCACATCCAGTTCGCCCGCGACGGCGTGCGCAGGCGCGTCCGCGATATGCCCCGGTTGAGCCGGTGGTGGGTGGCCAACATCAACGGTCTCGGCGGCTACTTCTTCCGGTACCTGTTCACCAACCCCGTGCAGTACCGCCGCGTCGGACTGCCGGCCCGCAAGGCGCGACGCATGGCGCGGCGCAGCAGCAACCGTCACGACGTGCAGGTCATGGGGTTCGCGCCACTGGCCGCGTTCCTCACCGAGGTCGGGCTGATGGGTCCGATCGCGCGGCGGATGTGGCGACGTGCGCGCTTCCTGCCGGGCCCGGTGACGCCGGGCACTCCCGAGGCCCTCGGGGTCAAGGGCGGTGAGGTCTACGACGGCGCGGCCACCCTGCGAGTCGCCGGGGAGGACCACGCGGTGCGTGTCCGCCTGACCGGTCACCTCGACCCGATCGATGGCCAGTACCACTGGCGCGGCACCGTTTTCGGAACGCTCCCCGACGATGTCCTCAAACGGCCCGAGGCGTTGCTGACCGCCAACGGTCGCACGGCGGCATCCCGGCTGACCGAGCGCTCGTCGCAGGGCGGCTACTCCGTGACCGGTATGGGTGCGCCACCCTTCAACTGAGCGCTGCGCACGCCCATTCCGAGCAGCACCACCGCGAACACCGCGCCGACCGCGCCCGAGACGAGCAGCGGCAGCGTGCCGTCGGCGCCCCACGCGAAGCCCGCCCACAATCCGGCGGCCAGGATCGCGAAACCCGTCGCACCCTGGAACACGCCCTGGGCGCTGGACTGCAGATCCGCACCGACAAGCGATGAGATCCACGCCTTGCTGACGCCGTCGGTGCAGCCGGTGAACACGCCGTATGCACCGATCAACAGCCAGGCGATCAGCGGATCGTCGGTGAGACCCAGACCGCCGTACCCGATCGCGAAGAACACCATTCCGATACCCAGCACCACGGGCCGCGGAAAGCGGTCGGCCAGCACCCCGGCCGGATAGCTGACGAGCGCGTACACCGCGTTGTACGTGACGTACGCGAGGATCACCTGGGGTACGGAGAAGCCGATCTCGTTAAGCCTCAGCAGAAGTAGCGCGTCAGGAAAGTTGACGACGCCGAACGCCACCAGCAGTGCCGTCACCCGCCAGTACCCGCCGGGCAGGTCGCGAACCCGGGAGAAGATCCCCACCCGCACAGCCGCGGTCAGGACGCGACGCTTCTCCCGCGTGAGGAAGACCAGCGCAACACTCAGCACGGCTGGGACGACGGCGATCCACAGCAGCGGCGCGATCTGGTGGTCGAGAAGCTCGTAGGCCGCCAGGCCCAGAAGCGGACCGACCACCGCGCCGGCGGTGTCCATCGCGCGGTGGAAGCCGAACACCCGGCCCCGTGCGGACGCGTCGATGTCGACAACCAGCAGCGCATCGCGCGGCGCGCCGCGAACCCCCTTGCCGAGCCGGTCGACGACACGGCCCGCCAGCACTCCGGGCCATGCCGCGAACGCCGCGACCATGACCTTGCCGAGGGCAGCCATGCCGTACCCCGTCGCGATCAGCGGGCGTCGCGCGTAGCGATCCCCCAGCGGGCCGGCCGCGAGTTTCGTCAGCGATGCCGCGCCCTCGGCCGCACCCTCGATGGCGCCGACGACGGCGACGGGCGCGCCCAGCACGGTCGTGAGGTAGATCGGCAGCAGCGGATAGAGCAGCTCGCTGGCGGTGTCCTGCAGGAACGACACCGCGGAGAGCACGCGCACGTTCCGGGTGAGCCACGGTCTGCGGCGCGGACCATCCTGCGGGGGTCTGCGCACGCGAATCATCATGCCGCACCATTCGAACCTGCATAATTAGAACGTGTTCTAGTATTGGCCGCATGCGGTTCACCTATGCGGAAGCCATGACCGACCCGAAGTACTACATCCCGTTGGCCAAGGCGGCCGACGAGGCCGGGTATCACGCGATGACCATTGCGGACAGCGTCGCGTATCCCGAAGTGTCCGACTCGAAGTATCCATACACCGAGGACGGCAATCGCGAGTTCCTCGACGGCAAGTCGTTCATCGAGACGTTCGCGCTGATCGGGGCGCTCTCCGCGGTGACGACGAAGCTGCACTTCAACATCTTCGTCCTGAAGCTGCCGATCCGCCCGCCGGCGCTGGTGGCCAAGCAGGCCGGGTCGTTGGCCGCGATGTTCGACAATCGGCTCAACCTGGGTGTCGGCACCAGTCCGTGGCCCGAGGACTACGAGATCATGGGCGTGCCGTTCGCCAGGCGCGGCAAGCGCATGGACGAGTGCATCGACGTCATCCGCGGCCTCACCTCCGGCGAGTACTTCGAGTACCACGGCGAGTTCTACGACTTCCCCACCTTCAAGATGACGCCCGCCCCGACGAAGCCGATTCCGATCCTCATCGGTGGGCACGCCGACGCCGCGCTACGGCGCGCCGCCCGCAACGATGGCTGGATGCACGGCGGCGGCGACCCCGCCGAGCTCGATCCGCTGCTCGCCAAGTTGCAGAAGTATCGGGACGAAGAGGAACGCATCGGACTCGCCGACGAATTCCAGATCCACGTCATCTCCATCGACGGGTTCACCCTCGACGGTGTCAAGCGACTCGAGGACAAGGGTGTCACCGACGTCATCGTCGGCTTCCGGATTCCCTACATCACGGGCCAGGACACTGAGCCGCTCGACGCCAAGATCCGCAACCTGGAGTGGTTCGCGGAGAACGTCATCGCGAAGGCGTGAACTCCCCGGCCGGCAGCCTCGTGCCGGTCAGGTTCTCGGCCACCGCCCACAGCGACGCCGCCAGATCGACACCACGCGAACTGCGCGGCAGGTCGAGTGTCTTGGTGGGCCCGACGAGGCCACCCAAGCCGCTGGGGCCGTAGTACGCACCCTGGCGCGCCGACGGGTCGGTCGCCGCGAACAGCAGCGGCTCGGTGCCCGGCACGACGTCCTGCGACGGCAGGATCGGCAGGTCAAACAACGGGTTGAACCGCTTCTTCGCGCGCCCGAGGTTGGGCCCGGTGGCCTGCAGGTTGGTGCGTGTGTACCCCGGATGAGCAATGGTGCTCAACAGGTTCCAGTCGCGCTGCCTGGCCACCCTCGCCAGGTGCAGGCCGAGCAGCAGGTCGGCCAGCTTGGATTGTGCGTATGCCTTGACCGGGCTGTAGGACTGCGCGAACTGCAGGTCGCGGAAGTTGATGCGGCCCATATTGGCGGCCCCGCTGGACATTGTCGTCACACGCGGCGACTCCGATGAGAGCAGAAGCGGCAGAAGCAAATTCGTCAGGGCGAACGGGCCGAGGAAGTTGCTGCCGAACTGCAACTCAAAGCCGTCCACAGTGGTCGTGCGCTGTGGCACCGCCATCACGCCCGCATTGTTGATCAGCACATCGAGCGGATGGCCGTCGGACAGGATTGTCTCGGCGAACGCGCGCACGCTGGCGAGGTCCGCGAGGTCCACCCGCCGGACCTCGAGCGACGCGGCAGGCACATCGCGGCGGATCTCCTCGGCCGCGGCATGCCCCTTCTCCTCGGTGCGCACCGCCATGACGACATGGCCGCCCGCAGCGGCGATGCGGCGCGCCGCCTCCTTGCCGGTGCCGCTGTTGGACCCGGTGATCACGAACCGTCGACCGGTCTGGTCGGTGACGTCATACATGGGCGTTCCTCTCCCCTCGGGCCGCTTAGCGACCGCTGGTCTCTAGTGCCGCCGACGCTAACAGACCGCCGGTCGCTAGGCAAGAGACCGGTGGTGCCTTAAGCTGGCGGCGTGATGTCCTTCGTCCGTGCGCATAGCCCTGAACAGCGGGAAGTTCGGCGCAACGCGATCCTCGACACCGCACGGGCGATGCTCGAGGAGATGCCGGTGTCCGAGGTGACCCTCAACGGGTTGAGCCGCCGGGCCTGCATGGCGAAGTCCAATGTGCTGCGCTACTTCGAGTCGCGAGAGGCCGTGCTGCTGGAGTTGTCCGCCGAGGCGCTCGGTGAATGGGTGGACGCGCTGGAGGCGGACCTCGCGGTCGGGTTCGACCGGTCAGATCCCGTGTCCTCGCGCGCCGTCCGAGTGGCCACTGTCATCGCGGACTCGTTGGCCGCGAGGCCTGTCCTGTGCGATCTGATGAGCGCACAGGCCTCGGTGCTCGAGCACAACATTTCGACCGATACCGTCCTGACGTACAAGCGCGCCAGCCTCGCCAACATAGAGCGCCTCGCCGGGATGGTGTCGACGCAGCTTCCCGAACTCAGCGGCGACGATGCCCGCAAGTTCACAGCGATGGCCGCGCTGATGGCCACCGCGGCATGGACGCACTGCCACACCGCACCGGCGGTCGTGGCGGCATATGAATGCGACCCCGCTCTGCAGTTCCACAAGCTCGAGTTCGACGCCACACTGCGGGAATCGCTTGAGTTGATCCTGGCGGGACTGCTCAGCCGGCGAGTGCGTCGACCGAGCGCGCGCTGAGCACCTCGTCGAGCACCATCGCCGCGGTGCCCACCACCGCCGAGTGTCCGCCGTGCGCGGCAGGGACCACCTCGAGTTCCCGGGTGGCCATGGCGGTGGCGTTGCGGTACAGCGACTCTCGGAATCCCGCGACGAACACCTCGTAGGCGGCCGCCAGGTCACCGGCGATGACGAGGACCGCCGGGTTGAGCAGGTTGACCGCCGCGGCGACGACCTCACCGATGTGCCTGCCGCTGTCGCGGATCATTCGTCGCGCGTCCGGGTCGCCGGCGTGAACGAGTTCGATGACGTCGCGCATGTGCCGCACGGATCGCCCCTGCTGCTGCAGTTGGTGTACCAGCGCCCACCCGCCGGCAATCGCCTCGAGGCAGCCCGTGTCACCGCATCTGCACGGAATACCCTGCGCCGCAGCGATCTTGTTGTGCCCGAACTCCCCCGCGGCCTGTGCCGCGCCGCGCTGCAGCACGCCGCCGGCGATGATGCCCGCACCCAGACCGGTCGACGCCTTGAGCACCAGAAGGTCGTCGAGCCCGGCCAGCTCACCGCCGCGCTCGCCGAGGGCGATCGCGTTCGCGTCGTTGTCGAACAGCACCGGAACGGCGGCGCCAAATCCCGGGTCGCTGCGCTCCTGCCCTCCGGAAAGCGCCTGCAGCTCAGCAAAGTACGGGCGCAGTTCCACGCCGTCCCATCCGCGCAGGATCGGCGAGTCGCGACTGCACCCACGTTCCCGATCGACCGGCCCTGGCATGCTGAGCCCCACCCCGTACACGGGAACGTCGCGACGCTCCTGCAGCAGCACGTCGAGGCGCTTGACCACGTCGGGCATCAGGTCGTCGGGCCCGAGCGCAACCTCCTGGTCGATGTCAGAGGTGGCGACGATCTCGCCTGCGAGGTTGCACACCGCCAGGCGTGTGCGGCTGATGCCGACCGCCACACAGAGCACGACCCCCGCGTCGGCGTCGAACGTGAGCATGGCAGCCGGGCGACCTCCGGTCGACGCGGCGGACTCACTCTCCGCGACCAGGCCCAGATCCATCAGGGCGGCCACCCGGACCGCGATCGCGGTGCGCGACAGGCCGGTCAGCTGGCCGAGTTCTGCGCGTGTCGTATCGCGCAGCTCCCTGATGTGGGCGAACACCTCGCCGACGCCGACCATGGGTTCGATTGAAGCACGAAAAACGTAAGGAATGCCACTTTCGCCTCGGGAATACATAAGTCAGTTTGAAGAACGGCATAAGTACCTCTACCGTTGTCACGTGACCCGAGCCCTGAACCGACCGACCCGCCCGCAGTCGGTCGTCGCCCCCGACACCACCGTCCGGTGGCTGGCGGTGTTCGCGCTGGCCGTGGGCGGTTTCGGCATCGGAACCACCGAGTTCGTGGCGATGGGCCTGCTGCCCGATATCGCGGGGAGCCTGGGGATCACCGAACCGACCGCGGGTCACGTCATCTCGGCGTACGCACTCGGCGTCGTTGTCGGAGCGCCGCTTATCGCCGCGCTGACCGCCCGCATGCAGCGCAGGACGCTGCTGCTCGGCCTGATGGTGATGTTCACCCTCGCCAACCTGGCAAGCGTGTTCGCCCCCACCTACGGCTCGCTGATCGCGGCGCGCTTCATCGCCGGGCTGCCGCACGGCGCGTACTTCGGCATCGCCGCGCTGGTGGCCGCGCACCTGATGGGCCCACAGAACCGGGCCAAGGCCGTCTCACATGTGTTGGCCGGCCTTACGGTTGCCACCGTCCTCGGCGTACCCGTGGCGTCGTGGCTCGGCCAGCACTTCGGCTGGCGCAGCGCGTTCGGGCTCGTCGTGGTGATCGGCCTGCTGACCCTGGCCGCGCTCTGGTTCTGGCTGCCGAGCATGCACTCGATGCATGTCACCAGCCCGCTCACCGAACTCAGCGCGCTCAAGCGCCCGCAGGTGTTGCTGGCCCTGTTGGTCGGCATGGTCGGGTTCGGCGGAATGTTCGCGGTGTACACCTACATCGCGACCACGCTGACCGACGTCGCGGGCCTGTCACGCGGCATGATTCCGTTGGCACTCATGATCTTCGGTGCGGGCATGGTGATCGGCAACCTGGTCGGCGGCAAGATGGCCGACGTCTCGGTCATCGGCTGGCTCTATGGCGCGATCACCGCCCTTGCCGTGGTGCTGGCGGTCTTCGTCGCCGCCGCCCACAACCCGTGGACCGCGCTGATCGGGTTGTTCTGCATCGGCGCCGTGGGGTCCTCCATCGCACCCGCCCTGCAGACCCGACTGATGGACGTGGCCCACGATGCGCAGTCGCTGGCCGCCGCGCTGATGCACTCGGCCTTCAACTTCGCCAACGCGACAGGTGC
This sequence comes from Mycolicibacterium sp. YH-1, assembly GCF_022557175.1. The sequence goes on along the minus strand of NZ_CP092915.1, from coordinate 1,245,414 downwards.
GTGGATCGGCGGTGTGGTGATCGCTGCGGGGTACGGCTACACCGCCCCGGCGGCCGCGGGCGCGATACTCGCCGTCGCGGGCCTCGTGGTGCTGACGGTGTCGGTTCTGCTGCAACGCTTCACCGAACGGGCGCGCTGAGTCGCCTAGACCGGAACAACTCCGCGCGGCAGGATCAGCGGCAGGTCGTTGTAGGTGACGATGCCCGGCGCGGCGGCCACGACGGCGGGGATTGCGTTCAGCGGTGGGGTGGCGGTCATGATGTGACCGAGCACCATGAACTCCTCCAACGTGGTCGCCTCGAAGTCGGGCGGCGGCAGGAACCCGACCTTCATCGTCACGGTCGGACGGCCCGCGATCTCGATGACCCAGCCGTCCTGCTCGATCGGCCAATTCGGTTGGAGCGTCTGACCCTTCTTCCACAGCACGGAGATCTCGACGCGGGTCTCCCCGCCCACGATGCCCTTCCAGGTGGCGTGCACGCCCGCGACACAGCCCGCCGGGATGGTCCACGAGCCCAGGTCGAGATCCTCTGTGGTCTCGGCATACTCGGCGTCGCAGCGCACCTCGTCGAGTTCGATTCCGAGCGCGTCGGCGACCATCCGGACCGCCTCGCCGAACACGCCGGTGCCGTGCGCGGTCATCGCCTGCAGGTCGGGGTGATCGATCGGCTGCCCGAATCCGACCGGCTTCTCGGTCGCCGGTGAGTCGTAGAACGTGGTGTCGGCGGCCTCGTTGACAGTGATCCTGTCGACGCGGTCGCAGATTCCTGCCGCGACGACCGACAGCTGGTTGACGTAGCCGGGGCTGATGCCGGACCCGAACATCGTCGAGCCGCCGCGGGCGCACGCGTCGGCGATCTTGTCGCGGCCGTCGCCCTGGTTGTGCCCGGTGATGAACGACGCCGTCGCCACCACGTTGATGCCCGCCTCCAGGATGCGCACCAGCTCGTTGACGTCGATCCACATCGGGTTGTAGACGACGACGTCGGGCTTGAGCGCCAGCAGCGCATCGATGTCGTTGGTCGCGGTCACGCCGAGCGGCTCGATACCGCACAGTTCGCCGACGTCGGCGCCCGCCTTGTCCGGTGACCACGCGTAGCAGCCGACGAGGTCCAGGGTCGGGTTCTTGGCGATCGCCGCGACCGAACTCTTGCCGACGTTTCCGGTGGTCCATTGGACGACCCGGTAGGGATCCCGCGGTGTCATCTCGCCTCGCTCTCGATGCAGCAGTCAGTCAACAGGTGACTCATGTCTACCGCTGACACCCCGCTTCCGAGGCGCTTTTCGCCATATTTTTCCCGAACAGGGAAAATCAGCTGGTGCGATGCGCGTCCGACGCGATCCGTTCCAGGCCGGCGATGACCAACGCCAGGTTGAACTCAAGCTGTCCCACGTCGGGCGCGGCGTGCGCACGGGCGGCGACGACCTGGCGCAACACCGGAAAGTCGTTGTCGGAGGCCGACTTCAGCGCCGTCTCGACACCCGGGACGTCAGGGTGCACTGGATCGTCGGCCAACCGCAGCGCGTCACGTCCGGCGGCGTAGCCCATATCGGTGAACAACGTCAGCGCGCGCCCTGCCGCGTCGGCGTCCAGCCCGGCGTCGACCAGCGCCTGCAGGACCCGCTCGACGGGGCCGAGGGTGCCCAGGCCCTGCCGCCCGGGTAGGCGGATGGACTCGGCCAGGACACCGACCTTGATGACCGCCTCGCGAAATGCGTACACGTAGGACCGCACCGCCTCGCGCCAGTCGCCGCCAGCGGGAATCTCGATCCTGCGCAGCTCGGCCTCGAAGACGTCCAGGGCCACCAGTTGGCGCAGCCCCTCCCGGTCGCCCACGTGGTAGTTGAGCGCCTTGGGATCCACCCCGAGGGCCTCGGCCACCCTCTGCATCGTCAACGCGTCACGGGGGATGCCGCGGGCGGCGGACAGAATCCGCTCACGACTGATCCGGGCTGGGCGGCCACGTGTACGCGGCCGCTCGAGATCCCCCTCGTTGCTCACGATGCCTGAGCCTAGGCTCTGACAGCGGTCGGGATACGTCCTCTATGGCGATCCCGGCGCGTCATCATTCGTTGACGCGGCCAAACGCGACCACCTGAATGAACAGCGAACGGGCCGTCTCACCCGCCCTTGTGTGCCGTCCGCTCGTCCTCGCCGCCTTGCGACGGCTCAAAGGGCTCATCGGTCTCGTCGGGAGCGGGGCGCTCGGCTCTCAACACGGCCGGACGCAACCGATCCGGCAGCATCCGCAGGGCCGCCGCGAAGGCGAGGACGATCGCAATCGCACTACCGGCGACGATGACCGCAGATGCCGTCGGGAAGATGTTCTCGAGAAGCATGTAGGCGCCGAAGAAGAGGAACAGCGCGGCCGCGGTGATCTGAATGAGCCGCTCGGGCAGGTGCTTGCCCGCGACCGCACCGACGATGATGGCCAGCCCGTCGGCGACCACCATGCCCAGAGTGGAGCCGATCCAGACCCCCAGCCAGTCGTTGTCCGCGGCAAGGGTGATGGTCGCCAGCATCGTCTTGTCGCCGAGTTCGGCCAGGACGAACGCCGAGGTGACCACGAAGAACGCGGGCGCGGCGGCCCGCTCGGCACGTGAGGCCTCCTCATCGGAGAGCGAGTCGCCCCGCAGGGTCCACAGCCCGAAGAAGATGAACGCCGCACCGGCGATCAGGCCGAGCAGATGCGTCGGCAGTGCGGCACCGAGGTAGTGGCCGATGGCAACCGAGAGGACATGCACTGCGGTGGTGGCGGCGGCGATGGCAGCCAGGACGACCCACCAGCGGTAGCGCAACGCGAACATCATCGCCACCAGCTGGGTCTTGTCGCCCATCTCGGCCACGAAGATGACGGCGAAGCTCAGCAGTAAGGCAGCTAGCACCCTCGACTCCTAGGTCGGTGGCTGCCGTTCCGGGGGTTCAGTAGACGCCTCCGGCCGGCAACCGGAACGGTTGTACGGCCGAAGGTCTCGCCCACCGGCCGCTGGACCGGTCCGGGTAACCGGGCCACGACCGGCTGTTGCCGGTTGGCCAGTATGTCGACTACCCGATTGGGGGCTACTCCCCTTCGCTGACCCGAGCCTACGCAGACACAGCCCACACACGCAACTTGATGTGAGTGAAACCTCGTTGGTTGCAACACTTTTGGAGCACCAAAGATTGTTTTCGGGCACCCTGAAACTATTGGCAGAGTGCCCGGTATCTCGTTGCAGGCTCGCCACCGGTCGCGCGGAATGCTGTCGAATTGCCTCTGCAGACCTGGTCATCGGGCATATAACGGTTACTGATGACGGATGTCGGGGGCATGCGTGCGGACTCGGGGTCGTCGGTGAACCGTTTCGGACCGACGGCACGGGGGTCATTGTTCCGGGATCGACACCGATGACCTGCCCGTATTGCGGTTCCGACGTGGATGCGAGCGGCATATGTGGTCGCTGTGGGCCGGCGCATTCGTCGACCTCCTTGTCGGGGTGGCGCTCGGACCCCACCGGGCGATACGAGGGTCGTTACTTCCTGGCCGACCATCCGACGAACCGTGTGCGCAACGGCAAGGCCGAGTCGAGCGACCCTGTCGGCGGGAAGATGCTGCCGGCCTACCTCGAGGTGCCGAACCCTCGGTCGAGCATTCGCTCGACGTGGTTCGCAACGGGCGTGGCCACTGCGATTCTCGCCGTGGCGGCAGTGGTGACGTGGGTGCTGCTGCTGCCAGACCGTTGGTCACCACCGCCGCCCGAAACCAGGTACCTCGCAGCGCTCAACGATGCCGGGCTGACCAATCAGTTCAACTCCGACGCCAATGCCGTCGCGCATGGGCGGCAGGTGTGTCGCCGGCTCGAAGATGGTGAGGCTCAACAGGGACTACCCGCCGACAAGATCGCCGTCGACGCGTTCTGCCCGCAGTTCACCCACGGTTTTCATGTTCTCGAAACAGCATCAGTCTCAGGCATCTTCATCCTCACGGACAGTGCGGGCTTGAACGGTGTCGCGTCCGACGGAACATCGTGCGAGGGAGCGGACGGATACTCCGACGTCAGCGAGGGCACCGGCGTGACCGTCAAGAACGGCAAGGGCGAGATCCTTGCCACCACATCGCTCGGGCAGGGCAAGGGAACCACCGCCGAATGCACGTTCTCCTTCAGCTTCCCGGTCACCGAAGGCGAGGACCGCTACGTCGTCTCCGTCGGACGGCGAGGCGAGTTCAGCTATACCTTCGAACAGCTTCGAGCCCGCGGCGTTCAAGTACGCCTCGGACACTGACGCCTATCCCGATTCGAATGCGCCTATTTGAGCATGCTTCCGGCGTCCACCGTCATGGTCAGGCCAGTGATGAAGCGCGCCTCGTCGGAGGCGAGGAACAGCACCGCGTTGCTGATATCGACGGGCTCCACCCAGCCGATCGGGAGCACGTGCATGAACTGCGCAGCGACGGCCAGGTCGTCTGGACCCGGGTTCTCGAGGTCCGGCCGGAAAAGCCGCATCGTCCCCTCGTTCATGAACAACGGAGTGTTGACGTTCGTCGGGTGAACCGAGTTGACGCGAATCGAATGCTGTCCGAGTTCGACTGCGAACGTGCGCATCAAGCCGACCACCCCGTGCTTTGCGGCGATGTAGTGACCGGTGTGCGGGTAGGCCTTCAAGCCGCCGACCGAACTCGTGAGGATGATCGAACCGCCCTCACCCTGAGAGATCAGGTGCGGGACAGCCGCTTTCACGGTCTTCCACACACCGGACAGGTTGACGTCGATCATGTCGGTCCAGTCCGCCTCGCTGGTGTGATCCAGCGTCTGCCCGCCGTTGCCGATACCCGCGTTCGCGCAGATGATGTCGAGCCGCCCCAGCTGCTCGACGCCACCGTCGACCGCGGCCTTCACCGCGTCATAGTCGCGCACGTCCACCTCGGCGGTGACGATGCGCCGATTCAACTGCTTGACCAGATCGGCCGTCTCGATGAGGTCCTCGGGGGTCGCCGGTTCGATCTGCGTGTTGTTGCTCACCGGACCGCAGATGTCCACCGCGATGATGTCGGCGCCCTCCTCGGCGAGCCGGACCGCATGGCTGCGACCCTGGCCGCGAGCCGCCCCGGTGATGAACGCAACCTTGCCCTCTAGCCGACCGGACATGTGTCCCTCGCAATCACTCGTTGGAAATTGATCGATCGATCAGGAACATTCGCACGGGCGACGAGGGTTGTCAATGGCCGAATCAGAGCGCGCGCACCAGCCAGGAACCGTGCTCCGATGCCGCCCTCGAAGAGTCCAGGGCGGTGTGAGGCGAACGAATTTAGCCGCGAACCGCCGGGACGGGTTTGGTGAGTAGGTCGATATGGCGCTCGACGAGCGCACGTAACTCGTCATGTCCCGTTGTCACACCGACCGCCATCTCGTTGCCGAGACTGCGGGCCGTCTGCGCGACGAGCATCGCGATGGCGACCGGCGGGTAGGCGTCCAGATCGACACCATTGGCACGCATCACCATGGTGACGGCCGCCGTTTCGATATCGCGAACCCGCTCGGCGTACGCCTTGAGTTCGGCACCGATCACCTTGCGGTGGTTGGCCAGGGCCATGAACTCCGTGTTGAGCACGGTCCCGCGGGCGTCGCTGTTGATATGCCAGAGCGCGCGGATCGGGTCGTCGTCAGTCAACGCCGTGCGCATCTGAGCCAGCGCCACGTCGGCGCCAGCTTTCAGCACCTCGAGGAACAGATCGTCCATGGTCGGGAAGTAGTAGTAGACCAGCGCCTGCTTCACACCGGCCATTGCCGCCACCCTTCGCGACGTCGCGGCGGCATACCCCTCGTCGTGCATGATCTGCGCGGTCGCCTCGATCAGACGCAGTCGCGCTCCGCCGTCATCCGACTTCGCCTTTCGGGATGTCGCCACTCAACGGCCCAGCCGACGTTGGCTTGACCGACTTCCGCGGCCCGTGATAAGCATGCAGCACCTTACCATTTTGGTCGATCGATCAGTTTTTTCGCCACGACTCCGCGAGAGCGAGGAGAAATGATGCCCGCCGGAAGAAGCGTCCGCGTTGATCCGCGACTCTGTGAAGCGCATGCGCTGTGCATCGACATCGCACCGGAAGTCTTCGAGCTCGGTGATGACATCGCCGTCGGCGACGAGTCCCCGGACGCCGCGCGGCATGACGACGTCGACGCCGCCATCGCCGCCTGCCCCCGCCAAGCCATCAGTTGGGTTGACGCCCCGCTGACCAACAACTTCGGAAGGCCCATCCAATGACTGAACTGGCTGACGTCGACTACTTCAGCAACGCTGAGATCGCGCAGGATCCCTACGCCTACTACGAATACCTGCGCAGCCAAGGTCCGGTGTTTCAGGAGCCACACCACGGCGTCGTCGCGGTAACGGGCTACGCCGAGGTCATGGCGGCCTTCAAGGACGTCGACTCCTTCTCCGCGGTCAACGCGATCGGCGGACCGTTCCCGCCGCTGCCCTTCGAGCCGGAGGGTGACGACATCACAGCCCAAATCGAGGCGCACCGACACGAGTTCCCGATCTTCGAGCACATGGTCGTCATGGATCCGCCGTCCCACGAGAAGGCACGATCGCTGCTAAGCAAGCTCCTGACGCCACGCCGGCTGAAGGAGAACGAGGACTTCATGTGGCGGCTCGTCGACACGCAGCTCGACGAGTTCATCGACAACGGCCATTGCGAGTTCCTCTCCGAGTACGCAAGGCCCTTCGCGACCCTGGCCATCACCGACCTGCTCGGAGTGCCCGAGGAGGACCGGGCCGAGTTCCGCCGCGCCCTCGGCGCGGAGAAGCCGCAGGGCAACCGCGTCGGAGCGCTCGACGGCGAGGCCGTCGGACTCAACCCGCTTGAGTACCTCGACGACAGATTCAGCGGATACATTGCCGACCGGCGTCGGGAACCGCGCGACGACGTGTTGGGCGGCATGGCCGCCGCGACCTATCCCGACGGCTCGACGCCGGAGATTCTGGAGGTGGCCCGGCCGGCCACATTCCTCTTCGCCGCTGGGCAGGAAACCGTCACGAAGCTGCTGAGTGCGGCCGTCCAGACACTGGGTGACCAGCCGGAGCTTCAGGATCAACTGCGCGCGAATCGCGACCTGATTCCAGCCTTCATGGAGGAGGCGCTGCGGTTCCAAAGCCCCACCAAGGTCGACTTCCGGTTGGCCCGTAAGACAACCACTCTCGGCGGAGTGCCCATCAAGGCAGGGACGGTGTTGATGCTGTGCCTAGGGGCGGCCAATCGCGATCCGGTCAAGTTCGACGATCCACACGTCTTCCGTTTGGACCGCAAGAACGTACGGGAGCACATCGCGTTCGGCAGGGGAATCCACACCTGCGCAGGCGCACCGCTGGCACGCGCTGAAGGAGTCGTCACCGTGCACCGCCTGCTGGACCGCCTGCGCGACATCACCATCAGCGAATCCAGGCACGGCGCGCCCGGTCAACGGCGATACGCCTACGAGCCGACGTTCCTCTTGCGCGGACTCACCGAGCTGCACGTCGAGTTCACCGCGCAACGGTGACACGACCGTTCGCGGCAGAAGCAGTGCCAGCCTCAGCCCATACCGATGCGAATGTTCTTGGTCTGCAGGAACTCGTGTAGCCCGTCGACGCCGCCCGTGCGCCCGAATCCGCTCCGCTTGTAGCCGCCGTAGGGTCCCTGCGGGGAGATGAGACTCATCTGGTTGACCCACACCGACCCTGACTCCAATTTGCGCGCGAAGCGGTGCGCGCGGGTGAGGTCGCGGGTCTGCACGAAGGCGTTGAGTCCATACGGGGTGTCGTTGGCGATACGCAGCGCATCGGCTTCGTCGCGAAATCTGATGACCGAGACGACCGGACCGAAGGTCTCGTGTTGGGCGAGCGCGGATGCGTTGTCGACGTTGCCGAACACGGTCGGCTCGATGTAGTAGCCCTGGGCGAGTTCGCCGCCGATCCGCTTGCCACCCAGGAGCAGTTCACCTGAGTGTTGCGCGACGGCTTCATCGATGACGCCGAGGATCCGGTGTGCCGACGACTCGGTGATGACCGGCCCGAAGAACACGGTTGGGTCGAGGGGGTCACCCACCTTTGCCGAACCCACCGTGCCGAGGAACTTCTCGAGAAACGCGTCGTACACCGACTCCTGCACCAGCACACGACTCGCGCAGGCGCAGCTCTGGCCGGACTGCATCAGTGGACCCTGATGGGCCGACATCGCGGCCGCCGCATCGAGATCGGCGTCCTCGAAGATGACGTTGGCGGACTTGCCGCCCAGTTCGGCCACTACCGGGGTCAGGTTGGCGGCGGCCGCCACCAGCACACGCCGCGCGGTCACATCACCACCGGTGAAGTGGATCTTGCGGACTCCCGGATGTCGAACGAGAGCCTCACTCCCGTCGGCATCCGCGGGCACGACGTTGACCAGTCCGGGTGGCAGGCCGGCTTCGACGCACAGCTCGCCGAACCGCACCGCGGCCAGGGGTGCCAGTTCCGAGGGCTTCAACACCACCGCGTTTCCCGCCGCCAAGGCGGGCGCCACGCACGATGCCGCCACCGCAAGGGCACCGTTCCACGGAGTGATGACACCGACCACGCCGTACGGTTCGCGCTCGATGAGGTTCACGTCGAACGACCCGTTGACCGGGGAACTCGTGCCGTGCGGTTTGTCGACGTAACCGGCGAAGTGACGAAGGAACCACTCGAGCATGTGGGCGGTACCTGCGAAGGCGACCGGGACCGCATAGTCGTGCACGTTGAGCAGCGCCAGCTCGTCAAGATGCTCGTGCACGACGTCGGCGAGGTCGATCAGCATGTCGCGACGACGATCCACCGTCAACGTCATCCACGCCCGCTGCGCGTCCCAGGCCGATGCGACGGCGCGATCGATTTCGGCCGCCCCGGCCAACGGAACCGTGACGTTGGTCCGCCCGGTGGCCGCGTAGATGTGCTCATAGCTGCCGCCGGAGGACTGCTCGATCAGCTCGCCATCGATCAGCAAGCCGACTGTCAATGACGACGCGGGCATCACCGCGGCGCGCTCGCTGCTTCAGTCCGCCATTCCTCGAGAACGCGTTCCTTCTGTCGTTCGACCTCGTCGTTGAGGTGTGATCCCTTCGCCCAGCCGTAGTAGGCCGCGAAATGCAGGGCGAGTTCATCCATTTCGTCGAACGAGATATCGCGACTCTTCAGCGCCGCATACACGTGGCTCAAGATCGGGTATGGCGCATCCTGGAACGCCACGCACGCCACCGTCACGAGCCTTCGTTCCTTCATCCCGAGCCCCGGGCGAAGCCACATCTCGCCGAAGACGAAGTTGAGGATGCCGGCACCGGAGTATGGGTTGTCGCGAGTGGGCACATAGGGCACGCAGTTGACGTCGCGGAATGCCTGCTCCCCGGTGGCCAGCCGCGCCTCCGGATCACTCGGTGTGGTCAGCGGCAGAAGCGCATCGGATGGCGGTACGGGCTGCCCGCGATCGCGGTGGATGCGCTCCCACTGCTCGTCGACCACCATGTTGAATCGGGAGGCCTTCGGCCATCCGCTGTACACGGCGAAATGCAGTACCACTTCCCGGATTTCGGCGATGGTGATGTCACCGCTGTTGAGGGACGCATACACGTGATCGCGCAACGGTCCCTCGGCATCGGCGGCGGCGACGCAGGGTAGCGTCACGAAGCGTCGATTCCGGCGGCTGAGCCCAGGCCGATCCCAGACCTCGGCGAAGACGAAGTCGATCATGTTCGCCGTTGCTGGCGTGGAGGCGGCGGGCGCCGGGAACGTCATTACGTCGGAGAACGCACGCCTGCCCCGCTCGGCCCGGTCGGTGTCAATCGTTGTCATCGTTGGCGCTTTCTGTGAAATCCAGCTCACCGCAGGGTGACGCCGGCATCGACTTTGAACTCAAGCCCGGTGACGTATCGGGATTCATCGGAGATGAGGAACAACACCGCGTTGCTGATGTCGATGGCCTCGGCCATGACGATCGGCATGGCGTTGAGGAAGATCGGCACCAGGTCCGGCCGCTGTTCGGCGAGCAGGCCATGCAACGAGGCAGGCTGCATCCCGGTCTCGACCCCGGTGGGGTGCACCGTGTTGACCCGGATATTCTGAGCCGCAAGCTCATTGGCAAGAGCCCTGCTCAGTCCAACGACGCCGTGCTTGGACGCCGTGTACGGGGTGTGCAGTGGCGTGCCCTTCAGGCCAGCAGCTGAGCTGATGTTCACCAGGCTGCCGCCGCGCTCCACCAGGTGCGGCAAAGCGGCGGCGCAGGTGTTCCACGTGCCGATCAAGTTCACGTCGACCACGGTCCGCCACTGCTCCGGGGTGGTGGTGTCCCAGGTGCCGACGGTCAGCACGCCGGCATTGGCCACCGACGCATCGAGTCCGCCCAACTCGGCGACACCCTCGTCGACGGCGGAGGCCAAAGCCGCCGCATTGCGCACATCCACGACGTGGACGCTCGCGCGCCTGCCGTGCTTCTCCACGAGGCGTGCTGTCTCATCGAGGTCTTCCCGCGTGGCCAGCGGATACTCGACGTCGGGCAACGACGCACAGATGTCGACGAGGATGAGGTCCGCACCCTCCTGCGCCAACCTCACGGCGTGGCTGCGCCCCATCCCGCGCGCCGCACCGGTGACCAGAACCCGCTTGCCGGCTGCCCGGCCGCTCGCCGCGGTCACAGCTTGTTGCAGAATCCGGCGTCGACCGGAAACGTCACTCCGGTGACGTACTTGGCGGCGTCGGAGACCAGGTAGGCGATCGCCGCGCTGATGTCCTCCGGTTCGAGGAGCCCGACCGGCATGGGGTTCTGCAGGTGCGGCCCGCCGTCGGGATAGTTCTCCAAGAACGACGTCATCGCCGGATTCGTCGCCATCATGGTGTTGACCGCTGTCGGATGCACGGTGTTCACCCGGATGCTCTCGGGGGCAAGCGCATTGGACAGCGTCCGCATGAGTCCGACAATGCCGTGCTTCGATGCGGCGTACGCGAGTCCCCCGCCCTGCAGACCGCCGAAGCCTCGCAGGCCCGCGGTCGAACTGGTGAAGACGATCGATCCCCCGCGCCGGCCGGCGAGCAGGTGGGGAATGGCCGCCTTCGCGGTGTGGAACGCCCCCACCAGGTTGACGTCAAGCACGTCGGTCCACTGCTCGAGTTCTTCCTCGATGGTCAATTCGCGGAACGCCATAGTCGCGATACCCGCATTGGCACACACGATGTCGAGGCGCCCGAAGTGCCCGACGCCTGCGCTGAGCGCGTCGTTCACCGCGGCGAAATCGCGGACGTCGGCCACCGCACCGAGCATCTTGCCGCCCGCTTGCTCGACCATCGCGATCGTGTCGTCGAGTTCGCCGCGGTTGGCCATCGGATAGCCGTTGGACGGGATGTCGGCGCAGATGTCGACACCGATGATGTCGGCGCCTTCCGAGGCCAGGCGAACGGCGTGGCTGCGCCCCTGACCACGCGCCACTCCCGTAATGAAGGCGACCTTGCCGTCTAGTGAACCCATCGATCCTCGCTCCGTTGCAGTCGTCACACCCAAAGGGCGATGTGACCTGAGTAACCGTGTTACACCCCGGTACGGTAACCTTGTTACTCACGATCGGCAAGGGGGTGTCTCGACGATGGTCAGTGCCGAAGCGAGCCGCGCTGACACAGGTGCGCAACGCGACCGGATTCTCGACATCGTCGCGGCACTGCTCGAAACCGAGGGATATGACGCGGTTCAACTCCGCGAGGTCGCGCGCCGCGCCCGGACCTCGCTCGCCACCATCTACAAGCGCTACTCAACCCGCGACGAGCTGATCCTTGCCGCGCTGCACAGCTGGATGGACGAACACCGGTACGCCGGCTTGGTGCACCAATCTCCTCCGCCCGGCGAGTCGGTATACGAGGGGATGATGCGCCTGCTGCGCTCGATCTTCGAACCGTGGGAGGACCATCCGGCGATGCTCACGGCGTTCTTCCGCGCGAGGGCCGCCTCAGGCGGTCAGGAACTCTTCCGTCGGGGCCTCGACATCACCGTTCCATCCTTCATGGGGGTACTCGCCGACGTCGACGAGGAATTCGTTCGCGACCTCGAGGCCATACTGTCCACGGTGATCTACGGCCTCCTGGGCCGATTCTCAGCGGGGGAACTCGACATCGCAGAGATCGTCCCCGTTCTCGACCGCACGGTGTATTGGCTCACGACGGGATATGACGCGTCGCGGGGCGTTCAGGACCGCCTCGGCCACTGACGTCTACTCCCACACAACTGGCGGAGATGCAGTATTCGAAGTGCCCGGTATTCGTCTTGCCAGTTCAGGCCTTCCGGTTAGCCGTGCAGACGTGAGCGCGTGCGTGCGACCAGAACCTCGCCTCACGCGAGGTGAGACGATGCTGCTCAATGGCAATTGGACGATGATCGGTTGTCATCCATGCGTGAATCGTTTTGCCATCTTCAAACTTTGACCGCGATCTTGAAGATGAGTGTCTTCAGCGCTCCGAATGCCCCGTGCGCTCCGATGTACAGCCGTTTGGTGTCGTAACCAGCCACGTCCTTCATGTTCTCTCCACCAAAGCGTGCTGGTGCCTGGCCGTCGACGACGGTGACGTCGGCGCCCAGTAGACCGTGACGGATCTCGATCCTCTCGTCGCCGGTCGCAGTGGCCACGACCTCGCCAATCGTGCGATCCCCGCCGCTGCCGGGGATGGCGGCGCACGCCACTGAGTGCTGTTCCAGGTAGCGATTGATCTGATCTACGGTGGCCTCGGCGCCGACGACCAGGCTGAGATTGCCGAGATTGACGGCGATGTCGGTGTTGTCCCCTGTCGTGAGCGCTTTGGCGGGCAGAGACTTCGGGTCCCCGCGAAGTGTGTCGTGAACGGCGCGGCCGAACGTACGCACGTCCGGTTCGTCAGGCGAGAGATCGGGCAGCATGATGCCGGGATTGAGCAGACCTGCTGGGTCGAAGGCCGTCTTGATGGCGCGTTGCGCCGCGATCTCCACCGGCGTGAAGCGCTTGGTCATGAACTGTCGCTTCTCGGTGCCGACTCCGTGCTCGCCGGTGATCGTGCCCCCCAAATTCAGTGCAGCTTCGATGATCTCGTTGTTCGCTGCCTCCAACGCCGACGCTGCCTTGGGGTTGTCCTTTTCGAAGAACGTGGTGGGGTGAAGGTCGCCGTCGCCAGCGTGCCCGGTCACCGCGATGAAGAGAAGTCCGTCGGCGTGCCGGGCCGCCGCGGCTTGGATTGCTTCCTGCATTTCGGGAATGTGTTGTCGCGGAACGGTGACGTCGCCGATGAAGAAACCCTTGCCGCTCTGCTTCACCGAATTGGGTGCGTTCAGTCGGCCGTACCAGAGGGCGGTGCGTGACTTCTCGTCCTCGGCGATACGGACCTCAGTGGCTCGCTCCCGCAACACCTTCTCCACGATCGGCTGATCTCGCTCGACCTCGACGCTGGTGCCGTCGACATCGATCAGCACGATCGCGTCGGCGTCCAGCGGGTAACCGGTGTCGTAGAACTGCTGCAGCCCGGCGATGCCCTGTCGGTCCAGCCATTCCACTGCAGCAGGGACGACCCCAGACGCAATGACTGCGGCAACGGTGTCTGCCGCAGCGCGGGCGGAGGCGAACGCTCCCATCAGGCTGTGCGTCACCTCCGGGAGGGGGCGCAATGCGACTGTCGCCTCAACGATGATCCCGAGTGTGCCTTCGGATCCAATGAGCACGCCAAGGAGGTCTGGTCCGGCGTCATCGGCAGCGAGCATGACCGTGGACCCGTCCGCGAGAACGATGTCCACGGATAGGACGTGGTTGTAGGTCACGCCGTACTTCAATGCGTGAGGGCCACCGGCATTTTCGATGATGTTGCCCGCCACTGTCGCTAGATGCGCCGACACGGGGTCCGGCGAGAAGCACAGCCCGTGCGGCGCAAGCGCCTCTTGCAGATCGGAGTTGATGACACCTGGTTCGACTCGGGCGCGCCGCTTGTCGACGTCGATCTCGAGGATCTGGTCGAGCCCCGAAAGGTCCAGCAGAACTCGGTCGGCGGCAGGCATCATCCCGGCCGAGCAGTTCGACGCCCCACCCCTGGGGACCACCGCAACGTGGTGTTCGTTGGCGACCCGCATGATGGCGGCGATCTCGTCGCGGCCGGCGGGACGCAACAGCAGACCGGCGGTTCCACCGAAGCCCCAGAAGTCGTGGCCGCGCTCGGTCAGGACCGCTTCGTCGGTGACGAGTTCCGCGCGACCGGCCACTGCCCTGCTGAACGAGTCGATGAGTGAGGCATCAGCTGCAACGGCGTTTCCTGCTGTGTCAGTGCTCATTTCGGCAATGCCCTTCTAGGCGTCGACCGGCGTCGTGGTGACGTTGATCAGAGTGGGTCGGTCGCGGTCGGCGATTCCGGCGTTGAGGAGCTCGGCCACGTCGTCGGTGGTCTTTGCTTCGTGGGCGTCGACGCCGTAGCTGCGGGCGGTGGCCACGATGTCCAGGCCGGGCAGGTCGAGTCCGGGGACGCCAGAGGTGTGTTCGATGACGCCGAATTCCTTGAGGATTCCGTATTCGGAGTTGGATGCCACGACGATGGTCAGCGGGATGCCGTAGTGCGCGGCGGTCCACAGAGACGTGATCGCGTAGTGCATCGAACCGTCGCCCATGGCGGCAACCACCGGTCTGTCGGGTGCAGCCAGTTGCGCTCCGACCGCGGCGGGCAGCCCGAAGCCGAGGCCTCCGCCAGCGGCGGTGAGATGGGAGAACGGATGCCCCGGCCGCACACACGCACCGATCGGGAACTCATTGCTACCTGCCTCGGTCACCAGCAGTGTGTCCGCGGGCAGACGCAGGCCGACGGTGGACCATAGGACCTCCGGTGACAACGGCGCGGTCACGCTGCCTGGGTCGTTGACCGGATCGCGCGGATCCGGCCCAGTTCTCGTCGATTGCGTGACATGCGTCAGCACGGCTTCTGCGGCAGCACGCAGGTCTGCGACGATCGCGTCACCGACCGGTGCTCGGGCGGCTTCGTCTGGGTCGTTGGTGATGTGGATCAGGCTGGTGCCCTCGGGCAGGTAAGGGCCCGCGATCTTGGGGTAGTACCGGAATACCGGTGCGCCGATCACGACGACGAGGTCCCGGCCGGTCAAGGCCTTCGAAATCCAACCTGCACCCGGTGGAAGGCTGCCGTGATACAGCGGATGATTCTCGGGGAAGCCGGACAGTCCCGTCAGCGGCGCGGTCAGCACGATCGACTGGGTGCGTTCGGCCAAGGCGATCACCGCCTCCCAGACACCGAAGCGTTCGACGTCGCCGCCCACGATGATCGCCGGCGACTTCGCCTTATTGAGCCGGGCAGCGATGTCGGCGGCCACCTCGTCGGGGAATCCGACTGCGTGAGTGACGGTTCGGGTGCGGACCACATCGATGTCCGAAGACTGCTTGTCGGTGAGCTCAACGGCCATGTCGTCCATGGGAAGTGACACAAACACCGGCCCGCGAGGAGCAGTGTTGGCGATATGGATCGCGCGGGCCAGCACCGCGGGGACTTCACTGGCAATAGCCGGCTCGGCAGACCACTTCACGAACGGCTTGGGCACGTTGGTCGCGTCGACGTTGGTCAGCAGACACATCTGGTTCTGCAAGTCGCGGCGCTGATTGCCGGCCGTGACGATCAAGGGCGTCTTGTTGATATAGGCGTTGTAGAGGGCTCCCTGGGCGTTGCCGAGACCCGGCGCGGTGTGCAGGTTGACGATCGCCGGGCGGCCGGTGATCTGCGCATAGGCGTCGGCCATCCCGACCGGCACCATCTCCTGCAGACCCAGCACGTAGCGGAAGTCGGAGGGAAAGTCTTCGAGAAGCGTCAACTCAGACGATCCCGGGTTGCCAAACCACGTGCTCAGACCATGCGTCCGGAGAAGATCGATCGTGGCCTCCCGAACAGTTACCTTCTGCTTACCGATGCTGCCCCTGAGCGCTGTCATGCGCGTTCCTCACTGTCGTGATCACCATCGCGTCGAGTGAAACACCGGCGCACGCCGGCCCACCCCGGGAAAACCCCTGGGGTTTCGTCGCCGCCGCGGTGCGCGATGCTGTGTGCAGGTCTTGACTTCGTGCCACCATGACTGCCATGCGCGTGGCCGTACCGGGTGGCGTCTTGCTGGGTCGCACACCCGAGCAACAGCACCTCGCCGGACTGTTGAGTGAAGCGCAAACAGGCCGCAGCGGTGTGTTGATCGTGCGTGGAGAAGCCGGTATCGGTAAGACCGCGCTGATCGATTCGGTGCTGAGTCACGCGCCGGAACTCCAGGTGATCCACAGCCACGGCGCGGAGTCCGAGATGGAGTTGGCGTACGCCGGCCTCCAACAGGTGTGCGCCCCGCTCGTCGGCCTACTGGACCGTCTACCCGGCCCGCAACGCAAGGCCTTGCAGGTCGCGTTGGGCCTCGCCGACGGCGTCGGGGCTCCGGATCAACTGCTCGTCGGGCTCGCAGTGCTGACCTTGTTGGCGGAGGCCGGCGCGCAACAGCCCACAGCCTGCGTCATCGACGACGCTCATTGGATCGACCGAGCGTCGATGAGTGCGCTGACATTTGCGGCGCGTCGCCTCCTGGCGGACCGGGTTGTCATGGTGTTCGGATCACGACGCCCCCTCGACCTGATGGCAGGCCTGCCCGAGCTGGTGTTGCACGGCTTGACTGTCTCGGACGCGCGCGCCCTCCTCGGCGCCGTGGTGCCTGGGCGACTCACTGACCGTGCTCGTGACAGCATCATCGCCGAGTCCGGCGGAAACCCGCTCCCCATCCTAGAGCTGCATCGCGCGCTGACCCCTGGCGAGCTGGCAGGCGGATACGGGCTCGCCCGGGCGAGATCGATATCCGGGCGCATCGAAGACACCTTCCTTCAACAGTTTCGGAAGCTGCCATCACCCACTCGCACACTGCTGCTGATTGCCGCCGCCGAGCCGACCGGCGAATCGTCCTGGCTGTGGGCGGCCGCACGCAGTTTGGGAATCGACGTGGACGCGGCAGAGCCCGCCGAAAATGCCGGACTGGTGTCCCTGAACGGCCGTATGCGATTTCGGCATCCTCTGGTCCGATCGGCCATCTACGGCAACGCCACGCTCGCCGAGCGCAGGCGCGTCCACGAAGCCCTGGCTCAGACGATCATCGATCCGCGCGCCGCTGATCACCGCACGTGGCATCGTGCACATGCCGCCAGTACCGCCGACGAGCAACTCGCCACCGATCTGGAACTGGCCGCCGAGCAGGCACGAGCGCGCGGCGGCACCGCAGCGGCCGCCGCGTTTCTTGTGCAGGCCGTCGGAGCGACACCGGATCCGGACCAGCGGGCTGGCCGGGCCCTGCGGGCTGCACAGGCCGAACTCGATGCGGGCGCGTTGGATGCGACCGCGCGAATGCTCGAACAAGCTGCCGAACTCGCGGACGACGAATTGACCAGCGCGCATGTCGATCTTCTACGCGCAAAGATGGCATTCGCCGCGCGACGCGGCCGCGACGGGCCCCCCTTGCTCCTCGCCGCTGCCCGACGACTCGCGCCGATCGACGCCGGGTTGGCGCGGGAGACCTATCTCGAGGCATTCATGTACTCGATGATTGTGGGCCGGTCCTCCGGCAGCGAGCCCTTCTGGCCGGCCGACGTGGCTCACGAGGCGAAGCGCGCACCGCCTGCCGTGGGCCCACCGACGGCGATGGATCTCCTCCTGGACGGCCTCATCGTTCGATACACCGACGGGTATGTTGCGGCCGCAGGCTTGCTTAAACACGCGATCGCCGAATTCTTGAAGGAGGACGACGACGCCGTTGATCCCAGATGGCACAACATCACCAACCGGGTGTGCTTGGACCTCTTCGATCAGGACGCGTACAACCTGCTGACCGTCCGGCAGCTAAACAAGCTGCGCGTCGCAGGCGAATTGACGATGCTGCCGATCGCATTGTGGACGTATGCCGGTCTATGTGTCGGCACCGGCCACATCGCCACCGTCGCAGCCACTTTGGAGGAGGCGGATGCGATTACAACCGCCACCGGTGCCGTTCCACAGACATCTCTGGAACCCTACATCGCTGCGTACCGCGGCCAGAAGAAACTCTGCCTCGAGTCCGCGAGGACGACCATCGCCGGCGCGTCAGCTCGAGGCGAGGGTAACGAGGTCACGGTGACGCACTACGCCGTGGCCATCCTGCACAACGGGCTAGGCAACTACTCAAAAGCCGTACACGCTAGCCTGTCTGGCCTCGACGACGACGACTTCGGACTCGTCGGCTACCTATTGCCTGAGTTGATCGAAGGTGCGACGCGGTGCGGTGAGAACGTGATTGCCAAGGACGCGCTGGCGCGACTGGTCGAGCGGACAGACGCGAGCGGTACCCCAACCGCCCTTGGCGTGGCAGCCCGCTCCAGGGCTCTGGTCAACGACGGAGCGAGTGCCAACGACGACTTCCTTGAGGCTATCGTTCACTTGCAGAAGAGCCCAGTCGCCGTGTTCTTGGCGCGTGCCCATCTTGTCTATGGCGAATGGCTACGACGGGGCAATCGCAGAGCCGAGGCCCGCACCCAACTGCGCACCGCCTACGACCTGTTCGAGGAAATGGGCATCGACGGCTTCGCGTCGAGGACGAGTCGTGAACTCGCCGCAGCAGGCGTGACGGTTAACCAGCCCGTGAAAGGCTCTGCCATCACGTTGACGACGCAGGAACGTCACATAACGAGATTGGTGCGCGAAGGCCACACCAACTCAGAGATCGCTGCTCAATTGTTCATCAGTCCCCGGACCGTGGAGTGGCACTTGAGTCACATCTTTGCCAAGCTCGATGTCAGATCTCGTCGGGAAATACGCTCCGTTGCAATCGATCTGTCGTAGGTCCAGGAACTCCACCGGCCCAGAACTACTCCCACACCACCTCGTCGGGGCTCTTATCCGGTCGCATACCGCGCCAACTGGGCTGCCGCAGCCGACCATCGGTCGTCCGCTCGCTGTAGCGCACCTCCCCCACCAGTTCTGGCCGCACGAATGTCACGCCCTTGGCATCGGGGCCGGTGAGTCGCTTGGTGAACGGTGACTCGTCGGTGTGCAACGGCGCCAGCGTCTTCTTGAGCTTGGCAAGGTCCTTGTCGGTGAAGCCCGTGCCGACACGTCCCGCGAAGTGCAGCCCGTCGTCCTCGGGAACACCGACCAGCAGCGCGCCGATGCCGCTGGTCCGGCCGCCCTCGCCGGCCCGCCATCCGCCGATCACGACTTCCTGTGTGCGCCAGAGCTTGTCCTTGATCCACGACTGCGAACGTCGGCCCGGCTGATAGGTGGAGTCGCGTTTCTTGGCGATCACGCCCTCCCACCGGTGCTCGCGGGCGTACTCCAGCGCCGCGGGTCCGTCACCGGGCAGCTGCTCGGGCACGATCAGTCCGCCGCCCTGCGCGAGCGTCTCGAGCAGCTTGCGACGGTCGGAGTACTTGGCCCGCAACAACGATCGTCCGTCGAGCTGGAGGATGTCGAAGGCCCAGAACTCGATGTTGCTGTCGGAGCGGCCGCGGTTCTGCATCAAGCCGAAGCTCGGGACCCCCGCCTCATCGAGAGCCACCACCTCACCGTCGAGAATGACGTGATGGTCGGCCAGATCGGCGGCCAATGCCCGCAGCTGCGGATACTCGTGCGTGACGTCTCGGCCGCGTCGCGAGCGCAGCTGCAGCTCACCGTGATTGGCGTCGACCAGCAGCCGGTACCCGTCCCACTTGCCCTCGAATGCCCACACGATCGGCGTCAGCCTCTCCACCGAGCCGTGCGTCGCGAGCATCGGGGCCAGGTCCTGCTGTGCCCGATCCCCGGTCGCTGCGCTCCTGCCCTCCGATGCGGCGGCCGGCTGCTCCTTCATCCGGTGGGCCAGCCAGTTCTTGCCACCCGTCTGGATCAGCGCGTAGCGACCCTCGATCTTCGACCCGTGCAGCGTGACGATGACCTCGCCCTTCTTACCGTCCACGCTCTCGCCGTCGACCCCGGGGTCCCGGAACTTCTCGGTCTCATACGTCCCTGAGTCCCAGACGATGACCTCACCACCGCCGTACTCCCCCTTGGGAATCGATCCCTCGAAGGTGGCGTACTCCAGCGGGTGGTCCTCGGTGTGCACGGCGAGGTGATTGACCGAGGTGGTCTCGGGCAGATTCTTGGGCACCGCCCATGACACCAGCACGCCGTTGCGCTCCAACCGGAAGTCGTAGTGCAGCCGACGAGCATGGTGTTCCTGGATGACGAACGTGTTGTCATTGCCGGTTACAGGCGATTCGCGCGGCACCGGCTCGGGCGTCTTGCCCGCGTCTCGCATGCCCCGGTAGGTGGTGAGTTTGTCTGGTAGCGGCGCACTTTCGTCCAGCCCCTCCAGCAGATCGCCGTCACGCTCGACGCGCGCCAGCACCTCCTCGAAGCGCAGGTGCCTCAGGTCGGGGTCCTCGATCTCCTCCCAGGTCCGCGGCGCCGCCACTGTCGGTTGGTCGCGACCGCGCATCGAGTACGGCGCAATGGTGGTCTTGGCGGCACTGTTCTGACTCCAGTCGAGGAACACCTTGCCGGTGCGCAGGCTCTTGGTCATCGTCGCCGTGACCTGTTTGGGCATCGCCTGCTCGAGCTGCACGGCGATGCGCTTCGCCAGCACCGATGCGCCACGCGAACTCACCGGGTCTGCAAGCGGCACATAGAGGTGCAGGCCCTTGCTCCCACTGGTCAGCGGGTACGTGGTCAGACCGATGTCGGTGATGAAACCACGCACCTCGTGCGCGACCTCGCACAGTTGACGGAACGTCACACCCTCCCCGGGGTCCAGATCGAACACGATGCGCGTCGCGTCGCCTGGCGTGTCTTTGTCATCTCCCACCCCGCTTCGCCCGCCCGCGCCGACGAACCGCCACTGCGGCACGTGCACCTCCAGCGCCGCCTGTTGCGCGATCCAGGCCAGCCCCTCCTGGCTGTCGATGATCGGATAGGTGGTCGTTCCTGACTTGTGTGTGACCGAGCCACGGTCCAGCCACTCGGGTGCCGACGAGGCGAGCTGCTTCTCGAAGAAGTCCGGCTGTCCGACACCGTTGGGCCAGCGCTTGCGGGTGACCGGGCGCCCAGCGATATGCGGCAGCATCACCTCGGCGATGGTGACGTAGTACTCGAAGATCTCGGCCTTCGTGGTGCCAGTGGCGGGATACAGCACCTTGTCGGGGTTGGTCAGTTTCACCCGCCCGCAACGCTCCACCCATCCAGTATGTCCGGAGTAGCATTCACCAGGTGGGAAAGCGCGCGTTGGCGGCACTGCTCCTGAGTGGGGTAGCGCTACTGGCAGCGCCGGTGGCCGGTGCCGACCCGCAAGATCTGGTGCCGTACTGCTCGGGCGACCAGACCCCGATGGACAGCAACTGCCGGACCAGTTCGTCGCAGATCTTCACCAACGCACCCTCCGGCGTCAGTCCCGACCTCCCCTTCGGCCTCAACCCGGCCGAGCAACCCGTCACCTGATCGTCAGTCGCCGTCGTCGTCTTCCGACAGCACCGCGAACGGTTGTGTCGGAATCTCGGCGATCGCCAACTTCGCCGCGGAGTCCACGGGTATGCCGTCGCGTGCCAGCGCGGCAAGCGCTCTGGAGGTGCCGACGTCGTGGCCGGCCCTCTCGCTCAACAGCCAACGCACCTCCAGCAGATCGCAGTAGGCCTGGATCGGTGTACCGGCGTGGCCCAACGCGGCGTGTGCCAACTGCTCGGTCGGGGTCACCACCTCGATGACCCACAGCCGCGCGGCGGTCGACTCGTCGACGTCGTGTCCGGCCTCGAGGCACAGCTGCGCCTGATACGCGTGCAGATCGCCTAGCAGGATGCGAGCCTGCCCCTCCCCCACGTCCAATCCGGTGAGATCCCGCAGATGCCGCGCGTGGTACCGACGGTCGCCCACGGCGACGTGCACGCGGAGCCGGCTCGGATCGGCGCTGTCGGGTTGCAGCGAGAGTTCATCGACCACGAAGCCGAGGTCGTTGAGCGCCCGGATGGTGCCCTCGACGCGGTAACGGTCGGTGAAGTCCAGCACGGGTGCGGCGTGCAGCAGATCCCACAACGTCTCGTACCGGACCTGCACTTGCTCCGCCTCGGCAATCAGCGTGTGGTGCAACGCCTCCGGCTGCTCGAGCCGCTCGGCCATGTCGAGTATGCCCATCGCCACGTTCTCCACGAGGATCTCGAGGTCGTGCCGACGCTGACCGCGACTCAGGGACGGATGCACCTCGGACGTCTCGGCATCGACGAGCCATGCCTGCAGCAGCTGACCGTCCCGCGAGAACAGCGTGTTCGCCAATGAGCAATCGCCCCAGAACACTCCGTGGCGATGCAGCTCCACCAGCAGCCCGGCCATCGCGTCCAGCAGCCGCGCCCTGTGCTTGGGCTGATCAGGAGGCAGCCGCATGAACAGCCGGCGGTACTGCCACGAACCCTCCAGATAGCGAGTCAGCAGGATCGCCGTCTCGAACTCGGGCTGCAGCACAAGACCGGCGGCACGCACGGCCGGCAGCCCCATCTCCTCGAGCCGACGCAGCACGTCGTACTCCTTGACCGCGACCCGCGGCGGCATGTCCTTGACCGCCCAGAGATGACCGTCGGCCTCGACGAACTTCACCAGGTGGCGACTCGGACCCACCGCGATATCACGCAGCGCGACGTCGGGCACCAGCCACCGTTCCAGCGGACGGTCCCATGGCAGCGCCAGCAGGCCGGGAGTTGGTGCGCGGAGCCGCAACTCAGGTGGCACGTCAGCCGATGCGCTCACCGGTGTCCGGATTGAACATGTGCACGACACCCTCGGGCTTCTTGCGCAGTTCCACGGTCTCGGCGAGGCGGGCCGGCGTGCGGGACAACGATCGCGCCACCAGGTGCACACCGGGGCTGGCGTGGGTGTACAGGTAGGTTTCGCTGCCGAGATCCTCGACGAGGTCGATCACGACGTCGATGCCACCGCCGTCGGACACCTCGAGGTGCTCGGGCCGAATGCCGACAGTGACCTCGGACAGACCGGCGTCCTGCAAAAGCGCCAACTGGTCGCGCTCGAGTTGCAGGGTGGAGTCCTCACCGATCTTCACGCCGGTGCTGACGATCTGCCCCGTCACCAGATTCATCGCGGGCGAGCCGATGAAGCCCGCCACGAACGCGTTGGCGGGCTTGTCGTAAAGGTCTGCGGGCGAGGCGAACTGCTGCAGCTTTCCGTTCTTGAGCACCGCCACCCGGTCGCCCATTGTCATGGCCTCGACCTGGTCGTGGGTGACATAGACGGTGGTGGTGCCCAGCCGGCGCTGCAGGGCGGCGATCTCGGTACGGGTCTGCACTCGCAGCTTGGCGTCGAGGTTGGACAGCGGCTCATCCATGCAGAACACCTGCGGCTCACGCACGATGGCACGTCCCATCGCCACGCGCTGGCGCTGACCACCGGAGAGCTTGGCTGGTTTGCGGTCCAGGAACTCGGTGAGGTCGAGCATCTTGGCGGCCTCCTCGACCTTGCGGCGCCGCTCATCCGAGGAGACGCCCCGAAGCTTGAGCGCGAAGCCCATGTTCTCGGCGACGGTCTTGTTCGGGTACAGCGCGTAATTCTGGAACACCATCGCGATATCGCGGTCCTTGGACGGCACGCCGGTCATGTCCTTACCGCCGATCTCGATGCTGCCCTCGTCGATGTCCTCGAGGCCGGCCAGCATCCGCAGCGCGGTGCTCTTGCCCGAGCCGGACGGGCCGACCAGGACGACGAACTCACCGTCCTTGATGTCGAGGTTGAGCGAGTCGACGGCGAGCTTGTCCGAACTCTCGTAGATGCACGAGGCGTTGCGGTAGGTGATTGCGGCCATTGTGATTACCTTTCAGTACTTTTGGCTCGAAGTGCTCTGGTTACTTGATGGCGCCGAAGGACAGGCCGCGGACCAGCTTGTTCTGCGCTACCCAGCCCGCCAGGATCACCGGCAGAGCGGCCATGGTGGCCGCTGCGCACAACTTGGCCCAGTACAGGCCCTCGCCGGCGATGAAGCCGACCATGAACACGGGCATCGTCTGGGCCTGCACCGCGGTAAGACTGACCGCGAAGAAGAACTCGTTCCAGGCGAATATCACGCAGATCAATGCGGTCGCCGCGATTCCCGGCGACACCAGCGGCAGGATCACCTCACGCACCGCACGCCACAGACTGGCACCGTCCAGGCTGGCGGCCTCGAGCAGTTCACCGGGCACCTCGAGGAAGAACGACCGCATCATCCACACCGCGATGGGCAGGTTCATCGAGGTGTACAGGATGACGAGCGCCCAGATATTGTCCAACAGACCGATATTGGAGACGATCACGTACAGGGGGACGATCGCCGCGACAATCGGCAGCATCTTGGTGCTCATGAAGAAGAACAGCGCATCCTGGGTCTTGCGGACCGGCCGCAGCGACAATGCGAACGCCGCGGGAACACCGAGGAGCAGCACCAGGATGGTCGATGCGGTCGTGGCGAACAACGAGTTCAGCAGGCCGGTGGCGACACCCTGATCGAAAACCGCCCGGAACTGATCCAGGGTGGGTGTGAAGAAGAACTTCGGCGATGGGGTGTAGGCGTCGACCTCCTGCTTGAACGACGTGAGCACCATCCAGAACACCGGGAAGAAGAAGCCCAGGCCGACGATCCAGGCGACCACGCCCCAGGCATCGAACCTGCGGCGCTTGACCTTTCGCTTCGCGACCGGCGCGTCTGCCACGGGCGCAGCTGCTTCAGTAGTAGTCATCAGGCGGCCTCTTCCTTGCCGGTGAATGATTTGAAGATCAACCGAAGCGCGAAGCTGGCGATGATCATGGTGAAGATGACGACGATGACGCCCATGGCCGCGGCCTGGCCGATGTCGAATCCGAGGAACGCACGCTGGTAGATGTAGAACGGCAGGTTGGCACTCGCCGTACCCGGACCGCCCTGCGTCATCATGTAGATCGCGTCGAACGTGTTGACCAGATAGATCGCCCCCAGCACCGTGCCCAGCTCGATGAACCGGCGCAGATGCGGCAACGTCAGCTCCCTGAACAACTGGAAGCCGGTGGCTCCGTCGACCCTGCCCGCCTCCAGCTGGTCACGCGGCATCGAGGTCAGACCGGCCAGAATCAGCAGCATCATGAACGGCGTCCACTGCCAGACCAGGTTGATCATCACCGAGGTCAACGGGAACTGACTCACCCAGTCGATTCCCCCGAGGCCGAACGGTTTGAGCACCCAGTTGACGATGCCGTACACCGGATCGAGCATCGCGGTCTTCCACATCAGCGCTCCCGCAACGGGTGTGATGAGGAACGGCGTGATGAGCAGCGTCCGGACGATACCGCGGCCGAGGAACGCCCGGTCCAGCAGCAGCGCCAGCAGCAGCCCCAGGATCACCGAGATCAGGACGGTGCCGACGATGAGGATGACCGTGGTGAGGGCGACCTGCCAGAACGTGCTGTCCTGGATGACGTCGAGGTAGTTCTTGAGCCCGACGAATTTACTGCTACCCGGCCGTACCAGGTTCCACGACAGCGTCGAGTAGTACAGCGTGAACAGGAACGGGATCTGGGTGACGACGATCATGAAGATCAGCGCCGGTAGCAGCGGCCCCCGCAGGCGCCACCCCTCCGCCCGGGAGACGCCAGGGTCCTGTTTCTGTTTGATCCGCGCGACGTGCTCGGAGTCCTGTTCGGCGGCGCGCTGCTCCGATGCGTTCAGAGTGGTCATGACTTCTCCTTGTACGTATCGCCGACGACCTGTGCGTACTTCTGCGCCTGAGCCAACGCCTCGGGCACCGTCTTCTGGCCTGCGATGGCAGCGCTGATCTGCTGGCTGACCCTGGTGCCGAGATCCTGGAACTCGGGGATGGCCAGGAACTGAACTCCGGTGTAGGGCACCGGTTGGACGGTCGGCTTGTCCGGGTCGGCCGCCTCGATCGACTCCAGCGTCAGCGGGCCGTATGCGGCGGCGGCCTTCTTGTACTCGGGAATCTCGTAGGTCGAGAGCCGGCTACCCGGGGGCACCCGCTCCCAGCCGAGGGTCTCCCCGACCATCTTCAGGTACTCCTTGCTGGTCATCCAGGAGATGAACTTCCATGCGGCCTCCTGGTTTTCGCTGCTCTTGGGGATGCCCAACGCCCAGCTGTAGAGCCAGCCCGGCTTGGCCTTCTCCACCTTCGGGGCGAAGGCATAGCCGATCTTGCCCACCACGGTGCTGGAATCCGGGTTCTCCAGCACCGACACCGCGGAAGTGGCGTCGTACCACATCGCGACCTGGCCCTGCGCGAGCTGCGTCGCGCACTCGTTGAAACCGCTTGTCGCGGGGCCGGGTTCGCCGACCGATCGGACGGTATCGACGTAGAACTGCACGGCCCGCTCGACCTCCGGGCTGGTGAGCTGTGCGTTCCACTCCTCGTCGAACCAGCGCCCACCGAAGGTGTTGATCACGGTGTCCAGCGGCGCCAGCACCTCGCCCCAGCCGGGCTTACCGCGCAGGCAGATACCGGCCCTTTCGGGGGTGTCGAGCTTCTTCGCGGCGTCGGCGACCTCCTGCCAGGTGGGTTCGCGCGGCATGGTGATGCCTGCTTGCTCCATGAGGTCCTTGCGGTACATCAGGAACGACGACTCGCCGTAGAACGGCACCGCATACATCGAGCCGTCATAGGACAGCGACTGCCGCAGCGACGGAATGAAGTCGTCCTCGTCATAGCCGGGCGTCCTCGCCGCGAACTCGGAGAGGTTGACCAGCCAGCCGTTCTCGGCCCACTGCGGCGTCTCGTAGTTGCTGATCATCACGACGTCGAACTCGCCGCCACCCATGGCGGTGGAGGCGGTGATCTTGGCACGAGCCTGGTTCTCCGACAGCGTCACGAAACGCAGTTTGATATCGGGGTTCTCGGCCTCGAACCTGCTCGAGAGCGCCTGAGCGTCGGTCATCTGAGAGTTCGACACCAATGCGATGGTCACGGTGTTCCCCGAGGAGCCCATGCTGCCGGCGCCAGCGCAGCCCGCGGTGAACGTGAGACCGACAGCGGCGACGCACGCCGCGAGTCGATGCAGCACCCTTCGTTTCGCTTTCACTTACAGCCGCCTCTCATTGATCCAATAGCCAACGTGCACAATCGATATCGCAGACGATCAGCTTGGCCAGTCCGCCTCGTAGCGCGGCACGCGTCGCCTCGTACTTCGGCGGTCCGCTGCACACCAGGATCGTCTTCTCACATCCGCGGATGTCCTCCAACGGAACGGATACCGCCCGGCTGGCCAGCTCGGTGTCGACCGCGGCACCGTCGGCGTCGAAGAACCGCCCGCCGATCTCTCCGACCGCACCGAGGGCAACGAGCTCGTCGAGCATCCGCACGTCCAGGAAGCTCCCCTCGAACAGCGTCGTCGAGGTGGACGCGGAGCCCACGCCGAAAAGCATTGTGTCGGCGCGGCGCCCGGTCTCCAACGTGCGCGAGATTCCCGAGTCGCTGTGCAGCGACACCACCGTCGAGGCGTCCGCGTACAGCGGGGCCGGTAGGCGCATGGGACTGGCCCGCAACATGTCTGCGCTACGGCTGATGATGAACTCCATGCCGGTCTGGTACTGCGCGGTGGACATGGCGCCGTCGAGTTGCACCACGACACGGCAGCTCGCCACACCAGGGGTCAGCGCGGTGACCGCGGCGACCTGTTCGGGCCCCCAGGTGAAACCGAGCACGTCGTCCTCCGAGAGGCGTCGCATCAGAAGCGCCGCCGATGCGCGACCGAGGTGCCCGGACACGACGGCCTCGGTCAGCCCGTAGCGCTCCTCGAGGAGTCGCTCCTCCTCGGCGTGCAGGTCGTCCTTCATCGTCGGTGGGACGACGACCTCGATGCGCACCAGACCCTTCGCCTTGGCCCGGGCGACCAGTCGCCCGGCCGTCGGTCGCGAGACACCGAGCTTGGCGGCGATCTCGGCCTGGGTCAGACCGTCGAGGTAGTACAACGTCGCGGCGCGCAGGGCCAGGCGCAAATCATCGGGTGTCGATTTGCTCGCCGTTTCGGATGACAGGGCCACTGTGTGCGCTCTACCTTTTCGATAGTGAGCATTTGCTCATGGATGCGTGTAGATGCTCATCACGCTAACATCCTAGTGTGACGTACACAACACCCTCGATTCCTAACCGGATGCGGACCGCCGTGCTGTCCGAACCGGGCCGCATCGAGATGGAGGAACGCCCAGTGCCGGCTCCGGGGCCTGGGGATGTGCTGGTCAAGGTCGCGACCGTGGGGATCTGCGGGTCCGACACCCACTACTTCCGGCACGGCAGGGTCGGCAGCTTCGTCGTCGACGGGCCATTGGTCCTCGGCCACGAGGCGGCGGGCACCATCGTCGCCGTCGGCGAGTCAGTGGATCCGGCGCGCATCGGACAACGCGTGTCCATCGAGCCGCAGCGGCCCGATCCCGATAGCACCGAGACCCGCCGTGGCCACTACAACCTGTGCCCGCACATGCAGTTCTTCGCCACGCCCCCCATCGACGGCGCCTTCTGCGACTACGTCACCATCGGTGCCGGCTTCGCGCATCCCGTACCCGACACCGTCAGCGATGAGGCCGCCGCCCTGTGCGAACCGCTGTCGGTCGGTATCGCCGCGGTGCGCAAGGCCTCGTTCGGCGCAGGCGCGCGGGTACTGATCACCGGTGCCGGCCCGATCGGCATCGTCATCGCACAACTGGCTCGCGCCTACGGTGCGACAGAGATCATCGTGAGCGATCCCGACGCCCCGCGCCGCGAGCGGGCGCTGAGCTTCGGCGCCACCTCGGCGATCGACCCGACCACCCGCGACCTCGGCGACCTCGAGGTGGATGCGTTCATCGACGCATCCGGCGCACCCAGCGCCGTCAACGCGGGAATCCGTGCGGTCCGACCCGCGGGCACCGTCGTCCTGGTCGGGTCGGGCGCCGAGGAGATGATGCTGCCGACTCAGGTGATCCAGAACCGGGAGCTGACGCTGACGGGTGTGTTCCGGTACGCCGACACCTGGCCGACGGCGATCGCGCTGGTCGCGTCCGGACGCGTCGACCTCGACGCGATGGTGACGGCGCGGTTCCCGCTCGAGAACGTCGCCGAGGCCCTCGACACCGATCTCGTGCCGGGTAGCGTGAAGACGGTGGTGAGGGTGTCATGAAGCTCAGCAACGCGACATTGGCCGATATCCCGATCGTCAAGCCGACGTATGACCGAGGTGAAATCAGTGTCGGCATAGCCCATTTCGGGGTGGGTGGCTTTCATCGCGCGCATCAGGCGGTGTACGTCGACCGGTTGCTCCAGCAGGGCAAGGCCAAGGACTGGGGCATCTGCGGCGTCGGCGTAATGCCCGCCGATCGCAGGATGGCCGACGTGATGGCCGCCCAGGACTGCCTGTACACACTGGTCACCGAGAACCCCGACGGCACACGCGACGCACGCGTGATCGGGTCGATCATCGACTACCGATACGCCCCCGACGACCCGGAGTCCGTCATCGAGATGCTGGCCGCACCCGCCACCCGCATCATCTCGCTGACCATCACCGAGGGCGGCTACTCCATCGACTCCGCACCGCCCGACGGCGTGTTCGGACTGGTCACCCGGGCTCTCGCGCGACGGCGGGAGCGCGGTGTGCCCTCACCGACCATCGTGTCGTGCGACAACATCGAGGGTAAC
Source organism: Mycolicibacterium sp. YH-1 (assembly GCF_022557175.1). The sequence continues at coordinate 1,215,765 of NZ_CP092915.1, read as the reverse complement.
GGCGACGTCGCGCGCGAAGCCTTCACCGCATACGCACAGCAGCATCATCCCGGGCTCGCCGAGTGGATGAACGAGCACACCAGATTTCCCAACTCGATGGTCGACCGCATCACTCCCGTCACGTCGCCGGAGGTGATCGACTCCCTCGCAACGGACTTCGGTGTGGAGGATCAGTGGCCGGTCGCCGCGGAGCCGTTCACCGCCTGGGTGCTCGAGGACTCATTCTCAAGCGGGCGGCCGCCGTTGGAGGACGTCGACGTGCTGATCGTCGATGACGTCACACCGTACGAGCTGATGAAGCTGCGCCTGCTCAACGCCAGCCACCAGTGCCTGTGCTACTTCGCCTATCTGGCCGGGTACCGCCTGGTGCACGACGCGGCACGCGACCCGCTGTTCGCCGAGTTCCTGCGCCAGTACATGGATGCCGAGGGCACGCCGACACTGAAACCCGTCCCCGGCGTCGACCTGCCCGAGTACAAGCAGACGTTGATCGAGCGGTTCGCCAACCCGGGCGTGCGCGACACCATCGTCCGGCTGTGCTTCGGCTCGTCGGATCGCATCCCGAAGTGGCTTCTGCCCGTGATCCGGGAGAACCTGCGCAGCGGTGCGCCCATCACGATGTCGGCGGCGACCGTCGCCAGTTGGGCACGCTACGCCGAGGGCATCGACGAACAGGGTGAGCCGATCGACGTGCAGGACCAGCTCGCGGAAACACTGGTGCCACTGGCCAAGTCGCAAGTCCAGGAGCCGACGGCGTTCATCTCCGACACCGACGTGTTCGGCGATCTCGCACAGCAGCCACGCTTCGTCGAGGCATACCTGTGGGCGCTGGACTCGCTGCACCGTCACGGCGCCCGCGCGACACTGCAGGCCCTGGTCGGGCAGGCGTCGTCATGACCGAACGCGCTCTGGTCATCGGAGAGGCACTCATCGACATCGTCGAGCACGACGGGCGGGTGATGGGCGAGCACGTCGGAGGCAGCCCGCTCAACGTGGCGGTCGGGCTGGGCAGGCTGGGGCGAGGTGTCGACTTCCTCACTCACATCGCCGACGACGACCGCGGGCACCGCATCGCCGAGTACATCGAATCATCTGGTGTGCAGCTCGTTTCGGGGAGCAGGACGGCAACAAGGACGCCGACCGCGATGGCGCACCTCAATGAGGCGGGCGCGGCCGACTACGAGTTCGATATCGACTGGCGGCTGTCGGGCACCGCAGAGGTCGCGCCACCGCTGGTGGCACACACCGGATCGATAGCCGCGTTCCTCGACCCGGGATGCCTGGCCACGGCCGCCCTGTTGGACGCCTACCGAACCGCGGCGACCATCACGTATGACCCCAACGTGCGGCCCGCGCTCATCACCGAACGCGGGCAGGCGATCGCCAGAATCGACCGGCTGGTCGAGAAGGCCGACGTGGTCAAGGCCAGCGACGAGGATCTGCATTGGATCGACCCGGGCCGCACACCGGAGCAGATCGCGACCGCGTGGCAGGCGCTGGGGCCGTCGATCGTCGCGGTGACGATGGGCGAGCGTGGAGCGTTCGCCGTGAGCGCCGCGGGCGTGGTCCGCGTCGATGCGCGTCCGGTGCAGGTCGTCGACACCGTCGGAGCGGGCGACGCATTCATGACGGGGCTCATCGACGCGCTGTGGTCGCTGGGCCTGCTGGGTGCCGAACGGCGCAGAGCCCTGGCCCGCATCGACCTCGCTGAATTGGAGTACGTGCTGGGAGAGGCCGCGCTGGCGTCGGCGCTGACCGTGGCGCGCGCCGGCGCCGACTTGCCGGATCGCGCGGCGCTGCAACGCGGCCAGCAAAGTGGGTAATACTGAACTATGCGTTCCATCTGGAAGGGTTCGGTCGCCTTTGGGCTGGTGAACGTCCCGGTCAAGGTCTATAGCGCGACCGAGGACCACGACATCAAGTTCCACCAGGTGCACGAGAAGGACAACGGGCGCATCCGGTACAAGCGCGTGTGCGAGGTCTGCGGCGAGGTCGTGGAGTACCGCGACATCGCGCGGGCCTACGACTCCGACGACGGTCAGACCGTCATCATCACCGATGACGACATCGCGACGCTGCCCGAGGAGCGCAGCCGCGAGATCGAGGTCGTCGAGTTCATTCCCGCCGATCAGCTCGACCCGCTGATGTATGACAAGAGCTATTTCCTGGAACCCGACTCGAAGTCGTCGAAGGCCTACGTGCTGCTGGCCAAGACGCTCGCCGAGACCGACCGGGTGGCGATCGTGCACTTCGCGTTGCGCAACAAGACGCGGCTGGCGGCGTTGCGGGTCAAGGACTTCAGCAAGCGCGACGTCATGGTGATCCACACGCTGCTGTGGCCCGATGAGATCCGCGACCCCGACTTCCCGATCCTCGATCAGAAGGTCGAAGTCAAGCCCTCCGAGTTGAAGATGGCCGGCCAGGTGGTCGAGTCGATGACCGCCGACTTCCACCCCGACCAGTTCCGCGACGACTACCAGGAACAGCTCCACGAACTGGTGCAGGCCAAACTCGAAGGCGGAGAGGCGTTCGCGACCGAGGAGCAGGAGCCCGCCAACCTCGACGAGACCGACGACGTCTCGGACCTGCTCGCCAAGTTGGAGGCCAGCGTCAAGGCTCGCAAGGGTGCATCGAAGTCCGATGGCGATGGCGAGGCCAAGAAGGCACCAGCCAAGAAGGCACCGGCGAAGAAGGCCGCCGCCAAGAAGGCACCCGCGAAGAAGGCCGCCGCCAAGAAGGCACCAGCCAAGCAGTCGCGTGACTGACCTGTCGGGTATTGCCAAGCACCCACTGACGAATGTCGCCGTCGGCACCGCGATAACAGCACTGGGCGTCGCAGCCGAGACCTACCGCGCGTGTGAGCGGCTGCCGTTCGTGGGAGCGCGGCTGGCCGATGCTCGCTCTGCTCTGGAGCGGCGAGGCGAGGAAGTCGTGGCGAACGGCTTGGAACCGCTGAAGGCCACCATTGCCGCCGTGGCCGTCGAATTGGTGGAACTCGTGCTCGACGAGTTCGACATCAATGCACTCGTGCGCAAGCGCGTCGATCTCATCGGGTTGGCCGACGAGGTCGTCGCGGGCATCGACCTCCCGGCGATCATCCGGGAGTCCACCAGCACCGTGACCGCGGATGTCATGTCCGACGTGCGCAGCGGGGGCGAGCGGGCCGACGACGCCGTGGCTGGCATTGTCGATCGAATCCTGGGTCGCGACAGGGGTTCCCGTTGACCGGCTTCGCGCCCGGGCCCGATGACGAACCGCGCCGGGCCGGCATCGTCAGCCGCGGTGTGGCAGCTGTCGTGGACCTCGCCGTGGTGTTGGTTGTCATCGGCATGCTCTACGTCGGGCTGGTGCTCACGTCGCTAGCGCTGAACCCCTCGGCGTTTCGCTTCCCCGCGGTCGGCGTGCTGTTCTCCAGCACGGTGACGTTCGGTGTCGCGGTGCTCTACCTCGCGGGCTGCTGGGCCGTCTCGGGCTGCACCGCAGGGGCGGTGATCATGGGCCTGCGGGTCGTGGGCAGACGCGCCGAGCGGATGTCGGTGGTGTCGGCGCTACTGCGAGCCATCGCGTGCGTCGTGCTGCCCATCGGGCTGGCCTGGGTGGCAGTCGACAGCAGACGCCGCTCGATTCAGGACCTGGCCTTCGGCACCCGGGTCGTGTACGTGACCCGCGCTGCCGAGTAGCCGCGTCCTGCGGCCCCGCGACTTCTGCACCAGCGTCGCTCGCGTCGTGAATTTACGACCGCCCTGCAGATCTCGGCGAAGGTGGCGGCGTGAATCCGCGGCGTGCGAACGCCTCACGGACTCGGTGCAGGATGAACTGGCGGCTGTGCTCGGCGACGACCCGGAGGTCAATCCAGCCCTGGCGATCAATGAGTTCGGCGCGCCAGATGTCGTGCACGTACTGGGTCCGCTTGGTGCTGTGGTGTGCGCCCTCGTAGTCCAGGCCCACCATCGGCTCGTCGTATCCCATGTCGATGAACGCCTCACGGAAACCGTCGCTGACGCGGATCTGCGTTCGCGGGGCGGGTAGACCCGCATCGATGAGCAGCAGTCGCAACCACGTCTCCTTCGGTGACTGTGCGCCGCCGTCCATCAGCGCCAGTGCCTCTCGCGCACGCCGGACTCCCCTCGCGCCGCGGTACCGCTCAAGTAGGTCGGCCACCTCGATGCCTGACACACCGATCGCGGCGGCCAGTGCGTCGAGGTGAGGCACCGCGATGTCGCGCGGGAGATGTCGGCCGAGGTCGAGCGCCGTCCGCGCGAGCGACGTCACTGGGATCTCGCCGATGCGGACGATCTCATCGGGCGCGATCCGTTCCTCGTGCACGACGACGCCCGGTCGGGGGCGGGTGTGTTCGGCAATCACTTCGATCGGCGTCGGGTCGTCGACCCATCGCGCGCCGTGCAGGGCCGCCGCAGCCCGCCCGGCGATGACGCCTCGGCGCCCAGACCAGAGCCACGTCGCGACGGTCCGCGTGAACAGGGTCTGCTCAGCGTTCTTCGGTACGTAGACCCCTGGATGCAACGCCAGGT